>NZ_JAWOIS010000035.1:0-19033 GCF_046484525.1 Marinobacter sp.
CCTGCCCGGCGCCTCGGCGCCGGGCAGGGATGCACTAGGGCCGGATCGGCGCTCCGCGTCAAGTTGAGGAATCGCTGATACAGTTGTCCCTGCCGCGCAACCTGCTTGCCGCGGGGTATCCCGTGACGGTGATCGCGCACAGGAACCGAGCGACCGTCGAGGACCTCGTCAGCCGTGGTGCTGTCGAGGCACCAAGCCTTGCGGACCTCGCCGCCGCTGCGTCCATCGTCCACATCTGCGCGCCGGGGTCGCCGCAGGTCGAGGCGATCGTCGAGGCGCTGATGCCCGGACTGAAGCCGGGCTCGGTCGTCGTCGACTGCTCCACCTCCGATCCCACCTCGACCCTCGCGCTCGCGGCGAAGCTCGAGGCCGCCGGCTGCCACATGGCCGACGCGCCGCTCGGCGGCACACCCGTGCAGGCCGAGGCGGGCGAGCTTTCCACCATGGTGGGGGCAAGTGAGTCGCCGGTGGCGGGGACATACTTGATATTGATGCGCTCTTTAGGCGCGACGGAACCGTCTTTAGAAGACATGATGGCGTGCTCCCTGTGCAAATCATTTGCAGTTGTTCAATCCCTTGTACCTGCCCTCCTGGCAAGCAACGGCCGAAACTGTACACAGGTGCCCCCGCATACTCAACCAAATCTGGCCACCTATTGCCAACAATGTGACCTGGGCAAAGTTTTGCCACCCCCCCCCTCGGAATGGCGCTGATTACTTTGCCAACGGACAGCCAGGTCAATGACGCCCCCCGGCCCACTGTCTATACTCCCAGCATCCACCTCAGGACATAACGATCGACACCAGGGAGAACCCCATGAGCGACCTGAAAGCCAAGTTCGATGACGCGGTGAACTACATCCAGACCGCCGAAGGCGATTTCAAACCCTCCAACGAGATGAAGCTGGAATTCTACGCCCTGTACAAGCAGGCCACTGAAGGCGACGTGTCCGGCAAGCGTCCGGGCATGATGGATTTTGTCGGCCGCGCCAAGTATGACGCCTGGGACAAGCTCAAGGGCATGTCGAAGGAAGATGCCATGCAGCAGTACGTGGACAAGATTGAGACACTGAAATAACCCGTTGTTCAAGGACCCGGGGCGATTTGTAATCGCCCCTACAAACCGTAAAAGGAAATTTTTGCGACGTTCAAAAGATTGTCATAAGATGCGTCCAATATAAAAACAACAATCCCAAGCGGAAGCGTTTTACCCATGACAATCACCCAGGCACTGGAGCAGTCCCAGCCGGACCTCGTCCGTCGTCTGACCGCTGCCATCGAGGAGCAACAGCTCAACCAACGCGCAGAACAAACCTACCTGCACTGGATTACCCGTTTCGTACTGTTCCACGATTCCAAGGACCCCGAGGCCCTTGAAAGCGAGGATCAGCAACAGTTTCTGAGCTATCTCAGCGAAGGTATGCGGGTTTCGCGGGCGCGCCTCAACCAGGCCCGGCAGGCTCTGGCGTTCTTCTACGAGAAGGTCCTCGGCAAGTCCGAAATGAGCGGTGTGGCCGCCGCCTGAAGAATCAACCCTCAGCGTTCGATCAGGTTGGTGTTAAGGGTATCGTAGGTGCGATTTGCCGATGGCCGGATCACGTAGGTATTGCTGTGGGTCTGGCCCGGCACAGACTTGGGGTTACTGAACCGGATATCCACCGGTATCTCCGAGCGCCCCAAATCGGTCCGTTCATCCCGGGGATGCAGGGCCAACGGGTCCAGATAGAAATCGTCCTCGGACCGGGGCTTGACCGCCACGCCCTCGACGGGCGCTGCCAGACCTCCTTCGACAACCGTGTTGGCCAGGGCTTCCTCTTCGATGGAACGCAGGGGGATGGTATCGATTGTGGTGCGTTCCTCGTAGATGAATGCCCCACCGTTATCGCCACGGACCTCCCCGTCGGATTGGCCCAGCGCAGGGCCTGATAATGCGGCCAGTACCAGGAATCCCCCCAGCAGCCCAGCCCGCCCTTGATAAACGTGAACGTCCAGCCTTTGAAAAACCATCTCCGTATCTCCGGTCGACTATCCTGTCCCGGTCACATGATGTGACAATTTTTGAACAGTCTAGCGACATATCACAAAGGATGCTGGACCTGTCGACGGTAATGTGACGCTTATCACTTGTCTTCAGGGGCCGAACCGTAACGGATCGCGGTTATGAACACTGACTTGAACCCTTCCGGAGTGCGCACGCTGACTTCATCGCCCAGATGCTTGCCTATCAACGCCCGCGCCATGGGCGAGTTGATGCTGAGATAGCCTTTATTGAGGTCAAACTCATCCGCCCCCACCAGCCGGAAGGTCTGTTCCTCGCCGTCCTCGATGGTCACCCAGGCGCCAAAGAACACCTTGTCCCGTTGATCCGGAAGCCGGTCCACGACGGTCACTTCCTCCAGACGCTTGCTGAGAAAACGAACCCTCCGGTCGATCTCGCGCAACTGCTTCTTGCCATAGATATACTCGGCGTTTTCCGAACGATCGCCGAGGGCAGCAGCCTCACGCACAGCCTGGGTTATCTGCGGGCGTTTCTCCTTCCAAAGGTATTGCAGTTCCTTGCGGAGCGCCTGCTCGCCCTCCGGCGTGATATAGCGCGGCCGGGCACCGCTATTACCGGATGCCTGTTTCATTCAGGTGTGATTCCTCTGTTGCACTGGCGCGGGAAAGGGCCATAAAAAACCCCGTGAAAACGGGGTTAAGGCTAGCGCTGTGCTGGAGGGAGAAGCAAGTAACTACTTCAACTCCAGGCCCGGAGCCGTCGTCTCAGGCATGGTTAACCGACCAGCCTCGATCCCCGCAACCGGATACGAACAGTAATCCGCAGCATAATAGGCGCTCGCACGGTGATTACCACTGGCACCGACTCCGCCAAATGGGGCCGCGCTTGAAGCGCCAGTCAGCGGCTTGTTCCAGTTGACGATGCCGGCCCGAATGCGGTTATAGAAGTACTGGAACCGGGCCTCGCTGTCGCTGAAGAACCCGGCAGAGAGTCCGTAGCGAGTGTCGTTCGCCTTGGTGATGGCGTCGTCCAGACTGGAATAACGGATCACCTGGAGCAACGGTCCGAAGATCTCATCATCCTCCACACCCGTGGCCCCGGTCACGTCAATCAATCCCGGCTTGATCAGACCGGTGCCAGGCTTCAGTTTTTCACTACGGACCAGCGAAGAGGCGCCTTTTTCCAGCAACTGATCCTGGGCGGCCAACACCCCCTCGGCGGCGCTTTCGGAAATCACGCTTCCCATGAAGGGGGCGGGCTCATCAAACGCATCGCCCACTCGGATCGCTTCAATAGACGCCTTCAGGGAAGCCATGAATCTGTCACCCCACACACCAGCCGGCACAAACAGGCGCCTAGTGTCCCGTCTGGTTAATTCGCTGACCTACTGAGCCACTGAGAGCCTTGAGAGCAAGGCGCGATGGCGAAGGTTTGGTGGTTCCAAATCGAGTCAGAGCAACGCAGCTATCAAGGCTCTCAGTGGCTCCCGAAGGGCGCGGCGCTGGCCCGAGGTAATGAACGCAGACTGGATGGTTTCATAAACCGCTGTCTGCATATCCTCCAGCTCTTCCACGATAAGAGGATTGTTACCACCCATTTCCAAGGCCAGGATTTTGCCAGGATTGCCCGCAAATTGCCGGTGTAGGATATGGCCTGTATTGGAGCTTCCGGTAAAGAACAAGCCGTCAATATCCGGATTATTGGCCAGGGCAATGCCCGTTTCTTTCTCGCCCTGAACCAGGTTCAGCACGCCGCTGGGCAGCCCGGCTTCCTGCCACAGCTTGACCATACAGCCTGCAACCGTCGGAGTCAGCTCGCTGGGCTTGAACACCACGGTATTACCTGCAATGAGCGCCGGTACGATGTGACCATTGGGCAGATGGCCCGGGAAGTTATAAGGCCCGAAAACCGCGACAACACCGTGAGGTTTGTGGCGCAGCACGGCACGCCCGCCTGCAATCTCGTTGCTGCGGCTGCCCGAGCGCTCATTGTAGGCTTTCTCGGAGATATCGATCTTACCGATCATGGCTCCGACTTCTGTCCGCGCCTCCCAAAGCGGTTTACCCGTCTCCGAGGCAATGCATTCCGCCAGCTTTTCTTTATGCGCTCCGAGCAACTCTCCGTATTTACGGACCACTGCGAGCCGGTCGTCGAAATCGGTCATCGCCCAATGCGGGCTCGATGCGCGGGCCGCAGCCACCGCTGCATCAACCTGGGCCTCGCTGGCGGCCTGGCCCCGCCAGATCACGGATCCGGTCGCAGGGTTCAGGGACTCAATTGCCTTGCCCTCACCATCCGACCATTGATTGGCAATCAATACTGGTAAGGTCATTCTCATTTCCCTCCAGCCGAAAGCAGAACCACTCGTACCCGGTCACCGTCGTCCACTCGCAGGGCCTCTGCGACCTGCCGGGGCAACGCCACGACACCCTCGCCAAGATCCTGAAGCGGCGTCATACAGCAACGGAAATTCCGAAATTCCGTATTACTGACCAGGTAAAGCTCGCTCTCGGGTTTCTCATCGGTAATTTGAATCCGGGCTTGACGGCTGTCCTTAACGGCACGGACATCATTTGTCCGGGCTACCAGCGTTGCGCCACCGTCAAAGATATCGATGTACCCGGTGTACCGGAGCCCCTCGGACTCCAGCAGTTTCCGGGCCGGCACAGTGGCCGGGTGCACCTCGCCCATAACCTGCTGGGCATCCTCAGGGAGCAGGTTCGTGTAGATCGGGTTTCTGGGCATAAGTTCGGCGATAAAGACTTTGTCGGTCGCGGACAGCTGGTCCGCCTGCGCAAACTCCATTGAAAAGAATTGCCGCCCAACGGCCTCCCAGAACGGTGACACGCCGTATTCGTCCGAATACCCGCGCATTTCAGCGATGGTGTACTCGTTGAATCGCTGACGGAACTCTGCCATGAAGAGGAAACGGGATTTGGACAAGAGTGACCCGTTTTTACTGTGGCGCGCTTCCGGTGCAAGGAACAGCGTACACAGCTCAGAGTACCCGGTGTGATCGTTACTGAGAGTCAGGGTATTGACCAGGTTGCATACTCCAAGCTCACGCGAGGAATGTAGCAGAGTTCCAACCCGATAGTTGTACCAGGGCTCATTCAGGCCGACGGCTGCCTCCAGGCCACAGATGCCCACAACCTGTTTGGTCTCCGTATCCTCAAGTACAAACAGATAGAAAGCATCTTCCGGGATACCGTCTGACTGCCAGGCTTCCAGCGTAGCCTCGAGCTTGCGGGCCACTTGTCGGTCGTCATCCTGAAGTGAGGTAAACCCTTTACCGGTCTTCCGAGCCAGGTCACGCAGGGCCTGATGATCATTGGCATTGAGCGGACGTACTACCATCATCGTGAAGTAATTCCTGAGAATGAAAAAAACGGGTTACCGGACCGGGAATGAACATCACTGGCAATCGAATAGGGCCGGCTCAGACCTGGTCCGCCTTGGAAAGTTTCTTTTCCACAGCTGCCTGCAATGCCTGCATCGCCGCACGGATGTCTTCATCCGGAATGTTCAGCGCCGGCGCCATCCGTAACACGTTAGGCCCGGCAACCAGGATCAGTACGCCCTGCTCGCGGGCGGCAGCAAGGAACTCTCCGGCCTTGCCGTGCCAGGCTTCGATCAGCTCCGCACCAATGAGCAAGCCTTTACCACGGATTTCCTTAAAGATGCCGTGTTTGGCGTTGATCTCTTCCAGCCCCTGCTCGAACAAAGTGCGCTTGTGAGCGACGCCCTCAAGAATTTCCGGGCGGGTAACCTCGTCGATTACCGCATTCGCAACGGCGCACGCCAGAGGGTTGCCTCCGTAGGTACTGCCATGGGAGCCAATTCCGAAGCTCGCCGCCACTTTTTCGGTGGTCAGCATGGCACCAACCGGGAAGCCACCGCCCAGAGCCTTTGCAGAGGTGAGAATGTCGGGGATAACGTCAGTATCCATGTAAGCGTAGAGTTTGCCTGTGCGACCGACACCGGTCTGCACTTCATCGAACACCAGCAAGACGTTGTGCTGGTCGCAAAGCTCGCGGACACCACGGACGAAATCAGGAGCCGCAGGAATCACACCACCCTCGCCCTGAATAGGCTCCATCACCACGGCACACGTCCTGTCCGAGATAAGCGCCTTCAGACCTTCGAGATCGTTGTATTTGGCGTGGGTAATGCCCTGGGGGACCGGCTCGAACCCCTGGCGGTATTTGGGCTGGCCACCCACTGATACGGAAAATAACGTGCGCCCATGGAACGACTTGGTGAAGGAAATAATCTCATTCTTCTCTTCGCCGTAGTGATCGAAACCAAACTTCCGGGCCAGTTTGAAGGCCGCCTCGTTTGCCTCGGCACCGGAGTTACAGAAAAACACCCGATCGGCAAAGGTCGCGTTCACCAGCTTCTCCGCCAGCCTGAGGGCCGGCTCGTTGGTAAATACATTACTCAGGTGCCATAAATTGCTGGCTTGAGCTTCCAGTGCTTTAACCAGCCTGGGATGACAATGCCCCAGCACATTCACGGCGATACCACCGGTAACGTCGACATACTCAGTACCGTCCTGGTCCCAAAGACGACTCCCCTCGCCCCGTACCGGAACCATGGGTTGTGGATTGTAATTCGGGACCATGACATCGTTGAACAGGGCTCGGTTTACTTGTTGTTCACTCATCGCTATCTCTCATTTCTCCCCGGGAAATAAAGCAAAGCCGGCAAACCGTTTCTGTCTGAGATCACCCATCGGTGGCCGCTATCACCGAAATTTCCACCAGAAGTTCAGGTGATGCCATTTGTGCCTGCACGCACGCCCTTGCCGGGGCGTAACCCTCCGGAATCCAGTTATCCCAGATCTCATTGAGTGCATTGAAGTGCTCCATATCAGCGAGGTAGATCGTCGCCGACAGAATGTGGGTGCGGTCGGTGCCAACGCTCTGCAAAAGGTCGTCCACTTTTTCCAGCATCCCGATTACCTGGGTTTGGATATCGCCATTCCGGTCCTTTGCGACTTGGCCGCACAGGTACACCGTGCCGTTGTGTTTCACGATACGGCTCATGCGGCTATTGGTTGAAAAACGTTCGATCGTCATAAAAAAGCCTTCCTGACATTTAAAAACGCATCGGCGAATAGGGCTTCATATCGATACTGGGTTCCTCCGAGGCCGCCAACTGAGCAACGAGTTCACCCGTGATCGCACCAAGAGTGATACCGATCTGGCCATGCCCGAAGGCGTAGTGGACATTAGGAAAACGCGACGCAGAGCCAATCACAGGCAGGGTGTCGGGCAGGAATGAGCGATAACCAACCCACTCCTCTCCCTGAATGTTCTTGATACCCGGAAAGACACGCTTGGCCTTTTGCGCGATTACCTTGGCCCGCTCGAAATTCGGCGTGTCATTTATCCCGCCCATCTCTATCGTTCCACCGATACGCAGGCCACCCTCCATGGGGGTGATGACAAATCCACCCGCGGAGTAGGTAATAGGGTGACGTAATTGCACCCCGGAGTTCTGGACGGTTGTCGAATAACCGGCCAGAGCCTCGACCGGTATTCTGTCTCCCAGCTCTGCAGCGAACTGGCGTGACCTGACGCCGGCAGCAATCACATAATGATCCGCGGACAACGGCTCCTGGCCCTCAACATCGACGTCAACCACCTTGTCATCACTGGTGTTCAGCCTGATGACTTTACCGGTAACAGTGCGCCCTCCCTTACGGAGAAACAGATTGTGAAACTCGCCGACCAAACGCTTTGGGTCGGCAAAGTAATACCATCCCTTCTTTCGAACGGCGCACGAGAAATCATTTGCCAGGCCGGGCTCGAGGTCACGCAGTTCCTCTCCAGTCAGGAACTGATGGTCGAAACCAAGAGAACGTTCCATGTCGAGATTACTCAGATCACCACGGTATTCCGCATCAGATTCATAGACGACGATGGTTTCGTACGGCTTCATGATGTCATCGATGCCGGCCTCCGCCAGCCAGGGCTTATAGGCCCTCTCTGCTTTTGACGTGAGGGCCGCCAGCGCCTCCCCTATCGCCCTGATACGCGAAGGTTTTGCCGCCGAAAGAAAGCGAATGAACCAGGGTAGTAACTTTGGCAGATACCCCGGACGAATCGATAAAGGGCCCTTGCTGTCAAGCAACCAGCCCGGCACCTTCCTGAGGGTACCGGGCTTGGAGAATGGCACGACCGAGCCGACCGCCAGCAAACCGCAGTTCCCTGCCGAGGCTTCAGCCCCGGGGTGCTTGGTTTCTACCAGCGTCACCTGAAAACCACGTTTCTGAAGCTCGAGAGCTGAACAAACGCCGATAATGCCACCGCCAATAACAACAGCAGATTGTTGCTTATCTGAATTCACTTGGCTTTTACCTATTTTCAGTCAAATAATGCGTGTGAATTTGATCCGGCAATCGCTACATCACTTCCTGAGGGCTTCCGGACGTCTTCAAGCGCTTTTCTGCCCAACTGGCGAAGCGCAAGACGGGGTAGCAGTACACAAAGTACAGAGCAGCGATGAGGCCATAGATAAACATGGTGTCGCCGGGCATCCGGAGAATGGATGTTTCGCCCTGGCGGGTAAGTTCAGCGAGTCCAATTACAGACAGGACCGCCGTACTCTTGATCACGATCACGTAGATACTGGCCATTGGCGGCACAGTCATTTTGATCGCTTGGGGGACAATGATGTGGTAGAGCGTCTGTGCCTTGTTCATGCCGCATGAGCGCGCGGCTTCCTCCTGTCCCCTTGGGATGGCGTGAATGGATGAGGCCACAATCGCCGTCACATAACTTGCCGTATATAGAATCAGTGAGACCACTGCTGCCATGTAACTATCCAGTTGGAGCCAGGAAATTCCGAGGGACGGCAAGACAAAATAGATAATATAGATTTGCACCAAATAGGGCGTACCCCGGAAGATGTGGATGTAAAAGGTGATCCCGTAGCTCAGAACCCTGTAATTCAGGGTTTTCATGATGCCCAGAGCAGCGCCCAGGAGACTGCCGAAAATGATGGCAACCATCGAAACTTCAAAGGTTTGCCACAAACCTTTCAGGAGAAATGGCGAAAGACTGTCAATTACCTGCCACTTTTCAATAAACCAGTTCATAATAAATACCCTCTATTAATTGTTGACAGCCGTTCCGCCAAGCTTTCGTTGAATGAAGCCTGAAATAATCAACATCAATAGATAGATCGTCAGATAACAGAGTGCGGTGGTTACATAGCTCTCAGCGGCAGATACTGTCTCGGAGAACATCAATAGCCCGGCGCCCATCAATTCAAATACTGCGATAATGCTCAGGAGCGAGGTATCTTTGAGCAGGATGACGGCCTGTCCCAAGAGAGGGGAAATCAGTTTGGCAATCGCTTGCGGAAGAACAATGTGAAACATGGTCTTTGAGCGACTCATCCCAACCGCCATTGCGCCCTCGGTCTGAGTTCTGGGGACAGAAATGATGCCCGCCCGAATGATTTCTGCCATAAATGGGGTTGTATGTAATGTCAGGGCTATAATTCCGGTCTGCATCTCATTAAAGAAATTACCAATTAAATGCGGCAACCCGTAATAAACGAGATATATCTGAATCAGAAGGGGCGTTGCACGAATAAACTGAATATATGCGGCAGCTATCCGCCATACAATTCCGGTCCTGGACATCCGCATTAATGCTAAAAAAACACCAAAAAAAACAGACAGGGCAAGACAAATCAGCGAAATCCAGACTGTATTTACTATGCCTTCCAAAAACACGTCCGCATAATCAGCGACAATCCGGAAATTAAAATAGTCATTAAGCCAAAGCATTTGCCGCCTCTTTGTATTTTATTTCCAGCCCAAAAGGCTTTCTTCGAATCCCACACCGGAGACAAATGGAGAGGGGAAAGGGGTTGAGAGGACGAAGCCCGGATTCCGGGCTTCGCCTTTATGCCCTGTGACGACAGGAGGACGGTCAGATCAGTCGTGGTCTGCCTGCCAGTCAGTGCTGTTCCACCAGTAGTCCAGCATCTTCTGATGACGACCATCATGCTCGATCAGTCGCAGATAGTTGTTCAGTGCAAACAACAGATGGACCGAATCCGGACGTACGGCAAAGCTCAGGGGCTCCCTGTTGACGGATCCCAGGATTTCCAGCTCTTCGTTCTCCTGAAGGTAACCCGCGAGAGCAGCGCGATCGGACATGCCCGCATCAACACGACCGTTCAGGACGGACTGGACAACCTGCGGGGTCGCACCGGAGTATTCCTTCAGTTTCGCATCAGGCAGCTTTTTCCGCGCCTGGGTTGCATAGCTGGAAGCCTGGGCTGCGCCGACTGAGTAGTCTTTGCTGTTCAATTCTTCCCAGGAGCTGAATCCCTTGTCCTTTTTCGCAAAGGCAACAACCTCGGAATAGAAGGCCGGGGCGCTGAACAGCATTTTCATGTGCCTTTTCGCTGTCGGCGTCATATCGGCAGCAATCATGTCCACCTTACCGGAAGTCAGAGCCGGGATCAGACCCTTCCAATCGTAATCCTTGATCACCAGCTCTACGCCCATGTCATCGGCAAAAGTCTGGGCAAGCTCGATGGCAAGGCCTGTACGCTCTCCATTCTTATCGATAAAGCTAACGGGGGGACCCTGGGTCTGCACTGCGATGCGCAGCTCACCACTCGTGCTGATTTTTTCCATGGTACTTTCAGCATTGGCAACCGAACTGGTCAAACCAACGAACACAGCCAATAAGGCCACGAATATGCGTTTGATACCAAACATATGGAATTTCTCCTTTTTGTTTTCATAAAGGCCCAGAACAATGGATCTGGGTAACGGTTTCATTCAGGCCCGCGCCTTCGCGAATGCAATCAGATAATTTGTTCGAGGAATTGGCGGGCTCTACTGCTTTGCGGAGAATCAAAGAAGGCATCCGGATTACCCTCTTCCACGATCTCTCCGCCGTCCATGAAAATCACCCGGTCGGCCACTTCTCTGGCAAATCCCATTTCGTGGGTGACAACGGCCATGGTCATTCCATCCCGGGCCAATTGCTTCATCAGATTAAGAACGCCGCTCACGGTCTCGGGGTCCAGGGCGGATGTTGCTTCATCGAACAGCATCATTTTCGGCTGCATTGCCAGCGCCCTCGCGATCGCAACCCTCTGCTGCTGCCCACCTGACAACTGTCTGGGGTAATTTTTCTCCCGGTCAGGAATACCAACCTTTTCAAGCAATTGACGGGCAACCTTTTCAGCCTCTTTCCGGTCCCGCTTCAGAACCACCACCTGCGGAAGCACAATATTTTCCAGGCAAGTTTTGTTTTCAAAGAGGTTGAAATGCTGGAAGACCATACCGACTTCGGTCCGGAGCTTGTTCATACAGGTTTTCTTGTCGCTCAGGCTGACGCCATCAATGGTGATGGAGCCCTCATCAATACTTTCCAGGCCATTGAGGGTGCGCAACAAGGTACTTTTTCCCGAACCACTGGGGCCGATAATTACGACTACTTCGCCCCGTCCAATATGGTTGCTGACATTATTCAAGGCACGAACCCTGGTCTTGCCACCATCGATGCTGAAACACCTCGAAACGTTGTCGATGACAACCATGGATTCAGCAACAATACTCTGTTCGCTCATCCCTTGTTGGTTTAACGATGTCATTCAGATTTCTCCTTCAAGTCCCGATTGGCAGGGCGGACGTACGGCAGAAACCTCGACTGACAAAGAGCCTACGTAACGCTTCATTGTTTTTGTCTACCGTCTTGTTCTTGGTTTATCTCACCGTAGCAACAGAGATGCTATAATCCTAGTGAAAATAAGATTAGAACTCTTAACCTATGGTTATGCCCTCATGAATGTCAAACAGCTGCGACTTTTCCATGAAGTGCTGAGTACGGGCAAAATGTCCCGTGCGGCCGAACGGCTAAATTTCAGTCAGCCTGCGGCCAGCAAAATGCTCGGGAACCTTGAGGAGAAGGTGGGGTATCGCCTTTTTTTCAGGCAGAACGGCCAACTTAATCCAACGCCCGAAGCGCTGTATCTGCATGAGGAAGTGGTGACGATCCTTCGCAGTCTCAAACGACTCGAAGACAGTTTCGAACGGGCCAAATACGGGCAGCTTGGCAGACTGAACATCGCGTCCATTCTTGGGCCCAGCTACAGTTTCGTACCGGAAGTTTTCAATCAGTACGCCAAGGACAGTTCAGATCTGAAACTGAACCTGCAGGTCCATAACTCCCGTACGATCCGGGATGCAGTAGCTTCGGGACAGTTTGAACTAGGGTTGGTGGATAAGACTGCCCCGTCTTCGAGCTACAACTCCGTTGTCTTTGATCTTCCATGCTTCTGTGCATTGCATCGGGATCACCCTGCGGCCCGGAACGAGGTGTTGTCACCTTCTCTGTTGGACGGAGAAATCTGGATTACGCTAGACCCTGAACACACATCTTACCAATCACTGAGCAACCATTTCCTGACTGAGGGTGCAATATTCAACCCGAGGATTGAGGTTAATGCGACCTTGCATTCACTGCCGTTTGTCAGACAAAAGCGCGGCATAGCGATGGTGGACGTGGTCAATCTGCAGCACTTCAAAGAGGTCTACCCTCTCGATGAAATAGTTTTCCGACCTTTTACACCAACCATCCGGGAGCCAATGGAACTGATCAGCATCAACAGCCGGCCGTTGTCCAAGCCCGCAGCAGAAATGAAATCTCTGTTGATCGATCGGCTTACAGGCTTGTGCAAGGACTATGACGCACTGATTCAACGGGCAACCGGACAGGCATAAAAAAACCCCGTAAGAACGGGGTTAAGGCTAGCGCTGTGCTGGAGGGAGAAGCAAGCGGTTGCTACCGCTCCTTCCTGTCTACAATGCCCATTGTCCACACATCACATTACCCCGCCGTGGCCAGTGAATTACCTTTTTGACAGGCTCTGACCAGTTCCAAATTAGGTTGCACAGCCTAGAGCAACGGCGTTAGCGTTCGAGTAATAGCATTTTCGATCGATTGGATACTGAGGGAGATCCAACCATGAACACACAGAAGCTTATGCAGCTGGCACTCAATGGTGTCGATACGCTGGGTTACCGGCTCGACCGGCTGGGCGTGACCAGCAAGATCAATCGCCATAATCTGGCCGCATTCCTGTTCGCTGAACAGAAGCACTGGGAGGGCGAGTGGGACAGCATTCAGGCGAAGGTGGACCGACGTCGTTCCCAGTTCGAACACCTGACGCATACGGTCGAGACCCGGGCGGATGCGGTGATCGGCCCGGTCCGTGACCGCTTCAACCGGTTCCGCGCCAGCCAATAATCAGTGGCCTGACGTTTCTGCCGGTGCTTTGGAATCTGCGCCGGCAGCTTCCCCCGAATCCGCCTGGGTTGCCTTGATCCGTTTGCGTGCACCAGTAAAAGCGGGCATGTGGACCGTCACAGTCAGGCCTGGCGACTCTTCTCCGGGATAGGTGTCACTCAGTACGATCCGCCCCTTATGAATCTCCGCCACCGCACTGACCAGACTCAGGCCGAGTCCGTTTCCGGGCAGTGACCGGCTCTTGCCGACCCGATAAAAACGCTGGAAGACCTGGTCCTTTTCATCATCGGGAATACCGATCCCGCTGTCCTGAACCTCAAAGATTGTCTCATTGCCCTCACGCCTGACCACGATACCGATCCGGCCTTTCTCGGGGGTGTATTTGATGGCATTGTCGATCAGGTTGCTGATCATCTGGAACAGAAGATCCCGGTCTCCTTCGATCATGACACCCTTGGCAAGGGACTGCTCGAAATCCTGTTCCTTATCCTCCGCCAATGCTTCGTAGAGCTCACAGGCATCGGAAACCAGCTCGTCCAGAGCGACCTCTTTCATGTCGGCAGCGTTACCTCGGGTTTCCAGACGGGCAATCCTCAGAAGCGCGTTGAACGTGGCCAGCAACTGGTCCGCCTCGGCGACCGCCTGGCCGACATGCTCCCGGGCTTCCTCATCGTTCACCGTGATCAGGGTGTTTTCCAGCTGGTTGCGGAGGCGCGTGAGTGGCGTCCGCAAGTCATGGGCAATGCTGTCGGAGACATGGCGTATACCCTCCATCAGGTATACGATCCGGTCCAGCATCTGATTGAGGTTTTCCGCCAGCTGGTCGAAATCGTCGTCGGTACCCCGGGTGGGTATGCGCAGGGACAGGTGGCCGTTCATAATCCGGCGGGAGGTGTTGTTGATTACCTCGATCCTTCGGGTGGTACTGCGGCTCATCAGGAAGCCGCCCAGCAGGGCCAGAGCCAGGGTGATTCCCATACCCCAGTTGATGGCAGTTTCAATCACCCGCTTGAGGTTGGTCAGCTCATCCACATCCCGGCCGACCAGCAGCCGCAAACCGCCCTGGACCTCGAAGATTCGGGCGCGGGCAAGCCGCTCGGGCCCGGTCCAGCCAACGGACTCATTCAGGGTGAAATTAATCCAGCCGCTCTCTGAACGGCTGCCTTCCGGCCACGATTCAATATTGCCGGCCAGCTTGAGGAAATCGTCAGTGGTGAGCAGGTAGATCGATTTGGCGTTGGGATCCCGGGCAACCCGCTCCCGAATGATGGTGATCAGACCGTTTACACCACGGCCCCTGTACTGCTCCGCCAGACCAGCGATTTCCGCCTCGATGGTCTGGTCGGTCTGGGCAGTCATGAAACCTGCTGTACGCCAGTAAATGAAGGCCAGTAACAAAAATACCGAGGTGGCAAAAACCACCATGTACAGCAGGGCAAGCTGAAACGTAGAGGTTCTTAGCTGACTAAGCAGTTTCACGCAGCATGTATCCTGCACCCCGGATGGTTTGCAGCAAGGGTGTATCGAATTCCTTATCGATCTTGGCGCGCAGGCGGCTGATGTGAACGTCGATCACGTTGGTCTGGGGATCAAAATGATAATCCCAGACTTTTTCGAGCAGCATGGTCCGGGTCACCACCTGCCCGGCATTGCGCATCAAGTATTCCAGCAACCGGAATTCCCGCGGTTGCACGTCGATATTCTTGCCGGCACGTTTTACCGTGCGGGCGAGCAGATCCATCTCCAGATCCGCGACCCGAAGCACCGTCTCGGTCTCGGCAGCCTGGCGATGCCGGCGGATCAGGGACTCGATCCGGGCCAGCAATTCGGTAAACGAGAACGGCTTGGTCAGATAATCATCGCCACCGCCTCTGAGACCTTCGACCCGGTCGTCCACGTCGCCCAGGGCACTGAGAATGAGCACCGGGGTCTGGTTGCCAGTGGCGCGGACGGTCTTGATGATCGACAGACCATCCATTCCCGGCAGCATCCGGTCAACGATCATGATGTCGTAATCTTCACTGGCCGCCATCATCATGCCTTCCTTTCCATCGGCGGCATGATCCACAACGAAATCGGATTCTTTCAGTCCCTTTACCAGGTAATTGGCTACGTCCTTATCGTCTTCGATTACCAGTGCTTTCACCGGTTCCCCTCCTGATAGCGGATAACATTAACTGTAAGGTTACGGAGAAGACCAAAGTCCGGCCAGTTACGATCTTGTAAGAGGGTGTCGCCTAAGGCGACGGTCACAGCAGGCCAGAGAACCACGCCAGCGACGCCCCCGTTTCCCCGGAAGGCCGGTACTCCGCACTTACCCAGCCATCGTAGTCCAGTCGATCGATCGCCGCGAAAACATTCGAAAAGTTAATCTCTCCGGTACCCGGCTCGTGCCGGCCCGGATTGTCGGCAAACTGGATGTGGCCAATCCAAGGCAGCAGGCACTCCATGGTCCGGATCAGATCGCCTTCCATGATCTGCATATGGTAAAGATCGTACTGCAGGCGGACATTGTCCATCTCCACCTCCTCGATCAGGGCAAGCACCTTACCCGAGGTATCCAGGACGAACCCGGGCATGTCCACCCGGGAGTTGATAGCCTCCAGACACAGCGTGATCCCTTCAGAATCCAGCCGTTCAGCCGCGTAGCGGACATTGGCAACCAGGGTTTTCCATGCTGTCTCCTCATCGAGGTCCGCAGGCTTGAGACCCGCCAGGCAATTCACCCGCTGACACCCCAGCGCCTGGGCATATTCGATAGCCCGGTCAACACCTTCCCGGAATTCATCCACCCGGTCCGGCAGGCAGGCAATGCCCCGCTCACCGGCATCCCAATCCCCCGGCGGCAGATTGAAAAGCACCTGGGTCAGGTTGTTGACCTCCAGTTCCCGGGCAATGTCCGCTGCGGGCCAGGCATAGGGAAACAGGTATTCCACACCTTCAAAGCCGGCCTCCCGGGCTTTGTCAAAACGCTCCATGAAATCCACTTCGGTAAACAGCATCGACAGATTCGCGGCAAAACGGGGCATAACGCTTACTCCTTGGGGCCTCGGCCAAGAGAACCCATCAGGGTTCCGTTCAGGTGTTCCAGTTCCAGCAGCAGGCCGCTGTGATCGACATCACTGTGACCATTGGCCACCAGGGACAGATACTCATTATGCACCTGCTGGGACAACGGCAGGGTCAGCCCTTCCGCCCGCGCCTCATCCAGAATCATGCGCAGATCCTTGAGCTGAATTCTGGAGGGCGCGCCCGGTGCAAAATCCCGGTCAATCATCCGCTGCCCATGCAGCTCCAGAATCCGGCTACCGGCAAAGCCACCCATTAGCGCCTCCCGAACCGCCGCCGGATCGGCCCCACCCTTGGTCGCCAGCAACAGCGCCTCGGACACCGCCCCGATGGTGATACCCACAATCGCCTGATTCGCCAGCTTCGCCAACTGCCCGGCACCTACCGGGCCGATACGGGTGCACTTGCCCATGGCCTCAAACACCGGCCGCGCCCGATCAATATCCGCCTCCGAGCCACCGGCCATGATACTCAACCGCGCCTCGGCCGCTCCCACGGTACCACCGGAAACCGGCGCGTCCACATAACCGGCGCCCTGCTCCCGTGCCAGTTCCGCGTGCCGACGGGCCAAAGACGGCTGAACCGAGCTCATATCGATCACCAGCGCACCGGACTTCAGCGCCTCAATGGCGCCCTGCCCGACCAGCACGTCTTCAACCACCTCACCGTTTTCCAGCATGGTGATCACAACGTCCGCCTCGCGAACCGCGTCAGCGGGCGTCTCGGCAATGGTCGCCTCTTCGGCAAACGGCTCACACTTGCTGGCGGTCCGGTTCCACAGCGTCATCGGGAAACCCGCGTCCAGCAAGTTCCGCGTCATGGGGGCGCCCATCAGGCCGATACCAACGAAAGCAATATGGGGATAATTTGAGGTCATGATCTGTTGGCCTTCACATCAAATGTACGAGAAGCGCTTGGGTGGGCCTTCCCAAAACTGTGCGGAGCCATGGATGGCGGAGCCCAAGCGCCACAGGGATGTGCCGCAAGGAGCGTGTTTTGGGAAGGCCCACCCAAGTGCTTCCACCCGGATGTCTGAATACACCGATTATACAAACAAAAACGCCACCAACCGCGAACGGTGGTGGCGTTTTCTCAACCAACTGAAGGGACCCGATCAGGCCGCTTCCGCCATTCTGGCCTTGATCTTCTTCATGGCATTCTTCTCAAGCTGGCGAATCCGCTCTGCAGAAACCCCATACTTGTCCGCCAACTCATGCAGCGTAGACTTGTTCTCGGACAACCAACGTTCCCGCAGAATATCCTGACTGCGCTCATCCAGGCTTTCCAACGCCTGCATCAGGCGACCGTTGGAATCCTCGGACCAGTCCGCGTTCTCCAGCTGGGTCGCCGGATCACTGCTGCGATCTTCCAGATAGTACGCCGGCGCCTGGTAGGCGTTGTCGTCATCATCGTCCATCGGACCGTCAAATGCCGTGTCGTGGGAAGCCAGCCGGCCCTCCATTTCACGGACAACCCGCGGTTCCACACCCAGGTCTTCCGCCACCGCCTGAAGCTCATCATGGCTAAGCCACGCCAGCTTCTTCTTCTGGCTGCGCAGATTGAAGAACAGCTTGCGCTGGGCCTTCGTGGTGGCCACCTTCACGATCCGCCAGTTACGCAGAATGAACTCGTGAATCTCGGCCTTGATCCAGTGTACCGCGAAGGAAACCAGGCGCACCCCGTATTCCGGGTTGAAGCGCTTGACGGCCTTCATCAGCCCGACATTGCCTTCCTGGATCAGGTCAGCCTGGGCCAGCCCGTAACCGGAATAGCTGCGGGCAATGTAAATCACAAAACGAAGATGAGAGAGTACAAGCTGACGGGCGGCTTCCACGTCGCCTTCATAATGGAGCCGTTCAGCCAGCTCCTTTTCCTCGTCCGCTGAGAGCACTGGGATGCGACTCGCAGCCTGAATATAAGACTCGAGATTGGCACCCGGAACCAGTCTGTCAACCAGTTGTAAACTCGTACCCATTCAGTTACCTCCGAACCTGACGACCTGCAAATATAACAGCTAAAAATTAGACCGCCAAGAACATGATAAGTTCCCGAATTCTCCAGCAAAACGTTCTAAATCAACCGCCTGGAAAATTCAATGTTGCTTACGCTGATCTCCAAACTACGCCAGCACAAGCTGTGTTTTCAATACGGCTTTCCCGCGACCCGGATCACCCGCCTGCAATATCGCCGGGTTCTATGTCATCCAGATGCCGCTTCACCGCAACCCATGCGCCAAGCCAGCCTAGCAGCATTGCCACAATAATCAACGTCAACACACCATCGAGACCAAGGCCCACCAGAGCGAAATCACTCCGGTACAGGCCGGCCAGCCGTTCGATGGGACCGCTGAGCCACCACAGAGACAGCTGCAACAGAATCCAGGCGACAACACCGCCCCCCAGACCATACCAGGCGCCAGTATAGAGAAACGGCCGACGAACGAAGGCATCGGTGCCGCCGACCAGCTTGGCCACCAGGATTTCATCCCGGCGGCTCTCGATCGCCAGCCTCACCGTATTACCGATGACCAGGATGACTGCCGCTGCCAGCAGGATCGCCAACGCCCAGACCGCCCGGGCGAGCAGGTCCGTCATGGCATTGAGCCGTTGCAACCAGCCCAGGTCAACCTGGACGCGCTCAACCCCCTCCAGGCCCCGGACATAAGTAACCAGCACCTC
>NZ_JAWOIS010000086.1:0-75108 GCF_046484525.1 Marinobacter sp.
GTTACACCTGCCATGTTATCAGGGAACGATGAGGGCAGATATGCAGAGAAAGACGGCTACTGGTGGCAACAAACAGCCGTCAACCACCTCAAAGCTCGAGCCAAGGGGCGCGCTGACCGGATTTTCAAGCGCACCTGTCATATCACCGTCAAGGTCGCCGACAAGTAGGAGATGCTCAGATGGGTCATAAAGTAAATCCAACCGGCATGCGCCTGGGTGTGATCAAAGAGCACAACTCAGTGTGGTACGCCGAAAAAGCGGAATACGCGAACAACCTGTTGAACGATCTCCAGGTTCGCGAATTCCTCGACAAGCGTCTGGTTAAGGCGTCTGTCAGCAAGATTGTGATCGAGCGCCCTGCTCAGAACGCCCGTATCACGATCCATACAGCCCGTCCCGGTATTGTTATCGGTAAGAAGGGTGAAGATGTTGACCGTCTTCGTCGCGAAGTCAGCGAGATGATGGGTGTGCCTGTGCACATCAACATCGAAGAAGTCCGCAAGCCGGACCTGGATGCCCGCCTGGTCGCGCAGAACGTTGCCGGTCAGCTGGAGCGTCGTGTGATGTTCCGTCGCGCTATGAAGCGTGCGGTTCAGAACGCCATGCGCCAGGGTGCGAAAGGCATCAAGATCCAGGTTGGCGGTCGTCTCGGGGGTGCTGAAATTGCCCGTTCCGAGTGGTATCGCGAAGGTCGTGTACCGCTGCACACACTGCGTGCAGATATCGATTACTCGACCTACGAAGCGAAGACCACCTACGGCATTATCGGCGTCAAGGTATGGATCTTCAAAGGTGAGATTCTTGGTGGTATGGAACAGGTCCGTGCTGACAAGAAAGCCTCTGGGAAGAAAGGTTCTAAGTAAAGGGGCACTCAAATGCTGCAACCAAAACGCACCAAATTTCGCAAGGTAATGAAAGGCCGTAACACCGGTCTTGCTCACCGTGCTAACAAGGTGAGCTTCGGTGAATACGGATTGAAGGCGACAACCCGTGGGCGTATAACTGCGCGCCAGATCGAGGCAGCGCGTCGTACCATGACTCGTCGCATCAAGCGGGGCGGTAAGATCTGGATCCGGATTTTCCCGGACAAGCCGATCTCCAGCAAGCCGCTGGAAGTACGAATGGGTAAAGGTAAGGGTTCTGTCGAGTATTGGGTGGCTGAGATTCAGCCTGGCCGGATGCTTTATGAGATGGAAGGCGTCTCCGAGGAAATTGCTCGCGATGCATTCACTCTTGCTGCTGCCAAGCTGCCCGTACAGACCACCTTTGTTACGAGGACGGTGATGTGATGAAAGCAACAGAGCTGCGTGACAAGTCAGTCGAGGAGCTGAACAAAGAGCTGATCGACCTCCTGAAGGAGCAGTTCAACCTGCGCATGCGTAAGGCGACAGGTCAGCTGAATCAGTCTCATCTTCTTCCGAAGGTGAAGCGTGACATTGCTCGCGTGAAAACGGTTATGAATGAAAAGGCAGGACAGTAACATGACTGAAGCTACCCAAACTGCCAGAACCCTGAGCGGCAAGGTCGTGAGCAACAAAATGGAGAAATCCATTGTGGTTCTGGTTGAGCGCCAGGTTAAGCATCCTCTGTACGGTAAGTACATGAAGCGCTCATCCAAAATTCACGCTCACGACGAGAGCAATCAGTGCAACATCGGTGACACCGTTACAATCCAGGAAACCCGCCCGGTCTCTAAGACCAAAAGCTGGGCTCTGGTGGAAGTCACCGAACGCGCATCGAAGGTGTAACTCGCCCGGACGGTGAGTCTTGTCGTAACGGCAAAGTGGTTTCTGCTGGAGAACAACCATGATTCAGACTCAAACAATGCTTGAAGTCGCGGACAACAGTGGTGCACGCCAGGTTCAGTGCATCAAGGTCCTGGGCGGTTCACACCGGCGTTATGCCAGCGTAGGGGATATCATCAAGGTGACCGTCAAGGAAGCCATCCCCCGCGGTAAGGTGAAGAAAGGCCAGGTCCTGAAAGCTGTGGTCGTGCGCACCCGCAAGGGTGTTCGTCGTCCGGACGGATCCCTGATCCGTTTTGACGGTAATGCGGCGGTACTTCTGAACAATCAGGACGCACCAATTGGTACCCGTATCTTCGGACCGGTTACCCGTGAACTGCGTAATGAGAAGTTCATGAAAATTATCTCACTGGCACCCGAAGTACTTTAAAGGACCAGAGGCCGGTTATGAAAAAGATCAAACGAGATGACGAAGTAATCGTCACTACGGGCAAAGACAAAGGCAAACGTGGTAAAGTCCTGAAGGTTCAGGACGATGGCCGAGTGCTTGTTTCTGGCATCAACATGATCAAGAAGCACACGAAGCCGAACCCGATGCTGGGCAGCCCGGGTGGCATCGTCGAGAAAGAAGCACCTATCCAGGTTTCCAACGTGGCTATCTTTAATCCGCAGACCGGCAAAGCCGATCGTGTCGGCTTTCAGGTGAAGGAAGACGGCAGCAAAGTGCGGATCTTCAAGTCCACGAACGAAGCTGTCGATAACCAGTAAGCGGTGGTGGTTACGATGCTAAACAGTAAAGAGCAATACAGTCAGGAAGTGGTACCCGCCCTGCAGAAAGAGTTCGGCTACAAGAACGTAATGCAGGTGCCGCGTATCGAAAAGATCACCCTGAACATGGGTGTCGGCGAAGCGGTTGGTGACAAGAAGCTGATTGAGAATGCCGTGGCGGATCTTGAGCGCCTGGCAGGTCAGAAGCCGGTTGTCACCAAGGCGCGTAAGTCCGTAGCGGGTTTCAAGATCCGTGAGGGCTGGCCTATCGGTTGTAAAGTTACCCTGCGCGGCGAGCGTATGTGGGAGTTCTTTGATCGCCTGGTTCACATTGCGGTTCCCCGCATTCGTGACTTCCGTGGTCTGAATCCCAAGTCCTTCGACGGGCGTGGTAACTACAGCATGGGGGTCCGTGAGCAGATCATTTTCCCCGAGATCGAGTACGACAAGGTCGACAAGATCCGTGGTCTGGACATCACGATTACCACCAATGCCGGTACCGACGACGAAGGTCGTGAACTGTTGAAAGCCTTCGGCTTTCCGTTCAAGAAATAAGGAACGAGAGACATGGCTAAGGTTTCCATGAAACAGCGTGAGCTCAAGCGCGAGAAGGCGGTTGCCAAATACGCAGCCAAGCGTGCTGAGCTCAAGGCGATTATCAAGAACCCGAATACCAGCGACGATGACCGTTGGGACGCACAGATGAAGCTGCAACAGCTTCCTCGCGATGCTTCTCCTTCGCGTCTTCGTAATCGTTGCCAGGTGACTGGTCGCCCCCACGGCGTTTTGCGCAAGTTCGAGCTGTCACGGATCAAACTCCGTGAATACGGCATGCGCGGTGACGTTCCGGGCCTGACCAAAGCAAGCTGGTAAGATAGGCCAC
The DNA here is from genome assembly GCF_046484525.1 of Marinobacter sp. Classification (GTDB taxonomy): domain Bacteria; phylum Pseudomonadota; class Gammaproteobacteria; order Pseudomonadales; family Oleiphilaceae; genus Marinobacter. The sequence continues at coordinate 3,397 of NZ_JAWOIS010000086.1, forward strand.
CTGACTTCGGTCGGGTGCCTGTTGGTAAGCGGTGCGGCAAGCCGCTGCACAACTAAAAAGATCAGGAGCCTCATACCAATGAGTATGCAAGACACGCTTGCGGATATGTTTACCCGTATCCGTAATGCCCAGATGGCATCCAAAGCAGACGTTACGATGCCGTCTTCAAAAATGAAGATCTCCGTAGCCCAGGTCCTGAAGGACGAAGGCTACGTCGGAGATTTCTCTGTTTCAGCTGACGCGAAGCCCGAGCTGACCATTACTCTGAAGTACTTCGGTGGCAAGCCGGTTATCGAAGAGATCAAGCGGGTCAGTCGTCCGAGTCTGCGCCAGTACAAGGGCGCTGGGGAACTGCCGAAAGTATCCGGCGGTTTGGGAGTCGCGATTGTCTCAACGTCCAAGGGCGTTATGACAGACCGCGCTGCGCGCGCTGCCGGCGTGGGTGGCGAAGTCATCTGCACCGTATTCTAGGAGATACACATGTCCAGGGTTGCCAATAATCCTGTCGTGCTGCCTTCCGGTGTTGAGGTTAAGCTGAACGGACAGGAAATTAACGTGAAGGGCTCCAAGGGAGCGCTTCAATTCACCATTCACCAGGCGGTTGAAGTAAAGCAGGAAGAGAACGTTCTGCGCTTTGAAGCCCGCAATGGTGCGAAACAGTCCCGTGCTCTTGCTGGTACGACCCGTGCTCTGGTTAACAACATGGTCACCGGCGTTTCTACAGGTTGGGAGCGCAGGCTCACGCTGACGGGTGTAGGTTACCGTGCCCAGGCGCAGGGTAAGAAGCTCAACCTGACACTGGGTTTTTCTCATCCGGTCGAGTACGAGCTGCCCGAGGGTGTTACCGCCGAGACTCCGTCCAACACGGAAGTCGTGATTCGCGGTATCGACAAGCAACAGGTTGGCCAGGTCGCTGCTGAAGTTCGCGCGTTCCGTCCACCCGAGCCTTATAAGGGCAAAGGTGTTCGTTATGCGGATGAGCAGGTCAGACGCAAAGAAGCCAAGAAGAAATAAGGCGGGACTATGAGCGCGAATAACGAAAGATTGCGTCGCGCACGCAAGGTGCGCATGAAGATCCGTGAACTGGGTACTGATCGTCTGTGCGTTCACCGCACGCCGCGTCATATGTACGCCCAGGTCACTTCCGCAGACGGCAGCAAGGTGCTGGCCTCTGCCTCCACGTTGGATAAGGAACTGCGCCAGGGCGCAACCGGTAACGTGGACGCTGCCAAGAAGGTCGGTCAGCTGATCGCTGAACGTGCCAAGGCAGCTGGCGTTGAGAAGGTTGCGTTTGACCGTTCCGGTTACCGTTATCATGGTCGTGTCCAGGCTCTGGCCGACGCTGCCCGTGAAGCTGGCTTGCAATTCTAAGAGGTGGAGAAGATGAGCGTTAACGAACAGAAGGCGCCTGAGCTCCAGGAGAAGCTGGTTCAGGTCAACCGGGTCGCCAAGGTTGTAAAAGGTGGCCGTATTTTCGCCTTCACCGCACTGACCGTAGTGGGTGATGGTAAAGGTCGCGTTGGCTTCGGCCGTGGTAAGGCCCGGGAAGTTCCCGTTGCCATTCAGAAGGCCATGGAAGCTGCGCGTAAGAACATGGTAGACGTGGCGCTGGACGGCACCACTCTGCAGTACCCGGTCCGGGCTCAGCATGGTGGTTCCAAGGTTTACATGCAGCCAGCATCCGAAGGTACCGGTATCATTGCCGGTGGTGCGATGCGTGCGGTCCTGGAAGTCGCGGGTGTGCAGAACGTCCTGTCCAAGTGTTACGGGTCTACCAACCCGGTGAACGTGGTACGTTCCACTATCAAGGGTCTCCAGGCCATGAAGGCGCCTGAGGACGTTGCAGCCAAGCGCGGTAAATCCGTCGAAGATATTCTGGGTTGAAGTCATGGCGAACGCGAAAAGAATCAAGGTTACACTGACCCGCAGTCCTATCAGCTGCCAGCCTAAGCACAAGCTGTGTGTGAAGGGCTTGGGTCTTCGTAAAATCGGTCAGACCGTGGAACTGGAAGATACTCCTTCCATCCGCGGTATGATCAACCGGGTAAATTACCTGGTACGGGTTGAGGAGAACTAAGATGCGTCTGAACGAACTTGCTCCAGAACCCGGTTCACGTCCGGACGCCAGGCGCGTTGGTCGTGGTATCGGTAGCGGCCTCGGTAAAACCGGTGGCCGCGGTCACAAGGGTCTGAAGTCCCGTTCCGGTGGTACCGTAGCTCCCGGTTTCGAGGGCGGTCAGCAGCCGCTGGCCCGTCGTCTGCCGAAGTTTGGTTTCACTTCCCGTCAGCAGCGTTATGTTGCCGAGATTCGTCTGAATGAGCTGGCGAAGGTCGAAGGCGATGTGGTTGATCTGGAAGCCCTGAAGAAGGCTGACGTGATCCGTGAAGAGATCCGTGAAGCCAAGGTTATCCTGTCCGGTGAACTGAGCCGTCCGGTAACCGTGAAGGGCCTGCGGGTCACCAAAGGCGCACGCGAGGCAATTGCCGCAGCGGGCGGTAAAGTCGAGGACTAAGGCGAGTCGAGGACTAAATGGCCAAGACAGCATCATTGCCTGCGGGCGCGGGTAAAGGACTGGCAGAGCTGCGTTCGCGGCTCTGGTTTGTCTTCCTGGCATTGCTGGTGTACCGGGTCGGTGCCCATATTCCGGTGCCGGGTATTAACCCCGACCGTCTGGCGGCACTGTTTGAGCAGAATCAGGGCACGATCCTGAGCATGTTCAACATGTTTTCCGGTGGTGCGCTTGAGCGCATGAGTATCTTCGCACTCGGCATCATGCCGTACATCTCGGCTTCCATTATCATGCAGCTCATGACTGCGGTCAGTCCGCAGCTTGAGCAGCTGAAGAAGGAAGGTGAGGCTGGTCGTCGCAAGATCAGCCAGTACACGCGGTACGGTACGGTCATCCTGGCCCTGGTTCAGGGTGCTGGTATTTCGGTTGGGCTGGCCTCTCAGGGTGTCACCTTTAACGATAGCTTCAGCTTCCACTTCGTTGCGGTGGTTTCGTTCGTCAGTGGTGCGGTGTTCATGATGTGGCTGGGTGAGCAGATCACCGAGCGCGGCGTTGGTAACGGTATTTCGTTGCTGATCTTCGCCGGTATCGTTGCCGGGTTGCCCGGCGCGATCGGTCAGACACTAGAACAGGCCCGCAACGGCGAGATGAGCCTGCTGGTGGTTCTCGGGATCGGTATCCTGGCTATAGCCGTTATCGGTTTTGTGGTGTTCATGGAGCGTGGCCAGCGTCGTTTGACCATCAACTACGCCAAGCGGCAGCAGGGACGTCGGGTGTTTGCCCAGCAGTCCAGTCATTTGCCGCTGAAGGTGAACATGGCGGGCGTTATTCCGCCGATTTTTGCCTCTTCCATCCTGCTGTTCCCGGCTTCTATCGGGCAGTGGTTTGGTCAGGGCGAAGGCATGGAGTGGTTGAGCGACGTTTCCCAGGCTCTGGCACCGAGTCAGCCTCTGTACATTATTCTGTTCGCGGCAGCAGTGGTATTCTTCTGCTTCTTCTACACAGCACTGATGTACAACCCGAAAGAAGTCGCGGATAACCTCAAGCGCTCAGGAGCGTTTATTCCGGGCATCCGTCCGGGCGAGCAGACCGCCAAATACATTGACGGTGTGCTGACCCGCCTGACGTTGTTCGGCGCAATGTACATTGCGGCAGTGTCCCTGTTCCCTCAGTTCCTGATGGTTGCAGGGAATGTACCCTTCTATCTGGGCGGTACGTCACTGCTGATTGTGGTAGTCGTGGTGATGGATTTCATGGCGCAGGTACAGTCGCACCTGATGTCCCATCAGTATGAATCGCTGATGAAGAAGTCCAATCTCAAGGGCTATGGACGGAACGGGTAATACCGTTCCCCTTGAAAACTGGAGTCGACAATGAAAGTACGCGCTTCGGTAAAGAAAATTTGCCGTAACTGCAAAGTAATTCGTCGCAATGGCTCAGTTCGAGTCATCTGCACGGAGCCTCGTCACAAGCAGCGCCAGGGCTGATTCCTCCGGGAACATTCCTGACATTGCGAAAGGGGTTCGGAATGATGGCGCTTGACTCGGAGGCGGGTCAGGCGCTATTATTTCGCGCCCTTTTTGTGGCGGAAAATTCACACAGCAAAGCTTTGAACGCGGAGTAATTTGGATGGCACGTATAGCCGGTGTCAATATACCCGATAACAAACATGCTGTTATCTCGCTGACCTACATCTTCGGTGTTGGCAAGACAACAGCCCAGAAGCTTTGCGACGCAACCGGCGTCAAGCCGGACGTAAAGGTCAAGGACCTTAGCGACGAGCAGCTTGAATCCCTTCGTTCAGAAGTGGGCAAGTTTGTCGTCGAAGGCGATCTGCGTCGTGAAGTACAGATGAACATCAAGCGTTTGAAGGATCTCGGTTGCTTCCGTGGTCTGCGTCACCGTCATGGCCTTCCGGTCCGCGGCCAGCGCACCAAGACCAACGCCCGCACCCGTAAAGGTCCTCGCAAACCTATTCGCAAGTAACAGGTAGGCAAACATGGCAAAGCCAGGTACACGTACCCGTAAAAAGGTGAAAAAGACGGTTGTTGATGGCGTCGCGCACATTCACGCGTCCTTCAACAACACTATCGTGACCATTTCGGACCGTCAGGGCAACGTCCTGTCCTGGGCCACCTCTGGTGGTTCCGGTTTCCGCGGCTCACGCAAGAGTACACCTTTTGCTGCGCAGGTAGCAGCTGAAAGAGCCGGTAATGCGGCTGCTGAATACGGCCTTAAAAACCTGGACGTAGAGGTTAAGGGTCCTGGGCCTGGGCGAGAATCTGCAGTTCGCGCGCTGAACGCGTGTGGCTACAAGATTACCAACATCACTGATGTGACGCCGATTCCCCATAACGGCTGCCGTCCGCCCAAGAAGCGCCGCGTCTAACACAGGAGACAGTGAAATATGGCTCGTTATATAGGCCCGAAGTGCAAGCTGTCTCGTCGTGAAGGGACAGATCTTTTTCTGAAGAGCGGCGTTCGCGCGCTCGATTCCAAGTGCAACATCGAGACTCCGCCGGGTATGCACGGCGCGCGTCGCGGTCGTCTGTCCGAGTACGGCGTACAGCTTCGTGAAAAACAGAAAGTCCGTCGTATCTACGGCGTACTGGAGAAGCAGTTCCGCAACTACTACAAAGAGGCTGCCCGTATCAAAGGTGCAACGGGTGAAAACCTGCTGCAGCTTCTGGAAGGGCGCCTGGATAACGTTGTATACCGCATGGGCTTTGGTTCTACCCGTGCAGAAGCCCGTCAGCTCGTCTCTCACAAGGCGATCCTGGTCAACGACAAGGCGGTAAACATCCCGTCCTATCAGGTCAAGCCGGGTGACGTTGTGAGCGTGCGCGAGAAGGCCAAGAACCAGTTGCGTGTCAAAGGCGCACTGGATCTGGCTGCCAGCCGTGCACCGGTAAGCTGGGTAGAGGTTGACGCCAACAAGATGTCCGGCGTTTACAAGTCAGTACCTGAGCGTACTGAACTGCCGGCCGACATCAACGAGAACCTCATCGTCGAGCTTTACTCCAAGTAAAGCCCAGTTAGCAACGATAGCAGATAGGGGCGTCTATGCAGCGTTCAGTACATGAGTTATTGACACCTCGTACCATTGACGTGAAAGAATCCAGCGCCGCGCGTGCCAAGGTGACCCTGGAGCCTCTGGAAAGGGGCTTCGGTCATACCTTGGGTAGCGCACTGCGCCGTATTCTCTTGTCTTCGATGCCGGGCTGCGCCATTACTGAAGCGCAGATCGACGGTGTCCTGCACGAGTACAGCGCCATTGAGGGTGTCCAGGAGGACGTCATCGAGATTCTGCTGAATCTCAAGGGCGTCGCCGTGAAAATGAACGGTCGGGATGAAACTGAGCTGACCCTCAGCAAAAAAGGCCCGGGCGTTGTGACAGCCGGTGATATCAAGCTGGATCACGATGTCGAGATCGCCAATCCGGACCATGTGATCTGTCACCTGAGTGAAAACGGTGAATTGAACATGCGTCTGCGCATTGCCCGGGGTCGTGGCTACGAGCCGGCCGACCAGCGCGGTCTTGACGAGGACGAAACTCGCGCCATCGGACGCCTGCAGCTGGATGCAACCTTCAGCCCGGTTCGTCGCGTGGCCTATGCCGTTGAAAGTGCACGGGTTGAGCAGCGGACCGATCTGGACAAGCTGGTGATTGATCTGGAGACCAATGGCACCATCGACCCGGAAGAAGCAATTCGCCGGGCGGCGACCATCCTCCAGCAGCAACTGGCTGTGTTCGTTGATTTCGATCACGAGAAAGAGCCGGAGCGCGTGGAAGAAGAGGAAGAAATCGATCCGATTCTGCTGCGTCCGGTAGATGATCTGGAATTGACGGTGCGTTCAGCTAACTGCTTGAAGGCTGAAAACATTTACTATATCGGCGATCTGATTCAGCGCACCGAAGTTGAGCTGTTGAAGACGCCTAACCTTGGCAAGAAGTCGCTGACCGAGATCAAGGACGTCCTGGCGTCCCGTGGTTTGTCTCTGGGCATGCGTCTTGATAACTGGCCGCCGGCAAGCCTTCGTGGCGATGACCGGGTTCTGGGCGGTTAATCGCCGATTAGTTTAAGGTAAGGAATAAGAGCAATGCGTCATCGTAAGAGTGGTCGTAAGTTCAGCAGGACCAGTGCGCATCGCAAGGCCATGTTCCGTAACATGACTGCGTCACTGGTTGAACACGAGCTGATCAAAACAACGCTGCCGAAAGCCAAAGAGCTTCGTCGGGTAGCCGAGCCTTTGATCACGCTTTCCAAGAATGATTCGGTTGCAAACCGTCGCCTGGCGTTTTCCCGCCTGCGCAACGATGCAGCGGTAGCCAAGCTGTTTGACGAGCTGGGTCCGCGCTACAGCGACCGTCCGGGTGGATACCTTCGTATCCTGAAGTGCGGCTTCCGTGCCGGTGACAATGCCCCGATGGCATTCGTCGAGCTGGTAGGCCGCCCGCTGGATATCGAAGCAGAAGAAGTGGACGACGACGAAGAGTAAGATCTTCGGAGTGGTTGAGAAAAAGCCGTGGGTGGAAACATCCCCGGCTTTTTTGTGTCTGGAATAAAAGTGGGGTCGGAACAAAGCTTTCTTCTGACCCCGAGTTCATGTCGGATCTCTCGAGAGGTTCAGGTCTGAAAACGGGGTCAGATGAAGGGTTTCCTCTGACCCCATCTTCACCTCAGCTCTTCGCCAGCATCGGTTTCAGATACCGCCCGGTATGCGACACCGGATTCTTCGCCACTTCTTCCGGCGTACCCTCGGCAATAATCTGTCCGCCGCCGGAGCCACCCTCCGGCCCCAGATCCACAATCCAGTCTGCGGTCTTGATCACGTCCAGATTATGCTCGATCACCACGATGGTGTTGCCGTGGTCGCGCAGGCGCTGCAACACATTGAGAAGCTGCTGGATGTCATAGAAATGCAGGCCGGTGGTCGGTTCATCCAGGATGTACAGGGTCTTGCCCGTGTCGCGCTTGGACAGCTCCTTGGCCAGCTTCACCCGCTGTGCTTCGCCCCCGGACAGGGTGACGGCGCTCTGACCAAGCCGGATGTAGGACAGGCCGACATCCATCAGGGTCTGTAACTTACGGGCCAGGAACGGAACCGCATCGAAGAACTTGCGGCCTTCCTCCACGGTCATCTCCAGCACCTCGTGAATGTTCTTGCCCTTGTAGCGAACCTCCAGGGTTTCCCGGTTGTAGCGCTTGGCCTTGCACACATCGCAGGGCACATAAATGTCAGGAAGGAAGTGCATCTCCACCTTGATGACGCCATCGCCCTGGCAAGCCTCGCAGCGCCCTCCCTTGACGTTGAAGGAGAACCGGCCGGGCTTATAGCCCCTGGAGCGGGCTTCCTGGGTGCCCGCAAACAACTCACGGATCGGTGTGAATAGCCCGGTATAGGTGGCAGGGTTGGAGCGAGGTGTGCGGCCGATCGGGCTCTGGTCAATGTCGATTACCTTGTCCAGTTGGTCCAGACCCTTGAGCTTCCTGTAGGGCGAATGGTTGAGGCTCGTGGCCTTGTTCAGCTTGGCCGCTGCCACCGGATACAAAGTGCTGTTGATCAGGGTGGATTTGCCGGAGCCGGACACCCCGGTAATGCAGGTCATCACGCCCAGGGGAAGGTTCAGGGTTACATCCCGAAGGTTGTTGCCGGTCGCCCCGGTGAGGGTCAGCTGCTTACCGGAGCCCTGGTTCCGTGTCGGCGGTACGGCAATTTCCTTCTGGCCACTGAGGTACTGACCGGTCAGTGAGTGCTCATTGGCAATGATGTCTTCGGGCCGGCCCTGGGCAACGACATGACCGCCGTGCACGCCGGCGCCGGGACCGATATCGACGACATAATCAGCGGCGCGGATGGCGTCTTCATCGTGTTCTACCACGATTACCGTATTGCCCAGGTCTCGCAGATGGGTCAGGGTCGCCAGCAGGCGATCGTTATCCCGCTGGTGCAGCCCGATGGACGGCTCATCCAGGATGTACATCACTCCCACCAGACCGGCGCCGATCTGGCTGGCCAGGCGGATGCGCTGGGCTTCGCCGCCGGAGAGCGTATCGGCACTGCGCTCAAGGGTCAGGTATTCCAGCCCCACATTCACCAGAAATTGCAGGCGTTCCCGCACTTCCTTGAGAATTTTCTCGGCGATCTCACCCTTTCGACCCGGCAGGGCCAGCTGTTCAAAATAGCCGTGTGCCTCGCCTACAGGCAGGTGAGTTACCTCGGGCAGGTTCCGCTCCTCAATGAATACGTGTCGGGCACTGCGACGCAGTCGCGACCCACCACAATCCTTACAGGGCTGGGTGCTCAGATTCCGGGCGAGCTCCTCGCGCATGCTTTGGGAGTCGGTTTCCCGGTACCGGCGTTCCAGATTCGGCAGGATGCCCTCGAACGGGTGGGCCTTTTCCATGATATGGCCGCGGGAGTTAACGTAACGGAATGGAATCGCCTCGGAACCGGAGCCGTGCAGCAGCACCTGCTGAAAGGATTCGGGCAGGTCGACCCACGGCGTTTCCAGGTCCATGCCATAGTGCTCGGCCACGCTCGATAGCATCTGGAAGTAATACACGGCGCGTCGGTCCCAGCCCTTGATCGCACCTTCGGCCAGGGTCGCTTCCGGGTGCTGGATGACCTTCTCCGGATCGAAGAACTGCTTCACGCCCAAGCCGTCACAGGTCGGGCAGGCACCGGCTGGATTGTTAAAGGAAAACAACCGGGGTTCCAGTTCGCTGAGGGAGTAGCCGCACTGGGTGCAGGCGTAGCGGGCGGAAAAGGTGTGCTCCTCACCCTCGCCGGTCATGGGCGCAACCAGGGCGATGCCATCAGCCAGTTCCAGCGCGGTTTCGAAGCTCTCGGCCAAGCGCTGCTCGAGACCTTCCTTGACCTTGAAGCGGTCAACCACCACGTCAATCTGGTGCTTGCGCTTCTTGTCCAGGGCGGGCACATCGTCGATGTCGTAGACGGTGCCGTCGACCCGCATCCGGATAAAGCCCTGGCTGCGCATATTGTCGGTCACATGTAGGTGTTCGCCTTTTCGATCCCGGATGACCGGGGCCAGGATCATCAGCTTGCTGCCCTCGGGCATGGCCAGTACCTGGTCCACCATCTGGCTCACGGTCTGGGCTTCCAGTGGCTGACCGTGATCCGGGCAGCGGGGCTCGCCGGCACGGGCAAACAGCAGTCGCAGATAATCGTAGATCTCGGTGATGGTGCCCACCGTCGACCGGGGATTGTGAGAGGTGGATTTCTGCTCGATGGAAATCGCCGGCGACAGGCCTTCGATGTGGTCCACATCGGGCTTTTCCATCATGGACAGGAATTGCCGGGCATAGGTGGAGAGAGATTCCACGTATCGGCGCTGCCCTTCGGCGTAGAGGGTGTCGAAAGCGAGCGACGATTTACCGGAGCCGGACAGGCCTGTGATCACGATCAGCTTGTCCCTTGGCATATCCAGGTCGATGTTCTTCAGGTTGTGGGTGCGTGCACCCTTGATCTGGATATGGTCCATACCACCTCTCAATCTGGGAAAAACGAGGATTATACCGCGTTACCGGAAGGTCGGTGAAACCGGTATTGACCGAGACGGTTCGGGGAGTCCCTCGGTCCGGTCCGTTCTGATACAATGCGCCGCTTGCGGGAGGTATGTGGCCTCCCGGTTATCTGCTTTTAACTCCGGCTGAGGTGAACACCGCGATGAACGCGCTGGAAAAACGCTCCGTAGCAGCCCTGGCATCGGTCTATGCCATGCGAATGCTGGGGCTGTTCATGGTCATGCCGGTGTTCATGCTGCTCGGTGACGACCTTCAGGGTGCCACACCTGCGTTGCTCGGTTTTGCCATAGGTGCTTATGGCCTTAGCCAGGCCTTGTTACAGATTCCTTTCGGGCTTCTGTCCGACCGAGTCGGCCGGAAGAAGATGATCTACCTGGGGCTGATCCTGTTTGCCGCCGGCAGTCTGCTCGCCGCAGCAACCGACTCCATATACGTTGTAATTGCCGGTCGGATTCTCCAGGGCGCCGGCGCCATCGCCAGTGTGCTGATGGCGTTGCTCAGCGACCTGACCCGGGAAGAAGAACGCACCAAGGCAATGGCCACCGTGGGTATTTCCATCGGTTTGTCGTTTTCGGTGTCCTTGGTGCTGGGGCCTTTGTTGGGCGCCGTCTGGGGGCTCCACGGAATTTTCTACGCCACGGCGGTTATGGCGGTGATCGCCCTGGTGATCGTAAACCGGGTGGTGCCGACCCCGCACCAGCACAAGATCAGTGCTGATACCCACCCGGCAAAAGCAATGCTCGGCCGCGTGCTCATGGATGGTCGTCTGGTACGGCTTGACTTCGGCATCTTTGCGCTGCATCTGGTACTGACCGCGCTGTTCCTGGTGTTCCCGCCGGTGCTTGAGGGACGCCTGGGGTTGGCGGCCAGTTCGCACTGGTGGTTCTATCTGACGGTCATGGTGACCTCTTTCTTCGCCATGGTGCCGTTCATCATCATTGGCGAGAAGAAGCGCAAGATGAAGCCGGTACTCTGTGGCGCCATTGCTCTGCTGACGCTGGCAACCGCGGGTCTGGCCGGGCTGGGGGGGAGTCTGGTCAGGGGGTGGGCAGTGTTGTTCTTCTTCTTCATGGCCTTCAACCTGCTCGAGGCCAGCCTGCCGTCCCTGATCAGCAAGGAGGCGCCGGCGGCGAGTAGAGGAACGGCCATGGGTGTGTACTCCACGTCCCAGTTTCTCGGTGCGTTTCTCGGTGGTGCCCTGGGTGGCGTCCTGTTGGAAGCGGCCGGACTGGAAGGCGTGGTCTGGCTGATGGTGGCGGTGCTGGCGGCCTGGTTGCTGATAGCGTTGACCATGCCGGCGCCGGGTTACACTACCAGTTTCGTGGTACAGTTACGGCAGGCAGTCAGCCAGACCTATGACGATATCGATGAGCGCCTGCGCCGCCTGCCCGGCGTTCAGGACGTGGTTATCGTTGAAGATGCTGCAACCGCCTACCTCAAGGTAGACAGGCAGAAATTTGATGAAGGGTTACTTGCGGACCTGGCATTTGTCCGGCAGGGTAACGGTTAATGAAATCCGGAAGGTCGCAGGGAGTGCGGCTTCCCTTGAAAATACAGTCAGGAGTTAATGATGGCACGAGGCATAAACAAGGTCATTCTTATTGGCAATCTGGGCCAGGACCCGGACACACGCTACACCCCGAATGGCAATGCGGTGGTGAACCTGAATCTTGCAACAGATGAGAGCTACAAGGATCGCCAGACCGGCCAGTTGGTGCCAAAAACCGAGTGGCACCGCGTCGTGCTGTTCGGCAAGGTGGCCGAGGTTGCCGGGCAGTATCTGCGCAAGGGCTCCAAGGTCTACATTGAGGGCAAGCTGCAGACCCGCAAATGGCAGGGGCAGGATGGCCAGGACCGTTACACCACCGAAGTAGTGGTGGACATCAACGGCCAGATGCAGATGCTCGACAGCCGCGGCGGTGAAGGCAGTATGAATCAGGGGGCTCCGGTAGGTCGCCCGCAGCAGTCAAACGACAATACGCCGGCTGGTCAGCAGAGTGCACCGGCACAGGGCCAGCAATCAGGCGGTTACAGCCAGCCATCCCAGGGCAGCATGCCCGAGCCGGTTGACGATTTTGACGACGATATTCCCTTCTAGCTTCTGGACAGGATCGGCCGTTATGAGTAGAAGCCCCGGGTTGCAAGCGCATCCGGGGTTTTTGTTACCGGGGTGCAAAAGAACGTGAAATGGTTCAAAAAAACATAGAAGTGCGCTCACTTTTTAACCTATCATTGCGGCTTAATCAGAGTTAGGTCTGTTGTTCAGGCACATAATGATAATACGGGCCTTGCGAGTGGCCCCCGCTTCCAGCCCCGGTTCATGACTGAAAATACCTTTTTTAAAAAGATCACCGGATTCTTGCGACCTGGCGGGTCATCTGTGCACGTATCCATGGAGGTGCGTCCGGATGGTATTGCCTGGGCGGTGGCGCCTGCCTCACCGGCACCGCAGGTCGGGTTTGCGGAATGTCTGCCGGCGCGGCGGGCCGAGGTGCTCGGTTCCCTGGTGAGTGAGCAGGGCTGGGCCGGTGCGCTGACAGACCTGGTTCTCCCCATGGAGCAATACCAGGTATTCCAGATGGAACGTCCGGACGGTGTCGATGACGCAGAGCTTGCCGATGCCCTCAAGTGGAAGCTCCGGGATCTCCTGGAGTTCAGCCCCTCTGACGCTATTTCCGATGTATTTCCATTTCCGCACGATGCGGCTCGTGGCCGGGGACAGTTGGTGAATGTGGTGGCGGCCCGAAAATCCCTGCTCAAGGAACTGGTTGCACTGGCGCAGCAATCTGGCCTCAAGCCGGGTCGCATTGTTATCGCCGAGTTGGCCCTGCGTAACCTGGTGGCCAGGCTGGATCCGAAAAACAAAGGCGCTGCCCTCGTTCACCTTCGGGGGAATTACGGTCAGATGATCATCTGCCGGGGGGAGACCCTTTATCTTTCCCGGCGTCTAGACGTGTCTGCCTCCGGCCTGCGCGATGCTGCCCGGCAGGAAAGCGTGGTGCAGGCGCTGGCTCTCGAAATGCAGCGTTCCCTGGATTACTACGAAAGCCAGATGGGACAGGTGCCGCCGGCGCATATCCACCTGGTGGCGAAGGACAGCGTGCTGCCCCTGGCATCGATGCTGTCTTCCTATCTGGCCGCAGGCGTCAGCAATCTGGACTGGGCTACCCTGGGGCTTGAACGTGCCATCGACAGTCGCTGCCTGCCGGCCTGGAGTGCAGGTTTGCCGTTGGCCGGGGAGGCGGGGAGATGATTCAGCAGGTCAACCTCTACACCAGTGAGTTGCGCCCACGGCAACAGCGGTTGTCTGCGGCCCGGGCTCTCGGTATTACTGTTGTATTGATGCTGATGATTGCCGGCTATGGGGTCTGGCTCAGTTACGAGCAGCGACAGTTGGCGCAAGAGGTCACCGGGCTGGAGCAACAAATTTCCCGGTTAGATGAGGCGGTGGCCAGTCTGTCCGAGGCGGTCGAGCGTCGCCAGCCGGATCCCGAGCTGGAGGCGGCGTTGCAGCGTATCAGTGAGACCTTGGCCCGGCGTCAACGCCTGCTGAAGCGCGTGGAGGGACTGGTAGCCCGCCCGGGAAGAGGTTTTTCCCCGCAGATGGCGGCCCTGGCGAGGCAGATTCCGGACAGTGTCTGGCTCACCAGTATTGTCCTGGAGGCCCAGCCCCAGAGGATTCAGATCGAAGGTCGAACCCGTAACTCGGCGCAAGTGCCACTCTATCTGGAGCAGTTGGGTCAGGCGCCTGCTTTTACCGGCAGAACCTTCGGCGTATTCCGGCTTGACCGCCCGGACGAAGGTGATTGGGTGGAATTCTTTGTCGCCAGTGAACCGGGTGCCGGGGAGGAGTCATGAGCGACGCCCGACAGAGTGGCCTGGCCAGGCTCGGGAGCTGGTTCCATGATCGCCCCGCCAGGGAGCGAGTGCTGTTGCTGGTCACCGCGCTGGCGGTCGTACTCTTTGCCGGATGGGAGCTCGCGCTGGCCCCTGTCAGCCAGGAGATCCGGAACCTGGAGAACCGCCGGGTATTGGCGGAAACCCGCCAGACGGATCTGCTCACCCGACAACAGGAGCTGGAACAGATCCTGTCCCAGGATCCTTCTGCGGAACTGCGTCAACGCCTGGAACAGTGGCAGCGTCGTCTGGGCCAGCTCGACCAGCAGGTTGCCGAGACCGCCGGCCAACTAATCGCGCCGAGGGCGATGGTGGCGCTGTTGCGGGAAATGCTGGCGGCCCAGGGCAGCCTGGCCCTGCAGGCACTGGAATTGAAAACGCCGGAGCCGGTCTTCGCGGAGTCCGGTACTTCGGCCTCCGGAAACGAAGGGGCGTCTGGCGGACAATCCGAGCCGTTGTTGTTCGCGCACTCCGTGGAGCTGCGCCTTCAGGGCGGTTACCTGGACGTGCTCGCCTATCTTGAACGCCTTGAAGCGATGGATGAACGCCTGGGTTGGGTGCGGCTGAGCTATGACGCCACCTCGTGGCCAGCCGGCGAGGCCGTGTTCGAGGTGCGGACGCTGAGCCTGGAAAAGGCATGGTTGGGGGTATGACATGAGACTGGCCGGATCATTAATTGCCATTTTCGCCTTGCTCGCCAGCATGCCGGTGGCGGCCCTGCAGGACCCCACCAAACCGCCCGGTACCGAAGCTCCGGCGGTCCGGAGCCAGCCCGTGCGGTCCCTGTCCCTGGAGTCGATCGTCTATGGTCAGGATCGCAAGGTGGCGGTGATTGAAGGCGAAGCACTCCGGGAAGGCCAGGGTGCCAATGGTATCCGCGTCAGAAAAATTCATCAGGACCGGGTCGAGGTGATGGACCGGGGGAATCCCCGGGTTCTTTACCTGGACAAGCTTCCGCAAGTGCGGGGAACCCAATGACAGATATTCAGGCAACCATGAATTCCTTCAAGAAGCTGACGTTGTCCGTTGCTGCCGGAATGGCCCTGACCGCCTGTAGCAACAACCCGCTGATGCGCACGGGGGCGGCGACCTCCACGGAAGCGGCGGACGATATCGTGCGCACACTTGAACAGGCCGAAGCCGAACGGCCGGGTGGGAATGATTCCCGTGAGCCGGCCACGTCTGCCATGCCCGCCGATATCAGCGCACAGCTGTTGCCTCCCCTTTCCGCGGACAATGATCTGGAAGAGCGCTTTGACGTCAATGCCCGGGGAGTGGCATCGGACAGCTTCTTCCAGTCCCTGGTGACTGGTACGCGCTTCAATGTGGTGGTGCATCCGGAAGTCACTACCGCCATTGACCTTCGCCTGAGGGATGTCACCGTTCCCGAGGTCATGGACATTGTTGCAGACCTGTATGGCCTGGATATCCAACGCAAGGGTCGTTTGTATCAGGTCAACGCCGACCGTATCCAGACCCGGATATTTCCCATCGACTATCTGCATTTCAAGCGCAAGGGTGGTTCCGAAACCCGTGTGAGCTCCGGCCAGGTGACGAGCTCCCGCAGCAACGCAAGTAATGGCGATACCGGCAACGGGGAAACCCGGAGCCTGATCGGCACCACCATCTCCACCGAGACCGAATCGGATTTCTGGCAGGACCTGCGTATCGCTGTCGAGATGATTATCAGCACCCGTGAGGGCGGCCAGGTGGTTGTGAACCCGGGCCCCGGTCTTATCATGGTGCGGGGTGGTTCCGAGCAGCTGCGGCTAGTGGAGGATTACCTGCGCCGGACCGAGCTGATCATGCAGCGCCAGGTGGTACTGGAGGCCAAGATTCTGGAAGTGGCGCTAAACGAAGGCTACCAACAGGGCATCAACTGGTCGGATCTGCAAAGTGCCTCCTCCGTGACCGCTTCCGATGGGCTGCCGGTCGACTTCACAGCCCAGAGCCTGGCCGGGCAGGCCATTCAAACATCCGACATCGGTGGCCTGTTTTCCGCCACTTTCCAGGAAGGCAGTTTTACCGCGGTAATTGAATTGCTGGGTACCCAGGGTAACGTACAGATCCTCTCCAGCCCGCGGATTGCCACCGTGAATAACCAGAAGGCGGTGATCAAAGTGGGCTCCGACGAGTTCTTTGTCACCGATATCGACTTTGAAGACGAGGACTCCACCATCACTGGTTCGGATAGCACCTCTACCTCGGTGGAACTGACGCCGTTCTTCTCCGGCATCTCCCTGGATGTAACACCGCAGATTGGCGAAGACGGAGATATTACCCTGCACGTGCATCCGTCGGTGAGTGAAGTGAATGATCAGGAAAAATTAATCACCATCGGTGGACGGGACGTGACTTTACCTCTGGCCATCAGCAAGGTCCGGGAGACTGACAGCGTAGTCCGGGCCGAGAGCGGCCAGATCGTGGTGATCGGTGGCCTGATTCAGAACACCAGTGAGGACGCCAATTCCTCGGTGCCTTTCTTCAGTGAAATTCCCTTGCTCGGCGAGTTGTTCAAGCAGCGCCGATTCGAGTCCAGCAAGAGCGAGCTAGTGATTCTTCTGCGGCCGGTGGTGGAGCAGTCGTCGACCATGAACGCGGATGTTTCTGCCAGCCGGGAGCGTATGGAAGTGCTGCGGGAGGTTCTGCGGTCCTCGCGGTCAGTCACTCCGGAGCCGGAGAAATTGCCACGCTGATATGTACGAAACCCATTTCGGACTGCAGGAAGCGCCGTTCGCACTGACGCCCAACACCCGCTATTTCTTGCGGGCGCCCAGTCATGCCGATGCGCTTGAGTTGTTGCTGGTGGCGCTGCAGGAGCGGGAAGGTTTTATCAAGATCACCGGTGAAGTGGGCACCGGCAAGACCCTGCTGTGTCGCTTGCTGCTGAACAACCTGGATGGAAAGGCCAGCACGGCTTACATCCCCAACCCCCACCTGTCGGCGGAAACCCTGTACGAGGCGGTGGCCGAGGAACTGGGTGTGGATGCGACCCGCTGTGCCAATACTCATCAGGTACTCAAGGCCCTGAACCAGAGGTTGATCGAGCTGGCCATGGCCGGGCAGCCGGTGGTGCTGGTGATTGATGAGGCCCAGGCGATGCCAGAGGCCACCATTGAGGCACTGAGATTGCTCACCAATCTGGAAACCGAAAGAACCAAGTTGATGCAGGTGGTACTATTCGGACAGCCGGAACTGGACGCGGTACTTGGCAAGCAAAGCCTACGCCAGTTGCGCCAGCGCATCACCTTTCAGTACCAACTGAATGCCCTCGACCGGGAGTCTGTCAGCCACTACCTGCGCCACCGGTTGACTCAGGCAGGTTACAACGGGGGGGAACTGTTTGTCCCTGGGGCATTGAAACTGATTACACGGGCTTCCGGCGGGGTTCCCAGGCTGGTGAATATCCTGGCTCACAAAGCCATGCTGGCGGCGTGGGGACAGGGCAGCCGGCAGGTAAATCGGCCCCACGTGCTCAGTGCCATCCGGGATACCGAAAGTGCCAAGCAGCCTGGCCTGTTGGCGAGGTGGTTATGAGCCTGCTGAACGACGCACTCCGCGCCGCGGAGCAACGCCAGCAGAAACCGGACGCGCCCGCTGCATACACCGGCCAGGGTTACGTGGTGCCGGCCAGAAAAAACCGGTGGGTGCTGGTGCTCAGTTCACTGGTGGTTGTGCTGGCGTCGGTGGCCGGTTACGCCCTGCTTGCCGGCAACCAGGGCGTTCCGGAAACCTTACATGCAACGGCGCCGGATTCGCTGCCGCCGGTTGCGGCGCAATCTGAGAACAAATCCACGGAGTCCGCTGTTAATCAGGCACCAGAGGATCGGGGTGCGGAGATTGCGGCTGAAAAGCCAGTCACCGAACCGATAAAGATCAAAGACCCCGAGCCGGTCGCCACGAAGGTGGCTGAAGAGGCACCGGGAACCGCGCCCGGAAATGCGCCAGAGCCCGCTCCCGAGCCGGTGCCGGCCCCTGAAAAACAAGTAGCCCAAAACACCCGGCCGGAATCGGAGAATCCACAGGTCGGCCAGTCGCAACCGGTTGAGCCCGAAACCGAACCGACACAAGTCAAAAAAGTGCGTGAGACCCCGGAGAGTATTGACCGCCGAGTGAGCCGCGAGCTGACCTCTCTGCTCAGGCAAGGCCGTTTCCGGGAAGCCGGTGAAAGATTGCGGTCACTGCTGGCGGAACAGCAGGCTCCCGTGAGCCGAGCGACCCTGGCAAGAGCCCTGCTGGTGGAAGGTCAGCCGGAAATTGCCCTGGCCTGGCTGTCGGCGCCGAAGGTGATGGCTGTGCCCGAATTGCGCTTGCTCCGTGCCAGAGCCTTGCTGACTACCGGTGAACTGGCTGGTGCGGTCGCGGTGCTGCGCAGCCAGGTACCGCCCCTGGAGGGAAATATCGAATACCGGGTAACCCTGGCAACCTTACTGCAACAGGCCGGCGAGAGTGGGGCGGCTGCTGAACAATGGACCGCACTGCTGACGACAGATGACAGTCGTGCCGCATGGTGGGTAGGCCTTGGCATAGCCCTGGAATCCCAAGGCAAAGCTGCCAGCGCCGAGCGGGCCTATACCCAGGCCGCCGTACTGCCGGGGCTGTCACCGTCCCTGGCGGATTATGTTCGTGAACGTTTGAAGCAACTACAGGCAGGCTGAATGGCAACGGAACCAAAGAAAAAGCTCCGTCTTGGCGACCTGCTGGTGCAGAATGACGTCATTACCGAGGAGCAGCTGCAGACCGCTCTGCGGGAGCAGAAAAACAGTGGCCGCAAGCTGGGCAAGACCTTGGTGGATCTCCGCTATGTGGATGAAGACACCATCCTCAATATGCTGTCGCGGCAGCTGGACCTGCCGTTCGTCCAGCTGCGCCACTTCCGCTTTGATGAGCAATTGGTGCGCCGGTTGCCGGAAGCCATGGCCCGCCGTTTCCGTGCCCTGGTGTTGAACGAGCAAAACGGTGAGCTGTTGGTGGGTATGGCTGACCCGCTGGATATCTTTGCCTACGATGAACTGGTGCGCGTGCTGAGGCAGCCGATCCGTCAGGCGGTGGTGCGGGAAAGCGAACTGCTCTCCACACTTGATCTCGTCTATCGTCGCACGGAAGAAATCGCATCCCTGGCCGAAGAGCTGGAAGACGAGCTTTCCGACGATGCTTTTGATCTGGCCAGCATGTCGGCGGAACCGGAAAGCGAAGACGCGCCAGTGGTGCGCCTGCTCAAGACCCTGTTCGAGGATGCGGTGCAGGCCCGCAGTTCTGACATCCACATCGAACCAGATGAGACCGTGGTCCGGATCCGGCAGCGGGTGGACGGTGTGCTGCAAGAGCATGTGATGAAGGAAAAGCGGGTCAACGCCGCGCTGGTCCTGCGCCTGAAACTGATGGCCGGCCTGAATATCTCTGAAAAGCGCCTGCCTCAGGACGGGAGGTTCAATGTGCGGGTCAAGGGCCGCAGCATTGACGTGCGGATCTCTACCATGCCGGTCCAGTACGGTGAGTCCGTAGTGATGCGTCTGCTGGATCAGAGCCAGGGCCTGCTCGACCTGGACAGCATCGGTATGCCCGAAGAGCTCCTCCAGCGTTTCCGGCGGATGATCCGCAAGCCCCATGGCATGATCCTGGTGACCGGGCCAACCGGTAGCGGCAAGACCACTACTCTGTATGGTGCTCTGAGTGAGCTGAATCGTCCGGAAGTGAAGATCATTACCGCCGAAGACCCGGTGGAATACCGTCTGCCCCGCATTACCCAGGTGCAGGTCCATCCCCGGATCGGCCTGGAGTTTGCCAATGTGCTTCGCGCCGGCCTGCGCCAGGATCCCGACATCATGCTGGTGGGGGAGATGCGAGACCGGGAGACCGTGGAGATCGGATTGCGCGCGGCCATGACTGGTCACCTGGTGCTTTCAACACTCCACACCAACGACTCCATCAGCAGCGCCATGCGCCTGATCGACATGGGTGCCGAACCATTCCTGGTGTCCAGTTCCCTGCTCGGGGTGGTGGCCCAGCGCCTGGTGCGCCGGGTCTGCGAGAACTGCTCCGCACCCTATGAGCCCAGCGAGCAGGAACGTGTGTGGCTGGAAACCTTCGATCTCGATCCCCTCGACCGGGAAGCCGGGTTTGTCCACGGCCGCGGTTGCTACCAGTGCAGCAATACGGGCTACAAGGGACGGATCGGGGTTTACGAGATGCTCGAGATGAACGAGACAATGCTCAATGCACTGCGTCAGAAAGACGTTTCCGCCTTCAGCCGGGCGGCCAGAAAAAACCGTCTCTATCGGCCTCTGGGGTGGTGCGCCATGGACTATGCCTTGCGGGGCGTAACCACCCTGGAAGAGGTGGCCCGTGTGGCGGTCACCTCGGAAGGCGACTTCCCGCACGAGGACGAGTTTCCGGGGCCGGATGAACCTCTGGGAGGCGGTGCCTGATGCAATTCTCCTACCGGGGTAAGGATGACAATGGCAGCCTCAAACAAGGCATACTGGTTGCAGGCAATGCCGATGCGGCCGCCGCCGAATTGATGCGCCGGGGGATCACCCCATTGACGATCCGTGAACAGGCCGAGGCCCGGTCGTTGTCCGACCGGGTCAACCGTCTGGCTATTTTCCGTGGCAGCGTGAGTCTCGATGAGCTGATTGTTTTCAGCCGCCAGATGCACTCGCTGACCCGGGCCGGCATCCCGCTGATCCGGACCATGCGAGGGCTGGCGGAGACTTCCCGGTCGCCGGTGCTGGCGGAAGTGCTGGACGACGTTACGGCACGGCTTGAAGGTGGAACTGCCATGGCCACGGCCATGCAGGCCCACCCGCAGGTTTTCTCCGACATGTTCGTGGCCATGATCCACGTAGGTGAGAATACCGGCCGGCTGGACGACGCCTTCAAACGTCTTGCGGACATCCTGGAACTGGAACGCGATACCAAGCGCCGGCTTAAACAGGCCATGCGTTATCCGACGTTCGTGGTGGTGGCATTGCTGGCGGCCCTGATGGTTGTGAACTTCCTGGTAATTCCCAAGTTCGCCGCGGTTTTCAACAAGCTGGGGGCGGATCTGCCGTTCCTGACCCAAGTGCTGGTGGGCACTTCCAATTTCCTGCTCGGTTACTGGTATGTGGTGCTGTTCTCGATCGCTGCGGGTGGGCTCCTGGTGAGGCAATGGAAACAGACAGAGCAGGGCAAACTCACCTGGGATCGCTACAAGTTGAGGCTCCCGGTAATCGGTAACCTGCTGGAATTGATCACCCTGAGCCGGTTTTCCCGGAACCTGGCTTCCATGCTGGCGGCCGGCATGCCGGTCAACCACGCTTTGACGGTTACCGGGGAGGCCACCGATAACGCCTGGATCGCCATGCACATCCGGGATATGCGCGCAGGGATCGAGCGGGGTGAAAGTCTGCTGCGAACCGCGCGGCAAAGCGACATGTTCACACCCCTGATACTGCAGATGATTGCGGTCGGGGAAGAAACCGGGGCAGTGGACGACATGCTCACCAGCGTGGCGGATTTCTACGATGAGGACATCGATTACGGCCTCAAGCGGCTGGCGGAGTCCATCGAGCCGATCCTGATCGTTGCCATAGGCATTCTTGTGCTGATCCTGGCGCTGGGCGTATTCCTGCCGATCTGGGATCTCGGCTCGGCAGCCATGGGGGGAGGCTGAGTTGGCTACGGTCAACGCCGTGGGCTATGTGGGGGAGGACAACCACCGCCGGTTCCTTTGGTTGGTGGCATTTTGCCTGCTGGGAATGGCAGTCAGCGCACTGCTCGTGTCCCTTGAACGCACCGCCGCACAGGCGGAGCGGCAAAGTGTGCAGCTGATGCTTAACCAGCTCCGCAGCGCACTGGTGGTAAAAGGTGCCGAGGTCATGTTGACCGGCGGAAGGTTAGAGGATTGGCAAGGCCTCAATCCAGTGAACTTGCTGCAGTCAGCCCCGATGAACTGGGGTGGCGATTGCAGCGGGGCGGAACACCGGAAAGGTATCTGGTGTTTCAGTCGGGACGATCGGGTATTGGTGTACCGGTCTAGGTGGGCGGAGTTCCCGGGAATCGATGGTGGCCCGGAACAGGCGGAGTGGCTTTTTTGGCGTGTGGAACCGGAGTTTACCCGACCGGCAAGAATTCCCGAACGCAGAGCGGGTGGGCTTGTGTTAAATCGTGTGAATTTTGATCAGAGAAAACTCTATTAACTATGGGGTTAGTGGCAGATATGAGAAAATTCACTGATAAATCAGCTAAAGGGACTGTTATGAATGTTCAGCGAACCAGCCGGGGTTTTACCCTGATCGAGCTGGTGGTGGTCATTGCCATCCTGGCGATTCTGGCGGCGTTTGCACTGCCGCGGTTTGCGCAGCTTTCCGAGGAGGCGCATCGGTCCAGTGTGAAGGCAATTTCTGGCGCTCTGTCAGCAAGTGTGGCACTGGTCAAGGCTCAGTGGGTCACCAACGGCCTCACCGGTATTGCAGACGACGTACAGGGGTTCGGTAATAATGATATAGACGTGAATGCTGATGGCTGGCCGGTATCCGTCGATGGGGCAAACGATCCGACCGCCATTACCGCTGACAGATGTGTTGACTTGTGGGAAGCGTTGCTGCAGTCCAATGCACCAAGCGTAGCGACTTCCGGTGATGTGGATTACCTGACCAGCGCAACAGCACCCGAGTGTACTTTTACCTATACGCTCGATGGGCAGGATGGTACAGCAAACGCTAAAGAGATTGTTTATAACGCCGATACCGGTGAAGTAAGCACTAATGTGAACTGATTCATTCAGTAACGATAAGAGCAATTTGAGAGCGGAGTAGAGACATGAAAAACATGATTCAAAGCAGGAAAGAGAATGGCTTTACCCTCATTGAACTGGTGATGGTGATTGTGATCCTGGGGATTCTGGCGGCGTTTGCTTTGCCACGGTTTGTTGACCTGGGAAGTCAGGCTCGTACCGCTAGTCTGCAAGGTGCGATTGGAGCAGTTAAATCAGCTTCGAGCATTGCTCATTCAGGTTGGCTAGCCAATGATCGGACATCTCCCGTGGACATGGATGGTACCAATGTGACCATGAGTGCAGAGGGCTATCCGACTGCGGACGCTGCGGGAATCATGGAGGCGGCACAATTATCCGATGATTTCTCCATCACTGCTGGTTCAATTACGCCAAATGGATTTGACTCGACGTCTGATGCAGATGGAGATGGAACCGCAGGAGAGTGTTCGTTTGATTACTCCGCGACTACGGGGAAAGTCTCCAATACTCTCACCGATGATTGTGTGTGATGTTATTTGCGTAGCTTGCGGTTATTCGGGCGGTCTGCTCCAGACTTACCTCATTGAATAGTCCGGGTTTCAGCACAGTGATTCTGAAGGGTAAGGTGGGAAAGGTTGTTGCTGCACGGGCTCGTGGCTTCACCCTCGTTGAGTTGGTTATAGTCGTTATCCTGACGGCAGTGCTGGCAGCTGTTGGCATTGGACTATTCGCGAACCGCTCCGCCTTTTCCCCTCTGCTGGCCACCCAGCAACTCTCCTCCGCCACGCTGCTTGCCCAACAGGCAGCGCTGGCGGGGAATTCCTCCAAAAGTGTGGTCATTCGGCAGTTATCGGACAAACTTGAGTTTGATGCCGGGGGTGATACCTTCACCCTCTCCCGCGAGGGCACTTCGATGAGTTACCGGCTCAGTGGCGGCATCTTTTTGACGATTCCCGCAGCCGGATTAACCGTGTCGTTCGACGTACTGGGTCGGATCGCAGCCCCGGTGGCCCGCGAAAATATCGATTTCCGTATTACCGGGTCCAGTCAGTTCAATTTGTGCCTGAGTTCCCTGGGTGCGGTCTATCAGGGAGCCTGCCAGTGAAGTGGCAGTTGGGCGTTACACTGGTTGAGCTGATCATTACGATTATTGTGCTCGGCGTCGCCATCGCCGGCGTGGTCGGGGCTTTTTCCGTGATCAGTGGCCGGAGTGCGGACCCGCTGAACCAGACCCGCGCCATAACTCTCTCCCAGTTGTACATGGATGAGATTCTCACCCGCTATTATGACGAGTCCACGCCAGTGGGTGGCGGCAAGGTACCATCGGGCGATGTAGACTGCACCACGGCTGGCCCGGATGGCGAGACTCGACCCACCTATGATGACGCCGACGATTACGATGGTCTGTCGGACTCTCCGCCGAAAGATGGGGAAGGCAATGATCTCTCTGGTTACGGCGGCTTTGCGGTAACGGTTGCAGTTGCCTGTGCCGGATCCGAAGTCGGTGTTGCCGAGCAGGAAGCCAAGCGCATTGACATCACCATCACCGATCCCTCCGGCCAGGACTGGCTGTTCACCGCCTACCGGGCGAATTTCTGATGCGACGGTCAGCCGGTTTTACCCTCGTTGAACTGGTGATGGTGATCGTGTTGTTGGCGATCATCGCCACGATATCGGTCCAGTTTGTCACTCTGTCGACTCAGGGCGCCCTGGATGTCGGATCGCGGCAGAAGCGTGCTCTGCAGGGTGTGGTGGTCAGTGAACAGGTATCCCGGGAGTTGCGGCACGCGTTTCCGCTTTCACTCCGTACCTCCGGATCCTGTATTGAGTGGCTGCCGGTCTTGTCGGCAACCTCCTATATTGGGCTAACCCGGGGGCCTGGCTTTGATGAGATCGATGTCGCACCTTTTGCCAGTGTTCCGTCGCTGGGTGATGCCCGTGCGCTGATCTATGGCTATGGCTCAACCACGGTTAATGACCTTTACAGCACCAGCAATCCGGGCGTTGTCAGTCCGTTGATCAGTAGCATCGACAACAGCGTTTCCCCTGCCGTTATTAATTTGTCCGCTGCCCATCGGTTCAGCCAGCGATCTCCCGAGCGGCGCTTGTTTGTGATCGGCACCCCCGTCAGCTTATGCCAGAGTGGACGTTTCCTATACCGTTACAGCGATTACGGTTCCAACCCGGTCCAGCCGGCTCCGCCGGTCACAGGAACCCGTGAGGTGCTGGCCGCAAACCTGACAGGAGCAATGGATTTCTCCTTCAATCCGCCAACGCTCCAACGAGGGGCCTTGGTGAGTTTCTCCTTCACTCTCGAAGATCCCCACAGCGGAGAATCGACACCCGTGAGCCAGGAGGTACAGATTCGCAATGTACCCTGATCTCCGTTCACACTCACATCTGGCAATTTGCCATCAGAAAGGAATTGGCCTGCCGATTGCCCTATTTGTCATCACAGTGCTGGCGCTTCTGGTGGCTGGTATGGCCCAGCTTCAGCAGGGTACCGGTCAGTCCATCAGCCTGCAGGTCCTGTCTCAGCGGGCCTTTCACGCCGCTGAAAGCGGTGCCCAGTTGGGGGTGGCTGAGGTGCTGGGCGGTGGAGGCTGTGCGGCTGTTCCGGCTTCGGTGGATTTCTCTGTTGGCGGCCTGAAGGAGTGCAGCGCGGAAATCCAGTGCAGTGCGACAGCACCACTTCCAATACCGGGAAGCGGAGGAAATCGTCTTTACACGCTGGGGAGTACCGGAGAGTGCGGTAGTGGAAATGAGTTGGCCCGGCGTACTGTGGAGGTGAGAGTCCGATGAGAATGGTTCGGAGTCGTGGAAATTGGTGTCAGCTTTTTTTGCGGTGGTGTCTTGCCAGTTTTATCGCCTCAGTGCCTGTCGGTAAGGTTTGGGCGGAATGTTCACCGTTCGCGGGGCTTGCGTCAATCAATGAAATCGTTGATGAGAACAATTTCAAATTTATCGAAGTGAAACGCCTTTCCAGTTCTTTGGTTTGGAGCGCCAGCGATCCGTGGGAAATAGAGTTCTGTCTCGCCAACGGCAGTTGCAGTGGAACGTTAGCCCTGCCGGAGGCAACCGAGGGCGGAAGTCTGTGGTTGCTGAGGTACGTCAATAAGAATGATATTCCAACCCTTGACCTACAGGGAATGGATGTCCGCCTGATCGACAAGGAAGGGCGGACTGTCGATTACGTCAGAGTCGGCAATGCCGTGTCCGCAGAGGATCCGGAGTGCCCGGCAGAGTCTGCGGACCTGCCCTTCGACAACGAGCTGGAGCTGACCGGTGGTGAGAGCGGCAAGTATGCTCGGCGTTCGCCGGACGGGACCGGTGATTGGGGGCTTGGATCAGGGGCCTCGGACGGGAAGGAAACGGAACAGGAAACTAACGACACAGGTGTAGTGGACGGACCTGTTATAGGAATCAATAACGTCACAGTATCCCAGGGTGAGCTCGCGACCTTTACCGTTAGCCTCGAAACCCCGGCTGACCGTGATGTTCTGATTGATTATCAGACCCAGGATCTTTCTGCGCTGCAAGGTCAGGACTATGAGTTTTCAGAGGGAACTCTCACCGTTCCCACTGGCCAGACTCAGATCACGCTGAGCGTCCCGACCCTTCGAACCGGTGACCAGGTTGATAAGCAGTTTTTCGTTATTATTGGCAATGCGAGAGATTCTTCGGGTATTCAATATGGGCAACTCTCTTCACAGGCAGGGGTTGCAACCATTGAACCGGTTGTGAATCGTCTGGACCATTTTCAGATTGATGTGGCCGCCGCAGGGAGTGTTTGCGCACCGGTGGAGGTGGTAGTCAGTGCCCGCGATGACAGCAATATAATCCTTGATGATTACATAGGGACCATTGCTCTCACGACGACCTCTGGCAGCGGGAATTGGTCCGAGGGGCCATCAGGCCAGCTTGAAGGTGTTCTCTCTCCTAACCCCGACCTGAACAATGATGGTCAGGCGGGGTACGAGTTCGTTTCAGCTGATAACGGGTCGATCAGTCTTTACCTTGCCAATCCCACCGCAGACGCACTCCGAATCCGAGTGAATGATCCTTTGTTGGGCGTGCAAAGTGCGTCTTCAGTTGTTCGATTTCAGGAAAATGGTTTTGTAATTGAGAGTATCGATGCAAACGCTCTGGATATCGTTGCTGAACGGGATCATGCCTTTGTGGTCAAGGCAGTCCGGCGTGACCCTGTCAACAGCTCCGAGTGCGGTCTGATCACGGAGTACGATGGTCAGGTCAGTGTAACGGCATGGCTGGGGAGGACCGGAGACGATGCGGGCGGTGCAGCCCCGGCCCTGGATACCGGCCTGGCTTCCGTGTCGCCTCCCGATGCTCGGCCAGGGTCTGCAAATTTACTGCTTGAATTTGACGCCGGCGAGGCGCCCTTGACGCTTCAGACCACCGATGTGGGGCAGTACCACCTGAGCTTGGTCGATACGACTTCGGGATTTGTCGTTGATGAGCAGGGCACCCCCTTGCCTGTTGTGGGCGAAAGTTCGATTTGGACGGTAAGGCCTGATCGATTTGGGGTCGAGATAACCGATAACCCTGCTGCTGCCACTGCGGTAGGAGTGGTTTTTCGTAAGGCTGGCCAGGCTTTTGAGCTTATCGTTACGGCACTGGGGTGGCAGGGCAGTCCGCTGCAATCCTATGGTGCTGAAGGTAACCCCCAGGGTGCGGAAATTACTCAGGACCTTCTTCAGCCCGCTGGAGAATCAGGCGGGACTTTGGCGGGAACAACGACCCTTCAGGGCAGTAATTTCTCTGGTGGTAAGGCTTCTGTTGCCGACCTCAGTTGGAATGAGGTCGGCATCATTGATCTGGCCGCCACCAATACCAGTTATCTGGGGATTTCTCCGGCAATTGAAGGGCGATCCGGACCAGTCGGGCGTTTCATACCGGACCGTTTTGAGATAGTCGTGGATCCGGGCGAAATGGCGCCGTTTTGCGACGCCACCGCGGCATTCACATATTCAGGGCAGCCCGGAAGCTGGTCAATTGCGCCCCAGTTGACCATCACGGCCTATGGCCCAGGCAACTACGTCACAACAAACTATACAGTGCCCGGTTTTCAAAAGTTGAATGCCACGGATGTACAAAGAACCGAACCGGTGACCGATAATACTGCCACCACAGTGTCAGGATTGAATTACCCCGTTTCGGTCACTCTGGAGCCGGGCAGCCTTTCTGCGGTTGCTCCAGGAGTAATGTCCTTCGAGTTCTCAGGGGGGGATCGTTGGCTGTATCAGAAGTCTATAGACTCGATCCAGGCCCCCTTTACGCCCGACCTTACCGTTCGGATCGTGAATGTTGAAGATTCCGATGGTGTTGCTGCCAGCGGGGCAGCTTCGATTAACCCCGTGGCGTCATTTGAAATCCGCTACGGCAGCCTGCAAATGCAAAACGTCTACGGTCCTGAAACCCTGGATGAGTTATTCATGCCTTTTTCCGCAGAGTACTGGAACGGTTCGGGATTCGTGACAAACATTGATGATAGCTGTACGCCCTGGAGTACATCGAACATTGCTGATCCGGAGGCTTATCATGCTCTGGTGGCCGACTCCGCGACGTTGTCCGGTGGCGTTGGTGGATCGCTGGTTCTGGAGCCCAACGGTGATCGTGGCACCGATACACTTATCTGGGAGATGCCTATCTGGCTCGAGGGTGACTGGAATCAGGATGGTGCGTTGGAGGATCCCTCCGCGACGGCGACGTTCGGGGTGTTTCGGGGAAATGACCGGATTGTTTATTGGCGGGAGCGGTGAAGGTGGGGTCAGAAGAAGGCTTTCTTCTGACCCCGGGTTAGGTTGTGTCGCCTAGGTCTCGGATGAAAATGGGGTCAGATGAAGGCTTTCATCTGACCCCGGAGTTTACGTCTGACCTTGGGGCTTCCTGGCAGTTACTATCCCTTCGGTTCAGTCCTCTTCGTTCTCCGGGTGATCCAGTCCCAGTTCATTGATCTTCCGGGTCAGCGTATTCCTTCCCCAACCCAGAAGAATGGAGGCATCCCTGCGCCGGCCGCCGGTGTGTTTGAGGCCGGTTTCGATCATGATTTTTTCGAATTCGGGGATGGCAGTATCAAGAATGCCTTTCTTGCCCCGTTTGAGTTCCTGCTCGGCCCAGTTGCGCAGGCCTTCCTGCCAGGTCTGGCCGGTGGCGGTGGTTTCGGTTTCGGCCTGGTGCAGCAGTTCCGGCGGCAGGTCATCGATGTGGATTTCCCGGCCGCTGGCCATGACGGTCAGCCAGCGGCAGGTGTTTTCCAGTTGGCGGACGTTGCCGGGCCAGGGCAGGGTGGTGAGGTATTCCTCGGCATCCGGGCGCAGGATCTTGGGCTCCACGGCCAGTTCCTTGGCGGCTCGCTTGAGGAAGTGTTGCATGAGTCGGGGGATATCTTCCCGTCGCTCCGCCAGTTTGGGCAGGTGTACCCGGATCACGTTCAGACGGTGGAACAGGTCTTCCCGGAAGCTGCCGGCCTGGACCAGTTTTTCCAGGTCCTGGTGCGTGGCGGCGATGATGCGCACGTCCACCTGGATGGGGGTGGTGCCACCAACACGATAGAACTCGCCGTCCGCCAGGACCCGCAGCAGTCGGGTCTGGGTGTCCGCCGGCATGTCCCCGATCTCGTCCAGGAACAGGGTGCCGCCGTTGGCTTGCTCGAAGCGTCCCTGACGGGCTGCGCTGGCACCGGTAAAGGCGCCCTTCTCATGACCGAACAACTCGGATTCAATCAGGTCCTTGGGGATGGCGGCCATGTTCAAAGCAATGAACGGGTGCTTGGCTCTGGGACTGTGATTGTGCAGGGCCTGGGCCACCAGTTCCTTGCCGGTACCGCTCTCGCCGTTTATCAGTACCGTGATATTGGAATGCGAAAGCCGGCCTATGGCGCGGAAGACTTCCTGCATCGCCGGCGCCTCACCGATGATCTCCGTATTACGCTGGACGCTCTCGGTCTGCGGTTCGGACTTGGCCCGCTGTTCGTGGCTATGGGCGACCGCACGCTTGACCAGGGCCACGGCGTCGTCCACATCGAAGGGCTTGGGCAGGTATTCGAAGGCGCCGGTCTGGTAACTGGTGACCGCACTTTCGAGGTCCGAGTGTGCGGTCATGATGATCACGGGTACATCCCGATGTGCTTCCACGATCTGTGAGAGCAGGGTGATGCCGTCCACGCCCGGCATCCGGATATCACTGATGATGGCGTCGGGGTGTTCGTGCTCCAGGCGGGTCATGATGCTTTCGCCGCTGTCAAAGACCCGGGGATGCATGCCAGCCTGGTTCAGGGCGCGTTCCAGCACCCAGCGAATGCTGCGGTCGTCGTCTATGATCCAGACGTTCGCCGGTTGGCTCATGGGTTTTCCTCCAGAGGCAGGAAGATGATGAAGTCCGTTTTCCCGGGCTCGCTCTCACACTCCACGAGCCCGTGATGTTGTCCGATAATGCTCTGGGTAATCGAGAGGCCCAGGCCGGTACCACTGGCACGGCCACTGATCATCGGATAGAAAATGTTCTGCAACAGGTCCGGTGGGATGCCGGGGCCGTTGTCGATCACGTCCACACGGCAGGCCAGCCGGTAGCGTTTATGGCCGATGGTGAACTGGCGCAGGGCGCGAGTCCGGAACATGATGGTGGGTGGTTCCTTATCGCTGGCCCCGGTCTGGTTCTCAAAAGCGGCCTCCATGGCGTTGCGCGCGATGTTGAGGAAGGCCTGGATCAGCTGTTCCTTGTCCGCCCACAACTCCGGTAGGCTTGGATCGTAATCCCTAAGGAAGGTCACCCGGCCTTTACTTTCCGCCTCGAGCAATGTCCGCACCCGCTCCAGTACCTCATGGATATTGGTGGGCGCGAATTTGAGCGCCTTGTTCGGCCCCAGCATGCGGTCCACGAGACTGCGCAAGCGGTCGGCTTCGTCGATGATTACCCGGGTATATTCCCGCTGGTCCTCGTCGTTCAACTCCCGGTCCAGCAACTGGGCCGCACCCCGGATACCTCCCAGCGGGTTCTTGATCTCGTGGGCCATGCCACGGACCAGAATTCTCGAGGTTTCCTGTTGGGAGATCAGGTCCTCTTCCCGGCTGATGCGCAGCAACCGGTCCCGGGGCTGGATTTCGATGAGCAGTTCTGTTGGGGCCAGGGAAATGGGGGTGACCGAGTAATCCACAGTGAGCCTTGCGCCACTGGTGAGCACAAACTCTGCCTCCCGGCGGGTGTAGGATTGCCCGTTCTTCAGCGCGGCATAAAGGGTCTTGAGGGCATCCTCGGATGCTGCCAGAATTTCACTGAACCGATGGCCGTGGCTGCGGGTGAGGCTGGTTTCGAACAGGCTCTCGGCAGCAGGGTTCAGATAACGGATTTTAAGGTCGTCTTCGAGCACCAGAACTGCAGTAGTCAGACTGTCGAGAATGATCTTGTATCCGTCGTTTTTGGCGAAGGCGAACGCCATGGGCAATTCCTGTCGTGTCGTTTTGAAGATGACGGGGTAGGAATTGCAAAAACCGAACCACTTTGGCCAATTTGCCACTAAAGCTGGGCAAAGGCGGGGCCTGTGCCCGCCATGGCACGGCCCGCGTGCCGTACACTGGTGCATGACATCGGCCAGAGGGTGGTCAACCGGGCAATTCCGCCCTGTTGCTGATCAGAGTATGGCCTTTATCTGGTGCAATCGCACCAAACTGGTGCGGAAAAATTGAGAGGGTCAGTTTCTCACTGACGGGCGATGGACGGTAAAGGTGATGGGGGAGCCGGTTTTCACCTGCACGCCGTTTTCGTCCACGATGTGAACCAGGGCCTCATGGGTACCCCGGAAAATGTTGTTCACCACCACTGAGCCCGAGCTGGTCTGGGCAACGGGCTGGCCGTCGAGCGTGACCTCATACTTGTGGCCGGCTTGCAGTCCTGGTGTGCTGGTGACTTCGAAGCGAACATCGCCGCTGCCGCTCTGAAAGGCCTGCTCATTCTGCGGCTGCACGAAGGAGACGCTCTCGTAAACCGCGCCCTCGCGTTTCACCTCTTCCCGGAGCTTTTCGGTCTCGCGGACGGTCTGGGGTTTGGGCAGGGTGACGGTAGTGACCGGTTTTACCTCAACCGTTTCCCCACCCTCAATCGGCTCGTCGGAGAAGGTGACATTGCCTTGGGCGTCCACGTGGCGGTACACCTCGCCAAGGGCCGGTGCCGAAAGCAAAACAAGAAAACCTGCCACCAATCCGTACTTCGCGTTCATAACCGTAACCTGCAACGATGGTTTGATTTGATTATCAACGGCCTGTAAGGCCTTTTCAACGCTCTGGCCGGTCCTTATTGGTTACATATCGTTAAGGGCGCGAGAGTGTGAGGCCTCGCACAAAAAAGCCCCGCACGGGGCGGGGCTTGCTGCGGTTCCGATACCAGACCGGATCAATCAGCAGGAGTAGTACAATTCGAACTCGACCGGGTGAGTGGTCATGTTCAGACGCTCTACTTCTCCCTGCTTCAGGTCGATGTAGCCGGCGATCATGTCTTCGGTGAAGACGCCGCCGCGGGTCAGGAACTCGTGGTCTTCTTCCAGGCACTTGAGTGCTTCCTGCAGGGTAGTGGCAACCTGAGGAATGTTCAGGGCCTCTTCCTTGGGCAGGTCGTACAGATCCTTGTCCATGGCATCGCCAGGGTGGATCTTGTTCTGGATGCCGTCCAGACCAGCCATCATCAGAGCCGCGAAGGCCAGGTACGGGTTGGCAGCCGGATCCGGGAACCGCACTTCCACGCGCCGTGCCTTCGGGCTGTTCACATACGGGATACGGATGGAGGCGGAGCGGTTGCGGGCGGAGTAGGCCAGCATGACCGGCGCTTCAAAGCCTGGAACCAGGCGCTTGTAGCTATTGGTGGCCGGGTTGGTGAAGGCGTTGATGGCCTTGGCGTGCTTGATAATCCCGCCGATGTAGTACAGCGCCATCTCGCTCAGGCCTGCGTAGCCGTCGCCGGCGAACAGGTTCTTGCCATCCTTGTTCAAGGACATGTGCACGTGCATGCCGGAGCCGTTATCGCCAACCACCGGCTTGGGCATGAAGGTGGCGGTTTTACCGTACGCATGGGCCACGTTGTGTACGCAGTACTTCAGGATCTGAACTTCGTCCGCCTTGCGGGTCAGAGTGTTGGCGCCAACACCGATTTCGCACTGGCCGGCGGTGCCCACTTCGTGGTGATGTACCTCGATTTCCAGGCCCATGGATTCCATGGCGGCACACATGGCGCCACGGAGGTCGTGAAGACTGTCCACTGGAGGAACCGGGAAGTAACCACCTTTAACACCCGGGCGGTGGCCAATGTTGTTGCGATCGAAGTCTTCGCCGGAGACCCAGGCAGCTTCTTCGGAGTGCAGGGAGTACATGGCGCCCTGCATGTCTACGTTCCATTTTACCGAGTCAAATACGAAGAACTCTGGCTCCGGGCCGAACAGTGCGCCGTCGGCAATGCCGCTGGACCTCAGGTATTCCTCGGCACGACGGGCCACGGAGCGCGGATCACGCTCATAACCCTGCATGGTGGTCGGCTCCACGATGTCGCAGGTGATGTTGATGGTGGTCTCTTCGGTGAACGGATCCAGCACGGAGGTTTCGTCTACCGGCATCAGGATCATGTCGGATTCGTTGATGCCTTTCCAGCCCGCGATGGAGGAGCCGTCGAACATCTTGCCGTCAGTGAAGAAATCCTCGTCGACCTCGGTTGCCGGCAGAGTCACGTGCTGCTCTTTACCGC
The DNA here is from genome assembly GCF_046484525.1 of Marinobacter sp. Taxonomy (GTDB): domain Bacteria; phylum Pseudomonadota; class Gammaproteobacteria; order Pseudomonadales; family Oleiphilaceae; genus Marinobacter. The sequence goes on from NZ_JAWOIS010000086.1 coordinate 36,837, forward strand.
GGCTGTCGGTGAAGCGCAGGTCTACCCATTTGACTTCGTGCTCTTTAATCAAATCAATCGTCTTGGACATTGTGCATGCTCCGTAAGTTATCCCGCGGTGCGGGCGCATTTCATATTCGTGGTGCCGGATCGTTCAGAAGGACTGAGTTCCGATCTGTTTTTCGGGTTCGGGCAGCTTACCAAAAGCGTGCACCCCTTACCTGATAATTTTCGGCTGGCTAAGCATAAGCAAGGGGCTTGCCAGTTTTTTGTGATTGCGCCAGAACGGCGCAGCCACGGGGCTTTCGGCCCGTTATAGCGCGCAGGTCGGGGCGGCCCCTTACTGCTCCGCACCAATATAGTGCACCAGCATGGTGCGGTGTCGAGGCGGATGCGTCATATCGGTGCGCAAGTGGTTGGTTAAAGAATAGGCATTAATCTTCATATTAACGACATCGACTTTTCGATATACTGCGCGCCGCTCATTTTTTCCTCAGGAAACCCGTTGTGATTGATAAGCTCAGAAATGTCGCCATTATTGCCCACGTAGACCACGGTAAGACTACCCTGGTTGACCAGTTGTTGCGCCAGTCAGGCACGTTGGATCGTAAGGAGCTCGAAAGCGAGCGCGTTATGGATTCCAACGACCAGGAAAAAGAGCGTGGCATCACCATTCTGGCCAAGAACACCGCGCTGAAATGGAACGACTACGATATCAACATCGTGGACACTCCGGGGCACGCCGACTTCGGCGGCGAAGTTGAGCGGGTCATGAGCATGGTCGACAGTGTGTTACTGGTGGTGGATTCCATCGACGGCCCCATGCCGCAAACCCGTTTTGTTACCCAGAAAGCTTTCGCAGCGGGCCTGCGCCCGATTGTGGTGGTGAACAAGATTGACCGGCCGGGCGCACGTCCGGACTGGGTTGTGGATCAGGTATTTGACCTGTTCGATAACCTGGGTGCGACCGACGAGCAGCTGGATTTCCCGATTGTTTACGCCAGTGCCCTGAACGGCATTGCCGGTATGGAGCACGAAAACCTGGATGACAACATGGATGCCGTGTTCCAGGCGATTGTCGACCACGTACCCGCGCCTGCCGTCGATCAGGACGGCCCGTTCCAGATGCAGATCTCCCAACTGGACTACAACAGCTTCCTGGGCGTCATCGGCATTGGCCGCATCACGCGTGGCTCGGTCAAGACCAATACCCCGGTAGTAGCTCTTGGTACTGACGGCAAGAAGCGTAATGGTCGTATTCTCAAGATCATGGGCCACTCCGGTCTGCAGCGTGTGGAAGTTGACGAGGCTCAGGCTGGCGACATTGTGTGCGTCAGTGGTCTGGACCCGCTGTATATCTCCGACACCCTGTGCGACCTGAACAACGTGGAGGCTCTGCCGGCATTGACCGTGGACGAGCCCACCGTTTCCATGACCTTCCAGGTGAACGATTCTCCGTTCGCTGGTAAAGAAGGCAAGTACGTCACCAGCCGCAACATCAAGGAGCGTCTGGAAAAAGAACTGCTGCATAACGTGGCTCTGCGCGTGGAAGAGGGCGACTCCGCCGATAAGTTCAAGGTGTCTGGCCGCGGTGAGCTTCACCTGTCGGTTCTCATCGAGAACATGCGTCGGGAGAACTTTGAGCTGGCCGTTGGCCGCCCGGAAGTAGTGATCCGCGAGATCGACGGTGTGAAGCAGGAGCCGTACGAGAACGTGATCGTGGATATCGAAGAGCAGCATCAGGGCGCGGTGATGGAGCAGCTCGGCCTGCGCAAGGGCGAGATGACCAACATGATCCCGGATGGCAAAGGCCGCATGCGTGTGGAATACATCATCCCGGCCCGTGGCCTGATCGGGTTCCGTAACGCCTTCCTGACCATGACCTCCGGTACCGGTATCCTGACTTCCACCTTCAGCCACTACGGCCCGATCAAGGAAGGTGCAATGAGCGGTCGCCAGAACGGCGTGCTGATCTCCATGGCGAAAGGCACGGCGATGACTTACTCGCTGGAGACCCTGCAAAGTCGTGGCAAGCTTTTCCTGGCGCCGGGTGACGAGATTTACGAGGGCCAGCTGTGTGGTATTCACAGCCGTGAAAATGACATCGTGATCAACCCCACCAAGGCCAAGAAGCTGGATAACATGCGTGCTTCCGGTAAGGACGAAGTGATCGGCCTGGTACCACCCATCAAGCACACCCTGGAACAGGCGCTCGAGTTCATCGACGATGACGAGCTGGTGGAAGTGACGCCCAAGTCCATCCGCCTGCGCAAGAAGCTGCTCACCGAGAACGAGCGCAAGCGCGCCGGCAAAAAGTAAGCTGCCTCGGTAGGAAATCGGGGTCAGATGAAAGCTTTCATCTGACCCCTTTTTTATCCCCCAGGGGTCCGAAGAACTCGTTCTTCTGACCCCATCTTCAACCAGACTCCAGGAAAACTTTCTTCACCCCCCATCTTCAGCCAAACTCCCATTAAAGCCTTTACGCCGGAGTTTTGCCCATGCTCACCCTCTACCCCGACATCCACCCCAACGCCCAACACCGCCTCGCCGTCGACCCGCCTCACGAACTCTATATAGAAGAAAGCGGCAACCCCGGCGGCATCCCCGTTCTGGTGGTGCACGGCGGCCCGGGCGGCGGCTGCGAGGACTACCACCGACGCTTTTTCGATGCCGAACGTTTCCGGATCATTCTGATGGACCAGCGCGGTGCAGGCCGGTCCACACCTCTGGCGGAGCTGGAAGGGAACAGCACCAACAAGCTCGTTGAGGATATGGAGACGGTCCGTCAGTTTTTGGGTATTAACCGCTGGCTGCTGTTCGGGGGCAGTTGGGGCTCAACCCTGAGCCTGGTGTATGCCCAGGTCCATCCGGAACGCGTTTCGGGGCTGGTGTTGCGGGGCATCTTCCTTTGCCGTCCCCGGGACATTCACTGGTTCTACCAGGAAGGCGCCAGCCGGGTGTTCCCGGATTACTGGGAGGATTTCAAAGCTCAGATCCCCGAGTCCGAGCGTGCTGACATGGTCTCCGCCTACTATCGGCGACTGACCAGCATCAACGAGCTGGAGCAGATTCAGGCGGCCAAGGCCTGGTCGGTCTGGGAAGGGCGGTGCGCTACCCTGAATCCCAACCCCCGGGTGGTTGAACACTTCGCCCATCCCCACGTGGCCATCGCCCTGGCACGTATCGAGTGCCATTACTTCATGAACAACGCCTTCCTTGGACCCGACCAGATCGTCAGGGACGCCTACAAGCTGGCCGATATCCCGGGGATCATTGTTCATGGTCGCTATGACATGGTCTGTCCACTGGATAACGCCCTGACGCTGAGCAATGCCTGGCCGGAAGCCGACCTCAGGATCATCCGGGATGCCGGCCATTCCGCGTCCGAGCCGGCCATTGTCGATGCTCTGATAAGGGGCGTGGAAGAAGTGGTTGCGAAAAGCGAGAAACCGGTCGGATAAAAAGGCATTTGTTGGGTTGCGGTCTTCCGGGAGTGGGGATACACTCTTGCCGATTCGTAATTTCCCCGTCAGTCAGGAAACGAATGAAAGGGCTCATCCAGAGAGTATCGGAAGCCAGTGTCACGGTTGATGGCCAGCCTGTCGGCGCCATAGGCCGTGGTGTTTTACTCCTGCTCGGTGTCGAGCGGGGTGACGGGGCCGCAGAGGCAAAGGAGCTTTGCCAAAAAATTCTTTCCTATCGTATCTTCCCTGACGACCAGGGCCGTATGAACCGCAGTCTGAAAGACATCGGTGGCGACTTGCTCGTTGTGCCCCAGTTTACCCTCGCAGCTGACACCCGATCGGGCACCCGTCCGGGCTTTTCGCTGGCAGCAAAGCCGGATGTTGCCAATGAACTCTATTGCCAGTTTGCCTGCGAGGCAAAAGACAGCTTGGGGTCTGAACGGGTTTCGGAAGGGCGTTTCGGGGCGGATATGAAGGTGCAGTTGATCAATGATGGGCCGGTCACGTTCATGTTGGAGGTTGCGGGTTTGTCATAAACGGACGTTGCACCATGGCTGGGCAACGGCCGCCTGCGTGTTTGTGGATGGTGCGCACGATAGCCCGAACAGTTTGATATTTGGCCCGGGACAGAATTTCGAGTGCTTTAGTTGTCTGAATTTAAAGAAAAAAATGGTGGTTGGCTTTGTATTTGTAACACGCCGGTCACAAAAGTGCACAGTGCTCTTGGCTATAAAGGGTTGCCTTTCTGGTGCCAAACAAGCTAAAAATGCACTGTTTGGAATTTGCAAATGTAGGTTCTTTGTATTAAAACAGACTCATTACTCAGTGCTTTAAGAAAGTGCTGTAAGTAACTGAGCTACAAAGATCTGCAGTTCTGCAGGTTTTCAAAAGAAGAAGAAAAGTTATCTGGATGTCATAAAAATGACATGGAGATAATGGAGAATCCGGCTCATCCAGCCTGACTGGTGATGCCTGAACAACTTAATAAATCGGGATTAATACCCGTCGCTAAAACCTGAGTTAACTCAAAAAGGAAGACGCAACATGAAAAAAACGCTCATCGCATCTGCTATTGCAGCAGCTACTTTCTCTGGCGCTGTTGCAGCCCAGGAAAGCAACCTGCCGACCGTTTACGGTAACATTCAGTACGCTCTGACCCACACCAACGTTGATGGTGCTGGCTCTACCGTTGATCATTTTGATAACGGTACTACCCTGGGCGTGAAGCACGATCATGAAATCGCTCCGGGTATCACCGGCTTCCTGAAGCTGGAGCTTGAAGGTATTAATGCTGATGACAAGGCTGCCAGCAGCGGTATCGATAAGCTGGACGAAGCTTACATCGGTGTTGAGGGTGATAGCTTCGGTAAGATCTGGGTTGGCTCCGATGACTCCACTTATGAGCGGGCAGTGGTCAAGATCGGTAACTTCCACGAAGTTGGTTCCGACATTTTCGGTGTTTATGAAACTGGCGAGGGCGACCTGGTTCAGTATGAAACTCCGTCCTTCGGTGGTCTGACTCTGGGTGCCGCTGTTCAGATAAATGGCGACGGCGACGCAGCTAATGCCAAGAAGTCCTACCCGTACCAACTTGCTGCTACTTATGCTGTAGACGCTCTGTCAGTATCTGTTGCAATGGACAGCAACGACGGTGCTGATGATGCGAACAACGAGAACAGCTATGGTCTTGCCGCTACCTTCAACGCTGGCGACTTGAGCATCACTGGTGAATACCAGACTCGTAAAGACGTCGCGGACATCTATGGCGTTATCGGTGCGTACACCTTGGGCGCAAACCAGTTCGCGCTGTCTTACCAGGTTAACGATGACGATGTAACTGGCGACAAGAACGACACTGTGATTCTGCAGGCGCTGCACAACCTGTCTGACAACATGTATGTTTACGTCGAAGGTTACCTGTCTGGAGCGGACGGGGCTACGTACTATGACGACCCCGACGGTGTTACTGCCGGCGGTGACGAGCGGTCCATTGCCGCAGTTGGCGCCGTATACTACTTCTGATCAGCTAACCAGCTAATCAAGTAGTCTAAAAAACCGGTGACCTTCGGGTCGCCGGTTTTTTTACGTATGCTCCGTCAAAACCCGACAGGAAACTTGAAATGGCAGAAGAACTCGAGATCAAGTTGACGGTTGCAGAAGCCGACCAGCAAAAGGTTCAGGCCTGGCTGTCCAATCACGGGACCGCTGACTATGTCGGTGAAAAATCACTCATCAACCGCTATTTCGATACGCCAGCCGCCCACCTGAATCATCAGAAAGCCGCCTTGAGAGTCCGTCAGGCCGGCGACAAGTTCATCCAGACCCTCAAGACCCGGGGAGAATTCGTCAACGGTGCCCACCGCCGGCAGGAGTGGGAGTGGCCGCTGCCGGGACAGGACCTGAGCCTCGGGCTGCTGGCGGACACACCGTTGGCTGATCGGGTCAACCTGGCGGAACTTGAGGTCGTGTTTGAAACCAATTTTCAGCGCCGTATCTGGATGGTCCGACAAAATGGGGCCGAGGTGGAAGTGGTGCTGGACTCGGGAACGGTCATCAGCGGCGATCAATCGGTGGCCCTGAACGAAGTGGAGTTCGAGCTCAAGGGCGGCAATGCGGACGTCCTGATGCAGCTGGCCAGAGAGCTGGCGGGGCAGGTGCCGGTGTTTCTCAACCTGGTCAGCAAGGCCGAGCAGGGGTATTTTTTGGCGGGACTCTACCGGCCGGAGCTTGTGAAGGGTGACCATGAGCTTTCGGTTACGGAATTCCTGCATCAGTTGAGTCTGGGTTGGCTTCTGGGGACTCCGGTCGGGTTTTCAGAGTCGGCTTTATCACAGGTACATCAGGCTGCGGTAGAGGCGAAGGTTGAGGGGCTCTGGCAAGAGCTGCAGCAGGAAATGGCTTCCGGTACATCGGTAGCGGAGCTTGTCCGGCGCCTCCCGCGGCTGGGTGAACTGCAGCTCGCTCTGGCCGCTGTCAACTGAGCCCCAGCAGGGCAGTGGCGACACTGAAGTAGATGAGCACGCCGCTGACGTCTGCAATGGTGGTAATCAGTGGCATGCTCGCCGTGGCAGGATCAATCCTGAGTTTGTCCAGCAGGAACGGCAGGAGCATGCCGATCAGGCTTCCGATCATGACTACTGTGATCATGGTAATGGCGACCACTGCGGCAATTTCAGGACCTGCCCGCAGAAACCCCACCACCATGACGGCCGCGGCCATGGTAACGCCAAGGGCGCCGGCTACCAGGGTTTCCTTGCCAAGAAGGCGGCCCCAGTCCGCAACGGACACATCGCCCGTGGCCATGCCCCGAACCATCAGCGTAGCCGATTGGGCTCCCGCATTACCCGCACTGGCCACCAGAAGCGGCATGAAGAAGAGCAAGGCGATGTGCTCGGAGATGGTTTCCTCGAAATAGGCAATGCCGGCGCCGGTAAAGATATTGGCGAACACCAGGATCACCAGCCAGTGAACCCTGGAGCGATACAGGGAAAAGGGTGTGGCATTTTTCAGCTTGGTATCCAGCTTGCCGACCGTTGCCCCCTTGTGGATATCTTCGGTTGCCTCCGCTTCAGCGACATCCATGGCGTCGTCGTAAGTGACAATGCCCACCAGCCGCTCGTCGTGATCCAGAATGGGGAGAGCCAGCAGGTCGTATCGGGCAATCAGCCTGGCGACTTCTTCCTGTGGGGTGTCTGTCCTGGCAGTTACCAGGCCGGTGGCGATCAGTTTGTCGACCGGGGTGCCGGGCATGGCGGTAATCAGATTTCTCAGGGAAACCGCTCCCACCAGCTTCTGGTCGCTGTCGATGACGTAGGCGTGGTAGATGGTCTCCTTGTCCGGCGCGGTATTCCTGAGCAGGTTGATGGCTTCGCTGGCAGACATGCCGGTATGGACGACAGCATATTCGGAGCTCATCAGGGCGCCGGCTGTACCCTCTTCAAAACTTGCCAGCCGCCGCAGATCTTCCCGTTCCTTGCTGGCCAGTGACTGGAACAGGGTATGCTGGCGGTCCTCGGTCAGAATATTGAAGAAATCGGCCCGTTCGTCCGAAGACATGGCCGTGACCAGCTCCGCCAGATCCGGGGTAGGGAGCTGATCCGCAATCACCGCCTGGATGGTCGGGCCTATGTAACCGAACACCTTGGCGCCCTGCTCTTTGGGCAGGGCCCTGAGCAGTCGAACTCCTTCATCGAGGCCGGGATTCTCTTCAGCAAATTCAGCGAGGTCGGCTGCGTTGAAGGTGGCGGCGGCGGCCCGAATCTGAGCTTCATCGTCGCTAGCGATCCCTTCAAACAGAGGCTGATAGAATTCGGGCTCCAGATAAGACATCAGCTGCGCCGCCTAAGGAACAACATTTGGGGGTCACCACTATGACCGACATGCTTCGGAAGACCGGAGGTGCTCAGTGGCAGCATTCGATAGATCGCCTGTTCAGTCATGGGTGAGTTCGGTATACAGTACCGGAAATATAACAGAGAGACAGGGGTTTGCATTATGTCCGCGCCATGGAGTGCCTTGCCGTCACCAATCGCCGAGGAGGTCGCCGAATGTTGGGAGTCGGTCTTTCCGGAGGGCGTGCCTGCCTGGCTGATTGAGGATGAGGCAGTCCCGGAGTCTGTGCTTGCCGATGCGGTTGGTCGCAGCTTGTTCCTGCGCCAGACCCTGGAACGGCATGTGGATCAGGTCAGACAGGCGGTGGGATCCCGTCTTCTCTCCGAGCCGACAACCCCGGAATACCTGGTGATGCGCTGGCAGGAGTACCTTGAGCAGGTCGATGGCGAGCGGGCGCTCCATTCGGCCCTGCGCCGGTTTCGGCGGGAAGTCCAGTTCCGTATCATCTGGCGTGATCTGCTGCGCTGGGCCGATCTGGAGGAAACCATGGCAGCGGCCAGCGCATTCGCGGACACCTGTATCGACGGTGCCCTGAACTGGCTGTATCAAGACTCCTGTGAGCAGTTCGGCACTCCTTATGGCCAGGACCCCGTCACCGGTGAGGAGGCGCCCCAGCCCCTGGTTGTGATCGGCATGGGCAAGCTCGGCGGCCGGGAGCTCAATGTATCCTCGGACATCGACCTGATCTTCGCCTTTCCGGGGAAGGGTGAGACCCGAGGTGGCCGGCGCTCGCTGGATAACCAGCAGTTTTTCATTCGCCTGGGTCAGCGCCTGATCCAGGCTCTGGACCAGATAACCGCGGATGGCTTTGTCTTCCGGGTGGATATGCGCTTGCGCCCCTACGGTCAGAGCGGTGCCCTGGCGTTGAGCTTTGCCGCGCTGGAAACCTACTACCAGGACCAGGGGCGGGACTGGGAACGCTATGCCATGGTCAAGTCACGGGTGGTTGCCGGCGACCAGAGGGCGGGGCAGGTGTTGATGGATAGCCTGCGTCCGTTCGTCTACCGCAAATACATCGATTTCAGCGCCTTTGAATCCCTGCGCAGCATGAAGGCCATGATCAGCCGGGAAGTGCGCCGAAAGGGTCTGGAAAACAACATCAAGCTGGGCAGCGGTGGCATCCGGGAAATCGAGTTCGTGGTCCAGGCCTTCCAGCTGATCCGGGGTGGCCGGGACCGGGAACTGCAGCAGCGGGAGCTGCTGACCATCCTGAAAGAGCTGGAAGCCCTCGAGCTTCTGCCCTCCGGGGTCGTCAGCGAATTACGGGGGGCGTACGTATTCCTCAGGAATCTCGAGCACGCCTTGCAGGGTATCGAGGACAAGCAGACCCAGACCCTGCCGGAGGATGACCTGAACCGCGCCCGCATTGCCCTGATCATGGGCTTTGATTCCTGGGAGGACTGCCAGACGGTGCTGGACGAGCACCGTGAACGAGTTGCCACCCATTTTGCCAACATCATTGCCTCCGAAGAGGAGGAAGAGGCCGGGGAGTCGGAGCTCGCCGAGGAATGGCAGGAAATCTGGCTGGCGGAAATGGACGATGAGAGCGCCCGGGACTGGCTCGAGGAGCAGGGTTATGAAAACCCCGAGGAGAGTTGCCGTGAGCTGACAGAGCTTCGGGATAGCCGAACCGTCGAGACCCTCCAGACTCAGGGTCGAAAACGCCTCAACCAGTTCATGCCGGTGCTATTGGATGCCCTGACCGAAGTGGAGAATCCCTCTCAGACCCTGTCCAGGGTGTTGCAGCTGGTCAGCGCGATCCTGAGACGTACCGCCTACATGGTTTTGCTGCTGGAAAATCCCGGCGCCCGCACCCAGCTGGTCCGTCTGTGCAGCGAAAGTCCCTGGGTGGCGCAACAGCTGGCGGAGACGCCATTGCTGCTGGATGAACTGCTCAACGCGGAGAGCCTGTACACGCCTCCGGCCAAGGAAGAGCTCCAGGATGATCTTCGCCAGCAGATGCTGAGGATTCCGTTTGAGGATCTGGAAGAACAGATGGAGTCCCTGCGCCATTTCAAGAAGGCGCATATCCTCCGGGTGGCTGCTTCAGAGCTCAAGGGTACCCTGCCGCTGATGAAAGTGAGTGATTACCTGACCTGGATCGCCGAAGTGGTTCTGGACCACGTGGTGGATGTCGCCTTTGCCAACCTGGTCAGCCGCCATGGCTATCCGCGACGCTCGGACGGTTCCGCCTGTGAGACGGATTTCGCCATCATCGGCTACGGCAAGCTGGGTGGAATCGAGCTGGGGTATACATCGGACCTGGATCTGGTATTCGTGCACAAAGCCGATCCGGAACAGTCCACCGATGGTGAAAAGCCCATTGATAACGCGGTGTTCTTCACCCGCCTTGGCCAGAGAATCGTGCATATCCTGAGCACTCAGACCCCCTCGGGGCAGCTGTACGAGGTGGATATGAGGCTGCGGCCCTCCGGCAATTCCGGGCTCCTGGTGACGACCTTGAGCGCCTTCGAGAAGTACCAGCGCAACGATGCCTGGACCTGGGAGCACCAGGCCCTGGCCCGGGCCCGTGGTGTGGCCGGCTGCATCGAGACTCTGGAGGCATTCGAGGCCATCCGCCATGACATTCTCTGCCAGCAGCGCGACCGGTCAAAACTCCGGGGAGAAGTGGTGGAGATGCGGGAGAAAATGCGGGCAAGCCTGGGAACACCGGAGAGCAGGCGCTCCGAGGTGTTTCATATCAAGCACGATCCCGGTGGCATTGTCGATATCGAATTCATGGTGCAGTACCTGATGCTGGCGTGGTGTTCCGACCATCCTGAACTGACTCAGTGGTCCGACAATATCCGCCAGATGGAGGAGCTGGGGCGAGCCGGTGTGTTGCCGGTGGAGGACACCGAAAAGCTGAGGGAGGCCTTCATAACCCTGCGTTCGACCATCCATCGCCGGGCCCTGCAAAACCTGAACAGCCAGGTGGAGGGGGATGCGTTCCCGGAAGAGCGTGACTACATCCAAAGTATGTGGAAAAAAGTGATGCGTGATTAGTAAGCTAAATTTATTTCTCTCGAGTTTTCCTGCTAGAATGCCGGTTCCCCGAAAACCGCTTTTTTAGGAGCAAATTAGAATGTCGATGGCTGATCGCGATGGCCTTATCTGGCTCGACGGTGAAATGGTTCCCTGGCGGGAAGCCAAAACCCACGTCCTGACTCACACCCTGCATTATGGCCTTGGCTGTTTTGAAGGTGTGCGAGCGTACAGTACCGCGAACGGCCCGGCGATTTTCCGCCTGAAAGAGCACACCGACCGCCTGTTCCGCTCCGCCCACATCCTGAACATGAAAATGCCGTTCACCAAGGATGAGGTCAACGAGGCCCAGCGCGCGGCGGTACGTGAAAACAACCTCGACGAAGCCTACATTCGCCCGATGGTGTTCCTGGGCTCCGAAGGTATGGGGCTGCGCGCCGATAACCTGAAGGTACACATCATGGTTGCCGCCTGGAGCTGGCCGTCCTACATGTCTCCGGAAGCCAAGGAGATCGGTATCAAGGTCCGTACCTCCTCCTACACCCGTCACCATGTCAACATCACCATGTGCAAGGCCAAGGCGAACGGCAACTACATCAACTCCATGCTGGCGTTGAATGAGGCCATCTCCGGCGGTGCCGAGGAAGCCCTGTTGCTGGATAACGAGGGGTATGTGGCGGAAGGCTCCGGGGAGAACATCTTCATCGTCCGTGATGGCGTGCTGCACACCCCTGAGCTGACCTCCTGCCTCGAGGGCATCACCCGTGCCACGATCATCGACTTCGCCAGGGACATGGGGCTGCAGGTAAAAGAACGCCGCATAACCCGGGACGAGGTGTATGTGGCAGAGGAAGCCTTCTTCACAGGCACCGCAGCCGAGGTGCTGCCCATCCGGGAACTGGATGGTCGTATCATTGGTGAAGGCAAGCGCGGTCCGGTGACCGAGAAGCTGCAGTCACGTTACTTTGATGCCGTGAAGGGCAAGCTGCCCGAGCACGGTGACTGGCTGACGCTGGTCAAAGGCTGATTTATCAGAAAAATCGATAGCCGCCGGATCTGTGAATCAGCCGGCGGCTTTCTTGTATATTCAGAAACACTTTCTTTCAGGACGAGCAAATGGCAGATGTAATCAAGGTACCGGTATCCTTTGGTGAGGTACTCGACAAAATCACCATCCTCGAAATCAAGTCCGAGCGAATCAAGGATGAGGCGAAGCTGAAAAATGTACGCCTCGAGCTCGACGAGCTGACCGAAACCTGGAACGAGGCCGTGCAGGATCAAAGTGCTATCGAAGATCTTCGCAAGCAGCTAAAAGCCGTGAACGAAGAGCTCTGGGTGATTGAGGATGACATCCGGGATCAGGAAGCCGCCCAGGATTTCGGCCCCCGCTTTATCGAGCTGGCACGCGCCGTCTACGTCACAAACGACAAGCGCGCGGCCATCAAGAAAGACGTCAACCTGGCACTGGGCTCCCGTTTCGTGGAAGAGAAGTCCTACCAGGACTACACCGCCCGGAAATAAGGTACCCCGGGGGCACGCCCAATCGGGGTCAGAGGAAAGCGTTCATCTGACCCCTTGTTCAAAACCAAGGTCAGGAAGACGGAGTCAGATGAACGCTTTCATCTGACTCCTTGTTTAATCCCCTGTTCACGCTGACCCACCGATCCAGCGTTTCGGCCACATCCCCGACAGTCACCATCTCCATTGCGCCCTCGAATTCCGCCTTGGCCCCCCAACGGGCTTCTTCTACCGTCTTGCCGGTAAACTTTTCCAGTGCTTCCGGATACCGGTTCACACACCACTGCAGGGAATTGTAGGGGCCGGAGCGGTTGGGGTTGCTGGCCGCGAACAGCCCGATTACATCGGTGCCGACGGCGCTCGCGATGTGCGCCGGGCCAGTGTCCGGCGCGATGACCAGATCGGCACGGGCCATCAGCGCCGTCAGTTGTTTGAGGGTATCCTTGCCGCAGATATTGCGGGGATCTTCTTCCATTGCTGACTCTATCGCGGCGCAGTACTCAAGCTCGAAAGGAGCCGGACTTCCCACCAGAATCACATTCAACCCGTGCTGTCGAATTGCATAATCCGCGAGTTGTGCGTAACGCTCTGCCGGCCAGTTGCGCAATGTATGGCTGGCACAAGGACTGATCACCAGGTTCCTCCGATCGTTGGCCAGGTGCTCTTTGGCAAAATCATGGTCCGAACTGCTCAGGGGAATAGTCCAGCGGGGAGGTGCTGCTTCGAGTCCCAAGGGCTCGAGGAAGCTCGCGAGGCAGTCCCTGACATGCTGTTGTGCAGCCGGTGCAATGCGACGGTTGACGAAAAGACTATGAAGATCCTTGCTACGGGCCTTGTCGTAACCGACCCGGATTTTCGCAGGGATACAGGCGGATGCCAGGTTGGCGCGGAATGCCACCTGCATGTGCAGCAAAGCATCGAACCTGCGCCCCTTCATTTGTCTGCGCAGATCCGCGTAGCCTGCCCGCCCCGCTTTCTTGTCAAAGATGATGAACTCGACTCCTGGCAGGTCGCCGATCAGTTTGGCTTCGATCTTTCCGATCACCCAGGTGATTCTTACGCCCGGTACCTGTTCCTGGAGGCTTAGTACCACCGGAATGACATGGGTGACATCGCCAATAGCAGACAGGCGGAGAATGCAAATAGACTTCATCAGGTAACAATCCGTTAAGCGTTCGGGCTGCGGGTTTGTAGAGCTTTGCCGGCAATCATTGGTAAACTGGCAGCCATTCTATCGTACTCGCCGGCGAAGGTCCCGAAGGTCGCCCGGGCCGAGTGTTGTCGTGTCTGTTCTGGTGTCCCGGTGACCATGGCTGAATCCGAAATCTGTTTGCGGGAAGAAGGCTCCGTGCTGTTGGTCCATCCCGACTATAAGGGGCGGGTAACCGTCGATTGGTTTCGTCCCGAGTTCTGGGGGGCAAAGGCGCAGCCGGTAAGCAGTGGAGGCCGCGGTGGAGCCTGGTTTATCGATACCGGCACGGGGCAAGTGGTACTGCGCGAGTACCTCCGTGGTGGTCTTGTTGCACGGATTTCCGAGCAGAGTTATGTATTCACCCGCGAGCAGGATGTCCGTTCTTTTGCCGAGTTTCGCCTGCTTGATCGCCTGGTCGACATGGGGCTGCCAGTTCCGACACCGGTTGCGGCGTGGTACCGGAAGGGCTCGGCGTTCCTGTACCAGGCCGCAATTATTATTGAGCGCCTGGAAGATACAACTCCCCTGGCTGACCTGATCCCAACGCTTGATGTCGCTGACTGGGAAATCCTTGGGGGAACAGTTCGCCGCTTTCATGATGCCGGCGTGCGCCACGCTGACCTGAACTGTTTCAATGTCCTGGTGAGAGAGGGTACCTACTTCCTGATTGATTTCGACAAGGGGCGTATCATGCCGGGCCAGGCGCCAGAAAAGTGGAAGGCCAGTAACCTCGAACGTTTTGCCCGTTCGATCCGGAAGGTAGCGGGTAATTCAGCCTTGGACAGGGTGTGGGATTCATTTATGAACGGATATAACGGGAGCCAAACCTCTTGAACGATCAGCAACAAAAGCGTGCTCTGCCAGCCATTCTGTGTCTGACGGATGCCTGTGACCGCCCTGAAACCGAGCTATTCATCGGTTTGAGAAACGCCGGGTTTGATGTGGATGTCATGTGCAACCCCAAGGGGCGAAACTATCAGCGACTGGTGGATGAAGGCCTCGTTGCCCAGCCCATGGCGTTGAAAAACCGCTTTGACAAAGAAGGCACCGCTGAAATCCGGGAGCAGTTGGCCCGCAAGCAATACGACCTAATTCATGCCTTCAACCCCAGGTCGCTTGCCTGCGGGCTGCGGGCCTCGAAAGGTACTGATATCCGGGTCGTGGCCTATCGTGGGGTGATCGGGAATATCAGTTTCCTCAACCCCGAGTCCTGGATAACCTTCCTGCATCCAAGGGTCCGCAAGATCGTGTGCGTGGCAGATGCGATCAAGGAGCATTTGGCCGAGGAGGTCCGTTTTCTCTGGATGCGTATTCCGCCAAATAAGCTTCAGCGAATCTACAAGGGGCATGATCTGGAGTGGTATCAGGACCCTCCCACGGACCTGGGCCAGTTCGGAGTACCAGAGGGTGCGTTCGTCGTTTGCTGCACCGGCCGGGATCGGCCCCGGAAAGGTTTTGATGTTCTTGTCAGAGCCATTGATGCGCTGCCTGAGGATGTTGAGGTACACCTGCTTCTGGTGGGTGACGTGATCAACAATGAAGAGCTCAAGTCCCAGATCGCCGGCACGAAACACCCCGAACGGATCCATTTCACCGGTTATCGACAGGATGCTCCTGGCGTCGCAGCGGCAAGTGATGTCTTTGTATTGCCTTCCACCGAACGCGAAGGGCTCCCCAGGGCAGTCATAGAAGCCATGGCATATGGCGTGGCTCCGGTAGTCACCCGGGTAGGCGGAATGCCCGAACTGGTCGAAAACGGTGTGAGTGGGCTGGTTGTGCCGAAAAAAGACGCCTCTGCATTGTCGGAGGCTATTGCGCAGCTTTATCGGGACCGTGATCTTCTGGACCGGATGGGGGCGGCCGCAAAAGAGCGGATCACGACGCGTTTCCACACCTCGCAAACCGTTCGCGAAACCGGTGAACTTTATAAATCCTTGACCGGCAGAGACTGAATGCGTCGTTTTCTGTTTTTCGTAAATCAGCCCTATTCCTACTCAATTCTCCGACCACTGCAGGAGGAGATAAGGCGTCGTGGCGATGAAACGGCCTGGTTTGTAGCAGGGTGTACTACCGATCCTCTCAGGCCTGATGAGCGACACCTGAAAACAGTGCAGGAGGTGATGGAATACAAGGCGGATGCCACTTTTGTGCCCGGTGACTGGGTGCCGTACTTTTTCCCCGGAATCAAGGTTGAGGTCTTCCACGGGATGGCCAGGAACAAACGGGGACACAGCAGTGAGGACGAGAGCGATCACTACCGGATACGTGGCTGGTTTGACCTTTACTGTACCCACGCAGAGAGGGATACCGCCAAATTTCGGGAGCTCGCGGATAAGTATGGGCACTTTGCGGTAGCCCATACCGGTTGGCCCAAACTGGACCCGCTGTTGTCCCGGTCGGTTGAGGGCCCTCGGGAACGGCAACCTGATGACCTCCCGGTTGTTTTTTACGCCTCGACATTCAGCCGCTCCGTGACTTCCGCGCCGGATCTGGTTGAAAAGATCGGTGAGCTTTCGCGCAGTGGGCGTTGGAGGTTTATTGTGACCCTGCACCCGAAAATGGATCCGGAAGTTGTGGAGGGCTATCGGCAGCTGGCAGGGGAAAACCTGAGATTCGTTGAAAGTGATGAAGATTTGCTGCCGATATTGCCAGCGGCGGATGTCATGCTTTGTGATACGTCTTCCATCATGTTCGAGTTCATGTTCCTCGACCGTCCCGTAGTGACCTTCAGGACCAAAATGCCGGGACCGTACCTGATCGACGTGGACCGGGTAGACGACGTAGAGCCAGCACTGGAAAAGGCGCTGGCGTATCCGGAAGACCTGATGGCGGCGACCCGCTCGCTCTGTGCGGAACTGCACAGCTACCGAGATGGCAGGTCCAGTTCTCGTGTATTGGATGCGGTCGAGGATTTCCTCGTTAACCAGCAGTCAGGGTTGGGACGAAAGCCAATGAATCTGGTTCGAAAGCTCAAGGTCAGGCGCCGTTTGCGGAAAGAACTGAAAAAAATGCGAAGGAGTACATGAATCTGAACGTTTTCGTCGCCAGCACGCCGTTGCAGCTTATCAGTTGTGCTGAAGCCCGTGCCCGATATGAGTGTGCGGCACCATCCTGCCTGTTGATTATCGCGAGGCCTGACAACAGGGTCACCGAAAAACAGATGGCGTTCCTGCTCGAAAGGCTGCGCCTTAACGATATCCAGACAATCTATTTGAAGAAAAATACTTTCTATCTGCAGCTGAAATCTGCGTTCCGGAGAGTGTCAGGCCATCGGATCGATCGACTTTTCATCGGGAATAAGTCCAGCTGGATTCACGAAGCTTTTTACCTGGGGCTGGCCTGGAAGGAGCTGGTCTTTGTTGACGATGGTCTTGCAACGGTAAAGTACTACCATGCAATTCACAGTGAAGGTCTCGCTTTGAGGATCACCGAGGGCAAGCGGCGGCTATTGGCAAGGCTGGGAGTTCGTCTTCAGAGCGTTGTTCCTGACAGGGTCAGTTTCTTTACCTGTTTTCCACTGGAGAGCTCCAGCAAAGTGGATGTTGAGACCCACGACTTCCCGATATTTCGCCAAATCTTCCCGCCCGGAATTGAAGGGAAGGAGGGAATTCCTCTGGTGGGATTTATTGGTCAGCCGTTTGGGGGGGGAGATCGTATAAAGCAAATGCGATCCCAGGTGACTCATGTGGTTGAGCGGCACCCGAATGCGAGGATTGTCTATTTCATGCACCGCAAAGAACGGCGCCGGGAGCTGGAACAGGCTTTGGCGGGTTTTCCGGTTGAGCTGCGATCTTCTCCGCGTTGGCCCATCGAAGTTGAGGTTTCGCTTTCCCGGGAACCATACATAGCGTTCTATAGTTTTACTTCGACGGCCCTGTTTACCCTTAAGAAAATATTCCCGGAGCTTTCCGTTTATCAGATTGATGATGCGGTTCTCGCGGCAAAACTCCCGTTTTACGGCGAGATTCAAAGTATGTTTCGGAGCATAGGCGTGGAGACAACCCGACTCTGATGGCGGGTTGATCACGGCCGGAGCTACTCTCTGGTTGCGTTGTCTTGCGTCGCGCGACCCAACGTCCACAAGCCCGCGTATTTGTTGAAGGTCACCTGGGCATAGGTCACCGCCGTCAGATAACCTACCGCGCCGTCAAGAAAACCAAAGCGGATGAAGTAGACCTGGATAAAGGTCATCAGTCCCCGCAGGGTCGGGTAAATCATGGTCCGGGTCTTCTTGCCCCTGCGGTATTTCTCCAGTGAGCCGAGCCACGCGTATTTGGCGCTTTTCTCAAGAGAATGACCGAAATCCCGGTGGGTGTAATGGGTCAATCGTCCCCTGAGGGTTTTGGTTTTACGGCCCCCGGGAATGAGAATTCGCTCATGCACCAGGGCATCCGAAAAGCGGACGCCCTCCCGACGGAACAGCCGGAGTGGCGCGCGACCACTGCGGCCGAAGTCCAGGCGTTTGCCGTAGATGGTGACTGCCCAGGGAAGTTTGTAGGCATCGGCGTCGGGATCCGCCAGGTGATGGTTGATCTCCCGGGCAAGTCCCGGCGTAATCCGCTCGTCAGCATCCAGGGATAGCACCCAGTCCCCGGTTGCCTTGTCCAGGGCCCGCTGCTTCTGGATTCCGAAACCGGGCCAGTCGGTGACTTCGACAGCATCGGCGTATTGCCGGGCGATCTCTACAGTCCGGTCCGAGCTGCCGCTGTCCAGTACAATGATTTCATCAGCCACCAGGCGGGCAGACTGCAGGCAGTCGGCAATATGGTCTTCCTCGTTCATGGTGATGACGGTGGCAGAAACCTTGACGCGACGATTACGGTGATAGGAAGCGCGAAGTTCAGTGAACAGAGCTGAAGCCAGGCCGGCTGTTGCCAGCAGGTAGAAAGTCAGGAACAGGCTCCGGTCAAACGTGGCTTCCGTGAGCCCGAACATCAGGTACCCGGTCGACACCATGGTACCTGCAACGGCAATGTGCGCTGTAGGGGCGTGTTTGCTGAACAGGTTGCGGGCAAAGAGTACCAGCGGGATGAAAATCAGGAATGCCCAGCTCAGTATCCCCGGTACACCGCTCATGGCGGCATTGTTCAGCAAGTCATTGTGCGCGTGGCCGGTGCAGCATGCGCCGACTCTGCGACTCGCCTCGCCCGCTTCCACGGCAGCTTCCACGCCCCGCGTGTAGCCTCCCATGCCGGCGCCGGTGAAGGGCTCTTCCAGGAACATGTCCCAGGCCAGTCCCCAGACCTCAAACCGGATCTCCATAGAGTTGTCCAGTTTTCCTCCACCCATGAGTTGATCAAATGAGCGGGACAGCCTGTCGCTGCTGACCGCCGTAGCGACTACCAGCACCGCAATAATCACAGCGCCGCCAATGCGCCATTTTTTGCCGACCAGCGGCAGCAGAAGTAGCGAGAGGAAGGGCAGGGCGACCAGGTTGCTGCGGGTTTCCGAGAGCATCGAGATGACCACGGCGCTCAGGCCCAGCACAAAGAGCAGGGTGGCCGGCACAAGGCGCTTGCTGCGGGCGAAGAAGAAGCCGCCCGTCAGGGTAAGCATGCCGCCCAGCAATGCAAGATTGCCGAAGCTGATCGGATTGATGCCCGCGCCGAAACGGATGCTCAACAGTTTTTCGATGGCGCCATTGCGGTCCGCCAGGGCAAGGAGGAACATGGCGATCACCGAGATGGACACCAGGGACAGCGCCACAAAGGTGCCCCTTGCCTTGATCCCGACGAAGGTGAGTGCCACGACCAGTGGCCAGAAAAGGATAAGTCGGGCATGGGTGCCGAGGTTTTTCCCGCCCTCGTAGCTGAAGCCCTCCAGCGTCCACGAACAGAAACTCACCAACACGAAGAACCAGAAGGCGAAATGGAGCAGCCTCAGTTCCTTTGGGACCTCCCAGCCGGACCGGTACAGGGATTTCCGGATCGTCAGAGTGATCCCGGCGATAGCCAGCAGTGCCGTGGCGCCGGCCAGGATGCTGGAGGAAACCAGGGCACCGCCCAGACCTGTCATGAGTAATGCGGGCAGGAGGATTTGGGGTAGACGTGTCATCTGGGCTTCCATCAGTCCTTGTTACATCTGGTGAGCTTGCAGGAGTGTGGCTCAGCAAACCCGGTCCGGGTTGTAGGGATTCGTTTCTCCGGGGGGGCGATGCCGCAGTCGTTTGTATTCCCATTGGTATTGCTCTGGAGACATACGCACCACTTTTTCAACCGATTGATTCAGTGCGGTTGCCGCCGAAACGGCGTCGGCATCGCCCATGCCGGACTCGGCTTCGGTCACCAGAATGCGGAAGCCCTGCCCGTCCGGTAAACGTTCGGCGTAGGTCACAAGCGCCTGCGCGCCGGTTTTCTGGATCAGTTTGCCCACCAGGGTCATGGTTTTCACTTCCATGCCGAAAAACGGGGCAAAGGCGTTGGTTTTACCTCTGGGCGATTGATCCGGGAGGATGCCAGCCACGCCACCCTCTTTGAGAATAGCCATCAGTCGGGTCAGGCCGCGTCGATCACCGCGCACGAGTTCCGAGCCCAGTCTGCCGCGTACCCGGATCATGTAATCCTCGAATTCTGGCAGGTGAGGGGGGCTGTAAAGTGCTGCCATCTTGTAACGCGAGGAGAAGAACAGCCCGGCCAGTTCCCAGTTCCCCAGGTGGGGGGCGAGCAGTATCAGGCCCTTCCCGGAGGCCAGGGCCTCGTCCACGAGTTCGAGTCCGCGGGTTTCCTTGATCAGGCCCAGGCACTTCTCCACGGGCCATTCCCACATCAGCGGGATTTCCATCAAGGTCATGCCCGTATGCGCCATCGAATCTCTCGAGAGCCGATGTTGTTCGTCGGCTGGGATCCCGGGCAGGCAAATGGCTATGTTGGTGTCAGTCACCTTTCGGGATTTGGTCGGGAGGGCCCAGGCGATCAGGCCAACGAGCTTTCCGAGCCATTGGGCAAAACCCAATGGCATTGAGCCCGCGATGCGAAGCAGGCCGGCAATGAGAAAATACTTCAGCTTGCTCATGTTCTGCCGTACAGGTCCTCGAACCGGACAATGTCGTCCTCGCCCAGGTAAGACCCGGACTGAACTTCGATCAATTCAAGGTCAATCACGCCCGGGTTCTCCAGGGAGTGTACCTGGCCGACCGGAATGTATGTGGACTGGTTTTCAGTGACCAGGTAGGTTTTCTCGCCGTTGGTGACCTGGGCAGTCCCACTGACGACAATCCAGTGCTCGGCGCGGTGATGATGCATCTGGACTGAGAGTTTGGCTCCGGGCTTTACGGTGATTCGCTTCACCTGGTAGCGCTTGCCACTGTCGATAGAATCGTAAACCCCCCAGGGGCGATACACTTCCCGGTGATTCATATGCTCGTGGCGACCGTCGTTGCGGATTGTTTCCACAACCTTCTTGACGTCCTGAACCTTGTCCTTGTGGGCAACCAGCAACGCGTCCTTGGTTTCAATGATAACCAGGTCTTCCACGCCAACCGTGGCGACCAGGCGACTGTCTGCCCGCACCAGGGTACTGCTGGTCTCATGGGCGATTACATCACCGCTGAAACTGTTGTCACGGTCGTCCTTCTCGCTGACTTCCCACAGGGCTGACCAGGAACCGATATCACTCCAGCCGGCATCGAGGGATACGACGGCTGCATCGCTGGTCTTTTCCATCACGGCATAGTCAATGGAATCCTCGGGACAGTCGGCGAAGACACTGGCATTGATCCGGGTGAAATGGAGGTCCTGGCTTGCATCGTCAACGGCCGCCCGGCAAATCGCGAGGATGTCCGGCCGGTGTTTTCCCAGCTCCTTGAGGTAACGGCGGGCACCAAACAGGAACATTCCGCTGTTCCAGAGGTAGTCTCCGGAAGCGAGGTACGTCCTGGCCGTATCCAGGTCAGGCTTTTCCACGAAGCTGTCCACGGCGAAGCATCCCGGAGCCAGTTCCGAACCGCGGTGGATGTAGCCATAGCCGGTCTCCGGGTGCCCCGGTACAATACCGAAGGTCACCAGGCGGCCCTGTTGGGCCAGGGGAACGGCCCGGGAAACGCCTGCCTGGAAGGCGGCCACATCCTTAATCAGGTGGTCTGCGGCCAATACCAGCATCAGAGGGTCTTCGTCATCGTCACCGAGCTCTTTGACTATCTGGAGAGCCGCCAGGGCAATGGCGGGTGCGGTGTTCCGGCCGCAGGGTTCCAGAACGATGCGGGCATCGTCAAAACCGGACTGGCGCATCTGTTCGGCAGCGAGGAACCGATGTTCTTCGTTGCAGATCAACAGAGGGTCTGCTGCGGCCATTCCGTCCAGTCTGGCTACCGTCATTTGCAGCATGGACAGCCGCTCGTCCGTCAGTTTGAGGAACTGCTTCGGGTTCAGCTGTCTGGAAAGTGGCCAGAGACGGGAGCCGGTGCCTCCGGCCATAATGACGGGGTGTATCATGGATTTGCTCCGCGGATTGGGTTGGTCCAGCATCACTCAGACTTCGTGGCCACGGATTCTATCACAGGTGCTCTGTTTCGGCAGGCCAGCTATCATTCTACTGTTCAGGTTATTGCGGTTTTGAGCTATGAAGTTACCGTTATCCGTCTACTACATCACCCAAAACGAGGAGAACAGGCTACCTGAGTCCCTAGAACAGGTTCATGACTGGGCCGATGAGGTCATTGTGGTGGATTCGGGCAGCACTGATAACACGGTAGCTATTGCCCGGTCGTTTGGCGCGAGGGTTGTGCATCGGTCCTGGGAGGGCTTTGCAAAGCAGAAGGCCTACGCTGCCAGTTTATGCCGTAATGAGTGGGTACTGGACATTGATGCGGATGAGGTGCTCTCCGGGCAACTGGTGGACAATATCAAGGCTTTGTTTTCTGCACCGTTACCCAAGGATGTCGCAGGTTATCGGATGCGCTGGGTGCTGTCCCCACCCAACCCGGGGCACCCGTTTCGTCATGACAAGACCAAAAAAATACTGCGCCTCTACAATCGATCCAGAGCAGCCATACACGCGGAAAAGGATAGCAATGACGACCGTCCGAGAGTGTTATCGGGCAAAGTGCTCGATTTGAAGGGTGATGTCCTCCACCGCACTCTCATTTCCCTGGAACAGATGGAGCGCAAGTACTGCCAGTTGTCTTCCGAGCAGGCCAGGTATATGGCCGCCAGGGGCCGAAAGATTTCCTCGGGTCGGTTGTTCGTGGAGTTCCCCCTCAAATTCCTCAAGTACTACTTGATCCACCGCCAGATTCTCAACGGCTGGTTTGGTCTTAGCGTGTCAATTACCGCTGCCAACCGCAACTTCATGCGCCTGGCGAAGGCAAAGGAGATACAGATGCTCGCGGAGCTGGAAGCAATGGGCAAATCCGATGGTCAGTCGTCGGAGACCCGATCGACGTAGACCTCCAGTGTTGCGTTGGCCATGGCTTCCAGGGTCAGGTGGGCTCGGGCGTAGTCAAAAGCCGGTTGCTCCAGGCGCCCGAGTTCCCCGGGTGCAGACAAGGCTGCAATGATCAGGGTGGACAAGGCGGTGACGGAGTGGTCCGGGGCGATGGCTTCGTTGGGGAGGATTTCAGTACAACCGGCCACAGGGGTTGATACAACGAGGCATTGCGCCATCAGTGCCTCGACAAGGATGTAGGGGAATCCCTCCCTCTCGGAGCTGATAACCAGGAGATCTGCCTGCTCCAGGACAGGCATCAGGTCAGTCAGATAGCCAGCGAGGGTGATGGATTCGCTGCAACCCAGTTGGTGCGCCTGCTCCAGAAGCCCGGTTTTCTCGCTGCCATCGCCAAAGATGGTCAGATGCGCTGACGGAAACTGTGCCAGCACTCCGGGCCAAGCCGAGATGAGCTGCCGGAAGCCCTTGACCGGTTCGAGCCGGCCGGCCGCTACCACATTAATGGCGGATGGCAGGGGTGGGTCCCCTACCGGCGATACGGCTTCGTCGCTTTGCTGCACATCGATACCGTTAAAAATCCGGAATTTTGCAGGGTGGGTAAGGCTGTCATACACCGGTGTGCTCACCGCGATCACTTTGTCCAGTTGCAGGAAAGGTCTCTCGGTCGACTTGCTGCCGTGAACCGTTCCAATTTTCTGGCATCCGGGCGGTAGTCGCAAACGGCTCAACATGGTGGCCGCCTTGCTCCCCTGGGCGTGGACCACATCCGGATGTAGTGCGCTGACTATCCGTCGCATCCGGTAACTGAGCCAGGGATTCCGCCTGCCCAGTTGCATGGGACAGGGATGAAACAAGATCCGTTCGCCAAATTGCTGCCGATAGGATGGATGGGCGAGAACGTGCACTTCGTGGCCAAGCGTCGCAAGGGCGCCGGCGAGATCTGCGGTGTGCTTTTCCATACCGCCCCATCCGGTTCCCGGTGTGCCCAGTATCATGGCAATATTCATGGACGATGAAGCTGTTCCAGAACGTTGCGATAGACCTCGAGAGTCGTCTCCGTCTGCGCCTCCAGCCGGAACCGGTCGGGAATCAGGATGTCGTGCTCCGGCTCCTCGAGAATTTTCTGAACGGTCGCAGCAAAAGCCCCGGTGTCATCCGGAGGTACCAGGCCCTCCCGGAAGCAGGCCTGGAGGGTCTCTGCCGCCCCTCCGCGATTGTAGGCAACCACCGGGGTGCCCGACGCTAGGGCTTCGGTAACCGTCCGGCCGAAGGGTTCAGGTTTGGTGGACATATGGCAGACCACATCGGCGAACAGATACAGGCTGTTCATGTCGTTGCGCTGGCCCAGGAAGGTCACTTTGTCGGTCAGACTCAGGCGGCTGCGTTCCCTTTCAAGTTCTTCAAGGAAGCGTTCCTTGCCCGGTTCCGCACCGCCGGCGATGATGCCATGGCAGTCCGGGCGCTGGCGGATCAGCTGGTTCATCATGGCGAGGAAGTCCAGCTGGCCTTTCCAGCGGGAAATTCGGCCGGGCATCATGATGATTTTCTTGCCGGCCAGCTGGGGGTAACGGGATAAAAAGTGATCCAGCCACTGCTGGCTGAGGGCACGGTTGTGGAAGGCCTCCACGTTTACGCCGCGCTGGATGACGGTGAGCTTCTCTTTCGGGACGTTGAAATTCTTCAGCACGTAGTCCCGCACACAGTTCGACACGGCAATCATGTGATCGGCCTTGGTCATGATGGCACTGTAGGGGTTCACCGAGTACATGCCATGAAAGGTGGAGACGACTGCAGGCCGCTCCTCCTCCGGCAGGCTCTTCAGGGCCAGGTGGATGATCCAGGCGGGCATGCGGGAACGCACGTGGATGATGTCCGGCTTCAGGTCCTGTATCAGCTTGCGCATGGGCAGGATCTGGCCGAAAGAGGCCAGGGATTTGCGATGAATCGGCATGTGAATATGAGTGGATCCATGCCCGCGCACCTGTTCCGCCATGGGGCCGCCGTTGGAAACCACGTAGGATTCGTGACCGAGGCGAACCAGTTCTGCTGCGAGATCCACGGTGCCCCGTTCAACCCCACCACTGTAAAGAGCGGGTAGTGCCTGCAGAATCCTCACGCTTTTTTTCCTTTTGTCGATCTTCGTTTGCTTTTGAGGAGCCGTTCTATAACCCATCTGGCTGCCCGGTCGGCCTCCCAGAGTTGCCTGGGGGATACGGCTTGCTTGGTCATGACGTTGCGGTGATCGCTCCAGTGGGCGACAAATCCCGCCTCGGCCAGGCGGTTGACGCCTTTTGCCACCCGGCTGTCCGGTCTGGCGGGCAGATCCAGCAGACCCGTAGGCACGCTGGAGGTGGCGGCCTCGCATACCATCGACATGCTGTCCGGTGTTGTCCATACCGCCCTGGAAGCAGACAACTGATGCCTGAGCCAGTTCTCGTGGGTGGCTTCACAGCTCACCACGTTTATCCGGGGGGCCGAAAGATCCGCGAGGCGCTCTCGCATTGCCTGAGGTGTGCGCCGGGAATCGCTGATGGTCCAGCGCCAGTCAGGGTAACGGGCAACCAAGTCATTGATCTGGGCCAGAACGGTATCTTCGTCCCAATCATAATGGGGTGAGGGCCCGCCGATCAGGATCAGGGCCTCGTGGTTATCGGTCAGTCTTGCAAGCGGAGTGATGGTGTTTATCACGCCTTCGGTGACAAGGACGTTTGCAGATGCTTTCACCTTGTCATGGGCGGGAATGATGGCGCCGTTCACCCATGACAGGGGAAAGGAAGGTTTCATGATAACCAGGGTCATGGCGTTGCCCTGGCGGCGGAGTGCAAGCAGCAACCGGTGGGTGCCTGTACCGGCAGCCATGATCAGGTCGGGTGGGGGCAGATCGTCGGGCAGGTTCGGCGCCGCTCGGAGCAGGGCGCGCCACAATGGCACCTGGTAGTCGGTTGCATCCAGCCAATACAGGCGTGCACCGGTGTGAGCGTACAGGCGGTTGCCCAGGCCTCTCAGCTGGTTCCGGTGCCCCGGCTTGCCGTCGGTCACCAGCCAGACCACAGGTGCGTCCTTCTCTGACTCCATGCTCAATATGGCAACTCCTACTTTTTCTTGCGCCGGTAGAAACCGGGGTCGTCAGGGTCCGGCCGGGTCTTGAACCGCCGGTGCATCCAGAGGTACTGGTCTGGCGCCTTGCGAATCTCCTGCTCGATGATCCGGTTGATGCGGGTGGCATCCTCAAGGTCGTCCCCGCTGGGAAAGTTCTCCAGTGCCGGGTGGAAGTAGATGTCGTAGCCCGGCTTGTCATCACGCCGGAAGTGACTGAACGGCACGACTTTGCAGCGGCTGCGCTCGGCAATCCGTGAGGTGGCGGTAATGGTGCCGGCGGGAATGCCGAAAAACGGCGCGAACACGATATTCTTGCGCCCGTAATCCTGGTCAGTGGCATACCATACCGCGCGGTTTTTCTTCAGGCTGCGGAACAGGCCGCGAAGGTCCTTGGTGCCAAGGACGTTACCGTAACGCCGGCCCCGGGCCCGGGTCATGACAGCATTCATCAGCGGGTTGTTGTGATCCCGCTGCATGACATCGGCCTCGATGTATTCCGTCACCAGGCCGCCTCCCAGATCCAGGGTGCTGTAATGACCGCCCAGCAGTAGTACACCGTAACCGGCTTCCAGGGCCTTTTCGAAATGCTCAATGCCGTGGATGCGGGTGATGCCGGTGAGCATTGCCGGGTCTCGGAACCAGGCAATGCCCAGCTCCATTAGCCCGATTCCGTTGGCGATGAAGGCCTTGCGCACGAGCGCTGCCTGTTGCTGTTCGGTCAGCTCAGGAAAGCACAGCCGGATATTCACGTCGGTAATGTGACGGCGGCTCCGTGCAAATTTCCACGCCAGCAATCCGGCCAGCTTGCCCAGCCACCACTGCAGACGGATTGGCAGTTGGGCCACCAGCCACATCAGTCCAATACTCAGCCAGGTTGGCCACCAGCGTGGGTGTCGGTAGGCTGAGTAGTCCGTGTTACGTGGCAGTTTGCGGTACTTCTTCTTCAAAACGGGGAACCTTGCATCGACAATGGGTGAATCCGGGGGCACCATGCGGCCCCTTGACGATTTTTGCGCTATGATAACGCACTGTTTTGCCGGGAGTCCTGCGTGTTCCAAATTCTCTATTCCCAGCTCATCCGTCTGATCCTGCCGTTTATCCTGCTGAGGCTGTGGTGGCAGGGTCGAAAGGCTCCCGCTCTGCGCCAGCATATTGGCCATCGCATCGGGCTGGTTCCCCGGCTTCCGGGACCGGTTGTCTGGGTCCATGCGGTGTCAGTCGGTGAAACCATCGCGGCGGCACCCATGGTGCGGCGCCTGCTGGCGCGGGACCCGCAGATCACCATACTGATGACGGCCATGACCGACACCGGCCTGGCCCAGGCCCGAAAGATGTTTGGTAACCGGGTGCGCTATGCCTATGCACCCTACGATACCCCCGGCTCCATTCGCCGGTTTCTCAATCGCACCCGTCCCCGGATCCTGGTCATCATGGAGACTGAGATCTGGCCTAACATGATACGCCAGAGCCGGGCCCGTGGTGTTCCGGTCTTCCTGATCAATGCTCGCCTGTCCGAACGCTCTGCCCGAGGTTATGGACGGATCCGGAGCCTTGCATTACCGATCATGCAGAGTATCAGTTGGGTGGCGGCCCAGGCCGAGAAGGATGCCGAGCGCTTCCGCCGTATCGGGGTCGTCCCGGACAAGGTGGAAGTCACCGGCAGCGTCAAGTTTGACGTGGATATACCACCGGATGTCCGGCAGGCTGCACGGGATCTCCGAACACGTCTGGCGGGGCGGCCGGTCTGGATTGCCGGCAGTACCCATGGGGGAGAGGATGCTCAGTTGCTCACTGCCCACCAGGAACTGCTTGTTGCCCATCCCGAAGCGCTCCTGATCCTGGTGCCAAGGCATCCCGAAAGGTTCGATTCGGTGGCCAACAAGGTCGCTTCCCGCGGACTGACCGTTGCCAGACGCTCTCGTGGCGAGGATCCGGCTGGTGCCCAGGTTTATCTGGGCGACACCATGGGTGAGCTGATGATGCTCTATGGCGCCAGTGACGTTGCTTTTGTCGGTGGGTCGCTGATTGAAAGGGGAGGGCATAATCCGCTGGAGCCAGCTGGCTGGGGAATCCCGGTGTTTTCCGGGCCTCATGTGTTCAATTTCGAGACTATCTATCAGCGCCTGCTGGACGATACTGGCGTCAAGATCGTGGCCAACGCCGAAGAACTGGCGACCTTCCTGATATCCCTGTTCAGTCACCCCGCGGAGCGGGAGGCGATTGGCCGGCGTGCATTGTCAGTGGTGAATAAGAACCGGGGTGCACTGGAAAAAGTGGTCGAGGGGATTATCGAGCGGGTCTGAGGAGAAGGCGGGCAGCGTGGCTGCCCGCAAAGACAGGACGACCCTTACCGGGTCGGATCGTCCAGAGTTTGTTCCTCGTTGGCCAGGGCCTCGATGCCCGGGGCAGTTTCGCTCAACCAGTTGTTCAGGCCTACCAGATCCTGTGGGCTCAGAGTGCCGGCGGTCTGTTTCAGCTGCAGTGTGTTGATCACGTAATCATACCGGGCGTTGGCGTAGTCACGTAATGCCACGTAATAGGCCCGTTCCGCATCCAGCACTTCCACGATATTCCGGGTACCCACTTCATAACCGGCACGGGTAGCATCCAGTGCGCTGCGGCGGGAAATAATGGTCTGTGACAGCGCCGAAGCGGTCTCAACGTTGTTGTTCACTGTCAGGAACAGACTGCGGGTATTCACCCGGACATCCCGGCGAACGGTATTGAGTTGCTGTTCGGAGACTGTTACCAGTGAACGCTGCTGGCGAACACCTGCCTGGGTTCCGCCACCGGTGTACAGAGGCACGTTCAGCTCCAGGCCAATGACGCCTTGGGTCCCTTCGAACAGTGTGCTGCTGCCGCCGTCAATGTCATTGTCACCGTAGGATGCGGTCAGATCCAGCGTTGGGTAATGGCCGGATTTGGCAACCTTCAGGTTGGCCTCGCTGGCGTTGAGGTCATAGAGCGCGGACTGAATGGACCAATTCTGCTCCAGCGCTGTGGTTTCCCAGGCCGAGGGATCCATTGGTTCAGGGCGACCGAGTGGGAAGTTCCGGCGCAGGTTATCCAGATCCTCCGGGTACTCCCCGGTCAGTCTTGCCAGTTGTTCCTTGGCGACATTGAGCTGGTTTTCCGCGGCAATGCGCTGGCTCTTGGCGTCGTCATAGCTGGCGCGGGCCTCATATACCTCGGTAATCGCAATCAGGCCAACATCAAAGCGCTCCTGGGCCTGCTCATACTGGCGCTGGATCGCGGTTTCGGTGGCCAGGGCTGTAGTGACGGTGTCCTGGGCCCGAAGCACATTGAAATAGGCAGTGGCCACGTCCAGAATCAGCTGCTGCTGGGCCAGGTTGTACTGGGCCCGGGCGGATTCGGTCTGGAACTGACTGGCGTCGTACCGGAACCAGGAGTCGGCGCGGAACAGCGGTTGGGTCAGCTGGACACCGTAGCTGGTAGACTTGTAGCTTTCGTCCTGGATGTCGCCATCCAGGTCCGTATGGTTGGCGTTGCCGAAGGCGTCCACCTGCGGTAGCAGTGAACTCTTGCTGACATCGCTCGCGGCCTGCTGGGCCTCGAAACTGGCCTGGGCGGCCGCAATGCCAGAGTCATAGGAGAGGGCTTTTTCGTAGGTGTCGATCAGGTCGGTGGCGAGGGCCGGTTGGGCGGCCATTACACCGATCAGTCCGGAAAGCAGTCGTTTTTTCATTCTTTCTCCTGAAAAACTGTGCGCATGGGCGTCAGTCCGGGACGACGCTTGGTAACCGGCCGCACAGCGCTCTCAAACAGCGGATTGTGCATCCGGCGGGCTTATGGTTGGCCATTATGGACAATAATTCCCCTGGCCTCTACACTTGCAAACGACACACAATTTGTGTGCTGAACGGAATTTCACTCGCGTCTTGACGGGGTGCTGGCTTACCTGGTTCATGGGTGGCTGGCTGAGATTGCATCGCAGAACCCGCGACCTGATCCGGATAATACCGGCGTAGGGATTGAGACCAGATGACCTAAAAACAGTCCAGCCCGAGTGGCATTGACTGCCCATGCAGGCTCCGTCATACGCGACCCGAACCCTCAGTCCATTTACCGGGAGCGAATAATGACCGACCTGCCATCCTACCTCAGCGATTCCGCCAGAGTTGATTCCGCCGCAATCAAACCGTTACCAAGCTCACGAAAAATCTACGTGCAGGGTAGCCGATCCGATCTCAGGGTGCCCATGCGGAAAATTACTGTGGAAGATACGCCTACTGAAATGGGCGGCGAAAAGAACCCTCCGGTGGTCGTTTACGATACCTCCGGCCCGTACACCGACCCCGAAGCGAACATTGACCTGCGCAAAGGCCTGGAGCCGATCCGCGCCGGCTGGATCTCCGAACGGGGCGATGTTGAGCAGCTGGAAGGCTACACCTCGGAGTTCACCCGCCGCCGGATGAAAGATCCGCAACTGGACCCGCTCCGGTTCATGGACGAACGCAAACCCCTGCGGGCCAAACCGGGCAAGAACGTGTCCCAGATGCGCTATGCCCGCCAAGGCATGATCACCCCGGAGATGGAATACATCGCCATCCGCGAGAACATGAAGCTTCAGGAAGCCCGTAACCAGGGCCTGCTGGATCAGCAACACCCCGGCCAGTCCTTCGGTGCCAACCTCCCGGCGGAAATCACCCCGGAATTCGTCCGCGACGAAGTGGCCCGCGGCCGCGCTATTATTCCTGCCAATATCAATCACCCGGAAATTGAACCGATGATCATCGGCCGCAACTTCCTCGTGAAAATCAACGGCAATATCGGCAACTCGGCGGTCACTTCCTCCATCGAGGAAGAAGTAGAAAAGCTTACCTGGGGCATCCGCTGGGGCGCCGACACCATCATGGATTTGTCCACCGGTAAGAACATCCACGAAACCCGGGAATGGATTATCCGCAACTCCCCGGTCCCCATCGGCACCGTGCCCATCTACCAGGCCCTGGAGAAAGTCGGCGGCGTGGCCGAAGACCTGACATGGGAAATCTTCCGTGACACCCTGATCGAACAGGCCGAGCAGGGCGTGGACTACTTCACCATCCACGCCGGCGTGCGCCTGCATCACGTCCCGCTCACAGCGAATCGCGTTACCGGTATCGTCTCCCGCGGTGGCTCCATCATGGCCAAGTGGTGCCTGGCCCACCACAAGGAAAGCTTCCTGTACGAGCACTTCGAAGACATCTGCGACATCATGAAGGCCTACGACGTCTCCTTCAGCCTCGGCGACGGCCTGCGCCCCGGCTCCATCGCTGACGCCAACGATGCCGCCCAGTTCGGCGAACTGGAAACCCTGGGTGAACTCACCAAAATTGCCTGGAAGCACGATGTCCAGTGCATGATTGAGGGCCCGGGCCACGTCCCCATGCATCTGGTGAAGGAAAACATGGACAAACAGCTGGAATGCTGTGACGAAGCCCCGTTCTACACCCTCGGCCCGCTGATCACCGACATTGCTCCGGGCTATGACCACATCACCTCCGGCATCGGCGCCGCCATGATCGGCTGGTATGGCTGCGCCATGCTTTGCTACGTCACACCGAAAGAGCACCTGGGCCTGCCCAACAAGGACGACGTGAAAACCGGCATCATCACCTACAAGATCGCCGCCCACGCCGCAGACCTGGCCAAAGGTCATTCCGGCGCCCAGATCCGCGACAACGCCCTGTCCAAGGCCCGTTTCGAGTTCCGCTGGGAAGACCAGTTCAACCTCGGCCTCGATCCGGACACAGCCCGCGCCTACCACGACGAAACTCTGCCCAAGGACTCCGCCAAGGTGGCTCATTTCTGTTCCATGTGTGGACCCAAATTCTGTTCAATGAAAATCTCCAAGGAAGTCCGGGATTACGCGGCAGAGAACGGGTTGGACGAGATTTCCGCGATTGACGCCGGGATGCAGGAGAAGTCCCGCGAGTTTGTGGAGTCCGGCGGGAAGCTTTACGACAAGGTCTGATAGCTTGGTGCTCTGGTTCGCAGGACTGTGACTTCTAGGTTGGAGCCCGGTGGGTGGCCCGGTTCAGGACACGCTCCTGACGGCCCATCCCTGGGGCGCTTGGGCTCCGCCATCCCTGGCTCCGCACAGTCCTGAACCGGGCCACCCACCGCGCTCTTCCAGACTCACGGGAATTCGCATTGGGAAACCGGAAAATCTAGAAGCGATAGGGCCTTGTTATCTATGTGGCATGGACTCTACTTATGCTTTGCAGGGCGTTCGATCGGGTGAATCGGGAAGCGCCTCCCAAAACTGTGCGGAGCCATGGATGGCGGAGCTCAAGCGTCACAGGGACGTGCCGAAGGAGCGTGTTTTGGGAGGCGCTTCCCGATTCATCCAGCCCCCGCAACTATCAGGCTGGGTCAGGAGCAGAAAGGCCAGATCGTGAGCTTGCAGGAAGCCCCAACAACCGGCTATCGTTCAAAGTCGATTACCAACCGGGGTGAACGATGACCGAACCGTTCCAGTTCAAAGCCAGCGACGTCAAAGTCGAAAAACGCGAAACCGTCTTCCAGGGCTTCTTCCGCATGGACAAGCTCTGGCTGACCCACCCGCGATTTGACGGCCGCGACATGCCGGTATTTACCCGGGAACTCTTCATCCGCGGCGACGCCACCTGCGTGCTGCCCTACGACAGCGACCGGGACGAAGTCGTCCTGCTCGAACAGTTCCGCCTCGGGGCCCTCGGCCGCGGACAGTCCCCGTGGTTGCTCGAGCTCGTGGCGGGAATGAACGAAGACGGCGAAACCCCCGAAGAAGTGGCCCAACGTGAAGGCCAGGAAGAGGCCGGGCTCACCTTCAGCCAGCTCGACAAGATCTGCGATTACCTGGTCTCTCCGGGCGGCAGTACCGAAATGATCCACCTGTACTGTGGCCACATCAGCACCAGAGATGCCGGCGGCCTCTACGGTATGGAGCATGAGCACGAGGATATCCGGGCCCACGTTGTTGCTGCGGACGAAGCCATAGCCATGATCCACGATGGCCGGATCAACAATGCTGCCGCTATCATCGCGCTTCAATGGCTTGAACTGAACCGTTCAAGGCTCCGTAAAGGAAAGCAGTGATGACCGAGTGGACCATGAAACCCAAGCGCTACGTGCCGGATCTCCGGCAGCTCGGTGCCCTGTACGACGGCAATTACCAGCGCCTGAAAAAGTTGCGTCAGCTGGAAGCCGATGGCAAGCCGGTGTACGAATTCGAGTTGCACCGGGAGAACCAGTACCTGGGCCGGGTCCGGATCAAGGTCCTGCAGACGGCCCGATTCACCGAAACCCTGCTGTTGGAACAGGTTCACAACTCCGGCCGCTGGCTGAACAATCCCCAGATGACTGTGCGTGTGTATCACGACGCCGCCATGGCCGAGGTGATCAGCTGTTACCGGGACCGCCAGATCGCGCCGGTCAATGATTATCCCAACCGCTTCATGCATCACCCGGACGAGAAGGTTCAGGTGAACGGCTTCCTGGCTGACTGGCTGGATTACTGTCTGCGCTTTGGCCATCTGCCCATGGAGTACGCCGCCTGGCCGGCCGGTGAGGGTGTGGACTGACGGTCTGCTGCGGATGTGTCATAGTTGTCAAAAATAGCAATATGTTGACGACGCCTGGTGGGAATGTGACTCCGGTTGCAGATGCCGGTGACCAATTCTGAAGCGTTCGTCGTACACTTGTCCCTGTTTCAAGTGGTTGCATCAGGCTTAACAGGTTCGCCATGACCAGACCGGACGAGGCCCGCGCCTTGCGGGTGCTCCAGATAACAGACCCCCACCTGATGGCCCGGAAGGACGGTGCCTTGCTGGGCGTGAATACTCGGGACAGTCTCGTGGCCGTGGTCGATGAGGTGTTGCAGACCCATGGCCAGCCGGACCTGATTCTGGCCACCGGCGACCTCGCCCAGGATGCCTCCGAACAGGCGTATCGCGTTTTCGGTGACAGTCTTTCCTCCTTCCACTGCGTTTCCGCATGGCTGGCCGGCAATCACGACGACTCAGGCATACTCAACCGGGTCGCCAGAGACTATCAGGCCGATCGCCGGCAGATTCTGCAGGGCGGCTGGCATTTTGTACTGTTG
Source organism: Marinobacter sp. (assembly GCF_046484525.1). GTDB lineage: Bacteria > Pseudomonadota > Gammaproteobacteria > Pseudomonadales > Oleiphilaceae > Marinobacter. The sequence goes on from NZ_JAWOIS010000086.1 coordinate 70,936, forward strand.
GATTCTTCCGTTCAGAGCAAGGTTTATGGTGAGCTGGAGGAAAGTGAGCTGGCGTTTCTCGATCGTGCGCTTTCCGGGTACCCCGACACCCCGGCGCTGGTTGCGCTGCACCATCACCCCGTGGATATCGGGGCGGATTGGTTGGAGAAAATCGGGCTCCGCAATCGCGACGCCTTCTGGGCTGTGATTGACCGCCATCCCCAGGTGCGGATCGTGCTGTGGGGGCATGTCCACCAGGAGCATGAAGAAACCCGGAACGGGGTGCAGCTGCTTGCCACACCCTCCACCTGTATTCAGTTCACCTCCGGTGCCAGGGACTTTTCCGTAGAGCCACTGGCTCCTGGTTACCGTTGGTTCGAACTCGAGCCGGACGGCCACTTCAGTACCGAAGTTCATCGCGCCCGAGCCTTCGAGTTCGAACTGGACCAGAAGAGCTCCGGCTACTGAGTTACCGGTTCGCCGTTCTCGACCGGTTGTTTCAGTCTTTGCCTCAGCTCTCTGGCTGCCACGACCATGGCTCGGAGCGCCGGTTGCACCTCCTGCCACTGCCGGGTTTTCAGGCCGCAGTCCGGATTCACCCATAGCCTTTTCACCGGAATCCTCTCAGCAGCTTTTTCCATCAGCCCAATGATTCCCGTCTGCTCCGGCACGTTGGGTGAGTGGATGTCATAGACACCGGGGCCAATGTCATTGGGATACTCGAAGTTCCGGAATGCATCGAGGAGCTCCATATCGGAACGGGATGTCTCGATCGTAATGACATCGGCGTCCATCCGGGCAATGGCTTCGATAATGTCATTGAACTCCGAATAGCACATGTGGGTGTGAATCTGTGTCTCATCACTGACCCCATTGGCAGCAATCCTGAACGCGTTGATGGCCCAGTCCAGGTAGTCCTGCCAGTCAGATTTCCGCAGGGGCAATCCCTCCCGCAGCGCAGCTTCGTCAATCTGGATGATCCGGGTGCCGGCGCTCTCCAGTTCCTGCACCTCTTCGCGGATGGCCAGGGCCAGCTGCCAGCAGGTTTCCGCCCGGGGCAGGTCGTCCCGGGCAAAGGACCAGTTGAGCATGGTGACCGGGCCGGTGAGCATGCCCTTGACGGGCTTGTCGGTCAGTGATTGGGCGTACCGGATCCAGTCTACTGTCATGGCTTTTGGTCGGGTGATATCGCCAAACAGGATGGGCGGTTTGACGCACCGTGAGCCATAGGACTGTACCCAGCCGAATCGGCTGAAGGCATAACCATGCAGTTGCTCCCCGAAATACTCCACCATGTCATTCCGCTCTGCTTCGCCATGAACCAGGACATCCAGGCCCAGGGATTCCTGTTCGCGGATGCAGTGGGCAATCTCCTGCTTGATCCGGTTCAGGTACTCTTCTTTGCCCAGCTTCCTGACCCGGTACTGTTTCCGAACCTGCCGGATGTCGCCGGTTTGCGGGAAGGAGCCGATCGTGGTGGTCGGGAAAAGGGGAAGGGGCAGGACCTTGCTCTGGAGCTCCCGCCGCGTCCCGAACGCACTGTTTCTTTGGCCCAGCTGCGGGGTGATACGGGACATGGCCTCGCGGAGCTCCGGATTGCGGGTTTTCGGCGAATGCCTGCGAGAGTCAATGGCGATGCGGTTGTCCTCAAGCTCCCGGGCAACGCTTTTCCGGCCATGGTTCAGGGCTTTGGCCAGGGTGGTCAGTTCCCCGAGTTTCTGGCGGGCAAAGGACAGCCACTGACGGATTTGCGGATCGAGTTTGTTTTCGGGTTCCAGGTCGATGGGAACATGCAGCAGTGAACAGGACGGGGCCAGCCATAGCCGCTCGCCCAATCGAGAATGTAGTGGTTCCAGCCAGTCCAGAGTGGCATTGAGATCGGTTTTCCAGACGTTACGACCATTGATCGCTCCCAGAGACAGCACTTTATGAGGTGCCAGCCAGTCTGCCAGCCGGTCGGCTTCAGGTCGGGCGGCCACGGCATCCAGATGCACGGCGGCCACCGGCAATTCGCAGGTAAGCTGGAGGTTTTCCCGCAGCTGGCCGAAATAGGTGGTCAGCAGGAGTTTCGGCCGGGCTGCCTTGAGGTGGTGGTAGGCGAGGCTGAAGGCATGGCGCCACCGATCGTCCAGTTCGGTGACCAGGGCAGGCTCATCCACCTGTACCCACTCTGCACCGGCCTCGGCGAGTTGGTCGAGCAGGTGGCCGTAGACGGGAAGAATTCGCTCGAGCAGTGCCAGGGGGTCGCTGCTGTCCTTGGATTTGCCCAGCCACAGGTAGGTCACCGGGCCGATGATTACCGGTTTGGCAGGGAAACCCTGTTTCTGAGCCTCATCCAACTGGGCCAGTATCCGGCTGCTGTCGAGCCGGAATTCCGTGTCCTGGTGAAACTCCGGGACAATGTAGTGATAGTTGGTGTCGAACCACTTGGTCATTTCGCCGGCCTGGGTGCCGCAGCAGCTATCGTCACTGGCGCCTCGGCCCCGTGCGGCCCGGAAATACCGGTCGAGCGTGTGCCCGCCCGGCTTGCCCGCGCGCTCAGGCAGGTGTCCGAGGGTTTCGCTCATGTCCAGTACCTGATCGTACAGTGAGAAATCGCCTACCGGGACAAGATCCAGCACCTGCTGGTCCTGCCAGTGGCGACGCCGCAGGTCGCTGGCGGTAATCTCCAGCTCCTCCTCGGTCAGTCGGCCCTGCCAGTAGGCCTCCAGAGTGAATTTCAGTTCCCGTTGCCCGCCTATTCGGGGGTAGCCCAGTGAGTGAGTGGTAACCATTGTGTGCTCCTGACGTCTGAATTGTGCTTCGAGTAAGAGTTGGTCAGGGTAGGCCGGTGATCGCATGAATAAAAATGGTATTATTTCAGTAATCCATGAAATAAATTCACTATTCATATGTTGGCCTATGATTGATCGACACCATCTCGAGATTCTCCGTGCTGTTGACCGCGACGGCTCTTTGACGGCGGCGGCCGAGTCCCTGCATCTCACGCAGTCAGCACTTAGTCACGCCATTCGCAAGCTGGAGCGTTACCTGGACACACCTCTGTGGCTTCGGGATGGTCGGCAGCTGCGACTGACTCAGGCCGGAGACTATCTGTTGTCACTGGCCAATCGGCTGCTACCCCAGCTCGAGCATGCCGAACAGGTAATTGGCCAGTTTGCGAGGGGGCAGAGGGGCACGCTCCGGATTGGCATGGAATGCCACCCGTGCTACCAGTGGTTGCTGAAAGTGGTGGGGCCCTACCTCGAGCGCTGGCCGGATGTGGACGTGGATGTGAAACAGAAATTCCAGTTTGGCGGGATCGGCGCCCTGTTCGGGCATGACATCGATATGCTGGTGACGCCGGACCCGCTGCACCGGCCCGGACTGGTGTTTGAGCCGGTGTTCGATTACGAGCAGGTGCTGGTGGTCTCGCGGGATCATCCCCTGGCAAATCAGGTTTTCGTGCTGCCCGTCGATCTGGAACGGGAGACACTGATCACCTATCCGGTGGAGGTGGAGCGGCTGGATATCTATACCCGGTTTTTCCTGCCGGCTCACAGCGGTCCGGCCCGCCACAAGGCCATCGAGACGACGGACATCATGTTGCAGATGGTTGCCGCTGGTCGGGGGGTCTCTGCGCTGCCGAAATGGCTGGTGGCAGAGTATGCCGAGAAACTCCCGCTGGTTCCGGTGCGTCTGGGAGCAAAGGGGTTGCCGAAGCAGATTTTTCTCGGCCTACGTGAACGGGATTGTGAGGTTGATTACCTGAATTCGTTCATGAACCTGGCCCGGGAGGTTCGCTGGGGCTAGGTTCATGCGGTAAACTGCGCGAAAAATTCAACAGGAAACACAATCATGAGTGATATCCCCGCAGACCTGAAATACATTGAGACTCACCAGTGGGTGCGGGTGGCGGATGATGGCACCGCTACCATAGGTATTACCGATTTTGCCCAAGAGCAGCTCGGCGATGTGGTCTACATCGGTGTGCCGGATGTGGGTGTGACGGTCAACGGTGGTGAGGAAGCCGGCGTGGCCGAGTCGGTGAAGTCGGCTTCGGATGTGTTCAGCCCGGTGACCGGTGAGGTGATTGCGGTCAACGAGAACCTTGAGGATGAGCCGGAGCTGGTCAATGAGGATCCGTATGGCGATGGCTGGATGTTCAAGGTGAAGCTGGAGGATGCCGGTGAGCTGGATGGCCTGATGGATGCC
>NZ_JAWOIS010000002.1:0-33252 GCF_046484525.1 Marinobacter sp.
GAAGCACAGAGAATATCCACCGCCACATCGCGCTGTTTGCCCATGTAAAAGCCAACTCGACTCTCAGGCTTAATACGCAAGAAAGTCTCTGCCGCCTGGTAAAGAATTTCCTCTCTGTGTGCCACGAAAAGGACTCGACGGGCGCCCATCTGTGCGGCGTCGAAAGCAGACAACCAGGTCTTACCAAGCCCCGTAGCCAATACCACCAGCCCTCTCCGATATCCGTCCTCCCGAGATTGGGCCAATGCATCCAGAGCATCTTTCTGGACCCGGTTCGGCGTCGGTGGCGCCTCCTGCTCATTGCTACCGGGAGCAACCGGTTGAGGAGGAGGCCTCCGACGGGCGGCATAGTCATCGATCCAATGGTCCGTCAATGGAATAACATTGGGATGCTGGAATAACTCTTCGAAACGGCTGATCGCTTCGAGATAGCCATTATCTGGAGGGAAATCCACCTGATAGTTCCACTCCAGCCCATCCTGCAGCGCCTGAGCACTGATATTGCTCGATCCGATAAAAGCTCGCCCCCAGGATTGAGATCCCCTATGCCCCGCAAACAAGTAGGCTTTCATGTGAAAACTGCTGCCCTGGCTCTGATAGACGCGGACCTGTGCACCGTGCTCCTGAAGAAGAATGAGCTTTCTTAAAGCCTCGGGATCAGTGATGTCCAGGTAATCACTGGTAAGAATTCGAAGACGAGCGTTGCCCGACTCTCGTTGCAGTGCGCTGATCAAATCCGGGAACAACAGGTTCAGGCCTGTGGTTTTCACAAATGCCACAGCCATATCAACCTGGTCGGCAGATTGAATGGCCTTACAAAGCTTGGGTAAGAAGTGGTGCTGTTTACCGCCTGTGGTCAGACGGTGGTGAGTCGCAGCTTCCTTGGTCAGCAAAACATTCAACCATTGATCGTCACGATCCTTCCGCTGATCGTCCGTCCGCCACATACGGCAGGCATTCAGCCCTGCTAGATTCTGGGTCCAATTCCGCGCCAGGTCTTCATTGGCATCGGTGAAATGACGCCCACCCTGTTGACGCTCACCAGAGCCAACCTTGAAGCTCATGTATAAACTTCCGCCTGGCTTCAGGGATTGCCACAAGGCGACGATAGCATCTGGAATCTTTATCGCAGGGAGGTGCAATAAGCTGGCACATGCCCAGATTCCATCGTAGACATGGCTCTCATTAACATCCGAAAAAAGCCGGTGTTCAACTTCTATCCCGGTTTTCTGGCTGGCTAGAGCGGCAATCGCGGCTGAACCATCAAACGCCGATACACGATAACCCCTCGTCTTGAAGAAGAGTGCGTCTCGGCCAGACCCGCAGCCCGCATCGAGTATATGACCACCTTCGGGAATCAGCTGTAGGAACTCACCACAGATCTCATCCATAACAACATCAAAGGTAGACTCCACAAACGCTTCGGCGTTGTTGTCGTAATAGCCAAGCGTATCGGGCATGGGACAGTTTCCTTACTACTAATTCGTGCCGCATTGTTACGAACCAGGTTACCAGCAGGTCTTGAGATGGCCAAGTTGCATGATCTCGGGAATCGGTTAGCCTTGAACCTCATTCAACCGCATTAGTGAACCATGACCGAAAACAACAACTCCCCCTTCAAATTCCGCTTCCGAGTCCGCTACGGCGAGTGCGACGCCCAGGGCGTCGTCTTCAACGCCCGCTACGCCGACTTCGTGGACATTTCCGTCAACGAATACATCCGGGCCGTGTTCGGTGATTACCAGCGCCTGCTGGACCAGGATCTGGACGTCCAGGTGGTGAGCCTCACGGTGAACTGGAAAGCGCCCGCCCGGTTTGATGATGTGCTGGAAGCGAGGATACGTACCGGGCGGATCGGCAACACGTCATTCACCCTGCACCTGGAGTTCTATCGCTACGGGGATGGCCAGTTCATCGCCGATGCCGACATCACCGATGTGATGATCCGGTCATCCACCATGTCGAAGCTGGCCATTCCGGATCATATCCGGGCGCAGCTCGCTGAGGGTGCACCGGGGGTGCTGATCAGCCATGCGGGGGAGCAGGAGTCCGTTTGAAACGCGACAAGGATTGAATATGAGAGACTTTCTCGGCATACCGTTTCCCATCATCCAGGCACCGATGGCCGGTGTTCAGGATCACAGACTGGCCGCCGCTGTCTCGAATGCCGGTGGTCTGGGCTCCCTGCCCTGCGCCATGCTAGGCCCGGAGGCGCTCAGGGCCGAGCTTCAGGCTCTCAAAGCGGCCACCGACAAGCCCTTCAACCTCAACTTCTTCGCCCATACGCCGCCAACACCGGATGCGGACAGCGAGCAGAGGTGGCGTCAGGCGCTGGCGCCCTATTATCAGGAATTCGGCATCGATCCTGATTCCATCAGTTCCGGGCCGGGGCGGATGCCGTTCAATGATGACGCCGCCGCTGTGGTCGAGGAATTCCGCCCGGCGGTGGTGAGTTTTCATTTCGGGCTGCCGGAGCCTGCCCTGGTTGAACGGGTGCGCAAGGCCGGCGCCAGGATCCTGTCGACTGCGACCACGGTGGAGGAGGCCCTCTGGCTGGAGCAGCACGGTGCCGATGCCATTATTGCCCAGGGCTTTGAGGCCGGTGGCCACCGCGGTATTTTCCTGACGAAAGACATGACTACGCAGATGGGCACCTTTGCTCTGTTGCCCCAGATCGTCGCCGCGGTGAAGGTGCCGGTGATTGCTGCCGGCGGCATTGCCGATGCCCGGGGCGTGAAAGCCGCGCTGGACCTTGGCGCAATCGCGGCCCAGGTGGGAACGGCCTTCTTGCTCTGCCCGGAGGCGACCACCAAACCGGTGCACCGGGAAGCACTGAAAAGCTCCCAGGCCCGGCATACCGCGATCACCAACCTGTTCTCCGGCGGCCCTGCCCGGGGCATTGTGAACCGTGTGATGCAGGAGCTGGGCCCGGTATCCCCTGAGGCACCGGTGTTTCCCCTCGCCACCAGTGCTATTGCACCTCTTCGCACCGCGGCCGAGGCTACCGGCTCCGGAGATTTTTCGCCCTTGTGGTGTGGGCAGAACGCCTCGGGGTGCCGGGAGAATTCAGCGGCGGAGATTTTGGAACGGCTTGTTCCCTGAACAGCTGCGCACACAAGTATCCGGGGTTGGCCAACTGGCATTGAGACTTCGCCAAAGCCTTACGGCAAACACCCTGCCAACCCTGTTAAACTACGGCGCTCAGATTTTCGTACAGACAACTGTTTTCCCGTAGATAGGTTACCGAAATGTCCGCAACCCCCACATTGGATGCCGTTCGCCACCACTCCGGCCCATCCCGCCGTTTCTGCGTGGCCCCGATGATGGATTGGACTACGCCGCACTTCCGCTACCTGGCCAGGATTCTGAGCCGGCGTGCCCTGCTGTATACGGAGATGGTAACCACCGGCGCGCTGATCCACGGCGATACCGAGCGTTTCCTGCGCCATGATCCTTCCGAGTATCCCCTGGCCCTGCAGCTTGGCGGCAGCGATCCGGGCGAACTGGCCCACTGTGCGAAGCTGGCTGAGCGGTTCGGTTTCGACGAGGTGAACCTGAATGTCGGCTGCCCCAGTGACCGGGTTCAGAACAACATGATCGGCGCCTGCCTGATGGGCCATCCGGACAAGGTGGCCGAGGCGGTGGCGGCGATGATTGCGGCCACGAATTTGCCGGTGACGGTCAAGCACCGGATCGGCATCAATGGTCGGGAGTCCTGGGACGAGCTGTGTGAGTTCATCGACAAGGTGTCCGCCGCCGGCTGCCGCACTTTCATCGTGCATGCCCGCATTGCGATTCTTGAAGGCCTCAGCCCCAAGGAGAACCGGGACATTCCGCCGTTGAAGTACGACCAGGTCTACCGGTTGAAGGAGCGTTACCCGCACCTGGAGCTCATCATCAACGGCGGCATCAAGACCTTCGAGGAATGCCACGAGCATCTACGCCACACCGATGGCGTGATGCTAGGCCGCGAGGCCTACCACAATCCGTGGCTGCTGGCCGCTGTGGACACGGAATTCTTCGGTGAGCCAGCGCCAGTGGCAAGCCGCCAGGAGGCTCTGCGGGCCATGTTCCCGTTCATCCAGCAGGAGCTGGACCGAGGTGTGTATCTTACCCACATCTCCCGGCACCTCATGGGCCTGTTCCATGGTATGCCCGGCGGCCGCCAGTTCCGGCGCCATATCAGCGAGAATGCCCACAAACCCGGTAGCGGTCTGGAGGTCATCCAGGCGGCCCTGGCCAAGGTTCGGGTGCCTGAGCCGGCAACTGTTGCCGAAAGCTAACCTTTTGTTGTCTTGTTCCTGTCAGAACAGCCCGTTATTGTAGGGAAAACACCGGCATCCCGGAGATGGATGCCTGAAACAACGTACAACCGGGACGACAGGACGAATGACCAGCAAGCTTGACCAACTGAAGACCATGACCACCGTGGTAGCCGACACCGGCGATATCGACGCCATCGCCAAGTGGCGCCCGGAAGATGCCACCACCAACCCGTCGCTGCTGCTGAAGGCAGCCGCCTCCGAGGCCTATCGTCCGATGCTGGACAAGGCCGTGGCGGAAGCCCGGCGCCACGGTGGTTCCGATGCGGAACAGCTTACCGTAGCCACCGAAATGCTGGCGGTACTGGCAGGCCGGGAAATCCTGAACCTTATCCCGGGCCTGGTATCCACCGAAGTGGACGCTCGCTTGTCCTTCGATACCGCCGGCACCCTGGAGCGGGCCCATCGCCTGGTAGAGCTCTATGATCGCCAGGGTGTGGATACCAGCCGGGTGCTGATCAAGATCGCCTCCACCTGGGAGGGCATCCGCGCCGCCGAGCAGCTGGAGAAGGAAGGCATCCGCTGCAACCTGACACTGCTGTTCTCTTTCATCCAGGCCGCAGCCTGCGCGCAGGCCGGTGCACACCTGGTTTCACCGTTCGTTGGTCGTATCCTGGACTGGCACCTCGCCAACAGCGGCCGCGACAGCTACCCGGCCCACGAAGATCCGGGCGTACTCTCCGTCAGCAGGATCTACAATTACTACAAGGCCAATGGCTTCGACACCGTGGTGATGGGCGCCAGTTTCCGCAACACCGGCGAGATCGAGATGCTGGCCGGTTGTGACAAGCTGACCATCAGCCCTGCCCTGCTGCAGGAACTGCAGGACGATGCCGGCACCCTCGACCGCCAACTGCACCCGGACAACGCCAACACCAGCGACCGGTTCGGCACCATTGACGAGAAACTGTTCCGTTGGGAGTCCAACGAGGATGCCATGGCCACCGAGAAGCTGGCTGATGGCATTCGCCGGTTCACCGCCGATCAGATCGAGCTGGAGAACCGGGTGCGCCAACTGGCCCGCGCGGCCTGAGTGTCTCAACAACCGAAGTAACTGATCATGATCGAGCGCCTGAAGAAACTGTTTGCCGTTCCCGACTCCGAACCGGTCAAGCCGGACGCCCATCAGCTGGCCGTCGCTGCCACGGCGCTGATGGTGCAGCTGTCACGGGTGGACAACGATGAGGACGAGCGGGAACTTAAAACCATCGTGGACTGTGCGGTGAAGTCTCACCAGGTGACCCGGGAAGAAGCCGAGGAAATCCTGCAGGATGCTCTCGCCCACGCCGAAGATGCCACGTCACTGTACGAGTTTACCGGTCAGATCAACGATCACCTGGACCAGGAACAGAAACAGGCCCTGCTGGAGAGCATCTGGCACGTGGCCCTGGCCGACGGGCGCATCGACAAATACGAAGAACACCTTATTCGCCGCATGGCAGACCTGCTGCATCTTAACCACAGGGAATACATGCAGGCGCGGCACCGGGCCGAGGGGGCCGGTTAATACAAGGAGATACCATGCTAGCCATTCTTCATCCCAACACCGCACTGGACAGCGACGCTTACCGGCAGACCATGCACTACCTGGAAAACCTGCCCAATGTGTCCCTGCGTGTGCACGAGGTGCAGGGTGCCAGCCAAAGGCTGACCGAGATCTACCTGCTGGGGGACACCAAGTCCCTGGACAAGGAAGAAATCGAAGCCCTGCCCGCTGTGGAGCGGGCGATCCGCATTTCCGAGGACTACCGGATTCTTGGCCGGCACAAGGATGATCAGCGCCAGAGCGGCTTCACCTACAACGGCGTGGAATTCAACCAGCAGAACTTGAACGTCTTTGCCGGCTTATGTGCCGTGGATGTGCCTGAGCATGTCGAGATGATGATGAAGGCGGTGGAGGAACACGGCGAAGTCTGTACCCGCATGGGCGCCTACAAGCCAAGGACCAACCCCTACTCGTTCCAGGGCCATGGCAAGGGCTGCCTGCCCTGGGTGTTCGAGAAGGCCGGCAAGCACGGCATCAAGGTGATCGCCATGGAGATCACCCACGAGAGCCACATCGAGGAAATCGACACCTGCCTGGAGAAGCTGGGCCGTCCGACCGGTGTCATGCTGCAGGTGGGCACCCGGAATACCCAGAACTTCGAGCTGCTCAAGGCGATTGGTCGTCAGAATACCTACCCCGTGCTACTCAAGCGTGGTTTCGGCATTACCCTGAACGAGTCCCTGAACGCCGCGGAATACCTGGCCAGTGAAGGCAACTCCAACGTGATCTTCTGCCTGCGCGGCATGAAAACCGAAGCCGGCAATCCACACCGCAACATGGTGGATTTTGCCCACGTACCGGCGGTGAAGCGTCTGACCCGGATGCCGGTATGCGTGGACCCTTCTCACTCGGTGGGCAGTCGGGATGCCTCACCGGACGGTATTCTCGATCTGGAACATGCCACCGCCCAGGGCGTGATCGCCGGCGCCAACATGGTACTGGTGGATTTCCACCCGAAACCGGAAAAAGCCCTGGTGGACGGCCCCCAGGCCTTGCTCATGCACGAATTGCCGGCCTATCTTGAAGATATCCGCCTGTGCCACGAAACCTGGAAAAAACGCCAGGCCATTTACCAACGGATGAAGGATTCAGCACCAGAATGATCGTCTACGGGCACCGGGGCGCCAAGGGAGAGGCCCCGGAGAATACCCTCCCCGGATTCATTCATGCCTATCGCCACGGCATACGGCATTTCGAGCTGGATGTGGTTCTGTCCAAGGACGGCATCCCGGTGCTCGTCCATGACCTGACGGTGGACCGCACCACCGGCGCCAAGGGCGGCGTGTGCAATTACACTGCTGCCGAACTGGCGAATATGGATGCACGCCGGAACACCACTTCCTGGCCCAGGAGGGTGGGCATTCCAACCCTGGCGCAGCTGCTGGACCAGTTTGATGACCTGGAGCACCTCCAGCTCGAGGTCAAGAAGGATGCGCGCCCGCGTCTGAACATCCTGTGCAACCGGCTGACCGAGATCATCCAGCATCGGGACCTTTATCAACGGGCCGCCATTACCTCCAGCGATCCCGGGTTCCTGCGGGAAATCCGGCGCCGTGACAAGAATATCCGCACCGGACTGGTGGCGGAGCGGAAATTCCCCCGGCCACTCAATATCGCCACCCGGCTGGGCTGCGAGTATTTCTGTGCCAACTGGAAAATCCTGAGCAAGGACATGGTCGATCTCGCCCATCGCCGGGGCATGCATGTGTCCACCTGGACGGTGAACCGCATTCACGACATGCTGCAGCTTGAGGATTTGGGGGTGGACAGCATTATTACCGACTACCCGACCAGTACCCGGATGTTTTTTGATAATCGCGCTCGGGCTGTGTTGCAGTTGCCGGTCAGGGAAGAGGCAAACCCCGAGGCCGGGAGTGAAGTAAAGATGGGGTCAGATGAAGGCTTTCATCTGACCCCGGGGCAAGGCCGGGCCTGAGGGTAGGTATGCACAGGGGCTTTGGCACAGGGGTCTGATGAACAAGTTCATCTGACCCCAACCTGGAACCACCCCCGAGTTAAAGCCAGGCTCCTCAATTGAAAATGGGGTCAGAAGAAGGCTTTCTTCAGACCCCACCAACTTCATCAGAAGATCCGGTTCAACCCATTCAACGCCGCCACCCGATAGGCCTCGGCCATGGTCGGGTAGTTGAAGGTGGTGTTGATGAAGTAGTTCAGGGAGTTGGCCTCCCCTTCCTGGTTCATGATGGCCTGGCCGATGTGGACGATCTCGGCGGCTTGGTCACCGAAACAGTGGATACCCAGGATTTGCCGGGTTTCCCGGTGGAACAGGATCTTCAGCATGCCCACCGCTTCGCCGGTGATCTGTGCACGGGCGAGGTCCTTGAAGAAAGCCTGGCCCACTTCATAGGGCACCTTCGCTTCCGTTAATTCCCGCTCGGTCTTGCCCACGGAACTGATTTCCGGAATGGTGTAGATACCGGTCGGCACGTCTGACACAAACCGGAAGTAGTCATCCTTGACGATGTCCGAGGACGCTGAACGACCCTGGTCGTAGGCGGCACTGGCCAGGCTGGGCCAGCCGATGACATCCCCTACCGCGTAGATGTTTTCCACTTCGGTCCGGTAATGCTCGTCCACCGCGAGCTGGCCGCGACCGTTGGGTACCAGATCGATGTTCTCGAGGCTAAGGCTGTCGGTGTTGCCGGTACGGCCGTTACACCACAGGAAGGCATCCGCCCGGATCTTCTTGCCGGACTGCAGCGAGAGCACCACGCCATGGTCGTCACCGACGACAGATTCGTATTGCTCGTTGTGACGCACCAGCACGCCGTTGTTGCGCAGATGGTAGCTCAGGGCGTCGGAGATCTCGTCATCCAGGAACGACAGCAGGCGGCTGCCCGGGTTGATCAGGTCCACCTTGACGCCAAGCCCTGCAAAGATGGAGGCGTACTCGGAGCCGATGACGCCCGCGCCATAAATGATCAGCGTTCTAGGGGTATGGGAGAGGTTCAGGATGGTGTCGGAGTTGTAGATCCGATGGTGGCGGAAATCCACATCGGGCGGCAGGTACGGACGGGAACCGGTGGCGATGATGGCCTGTTTGAAATGCAGGGTTTCGACGGACTTGTTGCCACGGACTTCGATTCGGTTCCGGTCCAGAAACGCTGCGCGGCCGTTGATCAGATCCACCCGGTTGCGGGAATAGAACTGGGTGCGCAGCTTCACCTGCTTACCGATCACCTTCTGCGCATTCTGCAGAACTCTCGGGAAGGAGAACCAGCGAGGCTCACCGATATCACGGAACATCTGATTGGTGTTGAACGTGATGATCTGCTTGACCGAGTGACGCAACGCCTTGGACGGGATGGTGCCCCAGTGGGTGCAGTTCCCGCCGACCGTCGGCTTGTCTTCGATGATCGCGACACGCTTGCCGTGTTTGGTCGCATTCATCGCCGCGCCTTCGCCGGACGGACCAGCGCCGATAACGACGACGTCGTAATGATGTTCTGCCATGCGCGCAGTGACTCCTTATCTACGTCGTAAGAATTTGATTCTGATTATTGATACTGTATACGGAGCGACGGCGTTCCAATCAATGACGATCAGCGCTGGAGGCATCGTAGGCCAGGTCTTCAGCGTCTTTGGCTTGGCTCTCCAGCCGCTCGTTTTCTTCCTTACACTTCTGTGTATTGCCGCCACAAATATCGCAGGAAGAGCTGATCCCCAAGGCACCGATGCCGCCACAGGTTCCGCTGATTGGCTTGCGGCCGAACATAACGCCGATGGACATTGCTGCCACCAGCACAATCACGATGAACAAAACAAGAAGAAAGGTACCCATGTTGCCCTCCCTTTACTGGATCACATAGGAGGAAAAGGCCGGCGTCTGATGCGTTTCAAAGCCGTTTTCCGTCCTGATAATAAAATAGGCGGGGATGTTTTCCCGCGTTGCCAAAGCCTGAGCCTGTTCAAAACCCATCACATTAAAGCCGGTGGCCAGTGCATCCGCAGTCATGCAGTCTTCGGCGAGCACCGTCACGGAGGCCAGATTGTGGGTGATGGGTTTCCCGGTCTCAGGGTCAATTGTATGGGAATAACGCCGCCCTTCCGATTCGTAATAGTTACGATAATCTCCGGACGTTGCCATGGCCTTGTCCTCCAGCGCCACCACCCGGTTGACCGCACGACCATCCGTTATCGGCTGCTCAATTGCGAGGCGCCAGGCATCTCCGCCCGGTTTGCGCCCGTGAACGCTGACTTCGCCACCAATTTCAACAAGGTAAGTGCTCACCCCTTCCCTGTCGAGGTAACGGGCGACCACATCGACTCCGTAGCCTTTTGCAATGGCTGACAGATCAATATATTGCGGCTTGTCCGCCCGAACTGCCGGAGGCGCTGCCCGCAGCTCGAGTTGTTCATAGCCGGTCCGTGACAAAACCCTTGCCAGTTCCTGATCTTCTGGAGCGTGTTCCGGCCGGGCCTGGGGACCGAATCCCCAGAGGTTGACCACAGGCCCCACGGTGACATCAAAGGCACCCTGAGTGAGCTCCGAGATCTCCACGGCCTTTGCCAGTACCTCATGGAGCGGCTCAGAGATCCCGACCCATTCACTCTGGTCCGACATCCGGTTCAGTCGCGACAGCTCTGAATCTTCCCGCCAGGTGGACATGGCGGCATCCACTTTTTCCAACTCGACCTCGATGCCTTTAGCCAGATTCTCCAGACGTTGCTGGTCATCGGTCAATACGACATTGATGTGGTAAGTCGTCCCGAAAACGCCACCGGAGATTTCCCAGACTTTTTCCTCTGGCTCAAACGAACAACCCGCCAGAGCGGCCACGGCCAGCACCATGAAGGCGCTGGCCAGGGCTACCCTGGCGGGTCGTAACATGCGGGATGTCATCTGAGCTGATTACCCCCCGAAGTCATCCAGCATGATATTTTCGTCCTCAACACCAAGGTCTTTCAGCATCTTGATAACCGAGGCGTTCATGATGGGGGGCCCGCACATGTAGTACTCACAGTCCTCAGGGGCCGGATGGTCCTTCAGATAGTTCTCATACAACACGTTGTGGATAAAGCCGGTAGGGCCTTCCCAATTGTCCTCCGGAAGCGCATCAGACAGCGCCACATGCCACTCGAAGTTGTCATTTTCTTCCTGCAACATGTCGAAGTCTTCCACATAGAACATCTCGCGGACACTCCGGGCACCGTACCAGAAACTGATCTTGCGCTTGGAGTTAAGGCGCTTAAGCTGGTCGAAGATGTGCGAACGCATCGGGGCCATACCGGCACCACCGCCGATGAACACCATTTCAGCGTCGGTCTTCTTGGCGAAGAACTCACCGAACGGTCCCATGACAGTAACCTTGTCACCCGGCTTCAGATTGAACACATAGCTCGACATGATGCCGGGCGGGTGATCAGTACTGGGAGGTGGCGTGGCGATACGGATGTTGAACTTGAGCACACCCTTCTCTTCCGGATAGTTCGCCATGGAGTAGGCGCGGATGGTGTCTTCCTTGTTAACAGCCTTGTAGCGCCAGATGTTGTGCTTGTCCCAATCCTCGTGGAATTCTTCCTCGATATCGAAATCCTTGAAATCGATTTCATACGGAGGACACTCCAGCTGCACGTAGCCGCCGGCACGGAAGTCCACTTCCTCGCCTTCCGGCAGCTTCAGGACCAGTTCCTTGATGAACGTCGCGACGTTGTGGTTGGAGACAACCTCACACTCCCACTTCTTGACGCCGAAGAACTCTTCAGGCACTTCGATCTTCATGTCCTGCTTCACCGGAACCTGGCAGGACAGGCGCCAGCCTTCCTTCTCTTCCCGGTTCGTGAAGTGGGTCTTTTCTGTCGGCAGCATCGCGCCACCGCCGTCCAGAACCTTGCACTTGCACTGGGCGCAGGTGCCGCCGCCACCACAGGCGGAAGACAGGTAGATACCGCCGTTCGCCAGTGTACCCAGCAGCTTGCCGCCGGCACTGGTCTTGAGCGTATGCTCAGGATCGTCGTTGATCTCAATGGTCACGTCACCGGTGCTTACCAGCTTGGAGCGGGCCGCGAGGATAATCGCGACCAGCGCCAGAACGATAACGGTGAACATGACCACGCCGAGAATGATTTCTGTATTCATGGTCTCGCCTTTTCGTTAAACCGAATCACCGGGTGAGTTACAGGGAGATACCGGAGAAGGACATGAAGCCCAGGGACATCAGACCAACGGTAATGAAGGTGATACCCAGACCACGCAGGCCTTCCGGAACGTCGCTGTACTTGAGTTTCTCACGGATACCCGCCAGTGCGATGATAGCCAGTGCCCAGCCGAGGCCAGCACCGAAACCGTACACCACACTCTCACCGAAGGTGTAGTCACGCTCTACCATGAACAGTGACGCACCCATGATGGCGCAGTTAACCGTGATCAACGGCAGGAAAACACCCAATGCGGCATAAAGAGCCGGGATGTACTTGTCCAGTACCATCTCCATGATCTGTACAATCGCCGCGATAACACCGATGTATGTGAGCAGGCCCAGGAAGCTCAGGTCCACGTTGGGTAGACCGGCCCAGTCCAGGGCGCCTTCACGGAGAATCGTGTTATAGAGCAGGTTGTTAACCGGCACGGTGACGGTCAGTACCACAACAACGGCAATACCCAGACCGGTGGCTGCCTCGATCTTCTTCGAGATAGCCAGGAAGGTACACATCCCCAGGAAGAAGGCCAGCGCCATGTTCTCAACGAAAATGGCTTTAACCAGAAGGCTGATATAGTGTTCCATCAGAAGGCCTCCTTGGCTTTGTGACGAGACATCTTGTAGTCAGCGTCTTCAACCTGCTCCGGCTTCCAGGCCCGGAGACCCCAGATCGCCAGACCGATGATGAAGAACGCGCTCGGCGGCAGCAGCAGCAGACCATTGGTGACGTACCAGCCGCCCTCATTCACCGGGCTAAGCAGGGTGACACTGAACAGGGAGCCGGCTCCCAGCAATTCCCGGAAGAAAGCCACGAACAATAGGAGCACGGAGTAACCGAGGCCATTGCCGATACCGTCCAGGAAACTCAGCAACGGCGGGTTGTTCATTGCGAAACCTTCGGCACGGCCCATAACGATACAGTTGGTGATGATCAGACCAACAAATACCGACAGCTGCTTGGAGATCTCATAGGCATAGGCCTTGAGGATCTGGTCTACCACGATTACCAGGGAGGCAATGATGGTCATCTGTACGATGATCCGGATGCTGCCCGGAATCTGGGTTCGTACCAGGGAAACCGCCAGGTTGGAGAACGCGGTAACCGCGATAACCGCCAGACACATGACGATAGTCACGTTCATGCTGGTGGTCACCGCCAGCGCCGAACAGATACCGAGGATCTGCAGGGCGATCGGGTTGTTATTGAAGATTGGTTCGAAGAGAACCTGTTTGGCTGTTGCACCGGCCATGATCAGACCTCCCCCTCACGAAGTTTTTTCAGGAACGGGGCGAACCCGTGCTCACCCATCCAGTAGTTGACCAGCTGCTGAACACCGCGACTGGTGAGCGTTGCGCCGGACAGGGCATCGACCTTGTGTTCCTTGTCACGGGCGTCGGCGCTCACGCCACCCTTGACCAGCTGGATCTGCGGCTCGCTGGGACTGTCGGCATAGACTTCCTTGCCGACCCACTGCTGTTTCCAGCGCGGGTTGTCCACTTCCCCACCCAGACCCGGTGTCTCCGCGTGGGAGTAGAAGCCGAGACCTTCAATGGTGTTGAGGTTACCCTCCAGGGAGATGAAACCATACAGGGTGGACCACAGGCCATAGCCGTGAATCGGCAATACCACACGAACCATCTCACCGTTTTCGCTCAGGGTGTAAACCTTGGCAACGTTGGGACGGCGTTTGATGCCGGCCTTATCTTCGGAGGCAGGAATGTTGGTAGACATCTTGGGATCAGAGGCTGCCTTGTACATGTCGTACTTCATGGGGTCCTGTACGCCAATAGCGGAAGGCTCCACGAATTCGCCACTATCCAGGTCAACCAGTCGTACGTCGAAACGCTCGAACGCTTCTTCGATCTGCTGGGCACTGGCGCCAGGTTCCAGCATGCCAGCGGCCGAGAGGATGTTGGTCTTGATATCCAGGTTCTGGTTCTGGATCTGCGCCGGCCGGAGCAAGACGGCTGCGGTAGAAACCACGACCGAGAACACAATACTCAGCACCAGTGCAACCATCAGGGTTCTGGAGACAGTATCTTTAGCTTTAGCCACGAGCAAGCCTCCGTTTGATGTTGGCCTGAACCACGTAGTGGTCCATCAGCGGTGCGAACAGGTTGGCGAACAGGATCGCCAGCATGATGCCTTCCGGGAACGCCGGATTGATCACCCGGATCAGCACGGTCATGACGCCCACCAGGATGCCAAAACACCAGCGACCGGTGTTGGTCATCGCAGCGGACACCGGATCCGTGGCCATGAACATCATGCCGAATGCGAAACCACCCATGACCAGATGCCAGTGTGCAGGTACCGCGAACATCGGGTTCGTCTCTGAACCAGCCAGGTTCAGCAACAGGGACATACCAATCATGCCGATCAGCACACCGCCCACGATGCGGTAGGAGGCAATCTTCATAACCAGCAGGATGAGACCGCCGATCAGGATGGCCAGCGTTGAGGTTTCCCCCATGGAACCCTGAATGGTACCCATAAAGGCGTTCATCCATCCGATCTGCTCCTTGAGTGCATCCAGACCGCCAGAGGCTGCCCAGCTCAGGGCAGTGGCACCACTGAAGCCGTCAACCGCGGTCCATACAGTATCACCGGAGATCTGGGCCGGATAGGCGAAGTACAGGAACGCACGACCGGTCAAGGCCGGGTTCAGGAAGTTCTTGCCGGTACCGCCGAACACTTCCTTGCCGATCACCACACCAAAGGTAATACCGAGGGCCACCTGCCAGAGCGGGATGGTGGGCGGGCAGATCAGCGCAAAAAGGATGGAGGTCACGAAGAAACCTTCGTTCACTTCGTGACGACGCACGGTGGCGAACAGCACTTCCCAGAACCCGCCGACCACGAAGGTGACGAAGTAGATGGGCACGAAGTACGCCAGGCCATAAACGAAGTTATCCCACATACCGGCGCCGGCGCCGGTTACCGCCAGGGCCTGGATGAAAGCAGTCCGAAGACCACCGTCAGCTACCATGGCGTCCGGGTTGGCCGCCAGGAAGCTGTTGGCCTGATAACCGATGTTCCACATACCGAAGAACATGGCCGGGAAGGTACACAACCACACCGTGATCATGATGCGCTTGAGATCAACGCCGTCACGCACATGGGAGGTGGTGGAGGTTACGCTCGAAGGCGAGTAGAAAATGGTATCGACGGCTTCATACAGCGCATACCAGCGCTCGTACTTGCCGCCCTTTTCAAAGTGATGCTCGATTCCATCGAGTAACTGTCGGATTGCCATCGTATTAGCCCTCGATCTCGATTCGGGTCAGGTTCTCACGAAGAATCGGACCGTATTCATATTTGCCGGGGCACACGAAGGTGCACAGCGCCAGATCTTCTTCGTCCAGCTCCAGGGCACCCAGTTTCTGTGCCATTTCGGTATCACCGACGATCAGCGAACGCAGCAGCTGGGTCGGCAGGATATCCAGGGGCATGACCTGTTCATACGCACCGACCGGCACCATGGCTCGCTCACTGCCATTGGTGGTGGTGGTGAAGTTGAACAATTTGGCCGGGTTGAGCTTGGATAGATAGATATTCAGCACGGAGAACTTGTTCGAACCCGGAGACAACCAGCCCATGAACTCGCGTTCGGTCTGTTCTTCCAGCACGGAAACCTGGTTGGCGAAGCGACCCAGGTATGCGCACGGCCCGTCACCACGACGACCACCGAACACCGAACCGGAGATGGCACGGACTTCACAGTCTGTGGCAATTTCACCGTCCAGAAGTTCCTGCAGACTGGCACCCAGGCGGGCACGAACCAGGCGTGGCTTCAGAGCCTTCGGGCCGCCGATGGCAACAATACGCTCAACCGGAACTTCACCAGTCTCGAACAGCTTGGCGATATCGATCACGTCCTGATAGTTGATCGACCAGACCGTTTTGCTACCTGAAACAGGATCGAGGTAATGAATGTGGGTACCCACATTGCCAGCCGGATGCACACCGTCAAACTGCTGGATCTCGATGTTGTCCGCCTTGGGCACCGCTACGTCGGAACCGGGCTTACCGGTGACGAAAACCTTACCACTGGTCAGCCTGGAGATGATGTTCAGCCCCTTCTCGAAGGCCTTTGCATTCTCGGCAATGATGACCGTCGGATCGGCCGCCAGCGGGTTGGTATCCATCACGGAAACAAAAATGGAGTGAGGGGCGGAATCGATTTCCGGCACCTTGCTGTAGGGGCGCGTCTTGAACGCTGTCCACAGGCCGGACTCCACCAGATTATCGACAACCTGCTGACGCTCCAGACCACCAAGGTCGGCATCGTTGTAGCGGGCGTAGGTCTCAGCCTCATCGCCATCGATCTCGATAACGATTGACTGGAACACACGACGCTCACCGCGATTGATTTCTTTCACCACGCCAGCGGCAGGTGAGGTATAACGAACGCCTTCGGTCTTCTTGTCCGTGAACAGCAGCGACCCGCGCTTGACACGGTCTCCTTCTTTCACAGCCATTGTCGGCTTCATGCCGGTGTAGTCAAAACCGATCAACGCCACGTGGCGAATCGGCTTGCCGTCTGTAATGGTCTGTTCGGGAGCGCCGCTGATGGGAAGATCCAGGCCTTTTTTGATCTTGATCATTAGCCTCGTCCAATCATCAGAAACTATCTAAGGATTTCCAACGCCCGGCCCCCGCGGCCCAGATTTCCTGGCGGATTGCGCCAGAAGGCTGCACCAGTTGACTCAAATGCCACAGCAATTGCTGCTGCCAAGCATTTGACGCAGGAAAAGATGAGAAACGGGGTGCCAGACATACCCAAAATCGCGCCAATTATAGAGATTACGGAAACCTATTTCCACCAGAAACCGGAATGGTTTTGTACCCCTAAAGCGGTAAAAAACCCCGGCAGCCGAAGCTACCGGGGTTCTTCAGAGCACATCGCGCCTGGCCGGCGCTACGACCTTAGTCGCGTGCGCGCTTCGGGAAGATCGGGTAAGCCACACCCGCCATCTGATTCACGCAGCGAACCACCTGGGCACTGTAGCCGAACTCATTGTCGTACCACACGTACAGGATCAGGCGCTTGCCGCCGGCAATGGTCGCCTGGGCATCAACGATGCCGGCGTGACGGGAGCCGACAAAGTCGGTGGAAACCACTTCCGGAGAGTTCACGAAGTCAATCTGCTTCTGCAACTCGGAGTGCAGCGCCATATCACGGAGATACTCGTTCACGCCTTCCACGGTGACATCCTTGTCCAGGTTCAGGTTCAGGATGGCCATGGAAACGTTCGGAGTCGGTACCCGGATGGCGTTACCGCTCAGCTTGCCTTTCAACTCAGGCAGCGCCTTGGCGACGGCCTTGGCGGCGCCAGTCTCGGTGATAACCATGTTCAGCGGAGCACTGCGACCACGGCGGCTACCCTTGTGGTAGTTGTCGATCAGGTTCTGGTCATTGGTATAGGAGTGCACAGTCTCCACGTGACCGTCCTGAATGCCGTACTCGTCATGAATGGCCTTGAGCACCGGAGTGATGGCGTTGGTGGTACAGGATGCCGCGGACAGGATTTTGTCCTCGTCAGTGATCCAGTCGTTGTTGATGCCATAGACGATGTTCTTGATGTCGCCCTTGCCCGGCGCCGTCAGGATAACCCGGCTTACGCCCTTGGACTTCAGGTGCAGGCCCAGACCTTCCTCGTCACGCCACTTACCGGTGTTGTCGATAACGATGGCGTTGTGGATGTCGTACTGAGTGTAATCCACCTTGTCCGGACCGTCGGAGTAAATCACCTTGATGTAGTTGCCGTTGGCAATCAGGGCCGATTCTTTCTCATCCACGGTAATGGTGCCGTCGAATGGGCCGTGGACAGAATCGCGACGCAGCAGGCTGGCGCGCTTCTCGAGGTCATTCTCCGCGCCGCCCTGACGAACCACGATGGCACGCAGCCGCAGATTGTTGCCACCGCCGGCCTTCTCGATCAGGATTCGGGCCAGCAGTCGACCGATACGGCCGAAACCATAGAGCACAACGTCCTTGGTGTCGTTGTGAGCGTCTTCCTCGGACTGAGCCTGGTACTGACCAACCACCGGACCAATTTCGCGCTTGAGAAATTCAGTCAGATCACCGCCCTCGGCCTTGAACTTCACAGCCAGCTTGCCAATATCGACGTGGGCGCGGCCAAGATCCAGCTTGTCCATCGCTTCGAGGATCGGCAGGGTGTCGTGAACGGACAGCTCACTGTCTTCCACCTGACGCACAAACCGGTGAGCGCGAATGATATCAATCACCGACTGGTTGATGATAGCGCGGCCATAAACGGACGTTACCACGTTGTTCTTACGGTAGAGACGGCCGATCAGCGGAATCATGGCTTCCGCGGTGGATTCTCTTTCCGTCCAGTTAGACAGGTGCTGGTTGATCTGTTCGTGACTCACGGTTGGGACCTCTGTTAGCACTGGTAATAATTTCAGGGGTGCACATTATCCAACTTAAGGAAGCTCACGGCAAATACGATCAGCTCATCTATTCGTAAGGTTCCGGTTAAACTCGGGCGCGCCGCTCACCCTGCCATGACAGTGTCATTCCCGGACGGTAGAATACGCCGCTCGCCATGCCCGGATACCGATTGCAGGAGAATCCAACCGACCATGAGCCCAAGCCCCTCCAGTTCAGATGACCGGCTGATTGCACCGGAGTTTCCGACACGCCCCGCGGACCACCGAACCTGGGGTGAGCTGCACGGCAGCAGCAACGCCCTGGCCATCTGCGAGAGTGCCCGCAACCATCCGGGGCTGACGCTGGTCATCACCCGAAGCACCAGCGAGGCCATCCAGCTTGAGCAGGCCATGCGGTTTTTCCTCGGGCTTCCTGCCGATGAAGATGGCCAGGGCATCACTGCAGAAGGCATGGAACTGCTCTCTCTGCCGGACTGGGAGACACTACCCTACGACCTGTTCTCGCCGCATCAGGATATTACCTCCCGCCGGATCCGGACATTGCATCGCCTGCCCGCAACCCGGCACGGCCTGCTGGTGGTGCCGGCCCGCACTCTGATGCATCGACTGCCTCCGGTCAGTTACCTGCAGGGCAACACCCTGATTCTGGAGGTCGGCCAGTCCCTGGATATCAACACGTGGCGCCTGCAGCTGGAGGCCGCCGGTTACCGTTATTCCGAGAATGTCTACGAGCATGGCGAATACGCTGTCCGGGGCGCCATCCTCGACATCTTTCCGATGGGGGCCGGCCAGCCCTACCGCATCGACCTGTTCGATGACGAAATCGAGACCCTGCGCACCTTCAATCCCGAGACCCAACGATCGGTTGACCGGATTGACCGCATAGAACTCCTGCCAGCCTACGAATTCCCCTGGCACAAGGAAGCCCGCTCAGGCTTCCGCAACCGCTGGTTCGAACAGTTCCCGAATGCCGACCGGAATGCCCCCATCTACCAGGACGTGAGCCACGGCATCACGCCACCCGGCATCGAGTACTACCTGCCGCTGTTTTTTGACAAAACGGCCACCCTGTTTGATTACCTGCCCGGTGAAACCCTGATGTTTACAGCCCAGGGTCTGAATGAGGCGGTCAGCCAGTTTGACGCGGAAACCCGAAACCGCTACGAGGATCGCCGCCATGACCGCCTGCGGCCTATTATGCCGCCGGCCACCCTGTTCCTGCAGCAGGATGAGCTTTTTGGCCATCTGAAGACCTTCCCACGGGTCACCACCACCCCGGACACCGTCGAAGGCAGCGGCGCTGTCAACTGCCCCAGCAGGGCCCTACCCGATGTGGCAATGGACGGCCGGGCGGCGGATCCGGCAGCCCGGCTCAAGCGCTTTCTCGACGAATTCGGTGGCCGCGTCCTGATCGGTGCGGAATCCTCTGGCCGGCGTGAGGCACTGATCGAGAACCTCTCCAGCCATAATCTGAAACCCCGGAATCTGGATGACTGGCAGTCGTTCATCTCGGAAGAAGAGTGCCCGTTGGCCATTACCATTGCGCCCATGGAGCAGGGACTGGTGCTGCCCCGGCAGCACCTGGCCCTGGTGACCGAGACTGCCCTGTTCGGGGAACGGGTCCTGCAACGCCGGCGCCGGGAAAAACCGACCGAAGTGGACGATGGTGGCTACCGTGACCTGTCAGAGCTGCGAATCGGGGCCCCGGTCGTCCATATCGACCACGGTGTCGGTCGCTACCTCGGACTGGAGACGATTACCGTCGGCGACGAGTCCAACGAGTTCCTGATGCTCGAATATGCCGGCGGCTCAAAACTGTACGTGCCGGTTTCCAGCCTGCACCTGATTTCCCGCTACGCCGGCACCGATGTCGAGCACGCACCGCTGCACAAGCTCGGCACCGAGCGCTGGAGCCACGCCAAACAGAAAGCACTGGAGAAAATCCGGGATACCGCAGCGGAGCTGCTGGATGTCTATGCCCGCCGGGAGGCCCGCAAGGGCTTCCAGTTCGAGGATCCGAAGGAGGCGTATCGCGCCTTTGCCGCCGACTTCCCTTTCGAGGAAACCCCGGATCAGGAAGTCGCCATCCAGGCCGTTTCCAGGGACATGACCGGAGAGCGCCCCATGGACCGGCTGGTTTGTGGTGACGTCGGATTTGGCAAAACCGAGGTGGCCATGCGCGCTGCCTTCCTGGCCACCTGGTCCGGCAAGCAGGTGGCGGTGCTGGTACCCACCACCCTGCTGGCCCAGCAGCATTACGAATCCTTCCGGGACCGGTTCTCCGGCACTGCCGTCCAGGTGGAGCTGCTAAGCCGGTTCCGAAGTGGCAGCCAGACTACCAAGGCGCTGGAAGCCATCGAGAACGGCAAGGCCGATATTGTTATCGGTACCCACAAGTTGCTGCAGGGGGACATCCGGTTCAAGAACCTGGGCCTGGTGATCATTGATGAGGAACACCGCTTCGGGGTCCAGCAGAAGGAAAAGCTCAAGGCCTTGCGGGCCGAGGTGGACATGCTGACACTGACAGCCACGCCCATCCCGCGAACCCTGAACATGGCCATGGGTCACCTGCGGGATCTGTCCATTATTGCCACTCCGCCCGCCCGACGGCTGTCGGTGAAAACCTTCGTCCGGCAACGGGATGATGCCATGGCCAAGGAGGCAATCCTGCGGGAGATCCTGCGGGGCGGTCAGGTGTACTACCTGCACAATGACGTTGCCACCATCGAGAAAACGGCGGAAGACCTGCGCCGGATGATTCCCGAGGCGCGGGTGGGCGTTGCCCACGGCCAGATGCGCGAGCGGGAACTCGAACAGATCATGTCCGATTTCTACCACAAGCGCTTCAATGTGCTGGTGTGCACCACCATCATCGAGACCGGCATCGACATCCCGAGCGCGAATACCATCATCATCGAGCGGGCGGACAAATTCGGCCTGGCCCAGCTGCACCAGCTCCGGGGCCGCGTGGGCCGCTCCCACCACCAGGCCTACGCCTACCTACTGACCCCGCCGCCACGGGCCATGACCGCGGATGCCAAAAAGCGCCTGGATGCCATCTCCGAGTCCCAGGACCTGGGTGCAGGCTTCATGCTAGCCACCCACGACCTGGAAATCCGGGGCGCCGGTGAGTTGCTCGGTGAGGAACAGAGCGGGCAGATCGAGACCATTGGCTTCACCCTGTACATGCAGCTGCTGGACGAGGCCGTGAAGGCCATCAAGGAAGGCCGCACGCCGAACGCCGACCTGCCGCTGAGTCACGGTACCGAGATGAACCTGCGTATTCCGGCGCTGATACCCGAGGACTACCTGCCCGATGTCCACAACCGGCTGATGCTTTACAAACGCATTGCCAGCGTGGCCAACAAGGAAGCATTAAAAGAACTTCAGGTTGAGATGATTGACCGTTTCGGTTTGTTACCGGAACCGGCCAAGAACCTGGTTCGTCAGACTGAACTGAGGCTCAAGGCCGAGGCACTGGGTATCGTGAAAATCGATGCCGGCAAGGAGTGGACCCGTCTGGAGTTCGGCGGTTCGACACCGGTGGATCCGCTGGTTCTGGTTAAAAAAGTGCAATCCGCTCCGGACCAATACCGGCTTGAGGGGGCCAACAGCTTCCGTTTCAGGCTGAAGGACACCTCCACCGGTGGTAAACTCGATGGCATTTCGCAAATGCTGGATGAGCTGGCACCAGCTGACAGCCAATCCAGGCACTGACGCTCGCATGATTCGGGGAGAGAATCCTTTGCAACCGACCGCCCTTTTCAGCAGTACCAAGGCAGCCCGCATCCTGGCCATGTTCACGCTGGCAATGCTGGCCCTGACCGCCCACGCCCAGGATTCGGGCAACATTCCGGACGACTACTACCGTGCCGAATTCGTCATTCTTGAGCGCATCGTCGACCCCTCTGCCGTTGAAGAGCGCATGGGGGACCGGGAGGTGGAGCCACCGGTTGATACCGACGAAGCACTTTGGGTGGTAGATCAGAACGGCAACTCCCAGACCACCCTGAACCTGGCACCCCGCGGGGACCTGTACCTCAACTCGGCGGCCCAGCGGCTGGAAAACAGCGGAAATTACCGGGTACTGATGAGCGCAGGCTGGTACGAGGCGTTCCCGCCCGACTATGAGGGCGCCCCCCTTAGAATTGAGCTGGGCGACTGGATCGATAGCGCTGGGCAACGGGAAATCGAGGGGCATATCACCATTGACCGCCAACGCTATCTGCACGTGGACGTCCACCTCAATCACTGGCAGCAGGGCACCAGTTCGTTCACCGGGCAGTCCGCCCCGGCTCCCACTGACGGTGAAGAACAGCAGGAAGAAACCAAGGGCGGCGGTTTCGTATCCCTCCAGCCACAAATAGCTCAGCCAGCTTCAAAGCCGTTGGAACTGGTGACCTGGATCCGTGAAACCCGCAGGATGCGCAGCCAGGAAGTCCACTTCCTGGACTCCCCCACCATCGGCGTTCTGGTGTTCTTCAGGAAGGTCGAGGCATCGGACTGAGTTGCTCGAGCTGAGCCATCGAGCTGGCGAGAATGGTCTTCACACCGGACATGCCCTGCTCGATGGCCTCTTCAATCTCTTCCATGGTAATGATGTGGTCGGATTTACCCGCGGCCCAGTTCACCACTAGCCCCAGGCACACGTAACGCATCCCCAGCTCCGCCGCCAGCGCCGCCTCCGGCATGCCGGTCATGCCCACCAGATCACAGCCATCCCGCTCCATGCGCCGGATCTCCGCGGCGGTTTCCAGCCTCGGCCCCTGGGTTGCGCCGTATACCCCGAAATCCGAGAATGGCACCGACTCCCGCTTTGCGGCATCGATCAGCGCCTGCCGGGCGTCAGCGTCGTAGGGAAAGGTGAAATCGATGTGGGTGACCGATTCCAGGTCGCCCTCGAAAAAGGTACTGGCCCGCCCCCAGGTGTAATCTATGATCTGATCGGGGACGACAACGTGGGCCGGCCCCATGTCCCGGTGGATCCCGCCGACGGCATTCACACCAACCACCGTTCGCACGCCCGCTTCATACAGGGCAAGGATATTGGCCCGGTAGTTGACCTGATGGGGTGGAATCCGGTGCGGATTGCCGTGCCGGGCCAGGAAGATCACGGACTGCTCACCCAGCCTGCCCTCCACGAGTGGCGCCGAGGGCTCACCCCACGGCGTTGAAACGCCCGACTCACCCGTGATGGTCAGTCCGGTAAGGGTAGTCAGGCCGGTACCCCCAATGATACCGACCGGCGAGCTGCTTGCAGCTGAGGTCATTATGATCTTCCTTCAAATGATACTTTGCCGTTACCCGATACCGGCTCTTCCCCTGCACGCTCGCCACTTTCCCGTTCACCACTTTCATGGCCAGCGAGACGGACGCCATCGGGAAGATGCAGGGTACGGGTCGGGAAGGCCACCTCGGCACCATAGCCTTCGATAATGTCACTGATCCGGAGCAGTATATCCTGCTTGATCTCGTGGAACCGGACCCACTGGGTGGTCTTGGTGAAGGTGTAAACCATGATATCGAGAGACGAGCTGTTGAACGCCACGAAATTGACGATCAGCGTCCGTTGGGTCTCGATCTCCTCGTGATTCTCCAGCATGGAGCGGATATCGGAGACGATGTCCGCCATCTGGCTGACATCCGCGTAGCGGATCCCGATGGTTTCGTAGATACGGCGATTGTACATGCGCGACGGGTTCTCCACCGCGATGGTGGTGAACGCCGCATTGGGCACGTACAGCGGGCGCTGGTCAAAGGTACGGATAGTCGTCACCCGCCAGCCGATATGTTCGACAGTCCCTTCAATGTTCCGGTCCGGCGAGCGGACCCAGTCGCCGACCTTGAAGGGCCGGTCCAGGTGCACAATCATGCCCCCGAAAAAGTTGGCCAACAGGTCCTTGGCGGCAAAACCCACCGCAATACCACCGACACCACCGAAGGCCAGCACCCCGGAAATGCTGTAGCCCAGCGTCTGCATGACAATCAGTACGGCGGTAATAATGACCACGGCCCTGGACAGTTTGCTCACCGCGTTCACGGTGGTGTAGTCCATGGGCTTTTTCATCTTCATCGGGGAAACAAGGATCTGTTCGATCTGCTTGATCAATCCCAGCAGTGACCAGACCACAATCCAGATAAAGCCCAGCTCCAGCAGTTTCTGGTTGGCCTTGAAGATCTCGGCTTCCGAGTAGTGGTGGGCAACCTCTGCCGCCCAGTACACGCCCTGGAGCCAGACAAAGGCAACGAGGGGACGTCGGGCTGCGTGCAACAAAGCATCATCCCAGATGTTTCGGGTATTGCTGAACTTGCGTTCGAGCCCCCGAACCACATGGCTTACCACGTACGCCACAACGGCAGTCCCGAAAACCAGCGCAAACACAATGATGCCCGTGCGCCAGCCCTCCGATAGCAACCCGAAGCCCTTGATCCATTCGTTGATTGTTGCCAGCAGCTCTCCGATCATCGGTCCCCTCGGCTGAAATACGGTTAAAGGATTACAACCCGGAGCCCGGGGTATACCCGGTCATACAGTGCCACCACATCCCGATTGCGCATGCGGATACAGCCGTGGGACCTGGGAACCCCCATGGGCTCGGTATCCGGTGTGCCGTGAATGTATATGAAGCGACGAAAACTATCGACCCCGGGGCCCCGGTTTTTGCCCGGCTCCAGACCGCACAGCCAGAGGATACGGCTCAGGATCCAGTCCCGGTCGGGATGCGCCAGTGCCAGTTCCGGACGGTAGATTTCACCGGTGGGGCGACGGGCCCGGAACACGGTATTTTCCGGCAAGCCCTGGCCCACCATGGCGCGGATATAGTGTTCGCCCCGGGGGGTGCAGCCACTGCCATCCTGCTCTCCGGCCCCGTTCAGGGCGGTGGACACCGGATAGCTGGCAATGATGCGGCCCTGATCGTTCATCAGGGACAGGGTCTGGTCAGCGATGGAGACTGCCAGATGATCGACGTGCTCGTGAGATTGGGTCAAAACCGGTCGGGCTCCGTATCCGGACTATTCCAGACCGGAAGCCTAACCGAGGGAGCTGAACTCAGGCAACCGAGACCTTACTGCTTTTGGGCGGAACCAGCATGGTGTCTTCGGCCTGCATGCCGGCGGCCAGGAAAGGTACGAGGCGCATGGCGATCTCCTGGACCGAGGTTTCGACACCGGTCTTGTTCTGCAGGATGTCACGCAGGGCATCGGAGCTGGACATGGTGAAGGCGGTCGCTCCGAGCATGAACTGGATGCGCCAGTAGCGGTCTACGGCCGAAAGCTGAGGGGTTGCAGCCTTGAGCAGACGCATGAACCGGCTGAACGGATCGCCGTACTCCTGCTCCAGGAACTTGCGCAGATGGCCCTGGGACTGGGTGTAGGCGAGACCGAGCAGGCGCATGAAGATGGAGATGCCCTTCTCGTTTCTCTGGGGCATCCGAACAGCACTTTCGGTCAGAGCCCAGAGCGTCTGATTCAGGGTCGGCGGCTGATCGCCGCAGCTTTCCTCAAGCTCGTCGAAGGCTTTTTCCAGGGTGGCGGAAAACGGTGTGAGGAATCGGGCAAAGACCGCGTGGATCAGCGCGTTCTTCGAACCAAAGTGGTAATTGACAGCAGCGAGGTTTACTTTAGCCTTGCTGGTAATCATCCGGAGGGAAGTTTCGGAAAACCCGCGCTCGGCAAACAGCTCTTCCGCTGCATCGAGAATCCGGTCTACGGTATCAGATTGCGCCATCTTGTTATCGGTGCCTCTAGCGTACGTCTGTTTTAAACATACGTTTGACGCCTATTTATGTCAAGTTTGTTATCCTTCAGCTTCCCGCCACAGCGCACAGACCCCAAAGCCAAGAGGTAGTCTATGTTCACAGGTATTGTCCAGGGTATTGCCACCATTGACGAGATCACCGCCCGGCCGGGACTGAACACGCTGGCGGTGCGGCTCCCTGAAAACAAGGTCGAAGGCGTGAGTATCGGCGCCTCCGTGGCCATCAATGGCACCTGCCTGACCGTGACCCGCCAGGACGGCGCGACGCTGTACTTCGATGCCATGCAGGAGACCCTGCGACTGACCACACTGGGCGACCTCGATGCAGGCGACGCGGTCAACTTCGAGCGGGCGGCGCGCATCGGTGACGAGATCGGCGGCCACCTGCTGTCAGGGCATGTGCATACCACGGCCAGAATCGTGGAAATCGAGCGTCCGGAGAACAACGTCACGATCTGGTTTGAAGTGCCCGAAGACTGGATCCGTTACATCTTTCCCAAGGGCTACATTGCCATCAATGGCGCCAGCCTGACCATCGGCGAGGTCCGGGATAATCGGTTCAACGTACACCTGATTCCGGAAACCCTGAGGGCCACCACCTTCGGCATGGCGGAGACCGGAGACCGGGTCAACATAGAGATCGACAGTCAGACCCAGACCATTGTCGACACCCTGGCACGCCTGGGTTACGACCGCCCGGCCTGAAACACCACAAACTTCGGATCCGCATCCAACTGACGTACCTTTGAGAAATCGCGCCTGAGGGTCCGGTGGTACCCCAGGTGCCGGTTGCCCACCATCAGCAAACGGCCGCCAACGGCAAGATGCCGGGCGGCCTGGCGGAACAGCCGCAGGGCAATATGATCACCTACCACACCACCTTCATGGAACGGGGGGTTGAGCAGGATCAGGTCAAACGCCCCGGCCTCTTCCGGAATACCGTCGACGTGATGAAAGGTCGCTTCGAGGCCCGGAAATGCCCGACTGACATTGTGCCTGGCGCTCAGCACCGCCTGGCTGGAGACATCGGTGAACGTCAGATCCAGCTCCGGTCTCGCCGACAGCGCCTGAAGCCCGAGCACACCGTTGCCGCAGGCGAGATCCAGCACCCGGGCATCGACATCGAGCGCGGCCAAGGCATCGGTGACATGGGGCAACAGCAGCCGTGTACCGATATCCAGCTTCTCCCGGGCGAACACCGCCGGCAAGGCCTCCACCCGAACACCGTTATCCAGGGCATAGCCCTTCCATAATCCCGCCCAGTCTTTCAGGCCCGCCTGCCCCCGGCTGCACATCACGACCCGTGCCTTCTTGCGGGCTGGCAAAACCTGCTCGGTCACCACCGCCTCGGCAAAGACATCGACACTGCGATCCGGCAGGTGCTTGATCATACCGCCGGCCAGGATCCGGCCCTGCCCTGACAGCACCCCGTTGAGCCAAAGTAGCAGCCAGGCCAGATAGTCCGCCTGGCGGGGAATCCGCAACACGACGAGATCAAAGGGGCCCCCAGGCGGATCCTGCCAACTGGTGGCACGGGGCACGTTCATGACCGAGGGATTGGCCCCGGCGTTCAGTGCCAGCGATTCGGTCAATGCGGCGTTGTCCGCCACCAGTTCCGGGGCAAAGCGGGTAAGGCCCAGGGACAGGGCACCGAACTGGTCATCGACAATGAGGACTCTGGCGCCCGGCCGGTCCTGAAGGAACATTGCAGAGGACTCGAGCAACAGCTCATCGGCCGCATCCCAGGCCCTGAGCGACTTGTCACCGCCGCCGGGGCGGACCAGCGACAGTGGGCCATCGGGAGTCTGGAGCTTGGCACTAGTCATTTCGGGCTTTCCGGAGAAGGGTTTCATGAGGGCGCCTATTCTAGGCTGTTTATTCTAGAAATTAACCCTAGAGTGGGCGGCGTTCATGCAATTCACCTTTGCCCCTCACCCCAGGGGCTTTTTTATCCCTTCAGCGGCGAACAGCGCGGTAGACGGTAAACCGACGGGTTTGCTCCAGTCGCTCCACAGTACCGACATGGCGCCGGATCAGCTCTTCATAAGGCAGGAAACTGTTCGCCACCAGCCGTAACTCCCCACCGGATTCCAGGTGGGAAGCGACCTCCCGGAGGAAGCGCTCGGTCATGGAGGTATCGGTCCGCACACCGGTATGAAACGGCGGGTTGGTGACAATGGCGGGCCATTTACCCTCGATGCCTGCGAGGCCATCCGAGGCACGGATATCACCCGCGCAGCCATTGCGTTCATAGGTTGCCCGGGCACAGCTCACCGCCTGCGCCTGGACATCGACGCCATCGACCCGGGCCGCGGCCTGATCCGACTGCCGCTGCCAGCCCTGGAGCCAGCTGCCGATCACCCCGGCACCACAGGCGAAATCCAACAGTCGGCCGGCACTGACAGGCTCTTTGGCGAGGCTGTCCAGCAACAGGGCCGTCCCCTCATCCAGCTCACCGAGGCTGAAGACACCCGGCATACCGGCCACATCGATGCTGACACCCCCATGCTCTACCCGTGTCCAGGTGATCCAGTCCGCCAGCGCGAACGCCGGGGCCGGCTCTGCAATCTCTGCGCTCCACACCTGGCAATGACGGGCACTATCCACCTTGCCGGCATCGGGCAACCTGGCCCTGAGCTGTTTGACCGCACCGGCGATCCCTTCTTTTTTCTCGCCCACCAGTATCAACCGGGCACCGGCCCTGGCCAGCCATAGCGCCAGCGCCAGGCGCAGGTCCAGCTCGACCCGGGCCTTGGGCAGGAAAACCACGAGGGTGTCGAGCGTGGCGGGTTGTAGACCGGGGTCTTCATAGCCGAAACAGGCCTGCCAGCCCGACACCCCACTCAGAGCGCTGTACACGCCGGCATGCTCACTCATGGCAAGGCCACCCTGCCCCAATCGGGAAAGCAGGCCGGGATCCGTTACCCCGAGCAGACCAACAACCCCACTGAGCAGGTCACGGTTACGAAGCAATGCCTCGTGGGAATTGGGAAGGGAAGTCATGGAGCGATCAGGCCAGTTTCTGGCGACCGGCACGGACCGGGCGCTGGACCAGCTCCTCGACCGCAATCTGCCGGACCTGGTCCCGCTCTTCCTCGTTGGAGATGGACAAGCCCATGTCCCGGAGCAGACCATCGGCCACGTCGTAGACGAAACCGTGAACCGTCAGAGGCTGCCCGCGACGCCAGGCTTCCTGGACAATGTTGTTCTGGCAGACGTGCCCCACCTGCTCCACGACATTCAGCTCGCACAGGCGGTCGATCCGGTCCTGCTCACTTGTGATCGCGTCCAATGTTGCCTGATGGCGATCACGAACGTCCTGAACATGGCGCAGCCAGTGGCTGATCAGGCCGAACCCCTCGTTCCGCAGTGCTGCACGCACACCGCCACAGCCGTAGTGGCCCACCACCAGAATGTGCTTCACCTTGAGCACCTCGATGGCGAACTGCAGCACCGACAGGCAGTTGAAGTCGGTGTGCACAACCACGTTGGCCACATTGCGGTGAACGAAGAGTTCACCGGGCAGCAGATCCACAATCTGGTTGGCCGGTACCCGGCTGTCGGCGCAGCCGATCCAGAGGTATTCCGGCGCCTGCTGATTGGACAGGCGGTCGAAGAACTTGGGATCGACGGACTTGATGCCGTTGGCCCAGGCCCGGTTCTTGTCCAGCAGATTATCTAGCTGCCCCATGCAAACAACTCCCGTTTCTGAGAAAAGTGCCGGAATTGAAAGCGAATCACTGTCGAAACGCAATACTCAGTTGGTCTCAACCTCGATTTCACCCTGGGGCTGATGGATCGTGCTCTGGGCAAGGTCCAGCAACTCCCGCAGCGCAACCGAGAACATGGCGTACTCGGGCTCCCGGGTACTCTTGAGCTCCGCGAGCATCGATCTCCAGCGGTCGATCATGTGCTGGTGCTGCTGCATCCAGCTCTCCACACAAGCCGGAACATCCGCAGGTTTCTCCGCCATCTTCAACACCCCGGTGGTCAGCGCACGTTGCTGCCAGTCCAGATCTTCCCGGAAACTTTCCCGGGCCAGCGCCTCCCAGTGGGATGCCGGCCGAAGGTCGGCAATGGCTGTGGCAAACCAGGTCAGGTCGAGACGGTCGCCCAGCTCGAAATAAAGGTTGGCCACGGTCTTGAGGGGCATACCGGTGGCCTCCTTGGCCTCGATGATGCCCAGGGAAGAATACAGATAACCGGTACCGGAAACCACCGATGCGAGTTCCCTGGGCAAGCCCGCCTCGACGAGATCTGTGTGGCGTTTCTCCCAAGCCTGGCGCGCCTGCTCGCCGAGATAGTCCGGCAGGCCGGCGGTAATGGCCCAGACACTGTCGGCGAACCGTTCCATGTGGCTCTGGATGCTGAGCTCGGCCCGGCGGTTACGCAGCAGCCAACGGACGGACCGGCGCATCAGGCGCATCAGGTCCCGCATCAGCTCCATCTGCAATCTGGCGGGAATGTGGAAATCCAGTGCCTCGATCCTGTCCCACCAGTTATCAATGCGGAATACATCCCGCGCGATAATCCATGCCAGGGCGATGGAAGCAGCGTCCGCACCGGTGGACTGGTTCAGGCGCTCCACAAAAGTAATGCCCATGTGGTTGACCATGTCGTTGGCAATCTGCGTGGCGATAATCTCCCGCCGCAACTGGTGCTCGCCCAGCTCCGAGCTGAACTGCTGGGTCAGGGCGCGGGGAAAAACCTTGTACATTTCTCCTGCCAGCAGAGGCTCGTCCGGCAAGGTGCTGTCGATCAGGGTCTGTTTGAGATCGCCTTTGACATAGGAAATCAGCACCGACAACTCCGGGCGGGTCAGCCCCTTCTTGTCGAGCTTGCGCTCGGACAGGGTTTCATCGTCCGGCAGGAACTCCAGGGCCCGGTTGAGCTTGCCTTCGCTCTCGAAGGTGTTCATCAGCCGGCGGTATTCCTCCAGACGCGTGGCCGCGTCCTCGCTGGCGATACTGATGGCCTGGGTCTGACGGTAGTTGTTCTTCAGTACCAACTCCGCAACATCGTCGGTCATTTCCTCCAGCATCACATTCCGGTGCTTCTCGGTAAGGTCGCCAACGGCCACGGCCCGGTTGAGCAGGATCTTCATGTTGACCTCATGGTCCGAGCAATCCACGCCACCGGAGTTGTCGATGAAATCGGTATTCAGACGTCCGCCTCTCAAGGCGTACTCGATCCGCCCCAACTGGGTCAACCCCAGGTTGCCGCCCTCACCGACCACCTTGCAGCGCAGCTCGGAGCCGTTGATCCGCAGGCCATCATTGGCCTTGTCGCCAACATCCGCGTTGGTCTCGGCGCTGCCCTTGACGTAGGTACCGATACCACCCACCCAGAGCATGTCCACCTGGGCCTTGAGAATGTGGGAAATGAGCATGTTGGGTGGCACGCGATCAGCCTTGATGCCCAACAGCTTTTTCATTTCCGGGCTGACCGGGATCGATTTGGCGTTGCGGCTGAACACCCCACCGCCCTTGGAAATCCGTTTGGCGTCATAATCGGTCCAGGCTGACCTGGGCATTTCAAACAGGCGCTTGCGCTCACGATAGCTGGCTTCGGAATCCGGATCCGGATCGACGAAAATGTGAATGTGGTTGAACGCCGCAACCAACCGGGTCTTCTCCGAGCACAGCATGCCGTTACCGAACACATCCCCGCCCATATCGCCGATGCCGATGGCGGTGAATTCGTCCAGTGCCGGGTTGATGCCCATCTCGCGGAAGTGCCGCTCCACAGAGACCCAGGCACCCCGGGCGGTAATGCCCATCTTCTTGTGGTCATAGCCGTTACTGCCCCCGGAGGCAAAAGCGTCGCCCATCCAGAAGCCGTATTCCGCGGCCAGGCCATTGGCAATATCGGAGAAGGTCGCGGTGCCCTTGTCGGCAGCCACCACGAGATAGTGATCGTCATCGTCGTGCCGGATCACCCGCTCCGGCGGCACAATTCCGGCATCCACCAGGTTATCGGTGATATCGAGCAGGCCGCGAATAAAGGTCTTGTAGGCCTCGATACCCTCGGCCTGGAAAGCTTCCCGATCCGAGGGATCCGGCAGTCGTTTGGCCACGAAACCGCCCTTGGCGCCGACCGGCACAATCACCGCATTCTTCACCTGCTGCGCCTTGACCAGACCAAGGATCTCGGTGCGGTAATCCTCGAAACGGTCGGACCAGCGCAAGCCGCCACGGGCGACCTTGCCGCCCCGGAGGTGCACGCCCTCGACCCTCGGCGAGTAAACGAAAATCTCGAACATCGGCAGCGGTAAAACCCTGCTGGCCCTGGCAGCTGCCTTGGCCAGAAAACAGCTGTACCGCCAGATATTTATTGCCAGGCCTGTGGTTCCTCTGAGCAACAAGGATCTGGGTTTTCTGCCCGGAGATGTGGCCTCCAAGCTGGACCCGTATATGCAGCCGTTATATGACAATCTGACGGTGATCCAGAACCATTTTAATGAAAACAATACAAACTCTAGACAGATCCGGGAGCTCATCGAGGAGGAAAAGATAGTGATCACCCCCATTTCGTATATCAGGGGGCGATCTATTGTCCGGGTTTTCTTTATCGTGGATGAAGCGCAGAATCTGACACCCCATGAAGTGAAAACCATCATCACCCGGGCCGGGGAGGGCACCAAGATTGTGTTTACCGGTGATATTTTCCAGATTGACCATCCCTATCTGGACAGTCAGACTAACGGACTTGCCTATATCATTGAAAAAATGAAGGGCCAGTCCCTGTATGCCCACATCAATCTGGAAAAAGGGGAGCGGTCAGACCTAGCGGAATTGGCTGCAAAAATCTTATAGGCGTGATCTTTCCGGCCGGAATTTATGCGGCCTTGGTAACCTTACCTGCTTTGATGCAGCTGGTACACACGTCAATTCTTCTTACGCAGCCCTCTTTGATACGGGCCCGGACCCGTTGAAGATTGGGATTGAACCTTCTTTTGTTCAGATTGTGTGCATGGCTTACATTGTTGCCCACCATGGGTTTTTTTCCGCAAATGGCACATTCTTTTGACATATCTCAAACTC
>NZ_JAWOIS010000028.1:0-16140 GCF_046484525.1 Marinobacter sp.
GGCCTTCCGACGCTGAAGGGCATTGCGGCGCGAAAAAACGGGCAAAAAGCGGGTATGGAAGCGGGTGTATTCGCAGGCATCCGTGGCGGATGTGAGGTGGCCGGTGAGCTGCGCTGGAAGGATGTTCTGACGGAGCAAAGAGAGTGGGACAAGCTCTGCACTATTGGAAAGAAAGTTGAGGGGGCGCTGGGGGCAGGTGCTGAACTTGATGTTCGACTGGAATTTAGCCGCGCAACAGGGAAATTCTACTTGAATGTCCATGCAGGACTCGTTTTCGGTGCAGGTGCATCAGGAAGCTTTGTGCTGGAGATTGACACTCAAAAAATTCTTCGAATGCTGCACTTCATATACAACGCTTTGATGGACGTAGATTTCCGATATTTAGAACTGTTTGATCAACGTACGTACGCTTTCGATTGGTATCAGCGAATGGGACTGTATGCTTTGGGGAAGGGCTTATCAGCACTTGAAGTGGCGAACGAGTTTGCTGGTTCTATTGCTGATGAGGTGGCGGCATATGTGGAAGCTGTTTTTGTAAACCGTCACCGAGAAAAGCAAAGCGCTGAGATCGCACAAAATGTACTCATTGATCTGCAATTGAAGGAAGATTCCGTTTTCTTGCATTCCCCGCCCGAGGTCAAGGGTACCGTGCTGGACAATATCCTCTTCGATTGGTGGGTCACGCCTGAGCTTTGGAGCGACGATGACGTCAAGATTCAGGCAGTTAACCAAATTTTGGCTTCTTTCCAAGGTTGGCGAGACTTTGAAGAGACAATTGTCAGAATGAAACCAGAGGGCGTTGCTAGACAGTCAGAGTTTGAAGCAAATCTTGAGAGATTGTTCGGGTTTATAGGTAAGAACAAGTCAGATCAGCGTCTCTTTATGCGTGGTTTACATGAGCAAACCGCCATGGCCGGAAGGCCCGTTAAACTGGATCCTTTTGGAGTTTGTCGTATTTGTAGAATTGGTTAAGGGATGTTCGTATATGTTGGACGTGGACCGGTTTAAAGTCGGAGGACTTGCGATTGTTTCGACGGCCTTAGTGGCCTGTGGGGGGGTGACTAATGGCGAAGACAAAACCCAATCAGTCATTGTTCAAAATGCAGTTTCTAATCAGGTGTTTGTGGAAGGCGGTGATTTCGAGTTGGGAGATGTAGGCCGTCCAGACGGTTCTCCTTACGTAACTTTGACTGATTACGCCCGGCCAACCGTAGATGTACGAGTCGATAGTTACTCCATTTCCCGATACGAAACCACTTGGGAAGAAATGGAGACCTACTACCAAGCAACTGCGCGACTATCTCTTTACGAACATTCTTCCTTCAAGAACCGGTACGTGATCACTCCTACTGATGATCCCTTATCGCCTTATTTTCGTGACAAACCCGCTAGAGTGCCTAACTACCGTGAGGCTGAAGGTTACTGTGCTTGGCTAGCCGACCAAACCGACTTGCCTTTTGCACTGCCAACCGAAGCTCAGTGGGAATACGCCGCCCGAAGCCGGGGCAGAAATGTTGCGTATGCCACAAATACCGGAGAAGAAGACAATGACACGTACTTGCAGAGGCCCAAGGAGTATATTGACCCAAGTATCCCTCCCTCCGGCAACTTACTAAGTCACTCTTCTCTGGTTATGGAGCGAAGACCTGTTGGTAGTTACCCACCCAACCCGATAGGCCTACATGACATGTCAGGAAATGTTGCGGAATGGACTCAGGACTGGTTTCAGGAAGACTATTACCAACACGCGCCACGCAATAACCCGAAAGGTCCATCGGAACCCATTGATCCCGATAGACCAGAGAAAACTGTGAGGGATTGGTCTGGTCACGGAGATCACGTTGGTGGAAATGCAACTGTGTTCGCCCGATCCGGTGTGCCTGTTTCAGCTGGTGGCACAGGCTTCCGCTGCGTCGTCAATCATCCCGAGCCAGTAAACTGAGGAAATAGAAGCCAAGAAACAGAAGTGTTAAAGAGGCAGTTTGTACTCATAAGCGGAGCGAGGTCTCATTTTCTGGCTTCCAGACTCTGCGGATTTGGGTATAATTTTTACGCCTGAAAACAGGATGTTATCGGATAGGGAACCAACAAACTTTCAAAGGAATGAATATGAAAACCTTCAACACGCTGCGGGTGATCCTTGTGCTCTTGGGTGTCGGCATGCTTGTCGGCGCTTTTTTCTTTTTCCAGAGCACTTCAGCTTTTCTTGAAACCGCTACAGCCAAGCCGGGTGTTGTAACCGATCTGGTCCGGTCGCGGTCCAGTGATTCATATGCCTATTATCCTCTCGTGCGTTTTGAAGACGAGCAGGGCAGACTCACAGAGTTCCTCTCGTCCAGCGGCAGTAATCCGCCAAGTTATAGTCGAGGTGAGACAGTACGTGTGTTATTTACGCCTGGGGAGACAGACTCCGCAAGAATTGACGGATTCTTTTCGCTCTGGGGGGC
This sequence comes from Marinobacter sp., assembly GCF_046484525.1. Lineage (GTDB taxonomy): Bacteria > Pseudomonadota > Gammaproteobacteria > Pseudomonadales > Oleiphilaceae > Marinobacter. The sequence goes on from NZ_JAWOIS010000028.1 coordinate 2,448, forward strand.
AACCCTGATTATAGGCTGTCTGGGAGGTGTTTTCTTCCTGCTCGGAGCGGGCATGTTCGTTGTGCCGGCTGTCAGAAATGGTGGTGCGGTTAAGCTTCGCAAAACCGGGCAGCTGGTTCAGGGTATTTTTCAGGGCGTCGAAAATAACAATATGATAGTCATTAATGGCAAAAGCCCGTATCAAATCGTGTGTCAATGGCAAAATCCGGTCACGTCCGATATCCATGTATTCAGGAGTGGCAACCTCTGGTTTGACCCGTCGGAGTATATCCGGAATGAGTCGATTCCTGTTTACATCAATCCGACAAACCCGAGGCGCTACTGGGTAGATACGTCTTTTTTGCCGAAGATGGCGCGCTGAGCGGAATCTGAAACACAATCTAAGTTAATCTAATGCAACCCTCTCTCGGATGCGCCCAGGCACCGTTAAGGGTAGACTGCCGTCTTGACTGCTGGCTTGGGTTGCTCCGGGCTGGGTTATTAATGCGGTACGCATGGTTCATCATGGACGGCCAATCCCCAAACAACGAACGTGCGGGCGATGAGAAGCGCCCGCTGTTTTCTTCGGATCTCGCGACTCCGATCTACGGCCTGTTCGGCCTGGGCGTCCTGTATACCCTGTATGTGGCCCATCAGATCATCCTGCCCATCGTTCTTGCGGTAATGACCAGCCTGCTGCTGTCGCCCCTGGTGAAAAAGGCTTACGTGAAGTGGCGCATTCCCCGGATGGTCAGCTCCATGGTGTTTGTTTTACTGGTGCTGGCCGGGATTGTGGGGATCACGCTGGCCGTAGCCACGCCGGCCCTGAAGTGGGTCGAGGAAGTGCCGGGGGCGGTTTCCCGGGTGTTGGTGGGCGAAAGTGAACTCAGTCGTCAGATTGCCAAGGTCACCGAGTCGGCCGAGCAAGTGGAGAAATCTGTGGAGCAGCTCTCGGATGGTGAGCAGCGGCAGCCCGCGGCTGTGGTTCTGCAAACCGATTCCTGGCGCAGTCAGCTGATGAAAAAGGTTCAGAATGGCATTGTCGGCCTGGCTCTGGCTCTGGCGCTTACCTACTTTCTCCTGGTAAGCGGTGACCGCCTGATCCGGAACTTTGTGCGCCAGTTGCCCATGGGCCAGCGCAAGACGGTGCTGCGAATAACCCATGATTCCCAGCACCTGATCGCGCAGTATCTCGGCGTGCTGGGGCTGAGCAACATTTTTGTCGGCACGGCCACGGGTTTGATCTGCTGGGCCGTGGGCCTGCCGGATCCGGCTGTGTGGGGACTGGTAGCGGGACTGGCCCGGTTCATTCCTTATCTGGGTGTGGTGATTTCCGTTTCGATGCTCTCCGTGATTTCGGTTATCAGCCTGGAGGAACTCTGGATGATGGCCATTGCCCCGCTGGGTTTCCTGGCGCTGACCACCCTGGTGGGAGCGTTTATCGAGCCCTGGATCCACGGCTTCCGCATGGCCATCAATCCGGTCATCATTTTCGTATCCATCTTTTTCTGGGGCTGGCTCTGGGGTCCGGTGGGTGTGCTCCTGGCGGTGCCCCTGATGACGGTCATCCAGGTCGTGCTCAAGCAGATTCCCAAGCTGCGCCCGGTCTACCGGGTGATTGCCCGCTAGCTGCATAATGGATGCCTGCAACACACCCTGACACGCCCGGGAATCTCACCTATCCTGACTGAATAACCCAAATTCAGCAGACCAGGGAGGATTCCCCGTCCATGATCCCGAACACCATGAAAGCCATGGTTCTTACCGGTCACGGTGATATCGACAAGCTCGAATATCAGGACGTTCCCACCCCTCGACCCGGTCCGGACCAGGTTCTGGTTCAGGTGACGGCAACCGCCAAGAACAACACCGATCGTAAGGCGAGGGAAGGGCTGTATCCCACCAAAAAGGGCGAGATGACGTCCTTCAAGATGGGAGGCAAGCCAACCCTGACTTTTCCCCGTATCCAGGGCGCTGATATTGCCGGTCGGGTAGTGGCTGTCGGTGAGGGAGTTGATGAGAGCCGCGTCGGCGAGCGCGGGCTGCTGGATTTCAACATCTACGCCGATGGCCGCCGGGATATTAATTTGACCCCAGACTACTACGGCCACGGCGCCGACGGTGGTTTTGCCGAGTACGTCGCGTTGCCCTCCAATCAGTTCCACCACATCCCGAATACGGACTTGTCGGATGCGGAGCTGGCGGCCATGGGCATGTGTTCCTACCAGACCGCCATGCACATGCTCACCTCTGCCAATGTCCGGGCCGGGGAGCGGGTACTGGTTACCGGTGCCAGCGGCGGTGTCGGCACTGCGCTGATCCAGTTGTGCCGGATCATGGGCGCCTTCCCCTTCGCGCTCAGCAAGCAGGATAAGGCGGACGCACTGATGGCGCTGGGTGCCGAGGCGGTGCTGGATCGCTCGGACATGGAAAGCTTCGGGGAGCGGGTGAAAGAGCAGACCGGAGGCAAGCCCATTGATGCGGTCATGGATCTGGTGGGCGGTGAAATGACCGACCGATTCATCGACACCATGATCTTTGATATGAACGCCCGCGCCACTTACCCACGCCTGAGCATTGCTGGCGCCAGTGGCGGCAATATCAGCGAGATTCTCTGGACCCGAATCTATCTATACCAGGTACAAATCTTTGGGGTCTCCCACGGCACCCGTGAAGAGGCGGAACAGCTGATGGCCTGGATCCGGGGTGGCCAGCTCAAACCGGTTCTGCATGGTGCTTTCCTGCTTTCGGACCTGCACCGGGCCGAGGAATACTTTGTGAACCGGGGCAGCAATTATCTGGGCAAGATTGTGATCGTTCCCGACGCCCAGTGGGAAGAACACGGCAAACCCTATGCCCTGGAGAACGCCTGATGAAGCCGGAGCTCACTATTCAGTTGATGGATACCCATGCTGGCGGCGATGTAAGCCGGATCGTGACCGGTGGCATCGATCTGTTGCCCGGTGACACCGTGCGGGCCCAGATGGAATACCTCCGGGACGACGCTGACGGCCTCCGGAAACTGTTGCTCGAAGAGCCCTACGGTATCCCGGAAATGTCGGTGGATCTGCTGGTCCCGGCCACGGACCCGCGTGCGGCTGCCGGTTACATCATCATGGAGGTGATGGGGTACCCGATCTATTCCGGTTCCAACACCATCTGCACTGCCACCGCCGTGCTTGAGGCCGGTATCGTGCCCAAGCAGGAAGGCAAGCAGAACTTCATGCTGGAATCGCCCGCCGGCCTGGTCCAGATCGAGGCCACCGTGCACGACGGCGTGGTCGAAGCGATCACCTGTGAGGGGTTGCCCAGTTATATACACACCTATAAAGCCAGTATCGAAGTGCCTTCAGTGGGTAAGGTGACCTACAGCGTCGCCTACAGTGGTGGCTTCTACGCGCTGGTTGATGCGGCAGAGCTGGGCTTCGATCTGACCCTGGACGAAGAGCGAAAACTGGCGGAAACCGCCCATGCCATCGTCGAGGCCATCCAGGCGGAGCGCGGCTTCTCCCATTACACCCTGGGGGATATCGGCCCGCTTCCGTTCCTGCACTTCATGGGGCCGGAAGAGCACGTGGCCGAAGGCTATTACCGCTCAAGGTCGGCCACCTATGTCCATCCGGGGGTCATCTGCCGCAGCACCACGGGCACCGGTACCTCGGCGCGTTTGGCGCTGATGAATTATGAGGGCAGAATCCGGCCAGGCGACAAGCTGGAGACCGTATCTCTGAGGGAAACCGGTTTTATCGGCGAGTTCACCTCGGTGGAAACCGAGGGCGAGTACCAGGTGGTCAAGAACAGCATTACTGGTAAGGGCTATGTGATTGCCTGCTCGGATATCGTGGTGAACTGCGATGATCCGATGGTCGACTGTGACGGCCTCCATCATATCCTTTCAGCCCGCCACAAAGCTGATCTTACGCCAATGTCCTGATCTCCCGGCTCATTTGCGGACGGCGTGATAAAACGGCCGTAAACGGGCCGCTTATTAGTCTAAGGTTTACCTTTACGTAAGGTGAAGCCTGTGCTAAACCTTGGGCCTGTGCATTCAAAGATAAAAACAACAGGAGTTCACGATGAGCCTTCCGAAATACACCGATGTGTACAACAACTTTGATGCAGCCGCTCTGGAAGCGGGCATCCTGGACGGACGTCTTGATAGCGGCTTGAACGTATGCCACGAGATCTGTGACAAGTGGGCCACCGACCCCCAGAAGGTAGCCCTGTTCTACGAAACAGTAGACGGTGGTGATGGCACCCTGACGTTTGCTGAGCTCAAGGCCGCCTCCGCCCGCTTTGCCAACTACCTGAAATCCCGGGGAATCGGCAAGGGCGACCGGGTTGCCGGCCTGCTGCCCCGAGGCCCGGAACTTCTGATTGTGATTGCCGGCGCCCTGCGTGCTGGCGCGGTCTACCAGCCACTGTTTACCGCGTTTGGCTCAGGCGCCATCGAATACCGTCTTGAGCGTGCCGGTACCAGGCTTGTTGTGACAGACCCTGCCAATTACCCGAAGCTCACCGAAGTGAAGGACTGTGCCCCGATGCTGTGCGTCAATGCCAGCGAGACCGGCGCCGATGTCCAGGATTTCGAGGAAACCCTGGCCCGGCAGTCCGACCAGTTCGAGCCGGTGATGATCAAGGGCTCGGATCCGTTCCTGCAGATGTTCACCTCCGGCACCGTTGGCAAGGCCAAGGGCGTTGCGGTACCGGCCAAGGCGCTGCTGGCGTTTTACGTTTACATGAAGTACGCCATCGACCTGCGTAAGGACGATGTGTTCTGGAACGTGGCCGACCCGGGTTGGGCCTATGGCTTGTACTATGCGGTGGTTGGCCCGCTGATGATGGGCCATGCGACCCACTTCAATCCCGGTGCCTTCACCCCGGAATCCACCTACGACATGATCCGCAAGTACAAGATCACCAACCTGGCAGCAGCCCCCACGGCCTATCGTCTGCTCAAGGCCAACGATCATGTGCTGCCGGAAGGCGAGAATCTCGGCCTGCGGGTCTGTAGCAGTGCCGGTGAACCGTTGAACCCGGAGGTGGTCAACTGGATCAGGAATCGTCATTTCTGTCCGGTGAAGGACCACTATGGCCAGACCGAGACTGGCATGACCTGCTGCAACTTCCATGGTCTCGAGCACTCGGTCCGGGAAGGCTCCATGGGTTATTCCTCGCCGGGCCACAAGGTGGTTGCACTGACTGAAAAGAATGAAGAAGTAGGTGAGGGCGAGATCGGTCAGCTGGCTGTGGATGTGAAAGCGTCTCCGCTGTTCCACTTTGATGGCTACACCTGGGGTGAGAAAGATCCGTTCGTGAAAGGCTACTACCTCACCGGTGACATGGTGATCTGCCATGGTGATGGCAGCTTTTCCTTCAGTGGCCGTGACGACGACATCATCACCACCGCCGGTTACCGTGTAGGGCCTGCTGATGTGGAGAGTACTCTGCTCGAGCATGCTGCGGTTGCGGAATCGGGTGTGGTGGCCAAACCGGATGAGAAGCGGGGTGCTGTTATCAAGGCTTACGTGGTCATCAAGAGCGGGCAGGAGCCGGCTGATGAGCAGGCCCTGAAAGACGAACTCCAGGAACTGGTTCGTCGTCGCCTGTCCACCCACGCCTTCCCCCGGGAGATCGAATTCGTGGATGAGCTGCCCAAGACCCCGAGTGGCAAGATCCAGCGATTCGTGCTCCGTAATCGGGCCAAGGACGAAGTCGGCGCATGATTATCACCTTCGAAGAGCTTCAGGCGTTCCTCGAGGAGCAGTTTCCGCAGGGTGAGGCATTCGGCACCCTGCAGAAGCTCGGGGACGGCTGGGCCGAGATGCGGCTGGAGGTGGACGAAGAGCACCTGCGGCCCGGAGGCACAGTCTCCGGACCGGCCATGATGGGGCTGGCGGACGTGACCATGTACGCAGCCCTGTTGAGCAAGATCGGGCTGGTGCCTCTTGCGGTAACCACCAATCTGAACATTAACTTCCTCCGAAAGCCCGCGGCACATGCGGCCATCTGGGCCCGCGCCAACCTTCTGAAGGTGGGGCGTACCATGGGGGTCGGGGAAGTGTTTGTCTATTCCGAGGGGGTCGAAGAGCCGGTGGCGCACTCGACCATGACCTATTCGGTTCCCCCGGAAAAATACAGGAATTAGGTATTGACGTTTACGTATACGTCAATCTACTCTGTGGTTTATTCAGAAGTACAACAATAACAAAGGGTATAGTGGCTCATGAGTGAACAGTACGTTCTCGAGACCCGTAACCTGGTCAAGGAGTTCAAGGGGTTCATCGCCGTAGACGATGTGAACCTCAAGATCCGGAAAGGCGATATCCATGCGCTGATCGGCCCCAACGGTGCCGGCAAGACCACGGTTTTCAATCTCCTGACCAAATTCCTGATCCCGACCAGGGGGCAGATCCTCTATAACGGCGAGGATATCACTTCCCTGAAATCCGCAGCCATAGCCCGTAAGGGGGTGGTTCGCTCCTTCCAGATATCGGCGGTTTTCCCGCACATGACCGCGCTGGAAAATATCCGCGTTGCATTGCAGACGTTTGAGGGCAATTCCTTCAGCTTCTGGAAGTCAGGTAATTCCCTGCACAAGCTCAACCAGCGTTGTATGGAGCTGCTGGATGCGGTGGGCCTGGCGGAATTTGCCAATACCACCACGATCGAGCTGGCCTATGGGCGCAAACGGGCGCTGGAACTGGCCACGACCCTGGCCATGGAGCCCGAGATCCTGTTGTTGGATGAGCCCACCCAGGGCATGGGTTCGGAAGACGTGGACCGGGTCGTTGAACTTGTTCGCAAGGCTGCCCATGGGCGCACCGTATTGATGGTGGAGCACAACCTCAGCGTGGTTAGCAAGCTGTGTGACCGCATCACGGTGCTGGCGCAGGGCTCGGTGCTGACCGAAGGCGACTATGCCGCTGTCTCTGTCGACCCGAGGGTGCGTGAGGTATACATGGGCAGTGAAGGCAGCGGTGAGCGAGGAACAGCCGGCAGTGAACAGGCGGAGGCGGCCCAATGAGCGTGAATCCTGATCGGGAATACGAACAGCTGCGCCTCTCCGGACTTCATGCCTTCTACGGAGAATCCCACATTCTTCACGGGATCGACATGGTGGTGAACCGCGGCGAGCTGGTAACGCTGCTGGGTCGCAATGGCGCGGGGCGGAGCACGACGCTCAAGGCCATTATGAATATGGTGGGACGCCGCACCGGCTCCATCATGATCAACGGTGAAGAAACCATGGCGCGTGCGCCACATCACATTGCCAGGTTGGGGGTCGGGTATTGCCCCGAGCATCGGGGCATTTTTTCGTCACTCAGCGTCCAGGAAAACCTGACCCTGCCCCCTGTAGTACGCAGTGGGGGGATGAGTCTGGAAGAAATCTACAACATGTTCCCCAACCTCTATGAGCGTCGCAACAGCCAGGGCACCAAGCTGTCCGGCGGCGAGCAGCAGATGCTGGCCATGGCCCGAATCCTGCGTACCGGAGCCAACATGCTGCTGCTTGACGAAATCACCGAGGGCCTTGCGCCGGTGATTGTGGAGAAGCTGGGGGAGGTCCTGGTGGCCCTGAAAGAAAAAGGGCTGACCATTGTCCTGGTAGAGCAGAATTTCCACTTTGCGGCACCGTTAGCCGATCGTCATTACGTCGTGGAGCACGGTCAGATTGTGGAAGAAATCAGCGCCAATGAACTGAGTGCCAAGCAGTCGGTGCTGGACAGCTATTTGGGAGTCTGATCCCGGATAGAACGAAAGTAAGAAAATCAACAACAACCCGAACCAACGCAAGACAGTAGCGGAGATAGAACAATGACAATGATGAAAAAGCTTCTGACATCAGCCGTTGCATCAGCCCTGATGGTGGGCGGCGCCCAGGCAGAAATGTCCAACGACACCATCAAGATCGGTTATCTGGCAGATATGTCCGGTACCTACCGGGATCTGGCTGGTCCGAATGGACTGAAGGCCCTGGAAATGGCCATTGCTGATTTCGGTGGTAAGGTAAACGGTACCAAGATCGAAGTGGTCAGTGCCGACGACCGTAACAGCCCCGATAGCGCCTCCAGCACCGTCCGTCGCTGGGTCGAAAACGAGAATGTTGACCTGGTGGCGGGGATGGTTGCTTCCTCCGTTTCCATCGCGGTCAGCAAGATTCTGGAAGAGAATGACCGGCTGGGCATCATTTCCGGTTCTGCGGCTTCCAGCATCACCAACGAGCACTGTACACCGAACCACATCCACTACGTCTACGACACCTATCCACTGGCTAACGGTACCGCCAGTGCGGTTGTCAAAGAGGGCGGCAAAACCTGGTACATGCTGACGGCGGACTACGCCTTCGGTCACGCTCTGGAAGGAGACGTGACGCGGGTTGTCGAGGCCAACGGTGGTGAAGTGATCGGCACGGTACGCCACCCATTCCCGACCCAGGATTTCTCATCTTTCATTCTTCAGGCCCAGGCTTCTGGCGCTGACGTGATCGGACTGGCAAACGCAGGTGCAGACACCACCAACGCGATCACCACTGCCAGTGAGTTCGGGGTAACCCAGTCCGGCCAGACCCTGGCTGCTTTGTTGTTGTTCCTGACCGACGTTCACGCACTGGGTGCCGAAACCGCTCAGGGTATCCAACTGACCACTGGCTGGTACTGGGATATGAACGATGAGACTCGTGAGTGGTCTGATCGATTCATGGAAGAGACCGGCGTGCGTCCGACCATGGTTCACGCGGGCATTTACTCCAGCACCATGCAGTACCTGAATGCTGTAGCTGCTTCCGGCTCTGACGACGCGCAGACCGTACGCCAGCAGATGATGGACACTCCGATCAACGACATGTTTGCCAAGAATGGCAAGATCCGCGTCGATGGCCGCATGGTCCATGACATGTACCTCGCGGAAGTGAAGACCCCGGAAGAGTCCACAAGCGAATGGGACCTGTACAACATCCTGCGGACCATTCCGGCTGAAGAGTCTTATCGCCCGCTCTCCGAGAGTAAGTGCAAGCTGGTAAACAACTAAGAAAAGCTGCTACAACGGAGCTCCCCGCAATCATGCGGGGAGCCCCCGGAAACCTGCAGAGACGAAAAGTCCAACAATAACGTCTGTGCTGCTTTTGGAGTGAGCAACATGTCCATGATTTTCGGCGTCCCTCTCGCTGTGCTCTCCGGCCAGCTCCTCATCGGAATCATCAACGGCGCCTTCTACGCCCTGCTGAGCCTGGGGCTCGCGGTAATCTTCGGCCTGCTGAAGATCATCAATTTTGCCCATGGTGCCATGTATATGCTGGGCGCCATGACCACTGTCCTGATGTTTGACTACCTGGGCGTCAACTACTGGGTTGCACTTTTCCTGGCACCTCTTGTGGTTGGAGTTTTTGGTGTTGTCATCGAATACTTCCTGCTTCGCCGCATTGCCGGGCAGGACCATATCTACAGCCTGCTTCTGACCTTCGGGGTGGCCCTGATCATGCAGGGTGTACTGATCAACTGGTTCGGTGTTTCCGGCCTGCGCTACACCATGCCTGACATGTTCAAGGGAGGAGTGAACCTCGGCTTCATGTTCATGCCGTACTATCGAGCCTGGGTCATCGTAGCGGCCCTGCTGGTGTGTTTCGGTACCTGGTTTGTGATCGAGAAAACCAAACTGGGCTCGTATCTGCGAGCCGGTACCGAGGATTCGCAGCTGATGCAGGGGTTTGGCATTAACGTTCCGCTGCTGATCAGTCTTACCTATGGTTTCGGGGTGGCTCTGGCTGCGTTTGCAGGGGTACTGGCTGCGCCCATCTACTCTGTTACACCGGTCATGGGGTCCAGTACCCTTATCGTGGTCTTCGCGGTGGTGGTTATCGGGGGGATGGGATCCATCGGGGGTGCCATCATCACCGGTATTCTGATGGGGGTTATCGAGGGACTCACCAAAACCTTTTATCCGCCGGCGTCCTCGGCGGTCATCTTCCTCGTCATGGTTCTGGTACTGATGTTCCGGCCCAGTGGCCTGTTCGGTAAGGAGGCATAAACATGAATCAGCCAGTCAATTCCGCCGACATTCACAAGGCTATTGTGGAAGAGCAAGCTGCCCAGGACCGCAAGAAAATGATGCTGAATGGCGTGCTGTTGCTCCTGCTGCTCGCGGCGCCGTTCATGATCTACCCGGTCTTCCTGATGAAAATCCTGTGCTTCGCGCTGTTTGCGGTGGCATTCAATCTGCTGTTCGGTTTTACCGGTCTGCTGTCGTTTGGCCACGCCGCCTTCCTGGCGACAGGTGGGTACACCACCGGTTACCTGTTGAGCAATTATTCCGGACTGACCACCGAGATGGGCATCATTGCCGGTACCCTGACCGCAACCGCGCTTGGTGTCGCCTTCGCGTTGTTGTCCATCCGCCGGCAGGGTATTTATTTTGCCATGGTCACCCTGGCCCTGGCGCAGCTGGTGTTCTTCTTCTTTGTGCAGTCCGAGTTCACCCATGGTGAGGACGGTATGCATGGGATTCCCCGAGGGGAGCTGTTTGGCCTGATCAATCTCGAGGACAACCTGAACATGTACTACTTCGTGCTGGTGGTCTTCATTGCCTGTTACCTGCTGGTACAGCGCATTGTCAGCAGCCCCTATGGCCAGGTTCTCAAGGCAATCAAGCAGAACGAACCGCGTGCGGTGTCACTCGGCTACAACGTGGACCGATACAAGGTGCTGGCGTTCGTTATTTCTGCGGCGCTTGCCGGACTCGCCGGTTCCATGAAGTCCGTGGTGTTCCAGCTGGCCTCCCTGAACGATGCTCACTGGCATATGTCCGGCGAAGTGATTCTGATGACGCTGGTTGGCGGCATGGGGACTCTGCTCGGCCCGGTGGTGGGGGCTACGTTCGTCGTGAACATTGAATACCAGCTGTCTCAGGGCGCCCTGAGGGATTGGGTGGATCCGATTCTTGGCGGTATCTTTGTGCTGACGGTTCTCGCCTTCCGTAGCGGGATCGTGGGAGAGCTCCAGAAGTTCGTCAAGAAGAACCTCGGTTGATTTGAATCCGAGGTCCGCCAAATCGGGGTCAGATGAAAACTCGTTTTTCATCTGACCCCTTTTTCACGCCTGCCCCCCAATGCTCCCATCCCACCAGTTACAAAACACTGCATTAAAATGTGCCTGCTTTCTTGACGTGTACACTTGCCTTTCCTATTAGTTGGTATTGCGTTATCAAATTATTAACAAAAGTACATGTTAATCCCACCAGGTCCAGACGGAGCTGGAGACCCAAGAATCAAGAAGAAGGGGAATGGGGGGATGGAGAGAGCTACCGTTGTACTGGTGGACGCCACGCAGTATGGGGCGGACCCGGAGGTCGTCAGGGTAATTGAGCGGCATTTTCCAATGGTCAGGGTCTCCGCGAAGGAAGATCTGGGCGCGGTATATGCCAGCCATAATCGTGTGATCAGCTGTTTCGAGTTCGATTTTCCGGATATTTCCAGCCTGTCCTTGCTGAGCGAGGCCAAGCAGGAACACACCTCTGTGCCCGTGGTGATGTTCACCCAGCAACACTCGGAGGCCCTGGCGGTATGGGCCCTCCGCAGCCGGGTGTGGGACTACTTCGTCAAACCCGTGCAGCAGGACAGCGTTCTGGACTGCCTGCAAAGACTGGAGAAGCTGGTTGGCAATCGCAGGGAACGCTCCGAACGGACCACCATCCTCAAGTCCCAGCCCCTTCCGGATGACGCCCGCTTCAAGAAGCACCGTTGCGAGGACAAGGTCGTCGAATCCGCCGTTGCGTTCATTGAACAGCATCTCTCCGAAAAATTGATGCAGGCGGACATTGCCGAACTCTGCGGCAGCAACAGTTACCAACTCAGCCGCGCCTTCAAACGGGCCCATGGCATAACCTTCCAGGAATACATCGTCCGGCGCCGGATTGAGAAGGCGACCGAACTTCTGCAGAACAACAGCGCCTCCGTGATTGATGTCTGCTGGGCTGTGGGCTTCCACGACGCATCCCATTTTACCCGGATGTTCCAGCGCCATATGGGCATGACGCCCAGTCAGTACCGCCATAAATGCAATACCAGCCGTGAAGAGGCGGCTTCCTCTCCTCAGCTTTCTCTGTATCAATTCCTTGAAACCTGACCGGCATCTGCAAGGACGCCTCTGATTAACCTGGAATCGCCTATGCGTATTCTGACGGCTTCCAGGCTCCTCCTTTTGCAAAATCCTCTTATTATTTCGCCGGAATACTCCTAACCGACTTCTGAATAACTTCTTATGCTGAAACTACAGCGCACGGAGATGGCGCTGTGCCATCAAGGAAGTATGTCTAACGACTGCAGGAGTTATGAGATGAAAAACTTCAAGGAAAAAGTAGTTGCGTTTCTTCGGGATGAGGAAGGTTTGGAGCTGTCTGAGTATGCGGTGGCTGGGTCATTGATTGTGTTGGGCGCAGTGGCTGCGTTCACCACACTCGGAGAAAATATTAAAGCTGCAATCGACTTAATTGCAGGAAAGATCACAACCACTGATCCCGCGCCGTAATATCTTGACCGGGGCTGGGTAAAGCCCCGGTCCCACTCCGTTTGTTTAGGAGGTCAGCATGAGTTCCTTTCTCTTAACTTGTTTGCTCATAGGTTTGTTTATCGCTGTTGTCATTGACCTCCTTAAGCACCGAATTCCGAACGTGCTCGTTATGGGTCTGGTGGTTTTGGGGTTTGCTGGAAACGTTCTTGCTGACCATTCGCTTGGTATTTGGATTTCGACTTCAGGCCTACTCACCGGGCTTATATGCTTTTTGCCACTTCACATTTTCGGAACACTCGGGGCAGGTGATGTAAAACTTCTGGCTGCCGTTGGCGCAGTCGTTGGCGCCGGAACAGTTCTTACTGCGGCGCTTATGACTATCGCAGCAGGTGGCTTGATTGCTCTCGCTTACATCACTTTAAGGGGAGGGTTTCCCGACATGATTCGACGCTACTGGAAAATGTTTGTGCACCTCTTTTACCAGCATCCGATATACATACCTCCAGCTCCGGGCGAAGCAGCAGGACTAAGATTTCCTTATGCGCTTGCAATTGCATCTGGAACAGTTTTAGCGGTGCTTTAACAGCCACCGCCTTAATAGTATTTGAAGGAGTAAGCAATGGACGCCGAGCTCTTATTAACTGATTACAGGGATATGCATCCAAATGCGAGTAATGATGTTAGTCGTCCCCATAGCCTTCAGGAAACTGGTCTCGAACACTTCTTTGTCGCTGACCTGTTAGTCAAACATCTAAACCTCGTCAGCAATCAGACCCTCCAGCAGCTTTCCCGGAATATTTCACTGTCTGGCGCGATCCTGGAACCGGTTATTGTTTATCTGCGCCAGGAAGCGAAGGTAGAAAGTAGGGGGGCTAATTTTTCTGAAAGTGGTGTCCGCTATGCTCTGACAGACCGTGGCCGTGCGGCAGCTTTTGAGGCTTTATCTCGCGACGGATACTGCGGCCCGGCACCAGTCACTCTGGATGTCTACTCGAAGCTCGTACACCGGCAATCGGTCTCCAAATGTGTAGTCACCGAAGACGATATTCATCGCCTGTTCCGGGACACCGTGATCGACGAAAACCTGCTTGCCCAGCTCGGGCCGGCAGTGCACTCGGGCCGCGCCATGTTCATCTACGGCCCGGCGGGCAGTGGCAAGAGCTACATCACCCGTCAACTGGTCAAGCTCTTGGCCGGCCCGATTTATGTTC
>NZ_JAWOIS010000089.1:0-65323 GCF_046484525.1 Marinobacter sp.
TCGTAGTCCAGGCGCTGGACGTAGGGGTAGTCGTAGCTGCCCTTGCGGCCGCGGACTGCGTGCATCTGGCCGCCGACGTCGTAGTCGTAGGTCAGCACCTCGCCCTCCGGGTACACCAGCTGCTGCAGGCGGTTCCAGGTGTCGTAGGTGTATTGGGTGGTGTACTGCTCGCCCGGGCCGGCGCTCCATTGCAGGTAGCGGGTGCTCTGGGTCAGTTCGCCCAGGGGGCCGTACTTGCGGGTTTCCCAGCCGCCCTGGTCGGTCACCCGGATGATGCGGTTGGCGCTGTTGTTCGGCGCGTTGGGCGCACCGTATTCGTAGCTGACGTTGGTGTCCGGGTACTGCGGGTACTCAATCGCGGTCAGCCGGTTGTAGTCGTAGCGGTAGGTGATGGTCTCACCCAGCGCCCGCAGGTTCGGGGTTTCCTTGTGGGTCAGGTTGCCCGCCAGATCGAACTCCATCACCACCTTGCCGGTGTCCGGGTTGGCCAGCACGGTGCGCCGGCCCAGCAGGTCATACTCGGCGGTGGTGTGGTTGTTTTGGGCGTCGAACACGTCGGTGATCTGCTTGAGCGGATCGTACCGGTAGCTGGTCCAGAGGATCTCGTTGCCGCCCTGGTTGTATTCCTTCACGGCGGTGATCAGCACGGTCTCGATCGGTTCAGTCGGGGCTCCGGATATTAGTGCTGGATCGCGGCCCGGTTTGTTAAAGAGCGATGGGGCGAGCGTGGCGCAGTAGAGCGGGTATCACCTAACCACTGTTACAGTACTACCGGGCCCGCACCAATTTAAAAGGCGAAAAATAGATCTGTCCTATTTCCCCTCCATTCGGGAGGCAAAACACAAGACCTGATCCAGCAGATCGAGAGACCTTCAAATTATTCAAATTTAACCATCAGCACCCATTAATTCATTTATGCAAAGTACTATCTGAAGAACAGTAAGAATAGCCTCCTTCCTTTCATTCTCATCGTGAATATAAATATCTGAGGATACTCCGAAAAATTCGGACAGAGGTACGGCTTCACAATTTCTAAAGTTGACCCTTACGTCTAAATGGCGACCCCAGTTAGTCAAAGTCATTTCGATAGACTTAACGAAGGTACTATCAATCGCCGAAACTCTACAATCCGCTTTTGTTCCTAACATAACAGAGAATCTATTATTCAGCTTACCTTCCTCAATAACTTTTGAGATAAGTCCTTTAGAGATTTTTCCTCCCCTTCTTTTTGCCGGCTCAAAATATTCTCTAATAGGGACAATACAGCCATAGAAAACATTCCTGTACAGTCCTTCTATAGCAAATGAATGACGATTATTGGAAATTCTATCGCTTGGAGAATGCTGTTCTTTGCTTGGTTTATCCACTAATCTAGCTAAGTGCTCGATAGTTTCGCGTTTATGGGTTTCGATATCAAAACCCTGAGCTATATAATCTTTCTCTTCTCTAGACTTCAAGTCAGGAGGCAATGTCACCCCCCCTTTCTTTCGAGTCTCATCGCATAAATCAATCATATATAATAGATTATTTAAATCTAAAAAGAATGAATATGATTCGGGATACAATATATTCCCAAAACATTCATCTTTACAAAAAAGACTATTTACTAGTTTTTCTACTCTGCTACTTATTGTCATAAAAAACCCAACCCTGAGTCACTGTGCAGGCACGGGAGACGGATCTCGACTTGGCTTTGGAGGTTTCTTTACTCCGTGGATTCAACCAATAACCGCAGCACCGCTCATTTATAGTGCTCCGGAATATTCACCCCAGAATAACCCTGCCGGTGTTAGGTAGCCCAGACGTTTTCTGGGCCGGTTATTCAACTGCTCAACCACGCGGTTGATGTGTGTTTGAGACAGCTTGGCGAAGTTCGTCCCTTTCGGATAGTACTGGCGCAGCAAGCCGTTTGTGTTTTCGTTGGTGCCGAGCTGGCCAGAGCAGTATGGGTCACAAAAATAATAGGTCGCCAGGTCCAACACTTTGGCCATGTGCTCGTGTTCCGCAAACTCGCTGCCGTTGTCCAGAGTCAGCGTTTTTGCAGCACCCCGGATTGGCTTTAAGAGCCTGATCAGGGTGCGCATTGTCTGGTTGGCCGTAAATCGCTTTAGGCGGCCCGCGAGCAAGTAACCGCAGCGACGCTCCACCAATGTCACCAACCCGCCGACCAACAACGATAGTGGCTCCTGTGACTGAAAACAGGTCTAGGCATCCCAAAATAATTCTGTCCCGGTTATTATCTGGCTCGGGCTGGTGTTGATTGCTCGGTTGGCCAGGCCGGTGATGCGGCTGACGGTGTTGTTGCCGTGCAGCACGTAGCGGCGCTGGCCGAACTTGTCGTAATCCATGCGCTGCATGTAGGGGTAGTCGTAACTGCCCTTGCTTTGCCCTCGGATTCATTCAATAAACCAGTCATACTTCTCCCACTTGATAGTTTCCTTTAGATACCTTTGAAGGAAATTTCTCTGATCTTTCGTAACCTCATATGCATCGTACATTGGGTCCGACTCAACGAGACCAAATTGCTTCTGAAGCTGGTAGAGCTCGATAGCCGACAGAGTTATTTCCATCATCAAACTGTCGCCGTGCTTTTCATAACCACGTAACTTACGCACTATTTCAGTCATAAGGCTAAGGCTCCACTTTTCGTCCTTTTTTGGACGCCATCGATCAGTTCGGTAAGCCGCACATCATTCTCACCGACAACAAAGCGGTCTTTACCAGCCGGCTATTTCGGTTCGGGCTTTGGGTGCTCCGGGTCAGTTCGCCCAGCGGGCCGTACTGGCGGGTTTCCCAGCCGGCCTGGTCGCTGACCTTGATGAGGCGGTTGGCGCCGTTGTGCGGATCGCCGGATAAGCCAAATTTTTAAAGAGCTGGTTTTAGATTGTAGCTATCAGTGATTACCCATCATTGTCCCGCCGAACGTGCGGACGGGACAGCACCTTTTGCGCCGTTCTCAAGCCATTGTCTGACCGGAGGTGACAATTTGACGCCATGTTCTTCGGCAAGCTCCAGCGTTATCGCTTTTGCCTTGATGCATGGTTCATAGTCATCCACATATGACGCGCACTCTTGGACGAAGGAATCTATCGGCGTTCTCCCGCTTTCTGTTTCAGCAGATAGATCCCCCCCTTTCTCAATAATTGCTTTAATGTTCTCGCGCCATAGGGCCAAGTCCGGGTCCGACTTATCATGCATTTCACTGAGGCGGAAGTGTAAGCAGGTAAACCCACTACCAATCTTCATGCCAGCATCAGAAACATTCGTAATATATCTCCTGAATACTGACTGGGACTCAACCCCACATAGTCCTGAGTAAGGACTATTGATGTCGCCATTGGGATACTCCCAGTCGATGTCGGGTGGCATCAAGTCCCACCACCCGTGTCTAATCAATTGAGAATAGCTATTCCTTTCAACGACGTAGCCGCGACTCAACAGGTAATCAACCCCTTCTCTGTTACCGGCTCGAGCTAATACCGACAACACCGACGGTTTCCGACACTCCTGATCTGAGTCAACAAACTCCTTTATTTCCTTAACGGTGGCATTCTTCCCGTCAATGACTTGGAAGCAGTATTTTTCGCAAGACGATAACAAAAGAGTCGTCAATAGGAGAATTAGTTTACATCGCATCGGGATTGTTCTCCCATTGCTTCTGCTTAGTATCTAGGAACTTATCGAACAACCCCCCAGATGTACCCATAACGGCGTCCTCTGAAGCATCTTTGGCTCGGTCCAATATATCGCCATACCCCCACTCTTCTTTTAATTCGGGGTTCATGTTTTCTATAAAGTTTTCTGCGTCCTCCTGAGATACTAGGCCGCCAAGAAGCTCTTCTTTACCTGAAAAAACCTCGGCATCAACATCATTTTCTCGGAAGAATTTACCGATTCTATCTACCAATCCATCATGCTTGTAACCGACCGGTTTTCCCACCAGGAAGTCGCCGAGCTTCCCGGTTTTATCCACTTTCTTCCCTATTTTATTTGTCTTGGCCATGGCTGACTTGATAACTCCTTTCTGAACACCGTCCGATTCGAACTGGAACGACCAGGATTCCTTGCCCGTGATACCGTCCCTTTTCCTTTGAGCAACAACTGTAAAGTTGCCGTCCGGGTCATACATCACGACCGGGCTATTGAAGCTGTATGTGAACAGTCCCAAGTTCCGGCTCTCAAACACACCCCCATTGGTGAGTTTGCTTTCGTTTGAGCCCAAATAATCAGCCAGAATCGGATCCGCCGACTGCCAAACACTCGTCCTAGGATCGTAATACCGCGCCCCGAAGTAATACAGCTGCGATTCCTCATCCAGCTCCTTCGCGGTGAACAGATACGGCGTCCGTTGCTTGTTTGAGTGCTCCTCCACCCACGTTTCCCCGAACGGGAAATACTCCAGATGCTGGTACACCTGCCCGTTGGTGTGGGTGATGTAGGCACTGGTGCCCAGGTGGTCCGGGTGGTAGGTGTACTGGTCTTTTTGGAACGCGATCCACCCTTTGCGTTTCGGATTGGGCGACCTGTTTGGAGAAAACCCCGGGGTGCTGGCGGAGGTGTTTTTTGGGCACTTACAAGCCCAAGGGCTGGCGTACCCCATCTACCGGAGTTTTTTGGTGATGTTGTGGATGGTGCTGTAAGCCATGTTCAGAGTGAGTTTTCCGAAAGGACGATGCCGGGTAGCCCCAAAAACTCACCCTGGTGTCACTTGTAGGTTTGCGACCAGTCCAAAAAGAACACGATCTGCGCTATCCTCGATAGGACGTGTTTCTAAGTCATTTCTATAGATCCATTCAAACAATCAACAACTTATAGAGTTTGGAGAACACTATGACAACCACTGCAACCTTCATCGGACTTGGTGTAATGGGCTACCCGATGGCCGGGCACCTTGCCAGAGCCGGCCTTGAAGTCCGCGTCTGGAACCGGACAGCGGCCAAGGCCGAGCAATGGATCAGCGAGTATTCCGGCAAAGCCTGTACGACCATTGCCCAAGCGGTTGAGGGTGCCAATTTCGTGATGGCCTGTGTTGGCGCCGACAGGGACCTGATCGAGGTGTTCGAGGGCGAGAACGGGATCATTGCCAATGCGCCCGAGGGTGCCATCCTGATAGATCACACGACGGCATCGGCGGGGGTGGCTGAGCGTTTGGCGGCGGCCGCGGCAAAGCGGAATCAGGCCTTTATCGATGCGCCGGTTTCCGGCGGCCAGCAGGGGGCGGAGAACGGCAAGTTGACCGTTATGTGTGGCGGGCCCGAAGAGGCTTTCGCCAAGGCGAAGCCGGTGATGGACCACTACGGTCGGGCGGTCAATCTGATGGGACCTGCCGGCAGCGGGCAGAAGACAAAGATGGTTAACCAGATTGCCATCGCCGGCCTGGTTCAGGGGCTGTCCGAGGCGCTGCACTTTGCCGAGCAGGCGAACCTGGATGTGGCCAGGGTGGTGGACGTGATCTCCAAGGGCGCAGCGCAGTCCTGGCAGATGGAGAATCGCTCCGGGACCATGATCGAGGGCGAGTTCAACCACGGCTTTGCGGTGGACTGGATGCGCAAGGATCTGGGGATTTGTCTGGAGGAAGCGAACAAGATCAACGCGACGCTGCCGGTGACGGCACTGGTGGATCAGTTTTATGCAGATGTTCAGGCGATGGGAGGGAGTCGCTGGGATACTTCCTCGTTGATTCAGCGGTTAAGGAAGTTTCGGTGAGTGTGGGGGATGAATGAACATGGGGTCAGATGAACAAGTTCATCAGACCCCTGAGTATGGCCTGGCACTGGGGTCGGATGAAAGCTTTCATCTGACCCCGTCTTGGATCGAAAGCTGGAGGCTTGAACTTGGAGTCTGAAGAAAGCTTTCTTCTGACCCCGGGGTTGACCTTAAGTTGGGGTCAGATGAACGAGTTCATCAGACCCCTGAGTATGGCCTGGCAATGGGGTCTGATGAAAACCTTCATCTGACCCCGTCCTGGAGGCTTACTTACCCTTCTCCCGCAGCTGCCACTTGCCGTTGACGTACCACGCGGACCAGCCGGTCGCCTTGCCATCCTTTTCCGACATGACGTACTGCTCTTTCGATTTCCGGCTGTAGCGGATCACCGTAGGGTTGCCTTCGGGATCGGTTTCCGGGGCATCCATTAGGTAATCGTACTTGGGATCGATTTCCTTGCGGTGCGGTTTGATTTCCTTCACCAGTGGCGGGCGGGTTTCCCGGTTCTTGGGGAACTTGCTGGCCGCCAGGAACAGGCCGGAGGCACCGTCGCGCAGCACGTAGGTGTCGTCAACTTTCTGGCATTGCAGCTCGGGCATGGGCACCGGGTCCATCTTGGGGGGTGCCGGTTCGCCGTTCTTGAGCAGTTTCCGGGTGTTCTTGCAGTCCGGATTGGTGCAACCGAAGTATTTACCGAAACGGCCGGTCTTGAGCTGCATCTCGGAGCCGCACTTGTCGCACTCCAGGGTCGGGCCGTCGTAGCCCTTGATACGGAAGGTGCCCTCCTCGACCTCGTAACCGGAACAGTCGGGGTTGTTACCACACACGTGCAGCTTGCGCTTCTCGTCGATCAGGTAGCTGTCCATGGCCGTACCGCACTTGGAGCAGCGACGCTTCTTGCGCAGAAGACGGGTTTCGCCCTCGCCTTCCACGTCTTCATCGGCACTGACCACCTCATCACCCGGAATCAGGTTGATGGTGGTCTTGCAGCGTTCCTTGGGCGGCAGTGAGTAGCCGGAGCAGCCCAGGAACACGCCGGTGCTGGCAACCCGGATCTGCATGTTGCGGCCACAGGACGGGCACGGAATGTCGGTTTCCGTGGGCGTGTTCGCGCGCATGCCACCTTCGGCTTTTTCCGCGGATTCCAGCTGTTGCCGGAACCGGGCGTAGAAATCATTGAGGACCTGCTTCCAGTCCTCATCGCCCTCGGCGATCTCGTCCAGCTCATCCTCCATGCGGGCGGTGAAATCGAAATCCATCAGATTCGGGAAGGACTCGGATAACCGTTCGGTGACGATCTCGCCCATTTTCTCCGCGTAGAACCGGCGGTTCTGCAGGCGCACGTAACCCCGGTCCTGGATGGTGGAGATGATTGAGGCATAGGTGGATGGCCGGCCAATACCCTGCTTTTCCAGCTCTTTTACCAGGCTCGCTTCGGTGTAACGCGGTGCCGGCTTGGTAAAATGCTGGCTCGGGTCGAGCTTTTTCAGGTCCAGGGTTTCGTTGACCTGGATATCCGGCAGCGCAACGTCCTCGTCCTTCTTGCTGGACTGGGGCGCGGCCTTAAGGAAACCGTCAAACTTGACGATGCGGCCACGGGTGCGGAGCTCGTAACCGTCATTGGCTACCACAATGGAGGTGCTCAGAAACTCGGCATCGGCCATCTGGCAGGCAATGAACTGGCGCCAGATAAGGTCATAGAGCTTCTCGGCATCTTTCTCCAGGCCGGTAATGTCGGACGGACGACGGCTCACCTCAGTGGGGCGAATCGCCTCGTGGGCTTCCTGGGCGCCCTCCTTGCTACCGTACACCCGGGGCTTCTCGGGCAGGTACTTGTCGCCGAACTGTTTCTTGACGAACTCCCGGCAACTGGCAACCGCGTCCTGACTCAGGTTGGTGGAGTCGGTACGCATGTAGGTGATGAAACCCGCCTCGTAAAGGCGCTGGGCCAGCATCATGGTCTTCTTGACGCTGAAACCCATGCGGTTACTCGCCGCCTGCTGCAGCGTCGAGGTAATAAAGGGAGCAGACGGACGTGACCGGGTCGGCTTGTCTTCCCGCTTGGCGACCTTGAAGCTACCTTCCTTCAGGCGCGCAACGTGCTCGTTGCTCTGGGTTTCATTGACCGGCCGGTAGGGTTGATCGTTGTACCGGGTCACCTCGAAGCGCACCGGATCCTTCGCGCCTTCTGAAGCCAGATCGGCGTGTAACTGCCAGAACTCTTCCGGGATGAACTTGCGGATTTCCCGCTCCCGCTCGACAATCAGGCGCACAGCCACCGACTGGACCCGGCCAGCGGACAGACCGCGGGCAATCTTGGCCCACAGCAGCGGTGACACCATGTAACCCACGACCCGGTCCAGGAAGCGGCGGGCCTGCTGTGCATTCACCCGGTTCCGGTCCAGATGGCCGGGATCGTTGAACGCCTCCTGAATGGCACGCTTGGTGATCTCGTTGAAGACCACCCGCCGGTATTTATCGGAATCGCCGCCAATGGTTTCCTGAAGGTGCCAGGCGATGGCCTCCCCTTCGCGGTCCAAATCCGTTGCCAGATAGATGTGGTCGGCGGACTTGGCCAGGCGCTTGAGTTCACTGACCACCTTTTCCTTGCCGGGAAGGATCTCGTAGCGGGCCTGCCAGTCGTGGTCGGGATCGACACCCATGCGGGCCACCAGTTGCTCCCGGGCCTTGCGTTTCTTGTGCTCGGCCTTCTCTTCAGGACTCATCTTGCGGGTCAGCGCCGCCTGACGCGCCCGTTCCTTGGGGTCGGCCTGGGAGCCACTGCCGCTTACCGGCAGGTCCCGAATATGCCCCACGCTGGACTTCACGATGTAGTCGGAGCCCAGGTACTTGTTGATGGTCTTCGCTTTCGCTGGCGACTCGACAATTACGAGACTTTTACCCATATCGGAGATCTGTTTCCTTGGCGACAAATCGATCAAATAATTAGCAAGCCGTAAACTCGCTGTAAAATCAAGCGGCTAGAAAACAGACACGAGCCGCCATTCTGTATAGGCTCACTGTTTTACAGGGTCAAGATTGGCAAGACAACCCATTCTTTATTTTCTTGGAGGCTTTTTTTCACAACTCACAAACAGCGAGGCCCGGCAGTTGCCGGGCCTCGCTGTTCACGGAGCGATCAGTCCCGCACGCAGAATCAGACGCGCTCCCACACCGTGGCGATACCCTGCCCCAGGCCGATACACATGGTGGAAACACCAAGCTTACCGCCTTTGGCCTGCATGACATTCAGCAGTGTGGTGGAGATGCGGGCACCGGAGCAGCCCAGCGGATGGCCCAGGGCAATCGCGCCGCCGTTCAGGTTCACCTTCTCTTCCATAACACCCAGCAGCTTCAGATCCTTCAGGACTGGCAGGGACTGACCAGCGAAGGCTTCGTTCAGTTCCCAGAAGTCGATATCTTCGACTTTCAGGCCTGCACGCTTCAGTGCCTTCTTGGTGGCCGGTACCGGACCATAACCCATGATTGCGGGATCACAGCCAGCCACGGCCATGCTGCGGATCTTTGCAATCGGGGTCAGCCCCAGAGCCTCAGCGCGCTCAGCGGACATCAGCACCATGGCAGAAGCGCCATCGGTCAGCTGGGAAGATGTGCCAGCAGTGACGGTACCGTTCTTCGGATCAAACGCCGGGCGTAGCTGGGAGAGAGACTCCGCAGTGGTTTCCGGGCGAATGGTCTCGTCTTCCTCGATCAGCTTCACAAAACCGTTCTCGTCATGACCCTCAATGGGCACGATTTCATTCTTGAAGCGGCCTTCAACGGTCGCTTCGTGGGCCAGACGATGGGAACGGGCACCGAACTCATCCTGCTGTTCACGGGTGATACCGTGCATCTTCGCCAGCATTTCCGCAGTCAGGCCCATCATGTTGGAGGCCTTGGCAGAGTACTTGGACGCAGCCGGATTGTGGTCGAAACCTTCGGTCATGGGGACGTGGCCCATGTGCTCGACACCACCTACCATGAACATGTCACCGTTGCCAGTCTGGATCGCCTGGGCGGCTGTGTGGATGGCGCTCATGGCGGAGCCACACAGACGGTTCACGGTCTGGGCCGCGGACTCGTGCGGGATACGGGTCAGCAGGGAAATCTGCCGCGCCACGTTAAAGCCCTGTTCCTTGGTCTGGTTTACACAGCCCCAGATCACATCTTCCACTTCTTTCGGGTCGAGCTTCGGGTTGCGCTCAAACAGTGCTTCGATCAGCGCAGCCGACAGTGTCTCGGCACGTACGTTGCGGAAACAGCCGTTTTTGGCACGACCCATCGGAGTCCGCACGCAATCGACGACGACAACGTCTCTCGGATTAAGGCTCATAGATCTTTCTCCGTTCGGAAATCTCGTTAGGGTTAGCCAAAGAACTTCTTGCCAGTCTTGGCCATTTCACGCAGCTTCTCGGTCGGCGCGTACAAAGGACCAAGATCTGCGTACTTGTCTGCCAGCTCAACGAACTTGTCGACGCCCATGTCGTCGATGTAGCGCAGAGCACCACCACGGAACGGAGGGAAACCGATACCGTAGATCAGGCCCATGTCTGCATCGGCCGGGTCTTCAACAATGTTGTCTTCCAGGCAGCGAACGGTTTCCAGGCACAAGGGGATCATCATGCGGGCGATGATCTCTTCCTCGTCGAAGTCCTTGCTGCCGTTAACCACAGGCTCGATGAGCTTGTAGGTTTCTTCGTCGACAACCTTCTTCGGCTTGCCCTTCTTGTCTTCTTCGTAGCGATAGAAGCCCTTGTCGTTCTTCTGGCCGTAACGATCGTTCTCGAACATCACGTCGATGGCGGACTTGAAGTCGGCCTTCATGCGATCCGGGAAGCCGTCTGCCATGACTTCGTTGGCGTGCCTGGCGGTGTCCATACCCACCACGTCGAGCAGGTAGGCCGGGCCCATGGGCCAGCCGAACTTCTCCATGACCTTGTCGATCTTCTGGAAGTCGGCGCCGTCACGTACCAGCGCGGCAAAGCCACCGAAGTACGGGAACAGAACACGGTTAACCAGGAAGCCCGGGCAGTCGTTGACGACGATCGGCGTCTTGCCCATGGCCTTGGCATAGGCAACGGTGGTCGCGATGGCACGATCACTGGTCTTCTCGCCACGGATAACCTCAACCAGCGGCATCATGTGCACCGGGTTGAAGAAGTGCATGCCACAGAAGTTCTCCGGACGCTTCAGGTTCTTGGCCAGAAGGTTGATGGAGATGGTGGAGGTGTTGGAGGTCAGGATGGTGTCCTCGCGAACCGCGTCTTCGGTCTCGCGCAGAACCGCATCTTTCACCTTCGGGTTTTCAACAACGGCTTCAACCACCAGGTCTACGCTCTTGAAGTCACCGTAGTTCAGTGTCGGAGTGATGTTGTTCAGGACGTCGCCCATCTTGTCGGCGTTCATCTTGCCCTTGGCAACACGCTTGGACAACAGCTTCTTGGCTTCATTCAGGCCCAGCTTGATGCCGTCCTGATTGATGTCCTTCATGATGATCGGCGTGCCTTTCAGTGCGGACTGGAATGCCACACCGCCACCCATGATACCGGCGCCCAGTACGGCGGCCAGGTTGACATCAGAGGCTTCCTTCTCCCAGGCACTGGCTTTTTTCTTCAGGGCCTGGTCGTTCAGGAACAGGCCGACCAGACACGCGGCGACGTTGGTCTTTGCCATCTTGGCGAAGCCCTTGGCTTCTACTTCGATCGCCTTGTCGCGGGTCAGACTGGCATGCTTCTGCATGGTCTTGATGGCTTCCACCGGCGCCGGGTAGTTCTTGCCAGCCTTGCCAGCCACGAACGCCTTGGAGATCTCGAACGCCATCATGCTTTCCATGGCGTTAAGCTTGATCTTGCCCTTCTTCTCTTCGCGACGGGCCATGTGGTCCAGCTTGCCTTCGTTGCACTGCTTGATGATGGCAATGGCTGCGTCAACCAGTTTATCAGCCTCAACGACCGCATCCACAGCACCGGTCTTCAGAGCGGCATCGGCACGATTCTCGGTACCACCGGAAATCCACTCGACGGCATTATCCACGCCAACCAGACGGGACAAACGCACGGTGCCACCAAAGCCGGGGAAGATGCCCAGCTTGACTTCCGGCAGACCTACCTTGGCCTTCGGGGCCATAACCCGGTAGTCGGTTGCCAGACACATCTCAAAACCACCACCCAGCGCAATACCGTTGATGGCGGTAACGGTCGGGACCGACAGGTCCTCAATCGCGTTGAATACTTCGTTGGCCTTGAGGTTGTTGGCCACGAGGTCTTCCTCGGAACCGGCAAACAGCTCTGTGAACTCGGTGATATCCGCACCGACAATAAAGCTGTCCTTGGAGCTGGTGACTACCAGACCCTTCAGATTCTTCTGGGACTTGAGTGCTTCGGCTGCGGCACCAAGCTCTTCAATGGTGAGACGGTTGAACTTGTTGACTGACTCGCCCTGCAAGTCAAAGTCCAACTGAGCGATCCCGCCTTCGATCTCTTTAACCGTGATGGCTTTACCTTCGTAAATCATCAACTGATCTCCAGTCTGTGTTTGGAACTGCTGACAGCCACCTGGACTTATCCGTCTCAGCGGCCGCCCGTGCAGCGAGATTTCGGTCACTGCCCGATCTTCCGATTCAAAAATTCATACAGTCGTTTGAATCGTGAGGGCACACGATGAAAAAAAACCGAGCGTTTGTCAATTTGTTTCTTGCTGAAGGCGTGCAAATTAACAATTGCAGCCTCCGTTGCCGGCAAAAGCGCTTGATTGGCCGTTACAGTTAATCTACCTTCAAAGTGCGACTTTAGTCGACTATAACAACACAGTATTACGGAGAGTCATCGGATGAAAGACGCCCGTTTGCGATTTGTATCCCTTGCTATCGGCCTGATCGCGCTAGCGATTGCGTCCCTGGGCGCGAAAGCCCAGGAAACCTCCAACAGCTTCCTGTCTGATCTGCACAATTTCCGGATCAGCAATTACATGGCTCTGGATGCCTACTATCGCTTTAGCGGGACCGGGGCCACGGACACCCTGAACGAAATTGTGGTGGGCATTAACTCTGCCAACGATGCCATGAACAGCCTCAGCCAAAGTACGGCCGGCGTGCTCTCCGAGGATCAGCTCGAATCCCTCAACCAGGAATTCGACAAGTTCAAGGCGCTGATGCGCGACAATATCAACGATGTGCGCAATCGTGGTTACCCGGACCTGCGCCTGGTCTCCGACATGGCGAACCAGGCTCTCACCATGAACAACATGGCCACAGAGCTTTACACTGTTGCCCGGGAAAGCAATGAAACCAACACCAACCAACGGGTTGAGGCCGCCCGGATGGCAGCAGTGAAAATGGCCCAGATGAAGGCCAAATACTCCGTTCGATCCAACTCTGCGGTCACCCAGACCTTCCAGGGCTCGGACACCGAAACTTCCCTGGACGAACAAGCCAGGGAATTCGACGACCTCCTGGCAACGATCAAAAAAGGCCCGGCCGAAGGCGAGCTCAAAACCCTGCTGGATGACATCAGCTCCAAATGGCAGTTCATCCGGGGCTCCTACATCAATTACAACGAGAATAATGTCGGTTTCGTGATTGATCGTTATTCAAAGGGCATTCTCAACAGCCTCGCCACCACGATCGACCTGCTGAAAACTGCCGCTTCCTGAACGGCCATGGAACTCTGGCGGGGTGTAATTCCCCGTCAGACCTCATTTTTTCCTGCCTTCGTATTGATACCTGTCAGTTTCCCGCTACACTCTTTCGGATAGATTTGGACTACTATTTCCTATGTAAGCCCGATGCGAAGGAGTGATGCGATGTCCGCCTACAAGAAAATGCTTGTTGCCATTGACCTGACGGAAGAAGCCCCGCAGGTACTCAACAAGGCAAAGGCTATCAGTAGCGCCCATGGTGCCGAACTGATGCTCGTACATGTTGTTGAGCCGGTGGGCTATGCCTATGGCGGCGACATTCCCATGGATCTGACCGAACTCCAGGATCAGCTGGACAAGGCTGCCAAGGAGCAGCTGGGCAAATATGGGGATGAATACGGGGTGGCAAAGGAGAACCAGGTCGTTACAGTGGGTCGGCCGGAATCGGAGATCCATCGACTGGCGGAAGAGCAGGATGTGGACCTCGTGATTGTCGGCAGCCACGGCCGCAAGGGCTTCCAACTGCTGCTTGGCTCGACTGCCAACGGCGTCCTGCACGGCACCGAATGTGACGTTCTGGCGGTGCGGATTCACTGATCCGCCAGAAGCCTGGTATGGGAGGGCGGCCTATGCAGCCCGCCGCCCTCTTCCCTCTTTACCTACTGACCCGCCTGCTCCTCCAGTTCCATCCACCGTTCGATGGTCTGTTCCAGACTTTGCTCTGCTTCTGTCAGTTTTTGCAGAGTCGCAGCGACTTCATCAGCCGGCCCCGAATAAAACTCCGGTCCTGAAATGGTTTCCTGGAGCTCGGCCACTTCCTGTTCAAGCCTTTCAATCCTGGCGGGGAGCTGCTCCAGCTCCAGCTTGAGCTTGTAACTTAGCTTGGCGGCCTTGGCCTTGGGTGCCGCCTTACCAGCAGAAGCTTTTTCGCTCCCGGCATCCGCACTGGCCGGTACCTCCGCCTTTGACTGCTTATCCTGCTTGTCGGGCCGGTTGCCGCCCTGTTCCGAGGGGAAACGACCACCCTGACGACGCCAGTCGGAATAGCCGCCCACGTATTCCCGAACCCTGCGTGTGCCGTCCAGGAAGATG
The DNA here is from genome assembly GCF_046484525.1 of Marinobacter sp. GTDB lineage: Bacteria > Pseudomonadota > Gammaproteobacteria > Pseudomonadales > Oleiphilaceae > Marinobacter. The sequence goes on from NZ_JAWOIS010000089.1 coordinate 14,434, forward strand.
GTCTCGGTCACCACGTTATCCAGGAACTCACGGTCGTGACTGATCACGATGACGGTACCCTTGAACTCGGCCAGTTGTTCTTCAAGCAGCTCGAGGGTTTCCACATCCAGGTCATTCGTGGGCTCATCCAGCACCAGGATATTGGCCGGTTTACTGAACAGTTTGGCGAGTAGCAGACGGGCCCGCTCACCACCGGAGAACACCCGAACAGGCGACCTTGCCCGCTCCGGGGTAAACAGGAATTCCTGCAGGTAACCCAGCACGTGCTTGCTCTGGCCATTGATTTCGATGAATTCCCTCCCTTCGGAGAGGTTATCCAGGGCGTTGCGCTCAAGATCAAGCTCGCCGCGCAACTGATCGAAATAGGCCACTTCCAGGTTGGTACCCAACCGGATAGCCCCCTGGGAGGGTTTGAGGTCACCCAGCAACAGACGTACCAGGGTTGTCTTGCCGGTACCGTTTTCACCAACCAGGCCGATCTTGTCGCCCCGAAGGATGGTCAGGTCCATATTCCGAATCACCTGGGTGCCATCGGGATAGGCGAACCCGGCATCACGGGCTTCTACCACCAGCTTGCCGGAACGATCAGCCTCCTCCACGGCGAAGCTTGCGGTTCCACCCCGGACCCGACGCTGACGGTGTTCCTCGCGCATGGCCTTGAGCGCCCTAACCCGGCCCATATTGCGAGTCCGGCGTGCCTTGATCCCTTGGCGAATCCACGCTTCTTCCTGTTTGAGCCGCTTGTCGAACAGCGCGTTCTGGCGTTCTTCTTCCTCCAGAGCCTTTTCCTTGAGCTCCAGGTAGCGGTCGTAGGTAGCCGCAAAGCTGACCAGCTTGCCGCGATCCAGCTCGACGATCCGGGTTGCCATGCGGCGGATGAAGGCGCGGTCGTGGCTGACAAACAGCATGGCACCGCGGAACTGGGACAACGCATCTTCAAGCCAGGCGATGGCGGGCACATCCAGATGGTTTGTTGGCTCATCGAGGAGCAGGATGTCCGGCTCGGCCACCAGGGCCCGCGCCAACAGTACACGGCGCTGCCAGCCCCCGGAAAGCGTGTTCAGGCGCCGGTCAGGATCGATGCCGTATTGCCCGAGAATGGTGGTGACCTTCTGGTCCAGCCGCCAACCGTCCAGGGCCTCAAGACGCTCCTGCACCTTTGTCATCTTCTCCAGGCTGGCCTCGTCGGCCTGCTGTGAGAGCCGGTGAAACTCCGCCAGCAACTCCCCGGTTTCCGGGAAAGCGCCGGAAACCACATCATAGGCGGTTCGGGCGTCGTCAGACGGCAGGTTCTGCGGTAACACCGCCAATACGGCACCGTCGTCGAGGCGCACGGTGCCACCATCCGGCGTTACCTCGCCACTGACGATCTTCAGCAGGGTGGACTTTCCCTCACCGTTACGACCCAGAAGGCACACACGCTCGCCGGCCTCGATCACTAGTGAGGCATGATCAAGCAGCGGATGCATACCATAGGCAAGGGATACCGAATCCAGAGTTAACAAAGGCACGTTCAGGAATTCTCCGTTTTGATAATGCTGACAGGGTCACCGACACGGATACTGCCGGGCTGGTCGTGAATGGCATTCATACCGAAGATGACACCTTCCCCGGTACGACGGTACCCTGAGAGCGTGCGAAGCGGCTGGGCTGAGGGTTCTTTGACGCCCCGATCTGGATCAACGGTGGTCATGATACAGCGGGAACAGGGCTTTACCAGCCGAAACTGGCGGCCGCCGATTTGCAGCTCGCGCCAGTCATCTTCAGCCCAGGGATCGGCCCCTTCAACCACGATATTGGGGCGGAACCGGCGCATTGTGACCGGCTGCTCGAGCCGGCTGTTCAGTTCTTCCAGCGATGCAAGGTTCGTTATCAGGAATGGAAAGCCGTCCGCAAATCCAACCCGGCGATATTCACCGACCCGATTCTCGTCTACCCGGCGGAAGGTCTCATCCGCCATGTATACAAACCGGAAAGCCTGGCCGCAGAAACGGGAAAGTGCTTCGTTGGCCCCGGTTTCTCCCAACCGGGCCTTCACCCAGTCGCGCCAGACCAGCACGGGGAACATCTCATCCGTTGATCGAAGACGGAAGATACCCTCCCCCGGAATATCCACTTCGACTTGCTCCCCCGAAAACCAGGCCTTGATGCGGGCCAACTGGGGATGACTGCGCTGGGTAACGAAACGACGCTCCTCATCCACGATCATCCATCGCCGATCCCCTGTCGGCCCGAAATCATCCATATTAAAAGAGTCAACCTGGATGCCGGCCAGCGACTTCACCGGATAGACATAAAGCGAATGGATTCTCATGCTACGCGCCTCCCGCTCTGAGAAGAATTGGGTATGGCTGCGGAGTATAACCGAGAGGAGGTTCGGGCGCTGCGACTGACCGGGGCCCTGAAACGAAAAAACCCGGCTTTTTTTTCAAAGCCAGGTTTCGAAATCTGGAGCGGGAAACGAGATTCGAACTCGCGACCCCAACCTTGGCAAGGTTGTGCTCTACCAACTGAGCTATTCCCGCATTGCTGAACGGTTATTGCCGTCAACGGAGGCGTATTCTACGGATCAGACTCCGGCCGTCAACCTCTTTTTTCAACTTTTTCACAGGACCGGAAAAATTGCTCAGATCCCATGCAATCCGTTGAATTTTCAGGCAGGGAGATCAACTCTGCCCTGCTTCATTACCGGAAGCTGCAGCCATCTGGGTGTCCTCACAGTGCAGGAAACTGGAACTCTGCAACCACTCCTGATCCGGATAATACTTGAAGACCAGCTGACCGCCCTTGAGGTTGTCGACCACCTCTTCTACGACCTGGTTATCGACTGCCGGGCACCCCAGGCTGCGACCGATACGACCGTACTGATTCACCCAGCTGTCACTTACGTAGTCCGCACCATGAATGACAATGGCGCGCTGACGGGCCAAGTCATTCACACCCGGCTCCAGTCCGTCCAGACGCAAGGAGTACCCGTGTTTCCCGTAGTAGGACTCACTGGCGCGGAACAGGCCGATACTGGACATGTTGCTGCCCTCGGCATTGGAGAATGCTGTAGACCGGAAATTGCCGGATTTCCGGCCATGGGCAACGAGATCCCGAAGCAGAAGGTCGCCTGTGCGAACGTCGAAAATCCACATACGTTCTTCGCTCGACGGCAGGGAAAAGTCGATGACCGCCAGGCGCTCAGGCATCGCCACGCCATTTCCGATTGCGCACCGGGATGCATTGACCGCCATGGAGAGCACCTGAGAATCCAGCCTCGGCGCGGACTCGGTCATCCGCTCCAGGAGACTGTCATCAAGAGTTTCTGACTGGACCTGCAGGCTCGCTATAGCCAACAGGGACAAAGCAATACGCCTACTACCTTTCAGAATCTTCATTCACCGTTCCAAAATGAGGGGCGATTCCGGATCATTTAACAACCGGATTACCTGAATCTTAACTCATTCTATCAGGGCCAAATGGTAAATCGGTCTGGTCGTACGCTTTTCATACAAAACGGTAACAAATGCCACAACAATGCAAGCGGAGAGTTACTGCCCGAATGACTTCCCTCCCTCGAGATAATTCTGCTCTTCCGGGGAGGACGTCCTCCCGAGCGTCCGATTCCTGTGGGGAAACCGCCGGAACTTTCGAATGATGGCCCTGTGCTCTTCCGCCGATTCCAGAAAGCTTGCCATGAAATCACCCAGAATGCCGCTGGTCGTGGCTACGAGCTGTCCGTAACACTCCACTGAGAGATCCTGGTCCTCCAGGCGCTCGGAGTGCTGCAACGGCATATACAGGAAAGCGCGCTGAACCGGCACGAGCGCCATATCCTGCCCTTTGTGCATGGCCTGTCGGCACAGCTTGCGCGCCAAGGGGTCCTGTTCGAAGGCGAGCGCCCCGCCCCGGAAGATGTTCCGGGAGAACTGGTCCAGCAGGATAATTTCCGCCAGGGCACCGCCCGACTCGGTGCGCCAGTGGTCGAGGCCCTGCTCGGAAGCGAAGAGTACCATGGAGAGAAAACGCTGGCGCACTTCCTGATCAAACTTGCGGTCCGACCGGAACCAGCGGTTTCGGTGAAAATGGTCCGGAAGCCCCTGCTCGTCGAGCACTCCGAACCAGAAATCCAGAATCTCTTTCCAATCGAACATTAACCCATACCCTGATATCTTGGTAAGGAGCCTCTTCCGAGGCGCATAATTGTGCAGGATTACGACGGGTTTCCCCTAACTGATTACCCGGGAGTTTGAATGACCAGCAACCACCGCATTGTTCTTTTGGCCCACGGAAGCAGCGACAAACGCTGGTGCGAAACCTTTGAACAGCTCGCAGCGCCGACCCTCCAGGCCGTATCGGGCTCCCGAATTGCCTATATGGAACTGGCTTCACCCTCTCTGGAGGAAACGATTGCCGAAGGCCTGACCGATAATATCAGCGAGTATACCGTCGTTCCGCTGTTCCTGGCTGCTGGCCGACACCTGAGAAAAGATGTTCCGGCGATGATCGCGGACCTTGAGAAAGACCATGACGTAAAAATCCATCTTGCGCCACCAATTGGCGAAAATCCGCTACTTGGCGAGGCCATCAAAGACGTTGTTACCCTGCAACTGAAACAGACCGGGACTTCTGCATCCTGATCAGGGAAAACCGAGGGAGGCATAGGGTTATGGCAAAACGGATTCTCATTACTGGCGGCACCGGTTTTATCGGTAAAGAGCTCTGTCCTCGTTTACTGGAACGCGGAGACCAACTCTCGGTCTACAGCCGGCAACCTCCAGAAAACGTCAAGGCAATCTGCGGCCGCGTCAAGGCTGTCAACGATCTTGACTATCTCCGCTCCGGCCCGGGTTTTGATGCGGTGATCAATCTGGCCGGGGAAGGCATTGCCGACAAGCGCTGGTCCGCCAGCCGCAAACAGGCACTGAGGGACAGCCGAATCCAGCTGACCGAACGGCTTCTTGATGTGATCAGAAGCTGTGAGCAGTCACCGGAAGTTGTGGTTTCCGGCTCCGCAGTCGGTTTTTACGGGGACCAGGGGCCTGCGATTGTTACCGAAGATACCACTCCCCGCGATGAATTCACGCACCGGCTTTGCAACGACTGGGAAAAGGCCGCCATGGCGCTTGCTGGCGAGAACACCCGCGTTTGCCTGTCCCGGACCGGCGTGGTCGCTGGCCCGGGCGGTGGGTTCCTACAAAGGATGCTCCTGCCCTTCAGGCTCGGACTGGGCGGTCGGCTGGGAAGTGGCGAGCAATACATGCCCTGGGTGCACCGAACGGATGTCGTGAACGCGCTGCTCTGGATGCTCGACACCGAAACCGCGCAAGGCCCATACAATGTCGTCAGCCCCAACCCGGTTACCAATGCTGAATTCACCAGGACTCTGGGCAAGGTTTTGCATCGACCCACCCCGTTTCCCGCACCCGGACCGGTTCTGAAGGTCGCGTTAGGAGAAATGTCGCGGCTGTTACTGACCGGGCAGAATGCCAGGCCGGCCAGACTTCTGGACGAGGGCTTTGAATTTCTCTTCGAGGATCTGGAATCGGCCCTGAAAGATTCGGTCGGGAAGCGCTAGCAATAAAGAAGTTCGGGCGTCTCACAGACGCCCGATTTTTTTGATAAAAAGCGTTGACACGACCTCGAGGCTTACTTAAAATACGCGCCACCTCGACGAGGCAAGCTTTTGAAAACGTTGCGTCCCCTTCGTCTAGTGGCCTAGGACTCCGCCCTTTCACGGCGGCAACAGGGGTTCGAACCCCCTAGGGGACGCCATTTTCTCTTGTCTGAAATGATTCAGCTTCCCCGCTGAATATGGCCTCAAGTAGTCAGACCGGCTTTCCGCCCTGTTTACCCTGCTGCTTTTTGCCCTGGTGTCCGTGTTGCTTCTGATCTTTTATTACAAAGACGCCCACGCCCACGAAAAAGCCCACCATCAGCAGTACCGTTACTATTCCTGCCATTACCACGGCGTCCACATACATAGCTGCTCTCCTTCACTTACCAAACTTGATTAAGCTCAGGTTACGCCGGCCCTGTATGCAGGGTATTGACCCAGGTCAAACCGCCCTTTCGCGTATAGATACGCAAAAATACCAATTAGTCGCACAATTCTCTCCAGTTTTCCTGCATTTGCAGGGAATTTACCAAAGACAACTGCTATATTCGGGGTTGTGGCGAAGGCTACGGTTTCCTATCCCTTCAGGGTGGCTGTACTCACGACATGCCGAATTTTTCGAAACATTTCCAGCGATTACGCACAAGCTCGCCCCTGTCCCTGAAGCTGCTGGCGTGGATTCTGCTATTCAGTTCTGTCTTTACCGTGGGCGCTTCAGGTATTCAACTCTACTCGGACTATCGCAAGGATGTAGGCCTGATCGATCAACGCCTGAAGGTCATTGAATCCGGTTACGCCTCGAGTCTCGCCAGGAGCCTCTGGGCTCTGGACCAGAAGCTCCTGCAAACCCAGATGGAAGGCATTCTCAGCCTACCCGACATTACCCACCTCAGGCTGCGGATCGACCCCGACTCCGAACTGGTGATGGGCAGTATTCCACGGGAGGCGGAAACCAAAACCCACAGTTTCACGCTGGTGCACAACGGCGACCGGAGTTTCACAATCGGTGAACTGACCATCACCGCCAATCTGGACCGGGTATACCGCGAAATGAAACAGAAGATTGGAGTCATTCTTACCACCCAATTCCTGAAAACATTTTTTGTCTCCATCCTCATCCTCTGGATCTTCCGGCACCTGGTGACCCGGCATCTCGCGGACATGGCCGCTTATGCCCGGGACTTTTCCCTTGCCAACCTGTCGCACCCTCTTAATCTGGATCGCCCATATTCACCGGCGAACCGGAGGGACGAGCTCGGACAGGTGGTGGATGCCATCAATCAGATGCGGGAGCGCCTCAACACCGATATCGCGAGACAGAAACGGGACGCCGCCGAGATCCGGAAGTTTTCCAAGGCCATCGAGCAGAGCCCGTCCTCGGTTCTGATCTGTGACCGTCAGTGGCACATTGAGTACGTCAACCAGAAGTTCACTCAACTGACCGGATTTGACCGCAGCTCCATCCTTGGCAAGCACCCAGCGGAGGTGGGAAACGAGGGAGCCCAGAATCGTGAGCGCAAGCACCTGTGGCAATCCATCCGGTTGCAGGTACAACGCGTTGGCGTCTGGCAGGGTGAGGTCAACAGCGTACGCAAGAACGGCGATCGCTTCTGGGAGCAGCTGGTGGTCACGCCGATAAAGGACAATGACGGCGAGATTACCGGCTACCTGATCCTGGGCGAGGATGTCAGCATTCGTAAACGCTATGAGCAGCAACTGCTGCGCCAGGCCAACTACGACATCCTCACCGGCCTGCCCAACCGGATGCTCGCACTGGACCGCCTCAAACTTGCCCTGGCCCAGGCCCGCCGCGAGAACACCCTCGTGGGCGTCATGTTCCTTGATCTGGACAACTTCAAACACATCAACGATACCCTCGGCCACGATGCCGGCGACAATCTCCTGATCGAAGCCGCCCGACGAATCTCGAGCTGCCTCCGGGGCACCAGTACGGTCGCCCGACTCGGGGGTGATGAATTCCTGGTTGTCCTGCCGGGGCTGCCCGGCCCGGACGCCTGCTCCCAGGTCGCGGAACGGATTCTGAAGACCTTTTCGCCGCCGTTTACCCTCAACGCTCAGGAGGTGTTCGTAACAACCAGTATCGGCATCGCCATATTCCCCACAGATTCGGACAACAGCGGCACCTTGCTCCAGCACGCCGATGCCGCCATGTACGAAGCCAAGCACAAAGGCAAGAGCGCCTACGCCCACTTCTCGCCGGAAATGAGCGAAGTGTCCCACGAGCGGCTCCAGATGGAATCGCTGATGCGCCGGGCCCTGGAACTCAATGAGTTCGAATTGCACTACCAGCCGATCGTACATACCGAGAGCGGTCAGCCGCAGGCAGCGGAAGCTCTTTTGCGCTGGAACAACCCGACTCTCGGAATGGTCATGCCCGACCGCTTCATTCCGCTTGCCGAGGAAACCGGGTTGATCACTCCCGTGGGCGAGTGGGTTCTTCAGGAGGCCTGCCGGACCGCTGTCGGTTGGCACAAAACGGCCGGAAAGGACATCGGTATTTCCGTGAACGTATCTCCACGCCAGTTCCGTGATCCCGGCTTTCTGGAGACGGTAATGGATGCCCTCCGCAGCAGCGGCCTGAAACCCGAACTGCTCGAACTCGAGATTACCGAAAGACTGCTTTTGGACAATTCCATTGAAACGGCAACCATTCTGTATCAGCTGGATCAAGCGGGAGTGCGACTGTCCGTCGATGATTTCGGAACCGGATATTCTGCGCTGAGCTACCTGAAAAGCTATCCTTTTGACGTGCTCAAAATCGATAAGTCATTCGTCAACGATGTCATCAGGGAACCGGAGGATGCCTCCCTTGTCCGTGCCATTATCAACATGGCCCACAGCCTGGGTCTCAAGGTGATTGCCGAGGGCGTGGAGGAAGAAGGCCAGGCCACGTTCCTCAGGCAGGAACACTGCGACTATTCCCAGGGCTATTTTTACAGCCGGCCCCAACCGGCCAGGGAATTTGAGGCCTGGCTACGAGAGAATCTCCGGATACCGGTCTGAAACTACGGGAATCGGCTTATGTACAACACAATACTGGTGGTCAATTGCGGCAGCTCCACACTCAAGCTTGCCCTGTTTGACGAAAACAGCCTGAAATGCACCACCACCGGACTGGCGGAACGCCTGAACCACGATGATGCAGTGGCACGGATCGGCGGGATCGAAGGCGACATTCGGTTACCGGCCGGTGCGACCCATCGGCAAGCCCTGGAGGCCATGACCAAGGCCCTTACAGACTCCGGACTGCTGGCGGGCCCGCCCACCGCCATCGGGCACCGGGTGGTCCACGGTGGTGAGAATTTCCGGGAAGCCGTGCTGATAGACAATGAGGTCCGCCAGGCCATCAAAAAGTGCGCCAGCCTGGCGCCCCTGCACAACCCGGTTAACCTATCGGGGATCGAAAGCACCCTGAGTCTGTACCCGAACGTTCCGAATATTGCCGTGTTTGATACGGCGTACCACCAGACGTTGCCGCCGAAAGCCTACCTCTACGCCGTGCCCCACTCTTATTATCGGGACTGGGGAGTGCGTCGCTATGGCTTTCACGGCATCAGTCACAGCTTCATGCTGACAGAAGCGGCCAGACGGCTGGGCAAGACCCCGGCCACCACTTCCATCATTTCGGCCCACCTTGGCAACGGCTGCAGCATTGCGGCCATTCGTGACGGCCTCAGTGCCGACACCAGCATGGGGCTTACCCCACTGGAAGGTCTGGTCATGGGCAGCCGCAGTGGTGATATCGACCCCGGCCTGTTTGACTATCTGAAATCAAAGGGCATCGCCCAGGACCAGCTGCACCACGTGCTGAACCATGAAAGCGGGCTGCTCGGGCTGTCCGGCCAGACCAACGATATGCGGACACTGTGCGACCTGGCCGAACACGGGCATGAGCCATCACTGATCGCCATCGAAGTGTTCTGTTTCAGGCTGGCCCGGTACATTGGTGCAATGATGGCCTCCCTGCGCCACCTGGATGCCCTGGTGTTCACCGGCGGTATTGGTGAAAACAGCGCTCGGGTGCGGGAGCAAACCCTGGATAATCTGCAGCTCCTTGGCTTCGACATTGATGACCAGCTGAACCGCTGCAAGGGCAAATACAGTGATGGCCATATCGAGAGCGCGGAATCGAAGTTCCCGGTATTGGTGATTCCCACCAATGAAGAACTGGTGATTGCCCGGGAAGCCGCTCGTCTTGCCATCGCCTCAAACGAATCCGAAACGCCAGGATAATCACTATGGCCAAAAGTCTTTTTATCGCTCCCACCTCCATGGACGCCGGCCTCACCTCGGTCTGCCTGGGGCTGCTCCGGGCGCTTGAGCGCGTGGGCGTCAGTGTCGGCTTTTACAAGCCTTTCAGCCAGTCGGTACACGAGGCCGAAGCCCGGCATAACGCTGGCCAGGATTCCTCCGTTGCTTTCGTCCGGGACCGCAGCCACCTGGATACACCGGAACCCATTCCGCTGAAGAAAGCGCAGCAGCTGCTCAACCGGCACCAGTCCGATCTGCTGATGGAGAATGTGGTTGGTGAGTTCCACAAGGTGGCAAGTAAGGTTGATGTGGTGGTGATCGAGGGCCTTGTGCCCGACCGGAGCGAAGCCTACATTGCCCGCCTGAACGTCGAGGTGGCAAGAAACCTGGGCTCCGAAGTTATCCTGGTCAGTACCCCGAAAAGCTGCAGCCCGGAGGAGCTGGACGAGGAACTGGACTTTTCCCGCCGGCTCTATGCCGACCCCAACGATCCCGATGTTATTGCCGTGATTCTCAACAAGGTGGGAGAGCCTGAACAATCCGGCCTGACGCTGCACCGGGACAAAGAGCCGGCAGCGGCAATCGACTACCAGAAAGAATGCCAGGTATTCAGCAAAGGCCAGCTCCGTTTATTGGCCGAAGTGCCCTGGCAACCGGAGTTACTGGCCCCGAGAGTTTCCGACATCGTTCGGGAGCTGGGTGTTGAGGTACTCAATACCGGCCACATGGAGAAGCGCCGGGTGAAAACTGTATCGGTGTGCGCCCGAACCATCAGAAACATGACCGATACGCTCAAACCCGGCACTCTGATGGTTACCCCTGGTGACCGTGAGGACATCATTGTCACGACCGCTCTGGCAGCACTCAACGGGGTGCCGTTGGCCGGACTGATGTTGACCGGGGGCCTGATGCCGGCGCAATCCGTCATCGACCTGTGCCGGCGGGCCCTGGATACCGGGTTACCGGTACTGGGCTCCGACACCAACACCTATGAAAGCGCCCACATGCTTGCCAACCTGTCGTCCGCCATCCCGCTGGATGACCCTGAGCGGATTGAACGGGCCATGGACGCCGTTGCCCCCAGAATCGACGCGGAGTGGCTACGGGAGCATCTGCGTGTGGAACGCCAGAGTCGGCTGTCTCCGCCGGCGTTCCGTTACCAGCTGTCCGAACGTGCCCGGGCCGCCGACAAACGCATTGTCCTGCCCGAGGGTACCGAGCCCCGAACGATTCAGGCCGCGATTACATGCCACGAGCGGAAGCTGGCCCGCTGCGTGCTGATCGGTGACAGGAAAGAGATCGGCAGCGTTGCCGCGACACTGGGACTGGCCCTTCCGGATGACATCGAGGTGATTGAGCCCGCGGCGGTGCGCGGCCGTTACGTGGACCCCATGGTCAATCTCCGCAAACATAAGGGACTGACTCCGCAGATGGCCGAAGCCATGCTGGAAGACAACGTGGTGCTCGGTACCATGATGGTTGCTCTCGATGAGGCCGACGGACTGGTCTCTGGCGCCGTTCATACCACCGCCAATACCGTGCGCCCTGCCCTGCAGCTGATCAAGACCCACGATCAGGCCCGCGTGGTTTCCTCGGTGTTCTTCATGCTGCTGCCAGAACAGGTCGTGGTCTACGGAGACTGCGCGATCAATCCGGACCCGAACGCCGAAGAACTGGCCGATATCGCCATTCAGAGCGCGCAATCAGCTGAAGCGTTCGGCATCGAGCCCGTGGTGGCGATGATCAGTTACAGCACCGGTGAATCCGGTACCGGCCAAGATGTGGACAAGGTCCGCGAAGCCACCCGGATCGCCCGTGAGCGGAGACCGGACCTGCTTATCGACGGCCCCTTACAATACGATGCCGCAGCCATCGAGAGCGTCGGGCGCAGCAAGGCGCCGGGCAGCAAGGTGGCCGGCCGGGCCACCGTGTTTGTATTCCCGGACCTGAACACCGGAAACACTACCTACAAGGCAGTTCAACGCAGTGCCAACGTGGTCAGTATCGGCCCGATGCTTCAGGGCCTGCGCAAGCCCGTGAATGACCTTTCCCGAGGGGCTCTGGTGGAAGACATTGTCTTCACCATCGCCCTTACGGCGGTACAGGCAAAACAGGTGGAGGATGCCGGGCTGGCGTGAGCCTGCCCGGTTAACGCTTGATGCTTTTCTGGCGGGTTTTACGAATGCGGCGCCCCTTCTTCAGGTCATTGTCCTTCTTGACCTTCTGGCGCGGCGTCAGACGATCCACCTTTCCGGCGAACGGGTTCTCGCTGGAGCGGAACTCGAAACGGATCGGGGAACCTGTCACCTTCAACACCCTGCGGAAGGTGTTCTCCAGGTACCGTTTGTAGGCACCAGGCAAGGCCTCGGTCTGATTGCCATGTACCACGATGACGGGGGGATTTGACCCACCCTGGTGGGCGTACCTGAGCTTGATTCGGCGCCCATGGACCATGGGCGGCTGATGCTGGGCAACCGCATCCTGCAGGATCGCCGTCAGGCGGTTGGTCGGCCACTTGGCCATCGCCGATTCGTAGCAGGCTTCCACGGATTCATACATGACACCCACACCGGAACCGTGCAGCGCGGAAATGTAATGCTTGTCCGCATAATCCAGGAAATCCAGGCGCCGCTGCACCTGCTCCTTGACCCGGGCCCGGTCGTCCGGATCCATGCCGTCCCACTTGTTCACGGCAATCACCAGTGAACGACCAGCGTCCAGGACGAAACCGATCAGGTGCAGGTCCTGATCCACCAGCCCTTCCCGGGCGTCGATCACCAGAATCACCACATGGGCATCATCAATGGCCTGCAGGGTCTTGATGATGGAAAATTTCTCCACCACTTCGCGAACATTCTTGCGGCGGCGCACACCGGCGGTGTCGATCAATGTGTATTGACTGCCCTGGCGCTCGTAGGGAATGTAGACACTGTCCCGCGTGGTTCCGGGCATGTCGTACACCACCACCCGATCCTCGCCGAGCATCCGGTTCACCAAGGTGGATTTACCCACGTTCGGACGACCAACCACTCCGATCCGGATTCCCGGGTATTTATCAGCCCGGTCTTCCTCTTCAGCATCTTCGGGACGCGGCAGCAACTCGTCCAGCATGGACCGGATGCCCCGGTTGTGGGACGCAGCAATCAGGTACACGGATTCAAAGCCCAGGCCATAGAAATCCGCGGCCGCGACATCCGGATCCTGGCCGTCGGTCTTGTTCACCACCAGGTGCGCCTGTTTGCCGCTCCGGCGCAGGTGATCGGCGATCATCTCGTCCCCGGCGGTCAGGCCAGCACGGCCATCCACCAGAAACAACACGATGTCCGCTTCCTCGACCGCCTGCATGGACTGGCGGGCCATTTCGGCATCAAGGCCAACCTCATCGCCCGTCAGACCTCCGGTATCGATCACGATAAACCGCTGGCCCTCGTAGTTGCCCTCACCGTACTTACGGTCACGGGTGAGCCCGGGGAAATCCGCCACGAGGGCGTCCCTGGAACGGGTCATCTGATTGAACAGAGTCGACTTACCGACGTTCGGCCGGCCGACAAGGGCAATTACTGGGGTCATAATGTTGCGTTACTCTACTGGCCTGAGTTCGAAATTCATCAGGCGACCGCTGTTGCCAAAAACGACCAGACTACCATTGCTCAGGCGTTGTGCCGGTACGCGGATACCCTCATCGTCGAATTCAAGCTGACCCTGCAGACTGCCGTCTTCCTGGGATATGGCATGAAGGTAACCCTCATAGTCACCCACCACCAGGTAATCTCCCGATACCATCGGCTGGGTCAGCTGGCGCCAGGACAGGCGGTCCTGCACCCACAGTTCCCTGCGATCGGAACCCCGCAGGGCGACAATGTCCCCGTTGGCCGAAACAAGATAAATCGAACCATTGCCAATCATCGGTGCGTAAAGGCTGGATGCCTTCTTGCTCCAGATTTCCTGGCCGGTCCGGATATCCAGGAGAGCGAGCTTGCCCTGGTAACCCACCACCATCAGCGCGGAATCCAGAACCAGAGGCTGGCCGCCAATATCCACCAGACGCTCAAGTTCGGTGCGGCCCTGGGGCAGGCCGACCTCATACTGCCAGAGGGGACGCCCGGAATCGCCAGACAGCGCAATCAATTTGCCATTGGCAAAGGAAGCAATAACGATATCGCCGCCCACCAGTGGAGCCGCCGCGGCCCGCATCGAAAGTACGGGGACCTGGCCTTCATACTGCCAGAGCCTGGTTCCGTCACTAGCGTCAAACGCCAACACACGCCCGTCGGTAGTCTGGGTGACCACTATGGTTCCATTCGATTGGGGCGCCGCCAGGACTTCTGTCGGCAGTGGCACCCGCCATTGCTCTTCGCCGCCGTCAGGGGAAAGCGCGAGCAAATCGGCTTCCCTGGTCACCAGGTACAAGTGGTTCGCATCGCCACCGATGCCCGCGAAGATCCGGTCCTCTAGTTCCCGCTCCCAGAACACTTCGCCGGTTTCAGCGCCTACCGCAACCAGCTCTCCATCCGCGGATGCTGCGTACAGGGTATCGCCAGCATTCAGCGGTGCCAGGTAAAGGAAGTCACCATCATGACCGTCACCTACGGACATGCTCCAGACCTGCTTGAATTTTACTGCCGGATCAATCTCCGGAACCGGAGCGGGTTGCTCAAAGGTGTCTGTGGTGCCGCATCCGCTAAGTCCCACCAAGGCAAACACTCCTGCCAACAGAAGCGATGTCGGGCTACTGACACGAAGGCCCGACATCAGGCGTCCTCCCTGACACCGAGGTCAGACAGCTTCAGTTCAAGAATTCCGCTACGGCTCCGGGAGCTCTGTTCACGAGCGGCCAGGTAGGATTCTTTGGCCGCTTCCCGGTCCCCCTGGGCCAGCAGGATGTCACCCTTCAGTTCCGAAAAGATGGGCGCAAAGGTTCCCGCATTGCTGACACTGTCGATCGTGGCCAGAGCCGCGTCATGCTGGCCGGCAGCAAACTGGGCGCGGGCCAGACGATTCTGCACCACCAGTGTCAGTGCGGCGTGATCCTTGGCCTTTTCCAGGGCCCACTTGAGTGACTCGACGGCCCCTTCGGCATCGCCCTGCTCCATCAGCTGTTGCCGGGCAAGGATCAGGTTGCCATAGACCGCGTAGGCACTGTCGGCGTAGTCTTCCCGCAGCTTTCCCGCCACAAAGGCCACCGTCTCATCGGAAGTCTCGTCCGCCTGATTGCTGAATGCGTTCAGCAGATTGGCAAACTGGTTTGCCGCTTCAGTCCGCTGCTGTGCCTGATGGTTCTGCCAGGCTTGCCAGCCAAACACGATGGCTAGTGCGGCACCGATACCAATCAGCAGGGAGCTGCCGTTTCTCTTCCACCAATCCTTGATCGCCTGGACCTGTTCTTCTTCGGTGCGCAGTTCAGCCATGATGACTCCTGTTGGAAATTATTGCTTTTATAACGTTGGTTTCAGTTTGAAAGTACGTCCGCCAGTGCCTGAGCCAGCTCTGCCTGCAGAACTTCCCTTTGCGACTCGTCAGAGCGCAGCGGCTTCAGGCCGGCGCTACCTCCGGCCACTTCATTCTCGCCGAGAATAACGGCATAACGGGCCCCGCTCTTGTCCGCTTTCTTCATCTGGCTCTTGAAACTGCCGCCGCCACAATGGGTGACTACCACATAGTCCGGGAGTTCGTTGCGAAGCTGTTCCGCCAGTGCCAGGGCCGGGGCCACGGAACCCTCGCCCATGGCCGTCACGTAGACATCCGCGTTGCTGTTCACATGATCCGGGATCAGGTCCAGGGTTTCCAGCAACAGGATGAGGCGCTCTATCCCCATGGCGAAACCGACGGCAAATGTGGGCTTGCCGCCCAGCTGTTCCACCAGCCCGTCGTAGCGGCCACCGGCGCAGACTGTACCCTGAGCCCCAAGACTGTCGGTAATCCACTCGAAAACGGTCTTTCCGTAATAGTCGAGCCCCCGTACCAAGGCCGGATTAATCGTGTATTCAATCCCTGCCGCATCCAGTAACTCCCGCAGGCGCCCGAAATGGGCCCGGGATTCATCGTCCAGGTAATCGTCCAGGCTCGGCGCATTCTCGAGAATCTTTCGGGTACCGGCATCCTTGCTGTCCAGGATGCGCAGCGGATTGGTGCCCAGCCGGCGCTGGCTGTCTGCATCCAGTTCCGACTTGTACTGGCTCAGGTAATCCACCAGTGCGGAGCGGTAGGTTTTCCGTGATTCGGAGGTGCCGATGGAATTGATTTCCAGCCGGGTATGGCCGGAGAGTCCCAGCGCCTGCCACAGGCGGGCGGTCAGGATCAGCAATTCGGCATCGATGTCCGGGCCGCTGATACCAAAGCACTCTACCCCGATCTGATGGAACTGGCGGTAGCGACCTTTCTGAGGCCGTTCATGCCGGAACATCGGGCCCGTGTACCACAGGCGCCGGGTCTGGTTGAACAGCAGACCATGTTCCTCCGCCGCGCGCACACAACCGGCAGTGCCCTCGGGTCGCAGGGTAAGGCTGTCGCCGTTCCGATCCTCGAAGGTATACATCTCTTTCTCGACAATGTCGGTGACTTCACCGATGGAGCGCTTGAACAGGTCTGTCTGCTCGACGATCGGCATCCGGATTTCCTGGTAGCCATACTGTCGGAGAACCTTCCGCACGGTCGCTTCCACAAACTGCCATACCGGCGTCTGTTCCGGCAGGATATCGTTCATCCCGCGAATTGCCTGAATTTTAGCCAAGTGAAACCCTTAACTGTTTCTGATGGTTAACGGTGAACGTGAAACTGGTCAGTCGTCTGACCGGGCGATGATGGCCTCTTCCTGCTCTTTCCTGCGTGCCACTTCTTCCCGGATCAAGCGTTCCAGGTCATCGGTCAAGGTGGCATTATCCAGTTTCTGGTTCGGCTTGCCGCCCATATAGAACAGGTTCTTGGGGCTGCCACCAGTCAGGCCGATGTCAGCTTCCTTGGCTTCCCCCGGACCGTTGACGATACAACCGATAATAGCGACGTCCAGGGAGGTGTTGACGTCCTCCAGCCGGGCCTCCAGATCGTTCATGGTCTGGATCAC
This sequence comes from Marinobacter sp., assembly GCF_046484525.1. GTDB lineage: Bacteria > Pseudomonadota > Gammaproteobacteria > Pseudomonadales > Oleiphilaceae > Marinobacter. The sequence continues at coordinate 31,368 of NZ_JAWOIS010000089.1, forward strand.
ATCAAAGTTCTGACGGGAGCAACTCGGGCAGGCAATGAAATTGATGCCGCGGCTGCGCAGGCGAAGACTCTTGAGAATATCGAAACCAACCTTGATCTCCTGAACCGGGTCAGCTGCCAGAGACACCCGGATGGTGTCGCCAATACCGTCCATCAGCAGCATGCCCAGACCGATGGAGGACTTGACCGTGCCCGAACGGAAACCACCGGCTTCGGTGATGCCAAGGTGCAACGGCTGCTCGATCTGGCTGGCGATTTTCCGGTAGGCATCGACGGTCATGAACACTTCGGAGGCCTTGAGACTGACCTTGAAATCCTGGAAATCATGGCGATCCAGGATCTCGATATGGCGCATGGCGGATTCAACCAGTGCATCGGCAGTAGGCTCGCCATATTTACGCTGAAGGCTCTTTTCCAGGGATCCAGCGTTGACGCCGATCCGGATTGGAATGTTCCGGTCCTTGGCGGCACTGATCACCGCGTTCACACGATCCTCGCGACCGATGTTGCCCGGATTGATACGCAAGCAGTCCACACCCAACTCGGCAACACGCAGCGCGATTTTGTAGTCGAAGTGAATGTCGGACACCAGGGGAACCGACACCTGCTCACGGATCTTGCCAAAAGCCTCGGCCGCTTCCATGGAGGGCACCGAGACCCGGACGATGTCCGCACCGGCCTCTTCCAGGGCGCGGATCTGAGCCACGGTGGCGTCCACATCGCAAGTGTTGGAGTTGGTCATGCTTTGTACCGCTATCGGCGCATCACCACCCACCGGTACATTTCCAACCATGATCTGGCGGGATTTACGTCTCTTGATCGGGGATTCGTGCTTCATGTCTGACTGACCAATAATAGTATCGATTGTACCTGTCAGAGGGACAGTGTGAATTCGGTTCGGTTGTTGGCAACCCGGAAGTCACCAAGGTTGACCGGCTCGCCCTGGAATCGTACGGAACCTACGGCGTCCACAGCTCCGATAACAATCCGGAGCGGCGCGTCCCCTGACACATCTATTCTGTCACCCCGGCGTTGAAGGGATGCGACCAGGCGGTTGCCGTCTGCATCACTTACCTGCACCCAACAATCTGCGGTGAAGGTCATCTGGAGCCGGGCGGTATTCGCAACCAATACCGGCTCTTCAGGATTCTCTACCAGCGGTTTCGGCTCCTCAACAACAGGAACCGGCTGTTCGACAGCCGGTTCCTGTGCCGGTTCCTCCACGGCCACTTCCCCAGCCAAGGGGTCGGTAGCCTCTTCTCCGACAGCATCACCGGCAACGCTCTCAGTCTCTGGTGCAGCAGATTCCTCTTCAACCGACCCACGTTCAACAACATCCTCTGTCATCTGAGTACCGGACCCGGACGGGGAATCAGCCTCTGCCACATCCGATTCAGGCTGAATTTCCGAAGCTTGCTCCGGAGCCTCAGTGCCAGTTGGCGCAGTGTCATTCTGCAGGATGAAGCGGTAAGCGAGAAAGCCCGCCAGAACAATAGCTACGATAAGGAGCAGCATCTTGGCAATGCGGCGTTTCTGGCGCCGACGGCGCTCGATGTCGACCAGGGGGTTGGCCTCATGCTGTTTTTCCCGCTCGATTCGAAGCGGTTCCAGTTCGCGATCGAGATCGATGATCAGGCTGTCGGGGTCGAGCCCCACATGGCTTGCGTAGGCCCGGACATAGCCTTTGAGGAACAGCTCGCTGTCAATCCGGGTGTGTTCACTGTTCTCGATGGCCTGAATAATCGCGGGCCTCAGGTGTTGCGCGCGGGCTATGTCGTCGGCACCAAGTCCAAGTTTTTCCCGGGCGCGCTTGAGTTGCTGCCCGACAGGATCACCTACCACTAGTTGGGGATTTTCATCACTGGCCATTAGAAATCAGTACCTTATATTGTTGGTATTCCACTGACTCCGGGTATTCATTCTTCAGCAACATTGCCAGGCTCGCCTCCTGGTCCCTGTCATTGAAATAGCGGGCAATACGAATGCCCGTATACAGGCTTTCCGCGGAATGCGTCATGCGCGGATTCCGGGCGATGGCGGTGGAAAGCCGGCTATAATAGCGTGACGCTACTTCATATTCGCCCTGCTCCACCAGTACCCGCGACAAGGCAAGCAGCGGTCGGGCATCTCCCCGGGACAGCTCTACGGCCCGGCGGTAGGACGTGACGGCATTATCCGTCTCCTCCAGGCGCTCCTGGGCCATGCCGAGATTGAAAAATACCGAGCCCCGGTCCTGGTATTCGGTGTCCCGCGATGCTGCCCGGAACTGGTCACGGGCATCCGCGAACCGGCCCTGGCTGTATAGGAAGGCGCCATAGTAAACCCTGGCCCGGGTATAGTCTCCATCGGCACTGATTGCCTTGCGGAAACTGGATTCGGCAAGCTCCGCTTCACCTTCGGCATTATAAATCAGGCCCATCGCGGCCAGTGCCGCGGGAGATTCCGGTTTCAGCTTGAGTGCCCTGTCGAGGTGATGCCGGGCGCGGTCAATGTTCCCCTGGCCAATGTAAGCCGTGGCCAGTTTTACGTAGTTATCAACAGCTTTCTGGCGATCGGCTTCCCGGGAGAACCGGCTGTCAGTCGTGGTAACACATCCAGCGAGCCCTGTGGCCAACGACATCAAAGCCACAAGGAATATACGTCTTATCACCGGTTTAGTCGCCACTGGTCTGCAGTCCTCGCATCTGGTTTGTGAATCAGGGGTTAACCTGCTGTACCTCAATGTACCGCTGACTGCGGCGGGTACGGTCCTCGACCCGGCCAACGAGTTGCCCACAAGCTGCATCAATATCATCACCCCGGGTAGTACGGATGGTGGCGATATACCCAGCCTCGTTGAGGACGGCCTGGAAGCGGCGGGTGGCATTCATGCTCGGACGCCGGAAATCACTCTCCGGGAACGGATTGAAAGGAATCAGATTGATCTTGCAGGGCAGCCCCTTCAACAGGACAGCCAGTTGCCGGGCATGTTCCGGCTGGTCATTCATCCCCTCGATCACGGTGTACTCAATGGTTGCCTTGCGCTTGTCCGGCAGCCGGCTGAGATACCGTCGCGTTGCCGCGAGCAATTCCGCTATCGGGTACTTTTTATTCAACGGTACCAACTGGTTACGCAACTCATCATTGGGGGCATGGAGCGAAATGGCCAGTGAAACATCGGTAACCTCGCCCAGACGGTCCAGCGCCGGCACCACACCGGAGGTGCTCAATGTGACCCGACGCTTGGAGATACCGTAAGCCAGGTCCTCCATCATCAGGTTCATGGCATCAACAACGTTGTCGAAGTTGAGCAGCGGCTCCCCCATGCCCATCATCACCACGTTGGTAATCGGCCGGTCAGCGTTGGGGTCGAATGGCATGAAGGCTTTTCGGGCCACCCATACCTGGCCGATGATCTCCGCTGCCGTCAAGTTTCTATTGAACCCCCGCTTGCCGGTGGAGCAGAAGGTGCAATCAAGGCTGCAACCGATCTGGGAGGAGACGCACAGGGTGCCCCGCTCACCATCGGGAATCAGCACGGTCTCGACACTGTTGCCGTTATCCATGCGCATGACCCACTTGCGGGTGCCGTCTTTGGAGCTTTCGTCATAGACCACCTCTGGCCCGCGAACTTCAGCCACCGCCTTGAGCTTTTCCCGGAGCGCCTTACTCATATTGGTCATTTGGTCGAAGTCACCCACGCCACGCTGGTGGATCCACTGCAGTACCTGCTGCGCACGGAAGCGCTTCTCGCCCAGGGATTCGAAAAAGGCCTCCAGCTTGACCTTTGGCAGCCCCAGCAGGTTGGTTTTTTCGGCAGCAGCTGTCATTTCATAACCTCGATCAAATAACCAATTCGGGGCAGCCGGAGACTGCCCCTTACAACCAGATCAGCCGCGCGGGCAAATCTCGTTGTCATTGAAGAAATAGGCGATTTCGCGCTCGGCAGAGGCCGCGGAATCAGAGCCGTGAACGGCGTTGGCATCGATAGAAGATGCGAAATCTGCGCGGATGGTGCCAGCTTCAGCTTCCTTCGGATTGGTGGCACCCATCAGATCACGGTTCTTGAGGATAGCGCCTTCGCCTTCCAATACCTGAACCACAACCGGACCGGAGGTCATGAACGCGACCAGATCGTTGAAGAACGGACGCTCTTTGTGCTCAGCGTAGAAGCCTTCAGCCTGCTCCTGGGTCAGGTGCATCATCTTGGCGGCAACAATCTGCAGACCAGCCTTTTCGAAACGGCTGTAAATTTCGCCAATCACGTTTTTGGCGACAGCGTCAGGTTTGATGATAGAGAGCGTGCGCTCGTTTGCCATGGTAAGTCTCCAGTATGGTTCGGGTTAAAAATTCTGGCCTGCGATTATACGCAGTCCGGGGGCTACTGCCTACCGCACTGAGCGCAGACGCCTAACGACATCAACGATTTGCGAACTGGCAAAGGCCACTTCTTCCTCGGTGGTGAAACGCCCCATGGAAAACCGCAGCGCCCGGTGCGCCTGTTCGTCGCTCAGCCCGATGCCGCGCAACACAAAAGAAGGCTCGATGGTTGCTGACGCACAGGCGGAGCCAGAGGAAACAGCCAGGTCCCGCAGGCCGAGCATCAGTGACTCCGCTTCCACTCCGTCAAATGAAAGATTGGCCAGGCCCGGCACACGATGGGACTCGCTGCCGTTCACGGTTACGCCTTCAAGACTCTCCAGGCCTTTCAGGAAAGTGGCACGCAGGGATTCGAGCCTTCCCATCTCCGCTTCAAGCCCATCCACAGCAATCGCAAAGGCCTTGCCCATGCCAACAATCTGGTGAGTCGGCAAGGTCCCGGAACGCATTCCCCGCTCGTGGCCTCCGCCGTGCATCTGGGCCTTGATCTGTACATCCGGGGACCGGCGTACATAGAGCGCACCAATGCCCTTGGGGCCGTATACCTTGTGCCCGGACAAAGACAACAGATCCACCGGAGTCTGGTTCAGGTCAATGGGTATCTTGCCAGCAGCCTGGGCGGCATCCACATGGAACAGCACACCCCGCTCACGAAGTTCACTGCCAATCGCAGCGATATCGGTAATGCAGCCCAGTTCGTTGTTCACCATCATCAGGCTGACCAGGACGGTGTTGCTCCGGAGTGCCCCGATGACCCGATCCCGCGGAATCCGACCGTCCGGATCTGGCTCCAGCCAGGTCACTTCCACGCCCCGATCTTCGAGCCATTTGCAGGTATCGATAACCGCCTTGTGCTCGATTTTCGAGGTAATGACATGGACGCCCCTGCGATCGCCCACCGCGCCCTTGATCGCAAGGTTATCGGATTCGGTGGCGCCGGAGGTCCAGACAATCTCCCTGGGATCGGCGGCAATCAGTTCGGCAACCTGCCGGCGGGCAGCTTCAACCGCCGCCTCCGCTTGCCAGCCATAGGCATGGGAACGGGAAGCCGGGTTCCCGAACACACCGTCAAGCGTGAGGTATTTGGCCATTTCGTCGGCAACGACGGGATCAACGGGCGTCGTGGCCGCGTAATCCAGATATACGGGCTTTTTCATGGTATGTAAGAACGTTCTGTATCAGGCCGGCGCCTGGTCGGTCAGACGGTCGGTATTGATGGCTTCGGAATCCCTGACGTCCTGGAGACGGTTCTGACGATCCGCAACCTGACGGATCTCATGCTTTTTCATCAGATCCCCGAGACTGATTTCGCTCAGGAACTGATGAATCTGATCGCTCAGATCAGACCAGAGATGGTGGGTAAGACACTTCTCCCCATTCTGGCAGTCACCTTTGTTACCACAGCGGGTGGTATCCAGGGACTCACTGACCGCATCCACCACCTCGGCGATGTAGACACGGTCGGCATCACGGCTCAGGCGGTAACCACCACCGGGGCCACGGATACTGACAACCAGTTTCTGCCGGCGCAGACGGGAGAACAGCTGTTCCAGGTAGGATAACGAGATTTCCTGCCGGGCTGATATATCCGCCAGACTGACCGGCCCCTGATCCCCGTGAAGAGCCAGGTCCAACATCGCCGTAACAGCATAGCGGCCTTTGGTGGTCAGTTTCATGGCATCGGCCCCGCGACGGGAATGAATCTCGATTAACAGATGCGAGTATGAATTGACCCAGTATTTCAGTCAAGTATTCAACCCCGCGTATCCGTGTCATCCCGGACACAGTCAAAGTCCTCTTCATCCAGCGGCGGCAGTTCGCCATTCTGGTATTCACTGTTAACCTTCCGGATGGCCTTGCACATGTTCTCGATGCGGTCATCGACCGCGTGCATGTGATCAAGCAGAGCACGCATGGCCCGCGCCACCGGGTCCGGCATTTCCTCGGTCACCCCGTAGGCATCGAAGCCCATACGTTCTTCCATCTCCTTGCGACGGACATCGTCTTCGGATTTGCGCTTGACGATCACCCGCCCCGGTATACCGACCACCGTGGCACCGGCCGGTACCGCCTTGGTCACCACCGAATTGGAGCCGACCTTGGCCCCCTCACCCACCTCGAATGGCCCGAGGATTTTGGCACCGGCCCCGACCACCACACCATTGCCAATGGTCGGGTGGCGCTTGCCCTTGTTCCAACTGGTGCCACCGAGGGTCACACCCTGGTAGAGGGTGACATCGTCACCGATAACCGTCGTCTCACCGATCACCACACCCATGCCGTGATCAATAAAGAAGCGGCGACCGATGGTTGCTCCAGGATGGATCTCGATACCGGTAAACCAGCGGGCAAGGGTTGATACCGTGCGGGCCAGCCATTTCAGTCCCAGCTTCCAGAGCCAGTGCGCAAACCGGTGAAACAGCAACGCATGCAGGCCCGGGTAATTGGTGAGAACCTCGAACGTGTTCCGTGCCGCCGGATCCCGGTGAAAAACACTGTTAATGTCTTCCCTCAGTTGTTCAAACATGGCCTTCTTCCTGTCCCGTCGCCGATGACTCACCATCGGTGGATTGGCGTTGATTTGGTGCCTTGCCGGCAGCCTTCTGGGCCGCCGTCAGGATGCCACGGAGAATGTTGACTTCCATCTGATCAAGTCTGGCCCGCTGGAAAAGCCTCCGCAAGCGGGTCATCAGCTGGCGCGGATTTTCACGGCGGTGAAACTCCACGTCCACAAGCATCTGTTCCAGGTGTCCGAAGAATCCTTCCACATCCCTGACCGAAGCCGGAGACACATCCCAACCGGCATCGCCCGGTGCCGACATGGGCTTGAGGTATGGGCTACCTTCGCCACCTTCAAGGCTCCGAAGATAAAGCATCCGCAATTCGTAACACATCACCTGTACCGCCATGGCCAGATTCAGGGAGCTGTATTCCGGGTTGGACGGGATATGAATGTGGTGGTGGCAATGCTGCAGTTCGTCATTACTCAGACCGTTGCTCTCGCGCCCGAACACCAGTGCGACGCTGCCTCCGGCAGCCCCCTCGGAAGCGGTTTCGGCTGCTTCCGGGGGTGGCATCACCGGCCAAGGCACCTTCCGACCACGGGCACTGGTGCCCATCACCAGCACGCAATCGTCAATGGCCTCTGCCAGGGAGCCAACAACCTGTGCACGATCGAGCACATCCGAGGCACCGGCAGCGCGGGCATAGGAGGCTTCGTCCGGAAAGGATTTCGGATTGACCAGCCACAGGTTCCCCAGCCCCATGTTTTTCATGGCCCGGGCAACCGCGCCAATGTTTCCCGAGTGGGAGGTTTCCACCAGAACAATGCGGATCCGGTCGTTATAGGTGTCCGGGCCATCCATAGGGAGCGCGGGTTTGTGCATGGTCGAAAAGCCTGTTTCTGTCTGCATAGTGAACCAAGCGCGACATGATAGCAGAACCGCTACCCTTCCACCTCTCCGGAATAGCCCCCATCCGGGGTTTTCCGGAGTCAAAAAACATACAAGGGAGGTGATCTTTTGCTATCATACGCGGCCTCCACACACCTGGATAATGAACACTCAGATGCAACCAGCAATCAAAATGGCCCTGCGCGTTGCGCGTCAGGGGTCCGACTACCTGAAAGCCCATTTCGAGCGACAGGAACCCAATGGCAAGGACGAGAGCGAACGTCGTAGCCAGCTGGATCGGGTTGAGCAATCCATTTATGACAATTTCAGGGAGCAGCTCGAGAAGTCCTACAAGGACCACACGATAGCTCCGTTGAATGAGGCCAGCGCCGGCACCAGCGAGAAGAGCTGGCACATCTTTCCGGTGCTGGGCCGCGAGAACTTCCTCCGCGGGATTCCGGATTTCGTTCTGGCCCTGTCCCAGAAACGGAACAACCGCACTGAAAACCTGCTGATCGTGAACCCGATTACCGGAGAGGAGTATTCCGCCTCCCGGGGTCACGGCGCAGCCCTGAACAGCCGGCGGGTACGGACTTCAGAAGTCAGGCATTTCGATAAGGCCGCCATTGCCACCAACCTGCTGGACCAGGCCCGCAAGAGCGAGAATTCACAGCTCTGGGGTGAAATGGCTGCAGTTGTCGCCCACGATTCAGCCATGTTCCGCAGTTCCGGCTGCGTGGTGCTGGATATTGCCAGAGTCGCCTCGGGCAGCCTCGATGCTGCCATCATCTTCCGCCCGGAAGCGACCGATCTGGACCTGGGAGTCACCCTTGCCATGGAATCCGGTGCACTGACTGGTGATTTCTCCGGCAACCCGTCTACCGGTAACGCCCGTCAACTGGTCGTGGCCAACCCGAAACTGTTCCGGGAAGTACTGAAAACACTCCACCCCTTCCAGGGCCGCCTGCCGCGCTGACAAACAGGTCCGGCAAGCCATAAAAAAACCGCCAACTCCCGGGAGTGGCGGTTTTTTTGTGCCCTGCGGACGACTTACATCCGGTTGAGCCATTCAGGCGGTTCTTCATCCTCTTCCTGCCCGGCCGCACCCTCTTTGGCCGGGAGCATCATATCCTCACGGGACACGCCCAGCGCAATCAACAGGTTGGCAGAGACATAGATGGAGGAATAGGTACCCACCAGCACACCGATAATCAAGGCAAGAGCGAAGTTGTTGATCGCCTCACCGCCAAACAGGTAGAGCGCAACCAGCACCACCAATGTGGTACCGGAAGTGTTGATGGTCCGGCTGATAGTCTGATGAATCGAGGTGTTGATGATGTCCCAGGCATCGCCGACGCGCATCTTGCGGAAATTCTCCCGGATACGGTCCGCGACTACGATAGTGTCGTTCAGGGAATAACCGATTACCGCCAGCAAGGCGGCCAGCACGGTCAGATCGAACGTCCACTGGAACAGGGCGAACACACCCAGAACGATGATCACATCGTGGGCCAGCGGAATCACCGAGGCGATTCCGAATTTGAACTGAAAGCGCATACCTACATAGATAAGCACGACCGCCAGCGCCAGCAGCAGGCCCAGACCACTGTCTTCCTTCAGCTGCTCACCCACCTGGGAACCAATGAACTCGGAGCTGATCAGCTCGAACTGCGCACCGCCCTTCTGAAGGGCGTCAGCGACTTCGACGGCAAGCTCATCATTACCTGCTTCCGCAAGGCGGATCAGGATCGTGGTATCAGAACCAAAATTCTGGACCACAAACTGCTCGAAGCCGGCCTCATCGAGCTGACCACGGATATTGTCCAGGGACGGCGCTTCCGCATATTCGAACTCGACGGAGGTGCCCCCGGTAAAGTCCATGCCAAGGTTCAGGCCACGAACCGCCAGCAAGGCAATCGAGGCAATGATCAGCGCGATTGAGAGGACGGAAGCAGCCTTCCGGAACCCCATGAAATCAAATGGTTTCTTCTCCTGCTCAGACATTTGCCAGCTTCCCTCCAATCGACAGCTTTTCGATCTTCCGACCGCCATACACAAGGTTCACAATGCTGCGACTGACCATCAGCCCGGAGAACATCGAGGTGAGAATGCCGATGCACAGGGTGACGGCGAAGCCCTTGACCGGGCCCGAGCCCATGGCGAACAGGATCACCGCGACCAACAGCGTGGTAATGTTGGCATCAAAGATCGAGACGAACGCCCGCGAATAGCCGGCATTGATGGCCAGTTGTGGCGCCACCCCAGCTTTCAGCTCTTCACGTATTCGCTCGAAGATCAGCACGTTCGCATCCACCGCCATACCGACGGTCAGCACGATACCGGCAATGCCCGGAAGGGTGAGCGTCGCCGACAGGATGGACATGCAGGCAATCAGCAACATCAGATTGAGTGTCAGCGAAACGTTAGCGATCAGCCCGAAACCGCGGTAATACACAATCATGTACAGCAGCACCAAGGCGAAGCCGAGCGCCACCGATATCACGCCGGCATCGATGTTTTTCTGTCCCAGGCTCGGCCCGATGGTCCGCTCCTGCACGAAGTACATGGGAGCCGCCAGGGCACCGGCACGCAACAACAGAGCCAGTTCGGAAGCTTCCGGAATGGAATCCAGGCCGGTAATCCGGAAACTGCTGCCGAGCGCGGACTGAATGGTCGCAAGGCTGATAATACCCTTCTCCACGACCCGCTTCTCAACCATGGTCGGCTCACCGTCCACCATCCGGCTTTCGGTTTCGGTACGGTATTCGATGAACAGCACCGCCATCCGACGGCCAATAGCATTGCGCGTCGCCCGGTTCATCAGGTCACCGCCCACGGAATCCATGGTGATGTTGACCTGGGGTTGGCCATTTTCGTCAAACGCTTGCTGGGCGTTGGCCACATTGTTACCGGTGGCAATCACATCACGCTCAAGGCGCGCAGTGCGCTGGGGATTATCCCGGAAACTGTACTGCTCCGTTTCGTTGGCCTCTGCGTCCTGCCTTGCCTCGAGGCGGAATTCCAGGTTCGCAGTAGCACCCAGTACCCGCTTGGCCTGGGCGGTATCCTGAACGCCGGGCAACTCCACGATGATCCGGTCCGTGCCCTGACGCTGGACCAGAGGCTCGGCCACGCCCAGTTCGTTGACACGGTTACGGATGGTGGTCAGGTTCTGCTCGAGGGCATACTCCTGGATCGACTTCACTTCCGCTTCCGAGAGGGACAGCACCAACCGGAACTCATCGCCCTGCCTCTGCTCGTCCATCAGGAACTGATTGTACTGGCCACGAACCAGGTCAAAGGCCTCGGCACGAGACTTCTCGTCGCGGAAACTCAGCACGATCTGACGGTCGCCGGCAATCACATCGCCGCCCCGATAACGAATCCGTTCCTCTCGCAATTCCCGCTTGATCTGGCTGGACAAGGCTTCCAGGCGCTGCTGAACCGCTGTATCCATGTCCACCTCCAACAGGAAGTGCACACCACCGCGCAAATCCAGACCCAGTTTCATGGGTCCGGCACCGACGGCCTTCAGCCAGTCCGGGGTGGACGCAGCCATGTTCAGCGCCACCAGGTATTCGTCACCCAGCGCCTGCTGGACGGTGGGACGGGCCTTGAGCTGGTCATCGGAGCTGGTCAGGCGAATCAGGGCATCACGATCCTGCCGGGAACTGCTTTTTACCGTGATGCCTTCGGATTCGAGCGCCTGAACCGCACGTTCCAGCACACGCTCGTTTACTTCGGTGCTGCTGCGGGCGCCGGTGATCTGGATGGCGAAATCATCGGGGAAAAGGTTAGGCAGAGCGTAGATAAACCCGATCACGAGCGCGACCAGGATAACCAGGTTTTTCCAGAGCGGATACTTATTCAGCATGGGTTCCCTTAATAGCCGGCCCTGGGGCCGGCCTTGGTTGTCAGCCAGAAAGAATCAGACAGGCAGGTTCTGGGAAGGCGAAAAGCCTGGATCAGATATCCTTCAGGGTACCTTTCGGCAGGGCTGCGGCAACGGCAACCTTCTGAACCTTGACTTCAACGTTGTCAGCTACTTCGATCACGATGAAGTCATCAGTCACCTTGGTGATCTTGCCGGCAACACCACCGGAGGTGACAACCTCATCACCCTTGTTCAGGCCGGACATCAGGGCCTTGTGCTCCTTGGCGCGCTTGGACTGGGGGCGCCAGATCAGGAAGTAGAAAATCAGGATAAAGCCGGCGAAAAAGATCACCTGGCCCATCACGCCCATGCCCTGGGCTGCAGGATCCTGGGCCATAGCCAGTGCCGGCATCAGGGCCATCAGCCCAGCAACAAGAAACTTCATTGATTTCATTTATTATCTCCGTTGGTTTGGCAATTCGTTCAGGCACCCGCCAGCGGCGGTACCGATTCGCCGCGAAGGGCATAGAAGTCGCTAATAAAGTCCGACAATGTACCTGCTTCAATGGCCTCACGCAATCCGGCCATCAGGTTCTGGTAGAACCGCAGGTTGTGAATCGTATTGAGCTGGGCGCCGAGCATTTCTCCACATTTATCCAGATGATGCAGATAACTTCTCGAAAAATTCTGACAGGTATAACAGTCACAGCGCTCGTCCAGCGGACTGGTATCATGGCGATGACGGGCGTTGCGGATCTTGATGATACCGGTGGAGGTAAACAGATAGCCATTACGGGCGTTCCGCGTCGGCATTACGCAATCGAACATGTCCACTCCCCGGCGGACCGCCTCGACAATATCCTCCGGGCGGCCGACTCCCATCAGGTAGCGAGGCTTGTCCTCAGGCATTTGCGGCGGCAGGTGATCCAGGATCCGGATCATATCTTCCTTTGGCTCCCCCACAGACAGCCCGCCGATGGCGTAGCCGTCAAAACCAATCTCCGTGAGCCCGGCCAGGGACTGGTCACGCAGCCCTTCGTACATGCCACCCTGGACAATGCCGAACAACGCAGCCGGATTGCCTTCATGGGCGTTCTTGCTCCGTTCCGCCCAGCGCAGTGACAGCTGCATGGATTCCCGCGCCTGCTTCTCGGTTGCCGGGTAAGGTGTGCACTCGTCAAAGATCATGACGATATCCGAACCCAGGTCAAGCTGAACCCGGATCGCGATTTCCGGCGAGAGCTCCACTTTCGAACCATCTACCGGTGATCGGAAAGTCACGCCCTCTTCCGTGATCTTGCGCATCTCGCCCAGGCTGAACACCTGGAAACCGCCGGAATCGGTCAGGATCGGGCCCTGCCACTGGGTAAAGTCATGCAGGTCACCGTGGGCCTTGACCACTTCGGTACCGGGGCGAAGCATAAGGTGAAAAGTGTTGCCAAGGATAATCTGGGCACCGATCTCATGAATATCACGGGGCAGCATGCCCTTGACGGTTCCATAGGTGCCCACCGGCATGAATGCCGGCGTTTCGACCACACCCCGTGGAAACGTCAGCCGGCCACGCCGGGCACGACCGTCTTCGGTAATTTTCTCGAAGGACATGAAGCAGGAATAGGTCACGATGATTCTCCGGACTCGTCGGATTCGGTAGTGGCAGCACCGGCGAATGCACCCAGGAGCATGCCCCGGCTGGGCTCCTGACTGGTAATGAACATGGCATCGCCGTAGCTGAAGAAACGGTACCGCTCGGCAACGGCTTCCCGGTATGCCGCCATCACGTTGTCGTAACCGGCAAAGGCACTGACCAGCATGATCAGGGTCGATCCCGGCAGATGGAAATTAGTGATCAGGGCATCAACAGTCTGGAAGCGGTACCCCGGGTGGATGAAGATGGCCGTCTCGCCCCGGAATGGCCGCACACGTCCACCCCGGCTCGCCGACTCCAGAGAACGCACCGATGTGGTACCCACGGCGATGACCCGACCGCCGCGCGCCCGGGTCCGTTCGATAGCCTCGACGGTTCCCTTCGGCACATGGGCAACCTCACTGTGCATCACATGGTCCTCGATGCGCTCCACGCGCACCGGCTGGAACGTACCTGCCCCCACATGCAGCGTCACAAAGGTGGTTTCGACACCTCGGGCCCTGAGCTGCCCCAGCATCGTCTCATCAAAATGCAATCCTGCGGTCGGAGCTGCCACCGCACCGGCTTCCCGGGCATAGACCGTCTGGTAACGCTCCCGATCCGAGGATTCGTCGGGGCGGTCCACATAGGGCGGCAGCGGCATGTGGCCAATACGCTCGAGCAGTTCGAGAACGGGCTCAGCGGTTTCGGCCATCAGCCGAAACAACGCATCCTCGCGCTCGACCATGCGCAGCACACTACCATCCTCGAGGATAACCTTCTGATCGGCTTTGAGGGCTTTGGAGGCACGCACATGGGCGAGGATCTCGTGTTCACCGGTAACGCGCTCGACGAGCACTTCCACCTGGCCGCCGGTTTCTTTCTTGCCGAACAAACGTGCAGGAATCACCCGGGTGTCATTGAACACCAGCAGGTCGCCTTCCTGGATCAGTTCCTGTAGATCCGTGAACCGGAGATGGTCCACTTTCCCGGTCAGCCCCTCGAGGTGCAGAAGGCGAGAGGCGCTGCGTTCCTTGAGCGGATACCGGGCAATCAACTCGTCCGGGAGATCAAAGTTAAAGTCGGAGACATTCATGGGATGGACTGGTTACGACACTGCAGGAAAGATGATGGTAGCGGCGGGCGGACTCGAACCGCCACGGGTTTTACCCCAACGGATTTTGAATCCGTCGTGTCTACCAATTTCACCACGCCGCCATCGGAGAGTGTGGGGGATTATACTGACGTTATTTTCGAAAGCAATAACATTACCCGCTTTCCGGCGGCCAGTCCGAGACAAACTCGGCAACCTCCGGCCGGCGGACCTTGGGCTTCTCAGTGGCGACCGTTCCGGTATAAAGAAAGCCGATGATGGATTCCTGCTCTGACAGACCCAGACCTTCACTGACTGCCGGGTGGTAAGCCATCGTACCGGTACGCCACATGACTCCGAACCCGGCGTCCTGAAGTGCCAGCTCCAGAAAGCTCAAACCGGCGCCCGCGGATAACAACTGCTCCACTTCCGGAACCTTGGGATGCTCGCTCGGGGACGCGATGCCGACAATAATCATCGGCGCCCGGAGCGGCGAACGGAGCAGCTTCTCAATATCCTGTTCGTCCGCATTATTGGGACAGGTGGATGCAAACAGCTCGCCCAAACGTTCCAGCCCCTCTCCTTCGATGACCAGATAACGCCAGGGCCGCAGCAGGGCATGATCCGGGGCGCGCGCGGCGCAGGCAAAGGCGTGCTCGAGAGTTTTCCGGTCCGGGGCGGGTGCGGTCAGGCGCGGTTCGGAACTGCGATTGAGAAGGAACTCGGTAACGGACGTCATATCGACTCGCTGTCAGGAAAAAATGTGTTCAAAAAGGCCTAGTTAGAAGCCCACACACGAATTGTGGCTTATACGTAATACTGGTAACCTTCAATTCTGGTTGGCTCATGTTAACAACTATAAATGAAGTGGCAGCACCATGAATGACCAGAACGAATTTCGCAACTTTTCGAAATTCTATCCTTACTATCTGGATGAGCACAGTAATGTAACGTGCCGGCGCCTTCATTTCGTCAGCAGCCTACTGGTCCTGATCGTGGCAATCCGGGCGATCACCTCGGGTAAACTGCTGTGGTTGCTGGCGCTCCCGGTTATCGGATATGGCTTTGCCTGGGTGGGCCATTTCAAGTTTGAGAAAAACCGCCCGGCTACCTTCAAATACCCACTGTACAGCCTCATGGGAGACTGGGTGATGTTCCGAGACATGCTGATTGGCAGGATCCGTTTCTGAGATGATGAGCGCCCCTGTGGACTTGCGAAATGCAAGCAGCAGCGCCGGTAACGCGCTGTCCCACGAGCAGGGCAGCGGTTCAACGGCTGCCCCCCCGATGCCGGATTACAGCGGGCGTATCCTTGCTTACACGGTCACTGCCATCATCATTGTCATCGGTGTCCTGCAGAGCGCATTTGAACAGTGGCTGCTGTGGCTTGTTGCCGGGGCCTTGCTCTGGCCTCACTTCGCCCACATCCTCACCCGAAAAACTTTCCTGAACCGCTCTCCGCGAATTCGCCAGAGGATGTTGCTGGTGGACTGTGTGTTTGGCGGCACCTTTATCGGCCTCACAGGCCTGGTAGCCGTTCCCGCAGTTTCGGTGGCCCTGATGATGATGTTCAGTTGCCTGATCATTGGTGGCATCCGCCAATGGCTGCTGGGCACCACGCTCATGGCATCAGCGATTGCCGCCGGCCTCGCCCTCGCAGGGCCAGCCGAGTCCTTCCGGTCACCGCTGCTCACCAGCATCAGCGCCATCCTGGCCACCGGCATTTATATTTGCGTCACCGCCTTCTATTCGCACCAGCAGGCACGGGCCCTGATGCTGGCCAAAACCCAGATCCAGAATCAGCGGGAACAATCCATCGCCCTCTCTCACAAACTGTCCAAGTACCTTTCGCCCCAGGTGTGGCAGTCGATCTTTACCGGTGAACGGGATGTCCGGCTGGAAACCCAGCGCAAGAAACTCGCCGTCTTCTTCTCGGACATCAAGGGCTTCACGGAGCTATCCGAGGAAATGGAGCCGGAGGCCCTGACCGAACTGCTGAACCACTACTTCAACGGCATGTCCGAGGTGGCCCTGAAATACGGCGGCACCATCGACAAGTTCGTGGGTGATTCCATCATGGTGTTCTTCGGGGATCCCACCAGCCGGGGCCAGAAGGAAGATGCCTTTGCCTGCGTGTCCATGGGCATCGAAATGCGCAAGCACATGAAAATCATGCGCCAGAAGTGGCGCAGCCAAGGCATCAAGACCCCACTGCAGATCCGCATGGGCATCAGCACCGGTTACACCACAGTGGGCAACTTCGGCGCCGAAAACCGGATGGACTACACCATCATCGGCAAGGAAGTGAACCTGGCCAGCCGCCTCGAATCCCTGGCTGAGCCCGGCGAAATTCTGGTTTCCTATGAAACCTTCTCGCTGATCAAGGACCGGATCATGTGCCGTGACAAAGGTGAGATCACGGTCAAGGGCTTTGCCAAGCCGGTCCCGATTTACGAAGTGGTGGACTTCCGGCGGGACATGGGTCCGAACCGCAGCTTCCTCGAACACGAACACAGCGGCTTTGCCATGTACCTGGACTCTAACAAGATCACAGAGAAGGAACGCAAGGCCATCCTGGAGGCTCTTGAGGATGCCGCGGATCGCCTGCGCTCCGAAGAAGAACTACCCGAGTCCGGCAAACTCGGCTGAACCGGTCCATTGCCGTTACTGCCGGATCAGCCTCGGGCCCGCATCTCCCTCTGCCTGCGTGCTCCGCCACGGATTGATGTCCAGACCACCACGGCGGGTGTAGCGGGCGCACACCGCCAGTTCCGTTGGCTGGAAATGCTCCATCAGGTCAGTGAAGACCGTTTCGACACAATGCTCATGGAAATCCTGCTTGTTCCGGAAGCTGACGATGTAACGCAGCAAAGCCGAGCGGTCGATCTTCGGCCCGGTGTAGCTGATCAGGAGGGTGCCCCAGTCCGGCTGCCCGGTGACTGGGCAGTTGCTCTTGAGCAGGTGTGAACACAACCGCTCGGTTACCACCTCTGCCCCGGGTTCGGCAGCCAGGGACTCCGGCGCATACTGGTACACCACAGCCGAGACCGGCTCGTCATCAATCAACTGGTAACCCTCGGGGCGCCCAATGGCATACCCGCTCTCATCGACACTGTGCAAATTGACCCGAACGGCCACGCCACAGGCGCCGGAAAGGTCGTTGACCACTGTTTCCACCAGCTGCTCCGGCGTCGAGAAGACATGCTGGTTCAGGGAGTTCAGATACAGCTTGAGGGACTTGGATTCAATGATGGATGGCGATGCCGCCGGCACAACGATCTCCGCCCAGGCGGCGGCCGGCACACCACCGGGCCGCAGCCAGGAAACTTCCCAGGCCTGCCAGAGGTCCTCACCGAACCAGGGCCAGCGACCATCCTCAAGCCCGATCCGGCGGCGGTTTTCCTCCCGCGCCACCGGGAACAGCAGGGTCGGGTCGTAAGAATCCGGGTATTCGCTGGATTTGCCCAGCGGCGCGTTATGCAAAGCCATATCGGTTCCTGAAATCAGTGGCGGATTCCCTTGCCGCGCTCGAGCATGCGCAGGGCAATGAACGCCAGCACAACGATGAAGACCAGAATCATACCAAGAGACACGAACGGATTAACGTCCGAAACACCCAGTATGCCGAAGCGGAAGCCGTTCACCATGTACAGGATCGGGTTCACCATCGACACGCCCTGCCAGAACCCCGGCAACAGATCGATGCTGTAGAACACGCCACCCAGGTAGGTCAGCGGTGTCAGCACGAAGGTCGGCACAATCGAGATGTCATCGAACTTGGTCGCCAGCATGGCATTGATGAACCCACCCAGGGCAAAAAGCGCCGAAGTCATGAACACCGTCACCACCACCATCGGAAGACTGTGGATGGACAGCTGGGTGAACGCCAGGGACAGCGCCGTGACAATGACGCCGATCCCAAGGCCACGCGCCATACCGCCGGTCACATAGCCGGCAAGGATCACCCAGTTCGGCACCGGTGAAACCAGCAGCTCCTCGATACTGCGCTGGAACTTCATGGAAAAGAAGGACGACACCACATTGGCGTAGGAATTGGTGATCACCGCCATCATGATCAGTCCGGGCACGATGAACTGCATGTAGTTGAAGCCGCCCATCTCACCGATCCGCGAACCGATCAGGTTGCCGAAGATGATGAAGTAGAGAGTCATGGTGACCGCCGGCGGCAACAACGTCTGGGGCCAGATCCGGGTAAACCGGCGAATCTCACGAAGTACAATGGTGTAGAAGGCGACCCACAATGCATCAAGTCTCATGCCGCACCCTCCACGCTCTTACGGCCTTCGGCAGCATTCTCTTGCACCATCCGGATGAACAGCTCCTCAAGTCGGTTGGCCTTGGTGCGCATACTGACCACCTTGATATCGAGCTGGTCCAGTTGGGCAAAAACCGCGTTCAGGCCCTGGCCCTTTTTCACATCCACTTCCAGGGCACCTTCGTCATTAATGCGACAGGTGACACCTTCCAGCTCCGGTACACCGGAGAGCTCTTTCTCGGTATCCAGGACGAAGGTTTCCACACTCAGTTGCTGCAACAACTCACGCTTGCTCGTGTGCTTGAGGATCTTACCGTGATCGATGATGGCAATATTCCTGCACAGGGCTTCCGCCTCCTCCAGGTAATGGGTGGTCAGGATGATGGTGGTGCCCTCCCGGTTCATTTCTTCAAGGAAGATCCACATGGACCGGCGCAGCTCGATATCGACACCCGCGGTGGGCTCGTCGAGAATCAACAGTTTAGGCTCGTGCACCAGTGCCCGTGCGATCATCAGACGGCGCTTCATGCCACCGGAGAGCATGCGGGCCGGGGTATTGCGCTTGTCCCATAGACCCAGTTTCTTGAGGTATTTCTCTGCGGACACGGAGGCCCGACTGAGAGGAATCCCGTAATAGCCGGCCTGAGTGGTCACGATGTCGAACACTTTCTCGAACTGGTTGAAGTTGAACTCCTGGGGAACAACCCCGAGGTTCAGCTTCGCATCCGCCAGATTGGTATCGATATCATGGCCGAACACCCGGACCTTTCCGGCGGATTTGTTCACCAGAGAGCAGACAATGCCCAGGGTCGTGGATTTGCCGGCACCATTGGGGCCCAGCAACGCGAAAAAATCCCCTTCCCTGACTTGAAGATCAATCCCCTTCAGGGCCTGGAAGCCATCACCGTAGGTTTTGGTTAGGCCCTCAATTTCCAGTGCATTGGTCATAGCTCATCCCGGATCCGATGGATTTCGATGGCAGCCACCACAGCCGCGCACGTCAAAAAGTAAAGTGCTATTCATTGTGGCAACCTCGTGAAATTCAAGGGCAAGCCTGGAGCCCCGGCAAAACCGCCAAACTGCGACAGGAATCGCGATATCCACCAACTGGCATCCCTATAATGCGGTTACAACAACTTACAAAACGCTGGCCTGAATCTCTGCTGCCGGCCATCAAGACCGGGATGTACGCCGAAACATGAGATCCGTTCACCGAACTGCGCCCCTCATCACCCTCCTGAGCACCCTTGCCCTGTCCGGCTGTTTGGGCAGTGATGATGGCGGCGCTACTGCCGCGAACACCGGACAGATCAACTACAACGGTTTCAGCGGCCTGAGCTACCGGACCGCAAGCCAGAGCGGCACCACCAACGCCGATGGTGAGTTCAGCTATTATCCCGGCGAGACCCTGAGCTTTCAGATCGGCGATCTGGTTCTGGCAGAAGGTGTTCCGGCCCGGCCCCACGTCACCCTGCTGGAATTCTTTCCCGACATTCGGGGTGCGCTGCAAACGCCGACGGTCGACGCCGAAGGCTTGCGCACCCATACCCGGACGGAGCTGAATCTGCTGGACAATGGCGCGCTGATGAACCTGACCCGCCTGCTGATGTCGCTGGACTGGACCCAGGGTGTGCAGGAAGACGAGGGCATCGAAATCCGCCAAAGGGTGATCGGCCAGCTAAACGCGGCGCTGCCCCTGCTGGACGCCCCCATTGACTTCAACGTGCCCACCACGGAATTCACCGCCAGGGGCACAACGCCCTCACCCGCCAATCAGCTACTGGCCCGAATCTGCTTTCATCCTGAAGGCGACGAGCTCTGCGAACCACCTCCGACCCCTGAACAGATCCAGAATGCCCCGGAACGGCCGGAAAATGAGGAAGACTGGGACCCGGACGTGGCATACCGGCAAGACCTGCAGGTCAAACGGGATCGTATCCTCGACGCTATCCGGACCATGGATGAGATTGACAACGAAGATGCGCGAATTTACCTGCGCCAGGAGCTGCAAGACATCACCACCGCCGTCAGCAATGGCTATTACCTCGATGAGGATTTGGCCAGTCACCCGGCCAGCGATACCGGAATCAAGAGCGTCCGGGTGCAACGAATCGGAGGCGAAACCACGCTCGCGGAGATCGAGGCCATCAGCACTCGCCCGCAGGATGTCACAATACACGCGTGGAGTTGGCAGAGTGCCGAGGTGAATTATTTCGTCAGCGGGAGCAGCGGCGGTGAATCGGAGCTGGTGATGAGCTTCCGCCCCGAAAACACCTACCGCTGGGTACGCAAGAGCCTGCGGGTGATTATCCGCTGATCAGCCGACCGAGGCTCCAGCGGGATTCCGCACCGGTAACATCATACTGCGAAGGATCCAGACCCTCGGAGCCATGCGGCAGGCACTCCTTCACGATCAGGGCTTCGTTGACGTCCCGGCTTTCGTTGTACTTGGCAAGGTCAATAATGTGCGCGGACTTCAGCGGCTGGTGCTCCTGGTCGGTCATTACCATCACCTTCGGCCACAGGCGGCGTTCCCGAGAATGGGAGACCACAATGCCACGCTGGCCATCGCTGAGTTCCACCAGGCTCCCAGTCGGATAGACACCGATCGCCTGGATGAAATTCTCTACCAGGTCTTCCTGGAATTCGATGTTTCTCATCTCGTAGAGCAGGCTCACCGCCTTGGCCGGTGTCAAGGGTTCGTCTCCGCCTTCCCGGGGGCCGATCAGGGATTCGAAATACTCGGCAATACCCGCCACTTTTGCCATCAGCGGGATCCGGGTACCGCGGACCCCCTGGGGGAAACCGGAGCCATTGTGTCGCTCCCGGTGCCCGCCTACCACGCTGAGCACTGCCCGGGATACACCGGTACCCTCAAGCATTGCGAGACCTTTTTCGACATAAGTCCTGTAACGGGCGTAATCCTCGGCGCTGAACTGGCCCTCCTGATTCAGCAAAGCGCGGGGCAGCACGGTTTTACCCACCTGGGACAACAGGCAGCCCATGCCAAGATGATTCAGGAGGCCTTCATTCAGACCAAGGTGCCGCCCACACACCAACGCCCAGATCGCCGTGTTGAGCGAGTGACGATAAATATAGTCATCGTGGCCCCGAATCCGGCTCAGCCATAGCAGCGCGTCGGGGTGACGAATAACACTGGCGACCATCTTGCGGGTTATCTCGGCGACAGGGCGCAGGTCGGCGCTGCCGCCCTC
This sequence comes from Marinobacter sp., assembly GCF_046484525.1. Classification (GTDB taxonomy): domain Bacteria; phylum Pseudomonadota; class Gammaproteobacteria; order Pseudomonadales; family Oleiphilaceae; genus Marinobacter. Next base: position 53,203 of record NZ_JAWOIS010000089.1, read on the forward strand.
TTGCAGGGATTCGAACGCGCGCTCAAGGGCAAGTTCAGCATCGTCAAGCAGGAGACGCGAAACCTTGATCTCTTTTTTCAGGGTGGTGCTGGTCTCGTATTCCACCGGCTCCTGAATGGCCAAGGGCGGCAGTTTGAGCTCTTCCCGGTCACCGCCACGCTTGAGGATTCTACGCCCGAAGGCTGGCTTGATCTCGTCCTGCTCAAGTTTCGAGGTGCTCCGGATTTCAGCGACGTCGATCATCACCCACCGACAGTGGGATTTCAGCGCCCGGATGTCGTCCTCGGAGCGGATGTAGAAACCCTGGATCGGAAACGGTGTCTGGTGCCAGGGCCGGTCCAGATCGGACACAAACATGCCCACTTCCAAGTCATGAACCGCAACTTTTCTCTGTTGGACGCCCACGAGAGTCACCCCTGAAAATAATTCATTTTTAGATATTTGACATTTTGACCCAGCATACACAAGAGTCCATTACAGTTTCGTACCCCAAAAGATCCAGAAAGTAACCGAAGGTAAACAGACTGTAACTCCGTGATCTGCATCACGCCGATCACCATCGTTACTCGCAGGCGGACTCGTCAAAGGCCGGCAGGCTGGCTCTCAAGGATCCGCGTGGCACCTTTCGAGTATAGACTGTGTAGGGAACAGAGGAGGCACGAAGGTAATCCATATTGACCACCTCACCTTCCCCCTCGAACTCGGGAACCACCGGCTCACAGACCACCAGCAATGCCAGCCGGCCCTCGATGTCGGCAATCCGGGCGTTGCTGTCATCCGGGTTCACCACCAGACATGCGGACGGGTCCAGATGCTCACCGGTGACCACCACCCGATCCACGCCAGACTCGGCACAGGCCCGGATTCCTTTGCCGCAGGCGCCCGCCCGGTCATGGGAGTCGTCGCGCAGGCGCCATATCCTCGCGCTGCACTGGGCTTCCACTTTCATGGCGGTCGAACGGTCATCCAGAATCCACCAGCCCGGGTACTCCGCCGAGTCCCAGGACACCCGCACCTGGCGGGCCTCACCCTGTGAGTTCTCTGCGGGAAACATGGCGAAATGGCTGTAATAGCTGGCGCAGCCAGGTAACAGGACTGCCACCGGTATAAATAGAAAGAAAACTCTGCGTATCATCCCTGCTCTGCCGGCCATTCTGAAAGTCCCTGTATTCCGAAAAAGTCCAAGTTTTTTAGTGTGTTCTGAAGAATACCACCATTTTGCATGAAATATTCCAAAGGTGATATTGACTCTGCCACCAATACAAATGAGAATGGTTGCTGTTTTTACATGCTTGCGACTCTTACAAGCGAAACAAACTCATATCAGGCAGAGGTAACACCAACATGCGCATGAAACTGGCAGCAACTGCAGCAATGGCCCTGGCGGCCATGCCACTCTCCGCATCCGCCGAGGGCGAAGTCAACATTTACTCCTACCGCCAGGCATACCTGCTTGAGCCGTTGCTCAACGCTTTCGAGAAAGAAACCGGCATCGAGTCCAACGTGGTTTTCGCCAAACAGGGCCTTGCCGAGCGCCTGGAGCGCGAAGGCCGCAACAGCCCGGCAGACGTGGTCCTGACAGTGGACATCTCCCGCATCAACGAACTCGTCGAGCGTGATCTGGTGCAGGGCGTGGACAGCGATGTGCTGAACAGCAACATCCCGGAAAACCTGCGTCACCCGGAAGGCAAGTGGTTTGCCCTGACCACCCGCGGCCGCCTGATCTTCACCTCCAGGGAGCGCGTGGAAGAAGGTGAAATCACCAGCTATGAAGAACTGGCCGACGACAAGTGGAACGACCGTATCTGCACCCGTAGCGGGAAGCATCCGTACAACATCGCCCTGTTCTCCTCAATGATCGCCCATCACGGCGAAGAGTGGACCGAGCAGTGGCTGCAGGATGTAAAAGACAATCTGGCGCGCAAGCCCCAGGGCGGCGACCGTGACCAGATCAAGGCCATTGCCGAAGGCGTGTGTGACATCTCCATCGGCAATAGCTACTACTACGGCAACATGCTGCAGGACGAGAACCAGCGCCCGATTGCCGAGCAGGTTCGCCTGGTGTTCCCGAACGCCGATGGCCGTGGTACCCACGTGAATATCAGCGGTATCTCAATGACCAAGAGCGCACCGAACCGGGAGAACGCCGTCAAGTTGATGGAGTTCCTGTCCTCTCCGGAGGCCCAGCGTATCTACGCCGAGGCCAATACCGAGTACCCGGCCAACCCGGAAGTGAAGCCCTCCGGCCTCGTCGCCGAATGGGGTGAGATCAATCCGGACCAGCTGTCCCTGCAGACCATCGCGGAAAACCGCGAGGCAGCGGTAAAGCTGGTTGATCGCGTCGATTACGACGGCGAGTAATCACACCGGATAAAAGCAATGGAACCATGGAAAGGGCGCTGCGGCGCCCTTTCCTTTATCAGGCCTACCGGTTCCTAAAATGACGCGAGTCATTGCAGTGCAACTGACTGCTGACTACAATCCTCAATCTTTCTCAGTTCCATTTGACAGACGGGAGCATTATGACCGAGGCCGTAACCGCCGCTGATCCGGGGCTTTCCCAGCCCTTGCTGGCAAAACGCGCTTCCCGTCGCTGGATCATTTCCGCCACCCTTATTACCGCCATTGTGGCCCTGCCCGTGCTTTCAGTGATCTTCCTCGCCTTCTTTCCCGAGGAGAACATCTGGCCTCACCTGATCGATACCACCTTGCCGCGTTACCTGTGGACCACCATCCAGCTGATGGTTGGTGTTGGTGCCATCACCCTCGTGATCGGCCTGTCGACGGCCTGGGCGGTGACCATGTGCGAATTTCCCGGACGCAAATTCTTCGAATGGGCAATGCTGCTGCCCTTTGCGGTTCCGGCTTACGTGATTGCCTATGTCTACACCAGCCTGCTGGACTACGCCGGCCCGGTTCAGCGCACCCTGCGTGACTGGTTTGGCTGGCAGAATGCTTCTGACTATTGGTTCCCGGAGATTCGCAGCCTGGAAGGCGCCACCCTGATGATTGGCCTTGTGCTCTACCCCTATGTTTACCTGCTGGCCCGGGCCGCCTTCCTGGAGCAATCGCCGTCCCTGTTTGCGGTCAGCCGCAGTCTGGGCCATTCGGCATTGAGCACCTTCTTCCGGGTTGTGTTACCCATCGCCCGACCCGCCGTCGCCGTCGGCCTGTCCCTGGTATTGATGGAAACCCTGAACGATTTCGGCACCGTCGACTTTTTTGCCGTTCAGACCCTCACGGCCGGGCTTTTTGATACGTGGATGAACCTGGGCAACCTGGGTGGTGCCGCGCAGATTGCCACCACCATGCTGGTTTTCGTGGTGATTCTGGTAACCCTTGAGCGCTACTCCCGCCGTCGTCAACAGCAGTATGCCGCCCGCGACAACCGGGATCCGATCCGCCGTTTCACCATGTCCTTTCCCCGGCAACTGATCTGTGTTGGCGTGTGTGCCATCCCGTTCATCCTCGGATTCGTGGTGCCCGCCGGAACACTCGGCCTGTATGCCTGGGAATACTTCGAGGAGAGCTGGAACCCGGACTTTATCCAGAACACGCTGAACAGCCTGTTCCTGTCCAGCACCGCGGCCCTGACCACCCTGCTGATCGGCGTTATCCTGGCCTACAGTCGGCGCCTGCATAACACCCGGGGTATGCAGATCCTGATGCGGCTTTCCAGCCTGGGCTATGCCATGCCGGGCGCGGTATTGGCGGTGGGTGTAATTGTGCCCCTGGCGGGCTTCGATAACTGGCTCGACAGCCTAATGAGAAGTACCTTTGGTTTCAGCACCGGCCTGCTGCTCAGCGGCACCGCCTTCGCACTGGTGTTTGCCTACACCGTCCGCTTCCTGGCGGTGTCCGCCGGCAGCGTGGAAAGCGCCCTGCAAAAGATCACGCCGAGCATGGACATGGCCTCGCGCTCACTGGGCTACACACCAGGCAAGACCCTGGTGAACGTACATTTGCCGATGCTCAGGGGAACCCTGCTGACGGCAGCCCTGGTGGTGTTCGTGGATTGCATGAAAGAGTTGCCGGCCACGCTCATCCTTCGGCCGTTCAACTTCGAGACCCTGGCGACCTACGTTTACCAGTTCGCATCAGACGAGCGTCTGTTCCACAGCGCCCTGCCCTCATTGATCATTGTCCTCGCGGGGATCGTGCCAATCATCCTGATGAGCCGCTCCATCTCCAATACCCGAAGTATTGCCTAGAATGTGGCGGCCCGCCGCCCCGTTCAGAGACCTAGCCGGGACCGCACATCCTGAACCACGAAACGGCCCTGGAATACCGCCACCGGATCGGTCTTCGGCAAAACTGTGGGTTCCCCGCAGAACACCTCAGCGGTCAGGTCAAGCCGCCCCTTGCCATGTCTGGCAAGACTCTTGCGGAAGCGCGCCGGAATCTCCTCCCCGGGCAACCGGCAGACCACAAAGAAATCGCTGGTGACCGGCTCGAGGTAATCGATGTTGCCATTCTGCACAACCACGGCGCCCCTGAGCCCGAGATCCCACAGGGCCAACTCGGTGAGACTCCAGGCAGCGGTTACCGCAGCGGAATAGACACTGCCGCCGAAACCGGTGCCCTGGTGGTTGTGGTTGGGTTCGAGCGGTGCGCTCAGCACAAGGGCGTGACCGTCCCAGGAATGCAGCTGGATGCCCAGCGCTCGGGACAGGGGAATATCTTCATTGATTCGTTTCTGGAAAAGGGCCAACTGGGTCATAACTTCCTCCTGACTACCAGAAGTTTAGGCCCGAGCCGGCGTTTTCAACATGCGACTAACGTCGGTCAGAAATGGCCAGATGCAGATAGGGCACGGGAAAATCCGGGCCCTTTCGTTGAGTGATAATGGGGGAAAGCGCTGCTTTACTGCCAGATCACCGGTTGCTTCTTGGCGTACCAGCTATCCACCTTCGCCTGGTAGGCATCCTCCACCACGTTCCGCTTCAGTTTGAGGGTCGGTGTCAGGAAGCTGTTCTCGATCGACCACTCATCGCTGACCACGGTAATGAACGCCAGCTGCTCGTGAGGGTCGACAGTCTTGTTCACTTCCTGGATGAGGTTCTTGAAGCTGTCTTCCAGCTGCTTGCGGTAATGATTGTCCGCCAGTTTCGGACGGGCCTCCTCGCCGAGCATCACCAGGGCGTGGGGCTGGGTCTGGTTGGCGCCGGACACGCACACCATCTCGATGGCATCGTGGGACATCAGGCGGTTCTCGATCGGCGCCGGCGCAATGTACTTGCCCTTGCTGGTCTTGAAGATTTCCTTGAGGCGGCCGGTCAGCTTCAGGCGGCCCATCTCATCGATCTCGCCCTTGTCACCGGTCTTCAGGAAGCCATCCTCGGTAAAGGTTTCCCGGGTTTTCTCCTCATCCTTGTAGTAGCCCATCATGGTAGCGGGGCTCTTGACCAGCACCTCACCTTCCTCGCTGATCTTCGTTTCCACACCCGGCAGGGACTCGCCCACGTACCCGGTGCGGGCCCGACCCGGCTTGTTCATGTGGGAATAGGCAAAGTTCTCGGACATGCCGTAGCCTTCAAGCAACTCGAGACCCAGGTTGCGGTACCAGTCCAGCACATCGTGGGACAACGGTGCCGACCCACTGCCGGCGAGCTTCACCTTGTCCAGGCCCAGGCCTTTCAGCACCTTCTTCTTGATCAGCCGGTTCACCAGCGGGATCTTCATCAGGCGGTCCATCTTCTCCTTCGGAAGTTTCTGCAACACGCCGTGCTGGAACTTCACCCACAGGCGGGGCACCGAGAGGAACAGTGTGGGCTGTGCCCGTTGCAGGTCCTGGACAAAGGTATCCAGGGATTCCGCAAAAAACAGCTGGAAGCCGGAATACAGCGAGCCCAGCTCCACGAAGGTGCGCTCGAACACATGAGCCAGCGGTAGATAGGACAGCATCCGCTCGTTCGGGCCGACGCCCAGGGTCTCGATGCCGCCGGCGGCGGCAAACGCCATGTTGTTGAAGCTCAGCATCACACCCTTGGGCCGGCCGGTGCTGCCGGAGGTGTAGACGATGGTGGCCAGCTCTTCCGGATCACGCTGAACGTTCTCCTCCAGCGGCGGATACTTGCTGACAATATCGTCCCAGGTTTCGAAATCGTTGGGCGGGCTCAGCGGGTAGGAAATGCAACGCACTGACTCGGGCACGCCGGGCTTCATCATGTCCCAGTCATCCAGCTTGCCGACGAACAATACTTCGCACTCCGCATGGTTAAGGATGTAGTTGACGGTGCCCGAGTTCAGCGTGGGGTACAGGGGAACGGAAATGTGCCCGGCCATCCAAATGGCCCAATCCGACATTACCCACTGGGCGCAATTCTTGGAAATGATGCCCACCCGGCTCTTTTCCGGGAGGTTCAGGGATTTCAGATAGGCCGCCATCCGGCGCGCCTCCTCCACCGCACGACCCCAGGTGTACTCCACTACCTTGCCATCGCCCACGGGCTGGGTCATGTAGAGGTCGCTCTTCTTCGCCTTCTCCCAGTGATAGACCATATCCAGGGGAAGCTTGTTTGTTGTGTCCATGGACCTTCCTTATGCGTCACAATGCTTTTAATTATTCGCCCTATCAGGCGTATTATTAGACTTTCGTAGGGTATTTCAACATACATTCGCCCGTCAAAACGTGACCAACGCAAAACAATTAGAATTTACAACTTCTTCCGTTAAAAACCGTGCCACTGGCAACTTCCCCTACCCCTTACGCCCCCCGCCTGTGATAAACTCCCGCTCTTTCCGGACGTCAGACCCGGCACACCTGAAACCATTAATAAACTCGGAGATGGGTATATGGCCAAGAGAACTCTGCGCACTCTTCTGGGTGCCTCCCTGCTGGCAGCGGCAAGCCTGGTACAGGCCCAGGAAGCCAAGACAGTTGCCATCACGCAGATCGTCGAACACCCTGCGCTGGACGCCGTTTACCAAGGCGTCAAGGACCAGCTGGCTGAACAAGGCTACAAGGAAGGCGAAAACCTGACCGTGATGCACGAGAGTGCCCAGGGCAACTCCGCCATCGCCTCTCAGATCGCTCGCAAGTTCGTCGGAGAGAGCCCGGATGTAATCGTGGCTATCGCCACGCCCTCCGCCCAGACCGTGGCCGCAGCGGCCCGCAATATCCCGGTTGTGTTCTCCGCTGTTACCGATCCGGTAGGCGCCAAGCTGATCAAGAGCCTTGAAGCACCTGGCGCCAACATCACCGGCGTCAGCGACATGCTGCCGCTCGATAAGCACCTGGACATGCTCCAGCGCGTGATGCCGGATGCCAAGCGCATCGGTACCGTCTACAACCCGGGTGAAGCCAACGCCGTTTCCCTGGTCAATATGCTCGAAGAGCGTCTGGCCGCCCGTGGCCTGGAGCTGGTCAAGGCCGCCGCCACCAAGACCTCCGAGGTTCTGGGTGCCGCCCGCTCCCTGGTGGGCGAGGCTGACACCATCTACCTGACCACCGACAACACCGTGATCAGTGCCGCCGAAGCGGTCATCTCCGTGGGCGAGCGCGCCGACATCCCGGTGTTCGCCGCCGACACTGCCACCGTTGAGCGTGGTGCCGTGGCAGCCCTCGGCTTCAACTACTACGAGCACGGCCGCCAGACCGGCAAGATGGTCTACCGCGTGCTTGAAGGTGCGGACACCGCCACCATGCCTGTTGAAACCATGGACACCCTGGACCTGTTCGTAAACCCGGCCGCCGCCGAGCGCATGGGCATCACCCTGTCCGAAGATTTCGTCAAGGAAGCGAAAGAAGTCGTCAAAAGCGACAAGTAAACGCCCTGACCAATACGGGCGGACCCCCACAAGGGCCCGCCCGTTTTTCTTTCACAGTGAATACTACCCATGCTCAGCGAAATCGCTTTTTACGGCGCCCTGGAAACCGGCCTCATCTACGGCCTGGTTGCCTTCGGCATCTACATCTCGTTCCGCGTTCTCGACTTCCCCGATCTCACCGTTGACGGCAGCTTCCCGCTGGGTGCTGCGGTGGCCGCCATGCTCATCATCGCTGGCTGGAATCCCTGGATCGCCACCGGTGCGGCCGTACTCGCCGGTATGGCAGCCGGTGCCGTGACCGCGCTACTTAACGTCAAGCTCAACATCCTGAACCTGCTGGCCTCGATCCTCACCATGATCGCCCTGTACTCGGTGAACCTCCGGATCATGGGCCGGCCCAACGTGGCCCTGTTGACCGAGGAAACCGTGCTCACCCCCTGGTACGAGCTGGACCTGGCATTCCACCAGGTGCCGGTGCTGCTGCTCCTGATCGTGGTGTTCATCTCACTGATCCTGCTGTGGCGTTTCATGAAATCGGAAACCGGTCTGGCTATGCGCGCCACTGGCGCCAACCCCCGTATGGCCCGGGCCCAGGGTATCGCGACCGGCGGCATGATCGTTCTGGGTGTTGCCCTGTCCAACGGCCTGGTGGGCCTCGCCGGCGCGCTGTTTGCCCAGAGTCAGGGTGCGGCGGACGTCACCATGGGTGTGGGCGTGATCGTCATCGGCCTGGCCTCCCTGATTGGCGGTGAGGCCCTGGTCACACCCTCCACGGTTGTCCGGGCACTCATTGCCTGCGTGGTGGGCGCCATCATCTATCGCCTGGCCATTGCCTTTGCCCTGAATGCCGACGTGCTTGGCCTACAGGCCCAGGATCTGAACCTGATCACCGCCGTACTCGTGACCCTCGCCATTGTCCTGCCGGGCGTGCGCAATTCCGTGATCGGCAAACTCACCCGCAAAAAGGCCTGAGGAATCGACATGATCAGTGCAAGCGATCTCCGACTGACTTTTGGCAAGGGAACGCCGCTGGAAAACCCGGCACTCCGGGGCATGAGCCTGACCGTGAACCAGGGTGAATTTGTGACCGTGATCGGCAGTAACGGCGCCGGCAAATCCACGTTCCTCAACGCCCTCGCCGGCGAAGTGATTGTGGACACGGGCCAGATCATCGTGGACAACCAGGACGTTACCCGCCTGCCCACCCACAAACGCGCGGCACGGGTGGCCCGGGTGTTCCAGGACCCACTCGCGGGCACCTGCGAGAATCTGTCCATCGAGGAAAACCTGGCCCTCGCCATCAAGCGTGGCCAGCACCGTGGGCTGACCTCAGCGGTCAAGAAACAGTACCTGGGTCAGTTCCGGGAGAGCCTCTCCTCCCTCAAACTTGGCCTGGAAAACCGCCTGGGCGACAAGATGGGCCTGCTCTCCGGCGGCCAGCGCCAGGCCGTGAGCCTGCTGATGGCAAGCCTGACGCCCTCCAGCATCCTGCTGCTGGACGAGCACACCGCCGCCCTGGACCCGAAAACCGCTGCCTTCGTACTGGAACTGACCGAAAAGATCATCGAGGAGCAGAAACTCACTGCCCTGATGGTGACCCATAGCATGAAACAGGCACTGGAAGTCGGTACCCGCACAGTGATGCTGCATCAGGGCCAGGTGGTGTTCGACATTGCCGGTAAGGAACGGGAAGGTCTGGAAGTGAAGGACCTGCTCGGGCTGTTCGAGAAACAGCGCGGCCTTGAAGTGGACGACGATAGTCTGCTGCTGGGCTGATCTGTCCGCCGGGACCGGATAATAAAAGCGGGGCTGGCAATCAGCCCCGCTTTTTTGTTGTCAGAATCCCGATCGGCGGCGCAGTTTGGCGGTTTTCTGACCACAATATGTAGTGTTTTTGAGCAATCCTTCCCAAGAGCCCGTTTTCACGCGGCTTTCGGTATTTTCAAGCCCTCTTCCATTGATTTTCTTTGCCCTGCACCCTCAATCAATAGTTGCGTTCTTATTCACTCAATACTATATCCTGTTATACTCGTTAAGAAATAAGCCCATATATAGGGCCACAAGGACGAAGCAGACCTGCCCACCCGGCAGGCGTGAGAAGGCCTCAGCCAGGCCCGCAACAACGATCACACAACGGGAACGGCCATCAATGGCTGGCAGGGAAGACCCCCACATCTTGTGGTCTTCTTCCCTATCTGCCCAAGCCGGGCCCGCAAGACACAGAAACTGACAGACGCAACACGACTCAAAGGGGTGTGGCACCGGAGACGGCGCCATCGAAAAGAGACACACTGGAAGAACCGAGGGTGGCAATGAACGCTAAGGCACAGGCAGTGATCACAACGATTCCCATGCAGGAAGCTTCACTGGATATCTGGAGCAGCAAATACCAGCTCAAGACCAAGACCGGTGAACCCGTCGACAAGGACATCAACGCCACCTACGAACGTGTGGCCAAAGCCCTGGCGGAAGTGGAAAACAAGTCCGTGCGCACCAGGCACATGAAGGACTTCATCTGGGCCCTGCAGAACGGCGCCATCCCGGCCGGTCGTATTACCTCCAACGCCGGTGCCGAAGCCCACAAACCGGCTACTTCCACCATCAACTGTACCGTCTCCGGCACCGTCCATGACTCCATGAACGACATCCTGGAGAAGAACCACGAAGCAGGCCTGACCCTCAAGGCCGGCTGTGGTATCGGTTACGAGTTTTCCACCCTGCGCCCCCGCGGCGCCTATGTCGCCGGCGCCGGCGCCACCACCTCCGGCCCGCTGTCCTTCATGGATATCTTCGACCGCATGTGCTTCACCGTGTCCTCCGCCGGTGGCCGCCGCGGTGCACAGATGGCCACCTTCGACGTTCACCACCCGGACGTGATCGAGTTCATCCAGGCCAAGCGTGAAGACGGCCGCCTGCGCCAGTTCAACCTGTCCCTGCTGATCACCGAGGACTTCATCGAAGCCGTGCGAAACGGCGATGACTGGCACCTCTCCTTCCCGGTCACCCAAAAGGAAGTGGAAGGCGAAGGCCTGGACCTGAGCGATACCTCCCAGTACCTGTACCGCGATTTCCCGGTGCAGGACGGCTACGTGGTCAACAATGAAGGTAAGGTTGCCTGCCGCATCTACAAGACCGTCAAGGCCCAGTTCATCTGGGACACCATCATGACCAGCACCTACGACTACGCCGAACCGGGCTTCATCCTGATCGACAAGGTCAACCAGATGAACAACAACTGGTTCTGCGAAGACATCCGCGCCACCAACCCCTGCGGCGAGCAGCCCCTGCCTCCATATGGCAGCTGCCTGCTGGGCTCGGTGAACCTGACCAAGTTCGTGGAATACCCGTTCACCGACAAGGCCAGCTTCAACTACGAGAAGTACCGCAAGGTCGTGGGCATCTTCACCCGCATGCTCGACAACGTGGTTGAAATCAATGGCCTGCCGCTGGCCGAGCAGCGCCACGAGATCACGCACAAGCGTCGCCACGGCATGGGCATCCTGGGCCTGGGCTCCACCCTCGCCATGCTGCGCATGCCGTATGGCTCTGACGAGTCCGTGCAGTTCACCGAGGAAGTGGTGCGTGAAATGGCCGTGGAAGGCTGGCGCCAGTCCCTGGCCCTGGCCGAAGAAAAAGGCCCGGCCCCGATCATGGACGAAGAGTTCGAAATCACCCCGAAGATGATGACCAAGTGCCCGGAGCTGGCCAAAGAAGGCTACAAGGTTGGCGACATCCTCAAAGGCAAACTGCTGCACGCCCGCTTCAGCCGCTACATGCAGCAGATCGCCCACGTGGAGCCGGAGCTGGTGAACCAGCTGGCCGAGAAAGGTGGCCGCTTTACCCACCACACCTCCATCGCACCCACCGGCACCATCAGCCTGTCACTGGCCAACAACGCCAGTAACGGCATCGAGCCGAGCTTCTCGCACCACTACGCGCGCAACATCATCCGCGAGGGCCGCAAGACCAAGGAGAAGGTAGACGTATTCTCCTTCGAACTGCTGGCCTACCGCCACCTGGTGAACCCGGGCGCCATGCCGTTCTCCGAGGACGAGGACAAGAAACTGCCGGCCTACTTCACCACCTCGGAAGACGTCACGCCGAAGCAGCACGTGGACATCCAGGCCGCTGCCCAGAAGTGGGTAGATTCCTCGATTTCCAAGACGGCCAACGTTCCGACAGACTTCGCATACCCGGACTTCAAGGGCATCTACCTGTACGCCTACGACAAAGGCCTGAAGGGTTGCACCACCTTCCGCTTCAACCCCGAAGCCTTCCAGGGCGTACTGGTGAAAGAGAAGGATCTGGAAAATACGCTATATGAGTTCACCCTGGACGATGGCAGCAAGGT
>NZ_JAWOIS010000006.1:0-15147 GCF_046484525.1 Marinobacter sp.
CTGGGCAAGGATTGTGCCCTGCTGACGGACGGCCGTTTCTCCGGCGGCACCTCCGGCCTGTCAATAGGCCACGCATCCCCCGAGGCGGCAGCCGGCGGTGCGATCGGCCTGATCGAGAACGGCGACACCATCCTGATCGATATTCCCAACCGCTCCATCAATGTCCAGGTGGATCAGCAGGAACTGGACCGTCGCCGGGAAGCCCGCGACGCCAAGGGCTGGAAGCCGGACCTGCCGCGCGACCGCAAGGTCTCGGCTGCCCTCAAGGCCTATGCCCTGTTGGCCACCAGTGCCGACAAGGGTGCAGTTCGGGACCTGTCGAAACTCGACTGATTTTCTCGGTTAGCCAAAAAAGCCCGCCAAGCATCAACCTGGTGGGCTTTTTTTTGTGAGCGGCGAACCGGCAGCGCTACCAGAGCGACCAGCCACCGTCCTCGTCTTCCTCGATAGCGTCCTTTTCCCCGGACTTCCCGGCAGGCTGGGCCGGCGCATTACTGGCCGACGATGCCGTCGCATCCTGCGATCCGACCTGGGCTGGCGCGGCCGCAGCGACCTTAACGGTGATCATTCCGAGTGCCTTCCGGGTTTCCTCGTTCAGGGCACCGGTAGCCTCCAGGCCGTGATCTTTCTGGAATTGGGTCAGCGCGGCACGGGTCTTGTCATCCATCCCGGAGCTGACGTTCGTGATGTCGTAACCGGCACCGTACAGGGCATTTTTCACTGCCACGGCTTCATCTGCGTGGGCCAAGGGCGCCAGGCCCAGTGTGATCGCCACACCGGCTGCGGCCAGAAGGCGACCGAAAGAACGGGTCGTTTTCTTCATGGTACTCACCTGCCTTACTCCTGATGCCTCGCCGGCATCGGTCTTTTCTTGTTGTGTGGTGCCTATCTCCACAGGCTGAGGCAAACAATGACTACGCTATCACAGCTTGCCGCCATGCCGGTTGCCGCAGTTCTCATCTTCGGGTTCCGGCCCGGTGCCGGGATGGCGGACTGTTTCTGCCTCGTGCCCGAACTCCCGGATAAAAATCCCCCAGAAAGCCATGAACAGGGCCGCAACCAAAGGGCCCATGACAAAGCCGTTGATCCCGAACATGACAATGCCGCCAAGGGTCGACAGCAGGACTATATAATCCGGCAGCTTGGTATCACGCCCAACCAGCACCGGCCGCAGGAGATTATCGGCAAGACCAATCACCACCACGCCGAACACGGTGAGGACAATGGCGGAAACAATATCGCCAACCGCCGCCAGGTATATCGCCGCCGGTACCCAGACCAGGGCAGCGCCGACCGCCGGCAGCAAAGATACGATGGCCATCACCACGCCCCACAAGAGTGCGCCGGTTATACCAAGAACCCAGAAGATCAGGCCGCCCAGGGCTCCCTGGATAATGGCGATCAAGAGATTGCCCTTCACCGTTGCGCGCGTGACCTCGGCGAACTTGGCAAACAGCAGGCGCTCACGCTCATCGCCCAGGGGCAGCGCCCGGATGATCAATTCCACAAGGTGGTGGCCGTCCCGTAACAGGAAGAAGGCCAGATATACCATCAGGGCCAGGCCCATGAAAAACTGGAAGGTATTCTGGCCAATGCCCAGAGCCTGTTTGGCCAGGAACTGGCTGCCACCGACGAACAGGCTGACGGCCCGGTCCCGCAACTCGGTAAAGCTGATATCAAATTGCGCCAGAAACGCCTGGATCGCAGGGAAGGACTGATTCACCTGGTCGATATATTCCCCCGGACGGATCTCACCGCGCTGGATCTGCTGGTACAGCTCCACGCCCTGAGCAATCAGGGATGTCACCAGAACGAGCACGGGAATTACCACGATCACCATGCAGAACAGCAGGGTGATCAGCGCATTGGTATTGGGCCGCTCTCCCAGCCAGCGGACCAGCAGATTCTGCACTGGATGGAAGATGAGCGCGATCGCCACTGCCCAGAAAATAGGGCCGAAAAAGGGCTTCATCAGAAACACGAACGCGAGGGAAACGCCGACAAGCAAGGCCAAAAAAGTCCGTGTTTCAAGTTTTGCGTACATAAGTCAGATCTTCCCAAAGCAGTGAACGGTAACCGGGGGTCTACGCGGTTACTCCGGCCCGATAGCCTACCACGATGACATGGCCACTGTAGCCTGCTTCAGGTTATAGTGATCGGTTACGGGTTAACCGACAAACGAGTCACATTATTGGAACTGGAAACCTTTACCACCGAAACCGCCCTTGATGCCGCCACAGAGCTTCAGCGCGTGCTGGCGGCGAGAACCCATCGTCGCAAGGTAATGGGACAAGAGGTGCTGGTAGCGGGCCAGCTCGGGGAGGCTCTGCAGCTACCGAGAATCATCAATCGACTGCAGAGCAAACAGCAGAAGCAACGGGAACAAGGCCTGGACGATTTCCAGGAACTCTGGCCCACTCTTTCCCCGCGCACCCGCCAGAAGGTGCTCGACGCTATCGGCTGGTACGATCCCAAGGAGCTTAACTGGGAAGATAAACGCTCCAACCGGCGGCCAGTGATCGATCCGGATAAAGGATCCGTATAGAAACGGAAATCTTAGCGAAAGGCCGACTCTGTATTGTCATCTTGGGGCCCTAGTCTGAAATGATCAGGAGGATACCTATGACTGAGCAGACCCATTACAACGCCATTCTGGCCGAAGGCTGTGCCGTGCCGACCCTGCTCTGTGGCCATTGCCGCTCCATTCTTTCCCGCGCCCGCATGTTCCGCAACGAGGGCGAGAACCAGCAGGATATCCGGTGCCGGATTATCGCCTTGTGCTCGGCCGATGATTGCGGTGCCGTGAACTGCTGTGACAGCGCCATGACAAAGATCGACAACCCGGACCGCCTACTCGATCTTGCCTGCTGATTCAAACGGGCTACGCACTGTTACGCAACTCAAACACATGAAACAGCCATCTGATTTATCCTGATTTGCGAGAATTGTCATAACGGCAATTGCGCAACCTATCAGTCAGGACAGTCGATGGCATGCGTATTCTGAGAACCGACGAAGCCCGCTTTCAGGGTCTGCCGGATTACCCTTTTTCTCCCAACTATCTCGACGTAGCGCCCAACCTGAGAATGCACTACGTCGATGAAGGCCCCCGCGGCGCTTCACCCGTGCTGATGCTGCATGGCGAGCCATCCTGGTCGTACCTTTACCGGCACATGATTCCGCTGATCGCCGCCGCCGGCCACCGGGCGCTCGCCCCGGACCTGATCGGTTTCGGCAAATCGGACAAGCCGGCAGCGATGGCGGATTACAGTTATGAGCGCCACATGGCCTGGCTGGGCAGCTGGATCGAAAAGCTGGATCTGAGGGAGATCACGCTGGTCTGCCAGAATTGGGGTTCATTGCTTGGGCTCCGCCTCGCGGTCGAACATCCCCACCGGTTTCGCCGTATTATCGTGGGTAACGGGATGCTTCCCACCGGAGAAAACCGCGCACCGGCCATGTTTTCCCTGTGGAAGGCCTTCGTCACTTACAGCCCCTGGCTCCCGGTCGGAAGGATCGTACAGCTGGGCACGGAACGACCGCTGACCAGGGCCGAGCAAGCAGCTTACGACGCACCTTTCCCCTCAACGGAATACAAGGCCGGCGCCCGTGCTTTCCCGAAACTGGTCCCCGTATCCAGGAACGACCCGGCCGGGCTGGCCAACCGGGCGGCGTGGAAGGTGCTCGAAAAATGGCACAAACCGTTCATTACCTGCTTCAGCAGCGGCGACCCCATTACCCGGGGTAAAGACCGTTACATGCAGCGGCAGATTCCCGGCGCCCACGGACAACCCCACATCACCCTCAGGGGTGGCCACTTCCTGCAGGAAGACTCCCCCGAGGACTTCGCACGCATCATTATCGATGCTCTGAAATCGGAAATGGCGGCCTGAGCCGCCATTTCACTACCCGACTCCGGAGCGCCCTATCAGGACTGGTGCTTAGGCTGGTATTGGCCGGCGTCAACCCGGGGACGATCCGGCTCGCCCTTCTCCAAAGGCTGACATTCCACGAGGCTCGCCAGTGAGCGGCGGGTCAGTCGCTGATACTCCTCGGTTCCCTTCTTCTTCCAGTCCACTTCCTTGTCACTCAGCGTGCGCAAGACCTTGGCGGGCGAACCAACGATGAGGGAAGCAGGCTCGCACTGAAATTTGGCCTTTACCAGGGCTCCGGCCCCGACAATGGAACGGGGGGCGATATGGGCCTCATCCATCACCACCGCATTCATCCCGACCATCGCATCTTCACCCACGATGCAACCGTGCAGAATCGCGCCGTGGCCGACGTGACCGTTCTTCTCGATGACCGTGTCCATACCAGGGAAGGCGTGCATCACGCAGGTGTCCTGGATGTTGGATCCTTCCATCAAGACGACACGCCCGAAATCACCCCGCAAACAGGCGGCCGGCCCCACGTAGCAGTCCGGTCCGATCCAGACGTCACCAATCAGTATGGCGCTCGGGTGAACATAAGCGGTGGAGTGGACAACCGGGACAACACCTTCAATGCTGTATACGGGCATAACTTTCTCCTGTTGGCAGGGGGTACCGGCACGAGACCTTATGGAACCCAAAAAGATGGTTGTGATTCATTTTCCGTATCACATTATCCGTTTTTATATGGAACTTCATGTCCCCGGCCCGTTTAACAAGGATCAATTGTCTTCGGAATGGCTGTAAAAAATTCAACACCCGAATTTATTTTTCTTTATTTTCATCAAGATAAACAGGAATTTCATCCCCAGAACGCCAAAGTGATACAGAAGTAGATACCAATGATCCTTGACGGGTATCAATTCTGAGATATACTCATTCTCGCATTCGGCCCTGACAGACCAAATCAGCCAGGGCATGCAGCACCCGGAATTCGACCGGCGAAGCCGGCACCTGAGACAAAAACAAAGTCACCCCGGATTGCTTATGCCAAACAACCTGCACATCACGCCCGCGGAAGCGGTAACGGGAATGACCGATACCGCCACTGCGAACCTCCGCCCGGACACCCGTCGCGTGCTCCGGGGGATCTTCGCCATTCCTGTAAGGGGACGCTGAGCGTTCCAAACCATTTCTTGCTACCAACAACGGGACAACACCATGACCCAGCCGAGCATCCTTCTTGAAATCGATCAGGGTGTCGCCCTGCTCACCCTGAACCGACCGGACAACCTCAACAGCTTCAATGTCGAGATGCACGAGCGCATGCGCGATGCGATCGACACTGTCCGCAAGGACGAGACTGTGCGGGTGCTGGTCATCACCGGTTCCGGCCGGGGATTCTGTGCCGGCCAGGACCTCTCTGATCGCAGCGTTTCCCCGGGCCAGGAAATGCCGGATCTGGGTGCCTCGCTGGAGAACTATTACAACCCGATGATGCGCAGCCTGCGGGATCTGCCGATGCCGGTGCTGTGCGCAGTGAACGGCGTGGCCGCCGGTGCGGGCGCCAACATCGCGCTGGCCTGCGACATCACCGTTGCAGCCCGCTCCGCCAGCTTTGTGCAGGCCTTCTGCAAACTTGGCCTGGTACCGGACTCCGGCGGCACCTGGACCCTGCCGCGGGTGGCAGGTATGGCCCGGGCCAAGGGCATGGCCCTGCTGGGCGACAAGATCAGCGCCGAGAAGGCGGAAAACTGGGGCATGATCTGGCAGTGCGTGGACGATGACCAGCTGATGGAAGAGACCATGAAACTGGCCCGTCACTTTGCCACCCAGCCCACCAAGGGCCTGGCACTGATCAAGCAGGCCCTGCACGCCAGCGTCAACAACACCTTCGAGGAACAGATCAATCTCGAGCGCGACCTGCAGCGGGAAGCCGGTCGCACCGAAGATTATCGCGAAGGCGTGGCCGCTTTCATGGAAAAACGCACACCGTCTTTCAAGGGGAAATAAACCATGCCCGCACTGGATACCCAAACCAAGGTTGCAGTCATCGGCGCCGGCGCCATGGGCGCCGGCATCGCACAGGTAGCGGCCCAGGCCGGGCACCATGTATTCCTGCATGACCAGCGCGAAGGTGCGGCCGAGACCGGCCGTAATGGCATCGCCAAGGTTCTCCAACGCCGAGTAGATAAGGGCAAGATGACGCAACAGGACCTGGACGCCCTGCTCGATCACATCCAGCCTGTAGCCAACCTCTCGGAAGTGGCCGGGAGCGGACTGGTGATAGAGGCGATCGTCGAAAACCTCGACATTAAGCGAGCCCTGCTGACGGACCTCGAGGCACTGTGCAGTGAGGATGCGATCCTCGCCACCAACACCTCTTCCATTTCCGTCACCTCACTCGGCGCGGACATGAAGCATCCCGGTCGCCTGGTGGGCATGCACTTCTTCAACCCAGCTCCGCTGATGGCGCTGGTGGAAGTGGTGTTGGGTCTGGCTACCGACAAAACCGTGGCCGAGGCGGTCTATGACACCGCCACCAACTGGGGCAAGAAACCGGTCTATGCGACTTCGACTCCCGGCTTTATCGTGAACCGGGTCGCCCGGCCGTTCTACGCCGAGAGCCTGCGGCTTGTCCAGGAACAGGCAGCGGACCCGGCCACCCTTGACGCCCTGATGCGCGAGGCGGGCAACTTCCGCATGGGCGCCTTCGAGCTCACCGACCTGATCGGCCATGACGTCAACTACGCAGTGACCAACTCGGTGTTCAACGCCTACTACCAGGACTCCCGCTTCCTGCCGTCACTGGTTCAGCAGGAACTGGTCTCCGCGGGCCATCTCGGTCGCAAGAGCGGCCAGGGCTTCTATAGCTACCAGGAGGGGGCAGAGCACCCCGAGCCGCAGACCGAAGCTCCGCGCCAGAGCAGTGAATCCGTGGTTATCGTCGAAGGCAGCCTGGGCCCCGCCTCGGCTCTGGTGGGTCGTCTCCGGGATGCCGGTCTGAAGATCATCGAGCGAGCGGGTAGTGGCCAGCTGCGCTTTGGCCAGGCCGTGCTGGCACTGACCGACGGCCGTATGGCCACCGAGCGGGCCGCGGAGGAAGGCTGCGCCAACCTGGTGCTGTTTGACCTTGCTTTCAACTATGCCGAAGCCACCCGCCTTGCCATCGCTGCGGCAGACCAGGCTTCCGGAGAGGCCATCGACGATGCCTGCGCCCTGCTGCAGAAGGCCGGTCTTGCGGTCAGTCGCATTGCGGATCGTCCGGGCCTGGTGATCATGCGCACCGTCGCCATGCTGGCGAACGAAGGTGCCGACGCCCACCTGCACGGCGTGGCCACGGTTACCGATATCGATCTGGCCATGAAAGCCGGCCTGAACTACCCGGAAGGTCCGCTTAGCTGGAGTGACCGGCTCGGGGCCGGCCGCACCTTCACCGTGCTGACCCATATCCAGAACAGCTACGGCGAGGATCGGTACCGGCCGTCGCTGCTACTGAGAAAAAACAGCTTTGCTAACAAGGGGTTCCATGCATGAGCAATATCGATCCACAGAAACTGGCTGAAGAATGCGCTGAGGCCATGTTCGCCAGGGACCGTGCAAGTCAGAAACTGGGCATGAAAATCGTGTCGGTCGCCCCGGGCAAGGCCACCCTGTCCATGACCGTCGGCCCCGACATGATTCAGGGCCATGGTTCCTGCCATGGTGGTTATCTGTTCACCCTGGCCGACTCCGCCTTTGCCTTTGCCTGCAACAGCTATGACCGGGCCACCGTGGCTTCCGGCTGCAGCATTGACTACATGTCCGGCGCCAAAGAGGGGGATCTGCTGACCGCTACCGCGGAAGAGCGTTCCCGTGGCGGCCGTACCGGCATTTACGACATTACCCTGACCAACCAGGACGGCCGCACCGTGGCACTGTTCCGCGGCCGCTCCTATGAAGTTCGCGGCACCGTCCGCAATTCGGAGGACAATTCATGAGCACTGACAACCGCCTGCTGGACGCTTACATCGTCGACGCCATCCGTACGCCCATCGGTCGTTACGGTGGCGCACTTTCCCCGGTCCGGGCTGATGACCTCGGTGCGATTCCGATCAAAGCCCTGGTAGAGCGCCACCCGGACCTGGACTGGTCCAAGGTGGACGACGTGCTCTACGGCTGCGCCAACCAGGCGGGTGAGGACAACCGGGACGTAGCCCGCATGTCCCTGCTGTTGGCTGGCCTGCCGGTAGACGTACCGGGCAGCACCATCAACCGTCTGTGTGGTTCCGGCATGGATGCGATCGGCAGCGCTGCCCGCGCCATCCGTACCGGTGAAACCCGCCTGATGATTGCTGGCGGTGTTGAGTCCATGTCCCGTGCACCCTTCGTCATGGGCAAGTCCGACAGCCCCTTCAGCCGCAAGGCGGAGATTTTTGACACCACCATCGGCTGGCGCTTCGTCAACCCTGTGCTGAAAAAACAATACGGCATCGACTCCATGCCCGAGACCGCCGAGAACGTGGCCGAGCAATTCAATATTTCCCGTGAAGACCAGGATGCCTTCGCTCTGCGCAGCCAGCAGCGTAGTGCTTCCGCCCAGGCTGCAGGCATTTTTGCCGGGGAAATCACCCCGGTCACCATCCCCCGCCGCAAGCAGGATCCGCTGGTGGTTGATACCGACGAGCATCCCCGGGAAACCAGCCTGGAAAAGCTGGCCAAGCTGCCAACCCCATTCCGCGAGAACGGCACGGTCACCGCCGGCAACGCCTCCGGGGTCAACGACGGTGCTTGCGCCCTGCTGATGGCCGGCGCGGACGGCTTGAAACAGTATGGCCTCAAGCCGCGGGCACGGATCGTTGCCATGGCCACCGCAGGCGTCGAGCCCCGGATCATGGGTTTTGGCCCGGCACCGGCCACGCGCAAGGTCCTCAAGACCGCCGGCCTGGAACTGGCCGACATGGACGTGATCGAACTGAACGAAGCCTTTGCCGCCCAGGCGCTGGCCGTGACCCGGGATCTGGGCCTGCCGGACGACGCCGAGCACGTCAATCCAAACGGTGGCGCCATCGCACTGGGCCATCCACTGGGCATGAGCGGCGCGCGGCTGGTAACCACCGCATTGAACGAGCTGGAGCGGCGCCACAAGGCCGGCAAGAAAGCCCGTTACGCCCTGTGCACGATGTGCATCGGCGTTGGCCAGGGTATCGCATTGATCATCGAGCGCACCGACAGCGCCGAGTAAAAAAACATTATGACTGACACGTTGACGTAACGGCACAAGTACAAGCAGGACAGAATCATGACCTTACCACTACAAAAAATCGGCAAACTCGACCGCATGGAAACCGCCAGCATTGACGAACTTCGTCACGAACAACTGCAGCGCCTGCGCTGGAGCGTGGTCCATGCCTACACCAATGTTCCGTTTTACCGGAAGGCGTTTGATGACATCGGTCTGAAGCCCATGGACATCAACTCCCTGGAAGATCTGGCCAAGATCCCGTTCACCACCAAGGCGGACCTGCGGGACAACTACCCGTTCGGCATGTTCGCCACGCCGATGTCCGATGTGGTCCGGGTACACGCGTCCAGCGGTACCACCGGCCAGCCGACCGTTGTTGGCTACACCCAGAGTGACATCAACACCTGGGCCGATATCGTAGCCCGCAGCATCCGCGCCGGCGGGGGCTATCGCGGTGACAAGGTGCACGTTTCCTACGGTTACGGTCTGTTTACCGGCGGTCTGGGCGCCCACTACGGCGCCGAACGGCTGGGCTGTACCGTCATCCCCATGTCCGGTGGCCAGACCGAAAAGCAGGTCCAGCTGATCAAGGATTTCCAGCCGGACATCATCATGGTGACACCATCCTACATGCTCAACATTGCCGACGAGATGGACCGCCAGGGCATCGATCCGCGTGAACTGCCCCTGCGACTGGGCATCTTCGGCGCCGAGCCCTGGACCAACAGCATGCGCACCGAACTGGAGGGGCGCCTCGGCATCCAGGCCCTGGACATCTACGGCCTGTCCGAGGTGATGGGTCCCGGCGTTGGCATGGAATGCATCGAGACCAAGGACGGCCCGACCATCTGGGAAGACCACTTCTATCCGGAAATCATTGATCCGAACACCGGCGAGGTTCTGCCGGATGGCGAGTACGGCGAGCTGGTATTCACCTCGCTCACCAAAGTCGCCCTGCCAATCCTTCGCTACCGCACCCGCGACCTGACCCGGCTGTTGCCTGGCACGGCCCGCCCGATGCGCCGTATCGACAAGATCACCGGGCGCAGCGATGACATGCTGATCATCCGCGGTGTGAACGTGTTCCCGAGCCAGATCGAGGAGCAGGTGTTCAAGTGCGAGGCGCTGGCGCCGCACTACGAGATCGAGGTCTACAAGGAAGGCAACCTGGACTGCGTGGACATCCGTGCCGAACTCAAGCCGGAGGCCGGCATGGGTGACGAGATACGCGCCAAGGCCGCCAAGGAGCTGGCCCACCACATCAAGTCCTACATCGGTATCAGCACCCGTGTAGACGTGGTGGAACCCAACCGTCTGGCCCGCTCCGAGGGCAAGGCCAAGCGGGTTATCGACCGCCGGAAGTAAGCTCCGGTAGCGCCCCGGTCGACCTCGACGGCAGACCGGGGGCTCTTACCATCCGGGTCATCGGGATTTAATTTAACTCTCTCACAATAGATCTCGATAGTTTTTCATTGCGTATCACTTTTTTTATTCATGCTTTCAAATGGTTAAAAATCTATTACGTAACCTTTTAACCTGACATGACACACAAACCAGTTCCTTGATTTTTATTCAGTATCATTTAATATTGACTAAAATCAGAGAAACAAGAAGAGAGCATTCTTGCTCACAGAACAACAAGCCGAACCGGAGGTATTGTATGTACGCCCAGCTCGTTGAAACCGGAGCCAAGCGCGTCAAGAGCCTGGATGAGATGTCGCCCGAAGAGCGCGCATTCCAGGAAAAGATCGACGCCGAAGTGAAGATCGAACCGAAGAACTGGATGCCCGAGGGCTACCGCAAGACCCTCATCCGTCAGGTTTCCCAGCACGCCCACTCCGAAGTGGTTGGCATGCTTCCGGAAGGCAACTGGGTGACCCGTGCCCCGACCCTCAAGCGCAAGCTGCAGCTGATGGCCAAGATCCAGGACGAGGCAGGTCACGGCCTCTACCTGTATAGCGCCATGGAAACCCTCGGCGCCGACCGCGATGAGGAAATCGAGAAGCTGCACCAGGGCAAGGCCAAGTATTCCAGCATCTTCAACTACCCGACCCTGAACTGGGCCGATATGGGTGCCGTGGGCTGGCTGGTGGATGGCGCTGCCATCGTCAACCAGGTAGTCCTGCAGCGCACCTCCTACGGCCCCTATTCCCGGGCCATGATCCGCATCTGTAAGGAAGAGAGCTTCCACCAGCGTCAGGGCTACCAGATCCTGCTGGACATGATGCGTGAAGGCACCGAGGAGCAGAGGCAGATGGTGCAGGACGCCATCAACCGCCTGTGGTGGCCTGCGCTGATGATGTTTGGCCCGCACGATGACGAATCCCCGAACTCCCAGCAGTCCATGGCGTGGAAGATCAAGCGTAAGAGCAACGACGAACTGCGCCAGATGTTCATCGACCAGACCGTGCCCCAGCTCGAATTCCTGGGCTGCACCGCGCCGGACCCGGATCTGAAATGGAACGAGGAAACCGGCCATTATGATTTCGGTGAAATCAACTGGCAGGAGTTCTACGACGTTCTCAAGGGCAATGGTCCCTGTAACCGCGAGCGCATCAACACTCGCAAGAAAGCAATCGACGAAGGCGCCTGGGTTCGCGAAGCCGCTGTCGCCTACGCCAAAAAACAAAAACAGCGCACTGAAGCCGCCTGACACCGGAGGAAAGAATCATGGCTGAATGGAGCCTTTACGAAGTATTCGTACGCAGCAAGCACGGTCTGAACCACAAGCACGTTGGTAGCGTCCACGCCGCCGATGCGGAAATGGCCATGGAGAACGCCCGTGACCTGTACACGCGCCGAAACGAAGGCGTGAGTATCTGGGTGGTTCCCTCCGATGCGATCACCGCCTCTGCCTCCGATGAGAAAGAGGTGCTGTTCGATCCGTCGGAAGACAAGGTTTACCGACACGCATCTTTCTACAAGCTGCCCGACGAAGTCGGACACATGTAAGGAGCGGTTCGATGACACAATCAGAAGCACTCAAGGAATTCCTCCTGCGCCTGGCGGACTCCGACATGATCCTGGGCCAGCGCCTGTGCGAGCTGTGCGGCAAGGCCCCGGCACTGGAAGAAGAAATGGCGCTGATGAATGTCGCGCTGGACCTCGTCGGTCAGGCCCGGAACTGGTACGAGTACGCTGCCGAGCTGATCGATGACGGTCGGGACGCCGACAAGCTCGCGTTCCGTCGCGATGCCCATGACTACCGGAACCTGCTGCTGACCGAGCAGCCGAACGAAGACTATGCAGTCACCATGGGTCGCCAGTTCTTTTTCGATGTCTGGCACTACTTCACTCTGAAGGGCCTGGTCAATGCCAGCGACGAGCGGGTTGCCGCCATCGCCGCCAAGGCGCTGAAAGAGGTGACCTACCACCTCCGCCGCTCGTCCGAGTGGGTCAAGCGCCTGGGTGACGGTACCGAGGAAAGCCACCGTCGTATGCAGGATGCGGTAGACATTCTCTGGCGCTTCACCGGCGAACTGATCACGCCGGACGAAACCGACCGTCTGATGGCAGAGGCCGGCATCGGTCCGGATCCGGAGCAGCTGAAGGAAGACTGGCACGGAATGGTCAAGGAAGTGCTCCAGGAAGCTACCCTGACGCCGCAACCGGACGATGCCTGGATGTATCTGGGCGGCAAGCGCGGTGAACACACCGAACATCTCGGTTTCATTCTGGCAGAAATGCAATTTCTGCAGAGGGCCTATCCCGATGCCACAACATGGTGATACAGACCCGCGGTCAGCCGTCGACAAGCTGATAGCCAGTGATCGGGTGCCGGCAGACGCCCTCACCGATCAACTGACTGAGGCGGATATCTGGGCCATCCTTGACGAGGTCAAGGATCCCGAGGTGCCGGCAGTAAGTGTCGTTGAGCTCGGCATTGTCCGGGCCGTGCACTGGGACAGGAAGGAACTGTCCGTCGATGTCACGCCGACCTACTCCGGCTGCCCTGCGACCGAATTGATCGAGGAACTGATTGAGGAGGCCCTGCGCGCTGCGGGTTTCCGAAATCCCCGGATCAAACAGGTGCTGTCCCCGGCCTGGACCACCGATTGGATTACAGACGAAGGCAAAGAGAAGCTTCGGGCATTCGGCATCGCACCGCCCCAGGGCAGTGCCAGCAAGCGAAGCCTGCTGGGCGAATCCGAAGTGATCACCTGCCCCCATTGCGGCAGCACCGACACAGAGCGGGTCAGCGAGTTCGGATCCACCGCCTGTAAGGCGCTCTATCGCTGCAAGGACTGTCTCGAGCCCTTCGACTATTTCAAATGCATCTAGAGCCAAGACAACCATGAACAAATTCTATTCACTGGCCCTCAAAGAGGTCAGACCTGAAACAAGAAACGCGGTAACCCTGTCTTTTGACGTACCGGAAGACCTGTCCGAGACGTTCGCCTACAAGCAGGGCCAGCACCTGGTTGTGAGAACCAGGCTGGACGGCGAGGAAGTACGGCGCTCCTACTCCATCTGCAACAGCGTCAACGACCATGAGTTGCGCATTGCGGTCAAGAAGATTCCCGGAGGCCGTTTCTCCACTTTTGCCAACGAGCAGCTCAAGCCGGGCCAGACACTCGAAGTGATGCCTCCCCAGGGTCATTTCTCCGTGGACCTGGACCCCGAGCGCCAAGGCAACTACCTGGCCGTCGCTGCCGGCAGTGGCATCACGCCGATCCTGTCCATCGTCAAGACCACGCTGGAGACCGAGCCCAAGAGCGAAGTCACCCTGTTCTACGGCAACAAGGCCACCAGCAACACCATGTTCCGGGACGAGCTCCAGGATCTGAAGAATGAGTACATGTCCCGCCTGAACCTGGTGTATATCTTCACCCGGGAAGAACAGGACATCGACCTCTACAACGGCCGGATCGACCACGACAAGTGTGATGCCCTGTTCGATCACTGGATTGATGCCAAGGCACTCACTGCAGCCTTCATCTGTGGTCCCCAGGCGATGACCGAGACCGTCCGCGACTCCCTGGCCCGCCACGGCCTGGACAAGAGCAAGATCCACTGCGAGCTGTTTACACCGGCCGGTGGTGTACCCCAGCCCAGGAAAGACCGGGATCCGTCCCACGTGGATCCGCAGTCCATCAGTGAAGTGACCGTGATTGCCGATGGCCGCTCCCTGACCTTCCCGCTGGTTCGCGACACCAAGAGCATCCTGGATGCCGGTAACGAGGAAGGCGCAGACCTGCCCTATTCGTGCAAGGCTGGCGTCTGCTCCACCTGCCGCGCCAAGGTCGTGGAAGGTGAAGTGGAAATGGACCAGAACTTCGCCCTGGAGGATTACGAGGTCGAAGCCGGCTACGTGCTCTCCTGCCAGTGCTATCCGATCAGCGACAAGGTGGTTCTGGACTACGACGAGATGTAGTCCCCGCACCACCCCCAAGCTACGAACGAGGCAAGTTCCGGGTATACGGGACTTGCCTTCGCGTTTCAGAAACGAATGGAGTTTCCCATGTCAGTCCTGAAAAGTTTCATTGCCGGCCAGTGGGTCGGCGAAAAGCCCGCCAAGGCGCTACCCAGTGCCATCAATGGCGAGATCGTCGCCCATACCCACGACGACACCTTCGATTTCAAGAAAGCCGTGGAGTATGGCCGCAAGGTCGGTGGCAAGAACCTGATGGCCATGGATTTCCAGGAGCGTGCGTTGGCCCTGAAGGCCATGGCCATGTACCTGCAGGAGCACAAGAAAGAGCTCTATGCCCTGTCCATGCACACCGGTGCCAGCAAGGGCGATAACGGCATTGATATCGACGGCGGCTTCGGAACCCTGTTCTCCTACGCCAGCATGGGGCGCCGTGAACTGCCGTCCGGCAACGTCGTACACGAAGGCCCGGTGGTGCCCCTGGGCAAGAACAACCACTTTGCCGGCACCCATATCCTGGTGCCCCGCGGTGGTGTGGCGGTGCACATTGATGCCTACAACTTCCCGGTCTGGGGCATGCTGGAGAAGTTCGCGCCCACGTTCCTGGCAGGTATGCCATGCATCGTGAAGCCGGCCACTTCCACCTGCTACGTCACTGAACTGGCCGTTCGCCTGATGCA
>NZ_JAWOIS010000080.1:0-62783 GCF_046484525.1 Marinobacter sp.
CAAACGAAATCACTATCACTGTCAGTCCAACTGACCGTTCTATCCCGTCCCCCAGTGATCAACCGTTTTGCCTGACGACCATAGCGGTCTGGAACCACCTGATCCCATCCCGAACTCAGAAGTGAAACAGACCTGCGCCGATGGTAGTGTGGCATGGCCCATGCGAGAGTAGGTCATCGTCAGGCTCCTAAATAAAACAGCCCCGACAGCGAAAGCTGCCGGGGCTTTTTTATTTGGATACGATATTCTCTTTCACTACAAACGGCCCCCATGCGACAAGGCTGCCTAAGGCAGCCGCAGGACGTCGGAGCAACGCGACGACGGGCCCGAAGGGCCGAAGGCCGAGAGGCCTGAGCAAAGTAGGTCATCGTCAGGCTCTTAATACCAAAACCCCCAGCGGCGTTGCCGTTGGGGGTTTTTTATTTCCGGTTCGGGAGAAATGATATACTCCCTCCCAAAACCACATCAAAGTTTCTGACGGGAGCCCTTCCAATGGCCGCAACTGATCACCTGGTCATTTTTGATACCACCCTCCGTGATGGCGAACAAAGCCCCGGCGCGACCATGAACAAGGCGGAAAAACTCCGCATTGCCAAGGCCCTGGAGAAACTACGTGTTGACGTAATCGAAGCGGGCTTCGCGATTGCGAGTCAGGGCGACTTCGATGCGGTCAAAACGATTGCAGAGACCATCAAGGAATCGACGGTATGCAGTCTGGCGAGAGCGCTGGACAGCGATATTGATCGCGCTGCTGAAGCCATCCGGCCAGCAGAGCGTGGGCGTATCCACACCTTCATTGCCACCTCTCCAATCCACATGAAGCACAAGCTCCAGATGGAGCCGAACGAAGTCGTGGAGCAGGCGGTGCGTGCGGTCAAGCGGGCCCGCAGTCATGTGGATGATGTCGAGTTCTCCTGCGAAGATGCCGGGCGTTCGGAGTTGGATTTCCTGTGCCGTATCATCGAGGCCGCCATTGATGCTGGCGCCCGTACCATCAACATTCCCGATACCGTGGGTTACGCAATACCGGAGCAATTTGGTGAAACCATCCACCAGATCATGAACCGGGTGCCGAACGCCGACAAGGCCATTTTCTCGGTACATTGCCATAACGATCTGGGCCTGGCGGTGGCCAACTCCCTGGCCGCAGTCACCCGCGGTGCGCGTCAGGTGGAATGCACCATCAACGGTCTCGGCGAGCGTGCAGGTAACGCTGCCCTGGAAGAAATCGTGATGGCGGTTCGTACCCGTCAGGACCTGTTCAATATCGACACCCGGATTGACACCCGGCACATCGTTCCTGCGTCACGGCTGGTTTCCACCATTACCGGTTTTCCGGTTCAGCCGAACAAGGCCATCGTGGGTGCGAATGCCTTCGCCCATGAATCCGGTATTCATCAGGACGGCGTGCTCAAGCACCGGGAAACCTACGAAATCATGCGGGCCCAGGATGTTGGCTGGCACACCAACAGTCTGGTGCTGGGCAAGCACTCCGGCCGTAACGCATTCCGTACCCGACTGCTGGAGCTGGGTATCCAGTTCGAGACCGAGACCGAACTGAATGAAGCCTTTACCCGCTTCAAGGCGCTCGCCGACCTCAAGCATGAGATTTTCGATGAGGATCTGCAGGCTATTGCCAGCGATACCCGTCAGAAGGAAGAGGAGGGGCCCTATGGGCTGGTGTGCATGCAGGTCTGTTCAGAGACCGGCGTAGTGCCGATGGCCAGCCTGACCCTCACGGTGGAAGGCAGGGAGCACAAAGTGGAAGCCGAGGGCAGTGGACCGGTCGATGCCACTTTCAAGGCGATCGAGTCCCTGGTGGATTCCGGCTGCAACCTGCAGCTTTATTCGGTTAATGCCATCACCAGTGGTACCGATGCCCAGGGCGAGGTTACTGTCCGCCTCGAACGGGGTGGCCGGATCGTCAATGGTGTCGGTGCTGATACCGATGTCATAATCGCCTCGGCCAAGGCCTACATCGAAGCCCTGAACCTGATTAGTCGGGGCGGCATCCGTCAACATCCGCAAGTTGCGGACGTATAACCCGCAGGCAGTCTGATGATCCGAACCGAAGCAGAACGTCAGTTCTACCTGGGAGTCGCCGGTGTCCGGCTCTGGTATGCTCGCTCGGCGCTGCCCGGTGCTGCTCCGAGCCCGGAATTTGAATTCCCGGAGGAGGTATCTGGGGCCGCAGAGGAGCTTGGCGTTGCTCCGGGGCCGACTGCCGACGTTAGCCCTGCGGTAGCGAGCAAGCCTGCCGGGAAGAGTGCGAAGCCGTCCCGGGTTGTAAACCTCCAGTCGCTGATGGAGACGTCAGCCCCGGAGTCTTCCGGTACCACCGCGACATCGCAACGCATCGGGCCTGAAGCTGAGTCCGACCAGGAAGCTGGTACGCCGGCGAATGACTCCCGCCAGTCCACCAGTGAATCTGAAGTGGCCCTGTTCCGGCATAAATTGAATCTCCGGTTCTGGGTCGGCCGCCGTTTCGTGCTGGTTTCGGATCTGTCCGGAGAGGCAAGTGTGCGGCTGCAGGAAACCCTGGCGGCCAATATCCTGAAGAGTATTGGCGATCGCGATCCCCAGGTGCTGGGGCCAATTTTGTGGCCAGTCTTCAATAATCCGCTGCTGCCCGGGAATCGGTTGCCTGATCTCGTCGATGTTCTCAAAGGCGTGCTTGAGCCTCTGGACAGCCAGCGCGTGATCCTTCTGGGTGTACCCGGTTCCGGCGCGGAAGCTGCGGGGGGCCACTGGTTTGCACGGGCGCTTGGGCGGGAACCGGAGCTGGTATTTCCCCATACCCTGGCGGAACTTGCCGGCAAATCCGGGTTGAAGAAAAATCTGTGGCAGCTTCTTAAGTCGTTTGCCTGATGCCAATGAGTAACGAACAAGCAGTTTCGGGGCCGGGTGAGAATTCTCTTGAGACCCGCTCGGTGTCCTGTTCGGATCTATCCAGGGTGTTGGAAATCGAGCGCCAGGGCTACTCCCATCCCTGGAGCGAAGCGGTTTTTCTGGATTGCTTCAAGGACAACTACCGTCTGTGGGCGCTCTGCAAGGAGGGGGCCCTTATCGGTTATGCGGTGGTTGCGTATCTGGTGGACGAGGCCCATCTGCTGAACCTGTGCATCCACCCGGACAGTCGTGGTTTTGGTGCCGGCCGTTATCTGCTCGAACACCTGGTGGACAAGGCCAGGGAGGATGGCATGACTCAGGTTTTGCTGGAGGTTCGGGTGAGTAATCGAACCGCCGAGCAGCTTTACAGAAGCGCTGGTTTCGGTGAGATTGGCTGCCGTCCGGGCTATTATCCTGCCGCCAACGGCCCGGAAGACGCCAGAGTCATGACCTTACCGCTGGATAAGTGATCACCCCGGTGCTGTTCACGGGGTGGGTGCTTACCCCTTATAATACCGGGTTTTCACAATCCTCCGATTCCGAGCTCATATTACACTATGTCGAATCTTTCCCAGGAAGTGGCCAAGCGCCGTACTTTCGCGATTATTTCCCACCCGGACGCCGGTAAGACCACCATCACCGAGAAGGTTTTGCTGTTCGGGCAGGCGCTCCAGAAAGCCGGCACGGTAAAGGGCAAGAAATCCGGTCAGCACGCCAAGTCCGACTGGATGGAGATGGAGAAAGAACGCGGTATCTCGGTAACCACTTCCGTGATGCAGTTCCCGTATGGCGGCAAGCTGGTCAACCTTCTGGACACCCCGGGTCACGAGGATTTCTCGGAGGATACCTACCGCACCCTGACCGCAGTGGACTCCTGCCTGATGGTGATCGACAGCGCCAAGGGTGTCGAGGAGCGGACCATCAAGCTCATGGAGGTTACCCGGTTACGGGATACCCCTATCCTGACCTTCATGAACAAGCTCGATCGTGATACCCGGGATCCGGTGGAGCTGATGGACGAAGTGGAGGAGGTTCTCAAGATTGCCTGCGCTCCAGTGACCTGGCCGATCGGCATGGGCAAGAACTTCAAGGGGGTTTATCACCTGTTGCGCGATGAGGTGGTGTTGTATCAGTCGGGACAGGGCCACACTATCCAGGAGAAGCGCATCATCAAGGGTCTGGATAACCCCAATCTCGATGAAGCGATCGGCGCCTATGCGTCCGATCTCCGGGACGAGATCGAGCTGGTAAAGGGCGCTTCCCACGAATTCGATCAGGAGGCCTTCCTGGCCGGTGAGCTGACCCCCGTATTCTTCGGTACAGCCTTAGGCAACTTCGGTGTCGATCACATGCTGGACGGTCTGGTGGAGTGGGCACCGGAGCCCCAGCCCCGGGAGACCGATCAGCGCCTGGTCGCGCCCATCGAAGAGGGCTTTTCTGGTTTCGTTTTCAAGATCCAGGCCAACATGGATCCCCAGCACCGTGACCGGATCGCCTTCCTGCGCATTGTTTCCGGCAATTATTCCCAGGGGATGAAAGCCCGTCATGTGCGCATCGGCAAGGAAGTCCGTTTTTCCGACGCCCTGACCTTCATGGCCGGTGACCGTGCGCATGCCGACGAGGCCTTCGCCGGGGATATCATCGGCCTGCATAACCATGGCACCATCCAGCTTGGTGATACCTTCACCGCTGGCGAGGACATGAAGTTTACCGGCATCCCCAACTTCGCCCCGGAACTGTTCCGGCGGATTCGACTCAAGGATCCGCTCAAGGCCAAACAGTTGCAGAAAGGCCTGATCCAGCTGTCGGAAGAGGGCGCGGTACAGGTATTCCGGCCGCTGAAGAACAACGACCTGATCGTGGGCGCGGTAGGTGTGCTCCAGTTCGATGTGGTTGTGGCTCGCCTGAAGAGTGAGTACAAGGTGGATGCGGTCTACGAGCCCATCAACGTGGCCACGGCTCGTTGGGTAAGTTGCAACGACGAGCGCAAACTGGACGAGTTCGGGCGCAAGAATAACGACTTTCTGGCCCTCGATGGCAGTGACCGCCTGGCCTATATCGCGCCAACCATGGTCAATCTAAACCTGGTCCAGGAGCGTTATCCGGATATTCGTTTCCAGAAAACCCGGGAACACTGAGCCGGAGCCGGGCGGAGGTGAGTATGAGAATGATCGACGCCCATTGCCATTTTGACTTTCCCCGTTTCGACGGCCAGCAAGCGCAGGTGCTGGGCCAGGCCCGGGCGCTCGGCGTTCTGGGTGTCGTAATTCCCGGGGTTCGCGGACCGGACTGGTCAAGGGTCCGGAAAGTTGCCGGCGCTCACCCGGGCCTGTGGTACTGCCTGGGTATTCATCCCTGGTTTGTGCAGGAACACAGCGAAGAGGATCTCCAGGCCTTGGAGGACCAGTTGTCGGAACGGCCCGAGCATTGTGTCGGTCTCGGCGAGTGCGGTCTGGACCGCCTGCATGGAACGCTGGATGAACAGCAGCCGTGGTTCGAGCGCCAGGTAGCGATCGCCGCGCGTCTGGACCTGCCCCTGATTATCCACTCGGTGAAGACCCACGATGAAGTTCATGCCACGCTCCGACGGGCCAATTGGTGTGGGCGGGCGCTGATCCACGGCTTTTCAGGCAGTTACCAGCAGGCCGCCAGGTTGGTGGATCTGGGGTGTTACATCGGGGTTGGCGGAGTGATCACCCATAATCGTGCCCGCAAAACCCGGGACACGGTAGCGCGACTCCCGCTGGATTGTCTGGTGCTGGAAACGGACGCGCCGGATATGGCGCCGGCAGGTGTGGAAGCTGGCCAGAATTCCCCGGTTTATCTTCCGCGGATACTTGAGACGTTGGCGACTCTTCGAGGTGTGGGTGCGTCGGACATTGCGCCAGAATTGCTCGCCAATGTCTGTTCGCTCTATGGCTGGACCGGCGGCGATCTGCCAGAATAAGAGAATAGCGAAGCAGGGCCGGTCGGGGTTGGTTTTCCCTGTGGGTTCGAGTATACTTCGCGCCCTGGCTTTTCAAGGCGATGCCACTATCTCAGCCCCGAATAGTGTCACTGCCAACATTACAGGTATAAACCTCCTCCGGGTGCCTTGCATTTACCGGTGGTGGTTTTTAACGTTTCTTTTATAGCGTTCAAGGCGGAATCAATGAAGACTCTGAGTGCGAAACCAGAAACAGTAAAACGTGACTGGTACGTTGTAGACGCAGCCGGCAAGACGCTGGGTCGTCTGTCAACCGAAATCGCCCGTCGTCTGCGGGGCAAGCATAAGCCTGAGTATACCCCTCACGTGGACACTGGCGACTATATCGTTGTAATCAATGCCAGCCAGGTGCAGGTTACCGGCAAAAAGGCATCTGCAAAGATGTACTACAGCCACACCGGCTTTCCGGGTGGAATCAAGTCCATCAATTTCGAGAAGCTGGTAGACAAGGCTCCCGAGCAAATCATCCAGAAGTCTGTCAAAGGCATGCTTCCGAAAGGCCCGCTCGGCCGCGCCATGTTCAAGAAGCTGAAAGTCTACGCCGGCGCTGAGCATCCCCATGCAGCCCAGCAGCCCAAAGAACTCGACATTTAACGGAAGGCGGATATGTCTGTAGCACAAAATTACGGTACTGGTCGCCGCAAAAACTCCACGGCTCGCGTCTTTATCAAGCCGGGTAGCGGTAACATCACTATCAACGGTCGCACCATCGAGCAGTTCTTCGGTCGTGAGACTCTGCGCATGATCGTTCGTCAGCCCCTGGTGGTTGCCGAGTCTACCGATCGGTTCGATATCAACATCACCGTCAAGGGCGGTGGCACCAGTGGTCAGGCCGGCGCGATTCGCCACGGTCTGACCCGTGCTCTGATGGACTATGACGAGACGCTGCGTCCGGCACTGCGCAAAGCGGGTTACGTTACCCGTGACGCTCGTGAAGTCGAGCGTAAGAAGGTTGGTCTGCGCAAGGCGCGTAAGCGTCCGCAGTTCTCCAAGCGTTAATTCTGCCTTGCAGAATGCGAAAAAACCCGGTCCGTACTGGCCGGGTTTTTTTGTGTCCGGGTGATTTGCTATCAAATTGATCTGGAGCAGGGAAGCGCCGCGCGGAGCGCCTTTCCGACTTGTAAGCCCATGGCAATTTCATTACCATTTGGGCGCTTATATTTTTGGGTTGTGAAGTCCTTTAAGATGCACATTGCCGGCTTTTGGGCGGGCTGTGACATCGCCTGATGGGAGAAAACCATAATGAGTAATGGCGACGTGAGCCAAGGCCGGCGCCGGTTCCTGATCGGCGCTACGTCCGTGGTGGGTGGAGTCGGCGTCGTCGGTGCAGCAGTTCCTTTCGTGGCATCCTGGAATCCCAGTGCCAAGGCGGAAGCAGCAGGTGCACCGGTAACCGTCAATATCAGCAAGATTGAACCAGGCCAGCAGATCACCGTTGAATGGCGCGGCAAGCCGGTCTGGGTCATCCGCCGCACTCCGGAAATGCTGGAAAACATCGAGAAGCTGAACGATGTGGTGAAAGATCCACAGTCGGAAGCGCCTCAGCAGCCTCCGTACATCGAGGGGGCTCTTCGTGCCCTCAAACCAGAGTTTGGCGTGTATGTCGGTCTTTGCACCCACCTGGGTTGCGTGCCGTCCTATCGTCCTGAACTGGCGCCGGCGGATCTCGGCGAGAACTGGCTCGGAGGTCTCTTCTGTCCGTGTCACGGCTCCCGCTATGACCTGGCTGGCCGGGTTTATGAAGCGCAGCCTGCTCCCCTGAATCTTGAGGTGCCGCCGTATCGTTTTGATGACGATGTGACCCTCACGATTGGTCTTGATCCGGAGGCAGCGTAATGCAGAAACTGATTCAGTGGGTAGACGACCGTCTCCCGATCGTTGACGCCTGGAACAAACACCTGGCCAAGTATTACGCGCCGAAAAACTTCAACGTGTGGTACTTCTTTGGCTCCCTGGCGATGCTTGTACTGGTCAACCAGCTGGTAACAGGTATCTGGCTGACTATGAGTTACAATCCCTCTGCTGAGGGCGCCTTTGCTTCCGTCGAGTACATCATGCGCGACGTGGAGTGGGGCTGGCTGCTCCGCTACCTGCACTCGACCGGTGCTTCTGCCTTCTTCATTGTGGTTTACCTCCACATGTTCCGCGGTTTGATGTATGGCTCCTACCAGAAGCCGCGTGAGCTTATCTGGATCTTTGGCATGCTGATCTACCTGGTGCTGATGGCCGAGGCGTTCATGGGCTACCTGCTGCCCTGGGGCCAGATGTCCTACTGGGGTGCCCAGGTTATTGTTAACCTGTTCGGTGCCATTCCGGTCATCGGTGAAGACCTGTCCCTGTGGATCCGTGGTGACTACCTGATCTCCGGTATCACCTTGAACCGTTTCTTTGCTTTGCACGTGGTTGCACTGCCGATTGTTCTGCTCGGTCTGGTGGTTCTGCACATCCTTGCGCTGCATGAGGTTGGTTCCAACAACCCCGACGGTATTGATATCAAGAAGAACAAGGACGAGAACGGCATCCCGAAAGACGGCATCCCGTTCCATCCGTACTACACCGTTCACGACCTGCTGGGCGTGGCTGTGTTCTTCTTCATCTTCTTCGTCGTGGTGTTCTTCTTCCCGGAAATGGGTGGCCTGTTCCTCGAGAAGCCGAACTTCGAGCCGGCGAACGCCCTGAAGACGCCTGCGCATATTGCACCAGTCTGGTACTTCACGCCGTTCTACGCGATGTTGCGTGCGGTGACCGTAGACCTGTTCGGCTTGCCGGCGAAGTTCTGGGGCGTGGTTGTCATGGGTGGTGCCATTGCTATCCTGTTCGTGCTGCCCTGGCTTGATCGTAGTCCGGTTCGATCTATCCGCTACAAGGGCTGGTTGAGCAAGATTGCTCTGGCAATCTTTGCTATCAGCTTCGTGATCCTGGGCTATCTCGGTCTGGTTCCGGCAACAGAAGGTCGCACCATGGTCGCGCAGATCCTGACGGTGCTGTACTTCCTGTATTTCATTCTGATGCCGTTCTATACGCGCATGGAGAAAACCAAGCCAGTACCAGAGAGGGTGACAGGATAATGAGAAAGCTGATTTTTGGTCTCGTTTTCGCGGTCCTGCCGGCCCTCGGGCTGGCAGCCGGTGGCGCGGTTCAGCTCGACCATATCGAGACGGATCACACCAACAAGGAATCCCTGCAGCGGGGGGTGGCGTTGTTCACCAACTACTGTATGGGCTGCCACTCCATGAAATACGCCCGCTACAAGCGCGTGGCGGATGACCTTGGTATTCCCGTAGAACTGTACGAGGAGAACCTGATTTTCACCGGCGCCAAGATTGGCGAGCTGATGAAAAACTCCATGAGCAAGGATATGGCTGCGGGCTGGTTCGGTGCGCCGCCACCCGACCTGACTCTGGAAACCCGTCTGCGCGGTGAATCCTGGGTTTTTTCCTATCTGCGTGGTTTCTATAAGGATGAAAGCCGCCCGCTGGGTGTCAACAATGCGGTCTTCCCGGACGTGGGTATGCCGCACGTGATGGTTGATCTGCAGGGTCTGTGTGCAGTTCACCCGAATGTTGGCGTTGAAGCCTCTGTTGAGCCGCTCAGCGGCAACATCAATAACGGTGATCTTTGCCCGCAGTACGCAAGCGAAGGGTCCATGACCGAGGCGGAGTTCAGTCAGGCGATGTACGACCTGACCAACTTTATGTCCTATATGGCAGATCCGGTCCGGGTTGAGCGTGAGCGCCTGGGTATTTTCGTACTGATCTTCGTGGCGATCTTCTTTGTCTTCGCGTACCTGCTTAATCGTGAGTACTGGAAGGACGTACACTGAGAAATAGGGTATAATCCCGTTTCCTGAATTCCAGCGGGCTCTTTGGGGCCCGCTGGATTTTTGCGTTTTTTCAGGGTTATTTCGGTTTGTTTACTCGTGAGGTAGTTCTATGGGCGTTGTGACCAAGCGGTCATCAATGACGTTTTTCTCTGATCCGGCCAGTCAATACAGTCACCGGGTGCGTATTGTCCTGGCAGAGAAAGGCGTTACCGTTGATATAGTGGATGTGGACCCGGACAATCCGCCGGCGGAACTGGCCGACCTGAATCCCTATAACGCCCTGCCGACGCTGGTGGATCGGGACTTGGTGCTCTACGAGCCCAATATCATGATGGAATACCTGGATGAGCGTTTCCCCCATCCGCCCCTGCTTCCGGTTTACCCGGTGGCTCGCGCCAACAGTCGTCTGATGATCTACCGGATCCAGAAAGACTGGTGTGGCCTGGTCGACCGGATCCTGGCTCAGCCCAATGCCAAGGCCTCTGAGGCCGCTCGTAAGGAGCTGCGTGAGAGTCTGCTGGCAACGGCACCACTGTTCGGCGAGATGCCATTTTTCCTCTCCGAGGAGTTCACCATCGTCGATTGCTGTATTGCTCCGATCCTCTGGCGTCTTCCGGCGTTGGGTATCGAGCTGAATGAAAAACAGGCGAAACCGATCCAGAAATACATGGACAGCATCTTTGCTCGTGAAGGCTTCAAGGCAAGCCTTTCCGACCTGGAAGAAGATATTCGCAGCTGATTTTTGGTAAACCCGGTTAACGGGGCAGGAGTAGGTCGTGCCTGACAACAAGATCGCCATGACATCCAGTCGGCCCTATCTGGTGCGGGCCTTTAACGAATGGATTCTGGATAATGACTGTACACCCTACATTGTCGTGGACGCGGGTGTTCAGGGAGTCCAGGTGCCCACGGAACATGTCGCCAATGGTCAGATTGTCCTGAATATCAGCCCTGGTGCGGTTCGGGGTTTGGTGATTGGCAACGGCGCGCTGGAGTTCAGCGCCCGTTTCGGTGGCGTTCCGATGCAGGTCTTTATTCCGCTTCAAGCGGTGATGGCCATCTACGCCAAGGAAAATGGCGAGGGTATGGTGTTCGGCAGTGAGCCGGGAACCCCGGATCCGGACGGTCCCGGCGACAAGGATGACGGGCGTCCGCAAGGCGGCCCGGATGATCGTCCTTCGGGCAGGCCAACCCTGAAAGTGGTGAAGTAAAACCGCCAATCCCTTCTATCCGAAAGGCCAGTGCAAACTGGCTTTTTTTTATCCGCCGAACAGCTTGGCGTCCACCAGTCGGCAAAGCGTGTTGATGATCAGTAGAAGCAGCGGTGTCGCATCCGCCGGATCGAGATTGTTGAGGGCGATCTCATGATCTTCCGGGTGTAGCAGGGAGGTGATATCGGATTTTTCCCGTGCGCTGAGGACCACCACCTGCATTTCGCGATCGTGGGCAGCCTGTATGGCCTGGATCAGGTTCGCCTTGTGGCCATCATCCACCACCACAAACAGAAGATCTCCTGGCTTTCCGATGGCACGGACCTGTCGTGAAAACGTGTCGTTGAACCGGTTGTCCCGGCAAATGGCAGAGTAGGTGGTTGCATCGGCTCCGAGGTTGATCGCGGGCAGCGCCGGACGGTCATGATCCAGGCGGTTCAACAGGGCTGTGCAGAAATACTGGGCCAGGATATTGGCGTTGCCGTTGGCGCAGGTGATCAGCTTGCCATCCTGCAACAGGGCGCTGACAAAGGCGTCAGCGGCAGGCTCGATCTGCGGCGCTACGGTGGTTGCGGCCTGGGCCGTGTGCTCCATGTGCGTGGCGAACCACTGGCTGATTTGCTGTTCGGTCGTTTCCATTGCGTTTTTTACTCTGCCTGGATGGCGTTCCTGATCCATTGTACCCGGTATTTGCTGGTCGTCCCCGGCACAATGCCGATTACATCAATCCTGCAGCAGGCGTTCCATAGGCCATGTCGGTGCAGATAGAAGGAGACTGCCCTGAGCAGCTTGCGTTGTTTGCCGTAGGTAATTGAGCCGGCCGGATCGGTCAGGCTGCCTTCACCGCGGAAGCGGACTTCAATAAATACCAGGGTGTCTCCCTCCCGCCCAATCAGGTCGATTTCTCCACCCCGGTTGTAGACATTTCTCTCGATAATGGTGACACCTCGGCTTTGCAGATACCGTGCGGCGACACCCTCGTAGTGATTGCCCAGTTCTCGTTTGCCTTCCATGGCGAGGGTCTTCGTCTGGTTCAGATTGTCCCGGGTTGACGCGCATTCTGGCCGTCAGAGTTACGGGTCGGTGTCTGCTCATCTTCCGAAACCTGCTGTTCAGGCAGGAGTTCCGGTGAGCCCTTGCTGAATCGGGCCCAGAGCTGTCTTCGGTGAATGCTGCCCTGGCGGGTCATGGTCAGAACACCGGTCTGGCCGTCAATGGAGGCGGAATCAAGCTGGCGCAGCAAAGGCAGGCGTTTGCTGAGCTGCCAGGCGTCCGCGCCCATGGCAAATAGTCTGCCCAGCTGGCCCTGGGTACCCTTCAGGTGTTCCCGGGCCTGGGCCCGGAGCTCGTTATTCTCTCCGAGAACCCAGGGAATGTCGGTGAAAATGACATCATTGAGGTCGCGGTCGCGAGAGGGGTTGGGGCTGCCACCGTATACAATCGAAGGGGAGTACACCGGCAGGTCGCCGCCAAAGTAGAAGGCAAACAGTGGTTTGAACTGACGGGCAACGGTGGGCTCGGCCACCATCACGATGGCATCCGCATCCTGACGCCGACGAGCTTCGAATTCCACGTCAATGCCAATGGTGCGCTCAGCCTGGATGGCACGATTGCGGGAAGCCGTGATCCCCAGCAGGTCGGCGGTGACAGTACGCAGGTTGTCTTCCGGGAAAAAGCGCTCGATATCAAGGGCAATACCATTGCGTTGCTGCAGCCTGGATAGCAGAGTACGTTCCACCCGGTCTCCCCACTCGCCCTGGGGAATCAGCATCAATACATGATCAAGGCCCTCGTCGATGAGGCGATCTGCAATCTGGCGGGCCTCGTCTTCGGCGGAGAGGCCATACTGGTAAAGGCCATCCGGCACCGTCGCGTCTTCCGGCAGATAGTTCAAGCCCAGGGCCGGAACGGGAAGTGTGTTCATGTCGGCAAGCTCTGCGAGTGCTTCCTTCTCCAGGGGGCCGACGATCAGGTCAAAACCGCCGGATAACAACTCACTGTACAGTTGTGCGAAATCCTCGCCGGAGGTGTTGATGACGCGAATATCGGTCTTGCCGCGGTCCGCGGACTGGTCCATGTAATAGGCCGAGAGGAAACCATCCCGGATTGCTTTCCCGGCGCTGGCAAAGGGCCCCTCGAGTGGCAGCGCCAGCGCGATCTTCTCCGGCCGGCTGGTCGCGAGTGTGGCGATCAGCTGCAGCTCTGACGGCGGCACCTGGGCTGCTGGGTGTCCTGGCCAGTTGTTCTGCCAGCCGCGCACAATGCGCCCCTGCTCGTCCAGGTTGGTACCCGGTTCCCGGACCAGAGCGGCGAGTTCCAGCCAGCCCTGGTTCTCATAGCCGATCGCCTTTGCACTGGCATTGGCCAGTTCCTGGTCTGACAGGGCTTGGAGCAGTTGCCAGATCCGGTCGTGCAGCTGTTGTATATCCGCCCCGGGGTCGGTCTGCGCCAGCAGCATCAGTGTCATTGCAGCGGCCACGCGGTCCCCGGCAAGCTCATAGGTCCGGGACTGAAGATCTGCCGCACCGGCCATCTGGTCCGGCGCGAACTCAAGGAATGCGTCCGGGGTGAGTCCTGCCACTATGGTTTTCGCCCATTTGCTGTCGTCGAGGGCCGTGGCGCTGATCATTGCCAGTCGGCGCTTTTCGCCTTCCAGGCCCTGGGCCATCTGGTCCAGTTGAGCGCTTTCGAGTATGGTGCGTGCGTCCTCGTGGTTACGCTGACTCTGGAAACGACTGGCAATCCGCAGCAGGTATTGTTGCGCGGTTGTTCGGTTGTCTTCACCGGCGGCAAGCTCAAGCGCTTCGCTCGGGGTCTGGGCAACATGGGAATCCAGGTTTACCGTCGCGCACCCGGACAACAGCAGGAACACCGACAGAACACTGGCCAGAATAGGCTGGTTGATAGACTTCTTGATCATGACAAGCTTGACTCACTCCGGATGATTGGGCTTGAGACGCCGCATTAACGGTGGCAAGTTTAACAGCTCCGGGGGTAATTCACATGACCACGCTGTCATGCTCCGATACCAAAACAGGCATAGGGTGCAAAGATTGGCTAGAGAAATGGCGAACGCATCGAAAGAAAGCGGGCAGGCAGGTGATGGGTCGGGCACACTGTATATCGTGGCAACGCCCATCGGCAATCTTGAGGATTTGTCCCCGCGGGCGGAAAAAGTTCTGTCATCGGTGGCGGTTGTCGCCGCCGAGGATACCCGTCACAGCGGCCGACTGCTTCAACACCTCGGCCTTCGCAAGCCAATGATAGCCCTGCACGAACATAACGAGCGTGAGCGGGTTGCCCAAGTGCTGAAGGAGTTGCAGGCGGGAAAGGATCTCGCCCTGATCTCCGACGCTGGCACGCCGCTCATTTCTGATCCGGGATATGTTGTGGTTCGCGAGGCGAGGGCACTGGGAATCCGGGTCAGTCCGATTCCGGGCCCATGTGCCCTGGTGACTGCTCTGAGCGCTGCCGGGCTGCCTACCGACCGCTTCCTTTTTGCCGGCTTCCTGCCGGCCAAACGCACCGGCAGAAAAGCCGCACTGGAAGCCCTCAGGCGAGAGCAGGCAACGCTGGTATTTTACGAGTCACCCCACCGGATTCTGGATACCCTGGCAGATCTTGTCGCAATGCTGGGCAGTGAGCGGGAGCTGGTACTGGGGCGAGAGCTGACCAAAACCTTCGAGACTTTCTACAGCGGTACCGCTGAGGATGTGCTCGCAGAGCTGCAGGCGGACCCCCATGGCAGTAAGGGGGAATTCGTTGTAGTTGTGCGGGGCGCGGAGGCCTCTGGCGAGGCTGGGGAGGAATCCGGGCTGGATGTGGACAAGCTGCTGGTATTGCTCCTGGCCGAGCTCCCGGTAAAGAAGGTGGCGAAGATCGTTGCCGAGCTGACGGGTGGCTCCAAGAACGAATTGTATCAGCAGGCGCTCAGGCTCAAGGCCAGCTGACCGGCCGGGCAGGTTTTCCTTGCATGGCAGGAAGGGGCAGAGTATTGTCACGCCCGAGCTCGCCAGACAGTCGCCGCCGGTCCGCCGGGGGAGGAAAGTCCGGGCTCCGCAGGGCAAGGTGCCAGGTAACGCCTGGGCGGCGTGAGCCGACGGAAAGTGCAACAGAAAGTATACCGCCTAAGCGCCTCCGGGCGCCGGTAAGGGTGAAATGGTGCGGTAAGAGCGCACCGCGTGGCTGGCAACAGTCCACGGCGATGGTAAACCCCACCTGGAGCAAGACCAAATAGGAATCCAATGGCGTGGCCCGCGCTGGATTCGGGTAGGTTGCTTGAGGCTTGTGGTGACGCAGGCCCTAGATGAATGACTGTCCAAGACAGAACCCGGCTTATCGGCGAGCTCTCCTTTCCTTTCTGTGAAGTGTGCAATTCTCAAGACTGATTCTTTATAGCCAAAAAATCTTAAACCTAACTCGCCATCTTCAGAACTATCCGCAGGTGTTTGATTTCCTTTCGTTTCTTTTCCGTAATATCGCCCATCAGGTAAATCTTCGCTCGTAACCTATTGTCATAAAAGGAACTTTTGCAAGACCGACGCCATTTGCGGCGCTTGCATTGTGTAATGCGTGTTTCTATAGTGTGCAGAAGTGGGAAAAAGTGGTTTCTAGTGGTTTTTTGTGGTTTTCAGCTACCCCGAGACGGTGTGAATGAGCAATTTTCTGGGCAGTCATGCCATCAACATGGATGCGAAGGGTCGCCTGGCGATCCCCTCCAAGGTCCGCGAGGAGCTCTCGCAGGTCTGTGGTGGCCGCATCGTGGTGACGGCCAATGCTGACGAAGAGCGCTGTCTTCTGGTGTATCCGGAGCCAGAGTGGGAGGTCCTGCGTCCCAAGATTGAAGCCCTGCCCAACATGAACAAGGCCGCCAGGCGGCTGCAGCGTTTGTTGCTCGGTAATGCTGCACTCATGGAGCTGGACTCCGCGGGTCGAATCCTGATTCCCCCCACACTTCGAAGCTACGCCCATCTGGAGAAGAAGCTCATGCTGATCGGTCAGGGCAAAAAACTGGAGCTCTGGAGCGAGGAGCGCTGGTTCGCCTGGCTGGACGAGTCGTCAGGCGATGACGACATGCCGCCGGAAATGGAGGCGCTTTCACTATGACTTCCGAGCACAACCAGAAGGACGGAGCGGATTACGCCCATCGCTCGGTGCTTCTGGATTCGGCGGTCGATTATCTCGTTGGCGACCCCGACGGCAGATACGTGGATGGCACTTTCGGCCGCGGCGGCCATAGCCGGCTGATCCTGGAACGTCTGGGCCCCAAAGGCCATCTCCTCGGATTCGACAAGGATCCCGAGGCGATCCGGGTCGCCGAGGCCCTGGCAGCCGAAGATCCACGCTTCTCCTGGTTCCATGGCTCTTTCGCCGAACTTGCTCTCGCGATGGCTCGACGTGACTGGGATGAAATTGACGGGCTGCTGCTGGATCTGGGGGTGTCTTCTCCCCAGCTGGATGACCCGTCCCGGGGCTTTAGTTTCATGCGTGACGGGCCGCTGGATATGCGCATGAATCCGAATCAGTCGCCGAGCGCCGCAGAGTGGCTGGCCAGTGCCGATGAGAAGGACATTGCAGACGTCATCTGGCGATACGGAGAGGAAAGATTTTCCCGCCGTATCGCCCGCCTCGTTGTGGCGCGCCGTCAGGAAGTGCCCATCGAGACCACAAGGCAGTTGGCGGAGCTGGTCAGTGAAGCCGTACCGAAAAAGGAAAAACACAAGCATCCGGCGACCCGGACTTTCCAGGCTATCCGCATCTATATCAACCGGGAGCTGGAGGATCTGGAGGTCTGTTTGCAGGCGACGGCCGAGCGGCTGGCCCCTGGCGGCAGGCTGGTTGTGATCAGTTTCCATTCCCTTGAGGACCGGTTGGTAAAGCGGTTCATGCGGGATTTGGCGCGGGGGCCGAAGCTGCCCCGGGGAATACCGGTTACCGCCGATGAGGAACAGTCGGCGTTCCGGCTGGTGGGAAAGGCCGCCAAGGCCGGAGCAGAGGAAATCAGCGACAACGTCCGGGCCCGCAGTGCAGTGATGCGGGTACTTGAGCGAATCGACAGAAACGATAAAACGCAGGGGAGCGCGTGATCATGGGCGCGGTAGCCATAGAACAACCGGTCAAGACGACCCGGCTGAACAAGCAGAGGGTTCGCGATGGCGCTGCCACCGCGGTGCGAATTTCACAGCAGGTGTTCGATGCTACCCGCCAGAAGCGGGTGCTGGTTTCTCTAGGGCTGATGGCTGTGCTGGTGGCGTCGTCCATCGGCGTGGTAGTGAGCGCCCACGAGAACCGGGAGTTGTTCAACACTCTGTCCCAGCTGCAGGCGCAGCGTGATCAGTACCAGAGAGAATGGAACCAGTTGCTGCTCGAGCAGAGTGCGCTCAGTGCCCACGGACGTGTGGAAGCTCTCGCCTCCGAACGACTGGGGATGGTTGTTCCGGGCCGCGAGGATATTGTCCTGGTGCCGCTGAGTTCGCCGGCATCGATCCGGTAAGCCGATAACAACAACATTCACAAAACGTCAGGGTGGTCGAATTGTCCGATCAGGGAACACAGACAACGTGGGGCCAACGTGTGGCTGCAGGGCTCAAAGCCTGGCGGTTCGGCACTATGCTGTGTGTCTTCCTGCTGGTGATTGCGGCCCTGGCGTGGCGGCTCGTGGACCTGCATGTAGT
Organism: Marinobacter sp.; assembly: GCF_046484525.1. GTDB lineage: Bacteria > Pseudomonadota > Gammaproteobacteria > Pseudomonadales > Oleiphilaceae > Marinobacter. The sequence goes on from NZ_JAWOIS010000080.1 coordinate 17,584, forward strand.
GGACAACGAGTTCCTGCGTAAGCAGGGGGACGTGAGAACCATCCGTGTCGAGACCATCGATGCCCACCGTGGCGTTATCAGTGACCGTCATGGTGAGCCGTTGGCGGTCAGCACCCCGGTTCAGACGATCTGGGCCAACCCCTCGGAAGCCGATCCGGACGAGCCCCGGCTGACTAATCTGGCGCGCCTGCTGGATATCAGTGAGGCCCGGTTGCGTGAGCGGCTCCGGGATTACGCCGGTCGGGAATTCATTTATCTGCGCCGCAAGGTTCAGCCCTCGCTTGCCCGGGACGCAATGGCGCTGGACATCAATGGCATCTACAGTCGGCAGGAATACCGTCGTTACTACCCGGCAGGGGAAGTGACCGCTCACGTCGTCGGTTTTACCAACATTGATGAGCAGGGCCAGGAAGGCATTGAGCTGGCATACAACGACTGGCTCTCCGGAGAGTCCGGGCGCAAGCGGGTACTCAAGGACAATCGTGGCAGAGTGATCAAGGATCTGACCCTTATCCGGGATGCTCAGCCGGGACAGCAGGTCGAACTGAGTCTCGACCTCCGTCTACAGTACCTGGCGTATCGTGAGCTGAAAGCGGTGGTCAATGCCCACAAGGCACGCGGCGGTACCCTGGTCATGCTGGATGTGGACACCGGTGAGGTTCTGGCAATGGTCAATCAGGGCTCCTACAACCCTAATGACAGGAGCCAGCTGGCGGCAGAAAACCTGCGCAACAAAGCCATTACCGATTTGTTTGAGCCTGGCTCGACCATGAAACCGATTACCATGGCGGCAGCCCTTGAGTCTGGTCTTTATGAGCCTGGTGATACCGTCGATACTTCCCCCGGCTTTCGCCGATTCGGCCGTTTTACCATCCGTGACCACCGCAATTACGGCGTCCTGGATCTCAGCGGCATAATTGTCAAATCCAGTAACGTTGGAATCAGCAAGATCGCCTCAGAAATCGGTGGTGACGTGATTCGAGATCTTTTTAGCCGCTTGGGGTTGGGGCAGCCCACCGGCGTGGGCTTTCCGGGCGAAGCCGTCGGGGTGTTGCCAGCTCCGCCCAAGTGGCGTCCGGTGGAGGAGGCCGCCCTGTCCTATGGCTACGGCATGAGCGTCAATGCCCTGCAATTGGCACAGGCCTACATGGTTCTGGCCAATGGCGGCATCCGGTATCCGTTGAGCCTGCTCAAGGTGGATGATCCACCCCGGGGCCAGCGGGTGCTTTCCGAGGGTGTGGCACACGAGGTCCGGCAAATGCTTGGGCAGGTTGTCGAGAAGGGCACCGGTACCCGCGCCCAACCCGGCTTTTACTCCGCCGGCGGCAAGACGGGAACTGTTCATCTCGTCGGCGCCCAGGGGTATGAAGACAGCCAGTACAAGGCGATTTTTGCCGGTATGGCACCGATTGATAATCCGAGGGTCGTTACCGTTGTGGCCGTTGATGCGCCGCAGTCCGGGGAATACTACGGCGGTGAGGTTGCCGCTCCGGTGTTCGCCCGAGTGATGAGTGACGCACTGCGACTGCTGAATGTGAAGCCTGAACTGGAAGTCACCGGCCCGCCTGGCGAGCCGGTGACGACCGGTGAGCGAGGTTAATCCTATGTGCATCGCATCTCTCAGCACTCTGTTGCATGGCATTGTCGAGGTGCCGTCGGTCTTCGATGTCACCATTCACGGGCTGAAGACCGACAGCCGCGAGGTTCGGTCCGGTGACGCCTTCGTAGCCCTGGCGGGAGCGCGAACGCCGGCGGATTTTTATGTCGATAAGGCCATTGAGGCCGGCGCGACTGTGGTGTTGCAGGAATCGGCCTTGGCGGGCGAGTGTGCCGAGCGTCATGGCGCACTGATCGTGCCGGTGGTCGCGTTGCGGCAGCAGTTGGGCCGCTTGGCTGACCGGTTTTTTGAACACCCCTCGCAACGACTGCGACTGGTTGGTGTCACCGGTACCAATGGCAAGACGTCGGTCTCCCAGTACATTGCGCGCCTGTTGAAGGATACCGGAACCCCCTGTGGCGTAATCGGCACGCTTGGCTACGGTATGCCAGACGCCCTTCAGCCGGCGACTCACACGACCCCGGATGTGGTTCAGGTCAATCGGGTATTGTCCCGGATCCTGGCCCAGGGTGGCCGGGCTGCCGCCATGGAAGTGTCTTCCCATGCACTTGACCAGGGCCGGGTGGACAAGCTCACCGTGACCGGTGCGGTCTTCACCAACCTGACCCGCGATCACCTGGATTACCACGGGTCGATGGAAGCCTATGGTGCCGCCAAGGCCAAGCTGTTCGAGCGTGAGGAACTGCACTTTGCGGTGATCAATTTTGACGATCCGTTCGGGCGCCAGCTGTATGGCCAGCTGGAGGGCAAGTGCGACCGGGTCAGGTACAGCCTGCACGAGGCCCAGACTGAGCTCTGGCTGCGGGAATTCCGACCGACCGACGAGGGATTCGAGGCGTCGGTTGATGGCGAATGGGGCGCATTTGATATCCGCGTTCCCCTGATGGGCAGCTTCAATGCCAGTAATGTGCTGGCTGCCATGTCTGCGGTTCTGAGCCTTGGCGTACCTGTTGAGCGGGTTCGGGACGCTGTTGCCCGGCTGGTACCACCTCCGGGGCGTCTGGAGCCGTTTATCGGAAACAACGGTGTCCGGGTCGTGGTGGATTACGCCCACACGCCGGATGCCCTGTCCAATGCCTTGTCAGCGCTTCGTCCCCATGTGACGGGCCGGCTGATCTGTGTGTTCGGCTGCGGTGGTGACCGTGACGCCGGCAAGCGCCCCGAAATGGCCCTGGAGGCCGAGCAGCTTGCCGACGAGGTCATTGTCACTGATGACAATCCTCGCACTGAGACTCCCGCGGCGATCGTCCGGGATATCATGGCCGGCTTTGCCAGTCCCGAGCGCGTGACGGTCATCCATGACCGCGCAGAGGCTATCCAGACTGCAATTGCCATGGCAAGGCCGGATGACCTGGTGTTGGTTGCCGGAAAGGGGCATGAGGCCTACCAGGAAGTCGCCGGTCAGAAACTGCCCTTCAGCGATGCCGAGCAGGTCAGGCATTGTCTGAAGCTTAATGGAGGTGTGGCATGATGCGCGCCTTTTCGCTGGCCGAGGCCTGGGACTGGACTGGCGCCCGGTGCGCCACGCAGGCACTGGAGGCTGTCCGGTTTGAAGGCGTATCGACCGATACCCGGACGCTGGCAAAAGGAGATCTGTTCGTTGCCCTTCGCGGTGAGAACTTTGATGGGCACCGGTTCCTGGCCAAGGCACAGGAGGCTGGTGCGGTGGCCGTGGTGGTGGATACCGCGGACAGCAGTATCAGCATCCCCCAGCTTGTCGTCCGGGATACGGTTGAAGCACTGGCCCGGCTGGCGGAGGGCAACCGCAATGAAAGCCGTGTGCAGCTGGTGGCTGTCACCGGAAGCAGCGGCAAGACCACAGTCCGGGAGATGACCGCGGCGGTGCTGTCGCGGATGGGACCGACCCTGGCAACCGAGGGCAACTTGAACAATCACATCGGGGTGCCGCTGACGCTGTTCCGGCTGTCCCCTGAACACCGGTTTGCCGCCATCGAACTGGGCGCTAGTGGCCTGGGCGAAATCGCCCACACCGTGGCGGTAGCCAGGCCACAGGTAGTGATTCTGACCAACGCCGGCCAGGCTCACCTGGAAGGGTTCGGGAGCTACGAAAACATTGTCCGGGCCAAGGGCGAGATCATTGAAGGCGTCACCGAGGGTGGACTTGTGGTTCTGAACCGGGATGACCCCGCTTTCGACCAGTGGCTGGCGCGGGCAGGAGATCGCCGTGTGGTCAGTGTCAGCCGCCTCGGACATCCGGAAGCGGATTACCAGGTCACGGATGCCGAATTGTCCGGCCCCGGGCAGCAACTGACGGTGACCGGCCCTGATGGCTGGTCCCGCACGCTGACGCTCTCGCTTCCGGGAGAACATAACCGGAGTAATGCCCTGATGGCGATCGCCGCGACCCGGGAGCTGGGCGCCACCGATCAGCAGCTGGAGGACGGACTGGCCGGCATCCAGGCGGTCAAGGGTCGTCTTCAGGTGCTGGATCTGGGTCGGGGATTGACCCTGATCGATGACAGTTACAACGCCAACCCGGCGTCCATGAAAGCCGCGGTGGCAGTTCTTGCTGAGCGGACTGGTCAGCGGGTGGCGGTCTTTGGCGCCATGGCCGAGCTGGGGCCGGATGCCCGTGCCCTGCACGCCGAAGTGGGAGCCGCCGCGAAGGAAGGGGGCATCGATCGCCTGATGGTGGTGGGTTCCGGCTGTGAAGGTTATGTGGATGGATTCGGGCCGGAAGCCGAGCAGTTTCCGACCCATGAAGCGGCAGTGGATAGCATCGTCAGTACCCTGGGTCCTGAAATCACCGTGCTGGTGAAGGGTTCTCGCAGTTCCGCCATGGATCGCGTGGTGGAGGGAATTAAAGAAAAGGTGAATAACTAATGCTGCTCTGGCTGACAGAGGTTCTATCGCAATATTTTTCCGAACTGACGGTGTTTCAGTACCTGACGCTGCGCGCGATTCTGGGGATTCTGACGGCACTGCTGATCTCGCTCATTATCGGGCCGATGATGATCCGCAAGCTCAGCCAGTACCAGATCGGCCAGGCGGTTCGGGATGACGGTCCCCAGACCCACCTCAGCAAGGCGGGCACGCCGACCATGGGCGGCGCGCTGATCCTGGTGGCCATTGCCGTGAGTACCTTGCTGTGGGCTGACCTGACCAACCGTTATGTGTGGATCACCCTGCTGGTCACCATGCTGTTTGGCGCCATTGGCTGGGTTGATGACTATCGCAAGGTGGTGGAGCGTAATCCGCGGGGCCTACCGGCGAAATGGAAATACTTCTGGCAGTCGGTAATCGGCGCTGGTGCGGCAATTTTCCTGTATTTCAGCTCCGCACTGCCCCAGGAGACCTCGCTGTACCTGCCGTTTGTGAAGAACGTCTCGCTGACCCTGGGGCCGGTGCTGTTCATCCTGCTCAGTTATTTCGTAATCGTGGGTAGCAGTAATGCGGTGAACCTGACCGACGGCCTCGATGGTCTGGCGATCATGCCGACGGTCATGGTCGCAGGGGCCCTGGCGGTATTCGCTTATGTCTCCGGGCATGCGCAATTTGCCAATTACCTGCTGATTCCCCATCTGCCGGGAACCGGCGAGCTCATTATCTTCTGTGGCTCCCTGGTGGGAGCGGGTCTGGGCTTTCTGTGGTTCAACACCTATCCAGCCCAGGTATTCATGGGCGATGTGGGTGCGCTGGCCCTGGGGGCGGCACTCGGTGTGGTGGCGGTCATCGTGCGCCAGGAAATCGTGCTGTTCATCATGGGCGGGGTCTTCGTGATGGAGACTATCTCGGTGATTCTGCAGGTGGCCTCGTTCCGCCTGACCGGCCGCCGGATTTTCCGGATGGCGCCGCTGCACCATCATTTTGAATTGAAAGGCTGGCCAGAACCCCGCGTTATCGTGCGGTTCTGGGTGGTCACTGTGGTTCTGGTCCTGATTGGACTGGCCAGTCTGAAGATACGATAGGGTAACGCTACGGCTATGAGTGTCATTGCTTCGGATCGTCGCACATTAGTGGTAGGGCTCGGCAAGACCGGGCTCTCGTGTGTGCGCTACCTGTCCGGACAGGGGCGGGAGGTCGCAGTGGCGGACAGCCGCACCGCGCCGCCTGGCCTGGATGAGCTGCGTTCGAACTGGCCGGAGGTGCCGGTTCACCTGGGGGCGTTCGATGCCGAACTGTTCGCCGGGTTCAATGAGCTGGTGGTCAGCCCGGGCATCAGCATAGCCGAGCCGGCCATCGCAGGCGCGGCCGAGCGCGGCGCCCGGATCCGGGGCGATATCGACCTGTTCGCCGAGGCGGCGGATGCGCCGATCATTGCCATCACCGGTTCCAACGGCAAGACCACGGTCACCACGCTGGTCGGCGAGATGGCGAAGGCGGCCGGGCGCAAGGTGGAAGTCGGAGGCAACATCGGCACCCCGGCCCTGGACCTGCTTGGACGCAGCGCCGAGCTCTACGTGCTGGAGCTGTCCAGTTTCCAGCTGGAGACCACTGACGAGCTGAATGCCCTGGCTGCCACGGTTCTGAATGTCAGCGATGACCACATGGACCGTTATCCGAACAAGATGGCCTACTTCCAGGCCAAGCAGCGGATTTTCCGGGGTGCCAGGAATGCCATCGTCAACCTGGATGATGCACTGAGCACACCCATGGCCCGCGATACCCTGCGGTTCCTGTGTTTTGGTTTTCACCGGGTGAACCCGGACACCTTCAGTACCCGGGACGACGACCAGGGTACCTGGATCACCTTCGGGTTCGACAACCTGCTGCTCACCAGTGAGCTCCGGCTGCTGGGCCGCCACAACGTCAGCAATGTCATGGCAGCGCTCGCCCTTGGGCACGCAGCTGGCTTCCCGATGGACGTGATGCTGCAGGTGGCCCGCGAGTTTCGGGGGCTGCCCCACCGCTGCGAGTTCGTTCGCAGTTTCGAGGGCGTTGACTACATCAATGACTCCAAGGGCACCAACGTGGGGGCTACGGTGGCGGCCATCGAGAGTCTGGCCCCGGAGCAGGGCAAGGTGGTGCTGATTGCAGGCGGTGATGGCAAGGGGGCCGACTTCGCGCCCCTGGAGGCACCGGTCGCGCTGTATTGCCGGGCGGTGGTGGTGATCGGCTCGGATGCAGACCGGATAGCCGATGCCATTGGTAGCGGCATGCCGACAGTGCGGGCCGGGACCCTGAGCGAAGCGGTTTCGGCCGCCCGGAAAGAGGCCCGGCCGGGTGACCGGGTGCTGCTGTCACCGGCGTGTGCCAGTTTTGACATGTTCTGCGACTATCTGGATCGCGGTGACCAGTTCCGAACCCTGGTGGAGGCGCTCTGATGTCTGCCGGAATCAGCCTTCCGACCCGCAACAGCTGGCTGGGTGAAATCCAGCCTCTGCCGGTGCTGGTGATCAGTGCGGCAGCGTTGCTGGTGGTCGGTGTGGTGATGATTTCATCCGCATCCATGGACATGGCGGCGGAAACCATGGGTAACAGTTACCACTATGTGATCCGCCAGTTGCTGTTCGCCGCCATGGGCGGTGCCCTGGCTCTGGTGGCGGTCAATGTGCCGGTTGCCTGGTGGGAACGTAGTGGCTGGTTGCTGCTGGGCATCGGTCTGCTGGTGCTGGTGCTGGTACTGACGCCCATGGGGCGCACGGTTAATGGATCCACTCGGTGGATCCCGTTTGGCCTATTCAACGTGCAGGTGTCCGAGGTGGCAAAACTGTGTCTGATTGCCTACCTCGCCGGTTACGTGGTGCGCCGGCGGGACGAGCTGCTCAATACCTGGCCCGGCTTCCTGAAGCCGCTGGTGGTGTTGGGGGTGGCCTCGGTCCTGCTGGTTATCCAGCCGGATTTTGGTGCCACGGTGGTACTGGTGACGGCGGCGGCCGGCATGATCTTTCTCAGCGGTGTCCGGTTGACCCGGTTCTTGCCGTTGATCGCGATCCTGGTGGCCCTTGGCACCGTGCTGGTGCTGACACAGCCATACCGGCTGAAGCGGGTGGTGAGCTACCTGGATCCCTGGAAAGACCAGTTCGATACCGGATACCAGCTGACCCAGTCGCTGATTGCCTTCGGCCGTGGCGAGTGGGCCGGTGTTGGCCTGGGCAACTCGATCCAGAAGCTCTTCTATCTGCCTGAAGCCCATACCGACTTTATCTTCGCGATTATTGCCGAGGAATTTGGTCTGCTGGGGTCGTTGCTGGTACTGGCGTTGTTCACCGTCCTGGTGGTCTCGGGCTTCGTGATTGCCCGCCGGGCGGAGAAGGCTGAAATGCCGTTTGGCGCCTGTTTTGCCTATGGCCTGACGCTTCTGATCGGGCTGCAGGCCTGGATCAACATGGCGGTCAGCACCGGGCTGCTACCAACCAAGGGCCTGACCCTGCCATTGGTGAGTTATGGCGGTTCAAGCCTGATGATTACCTGTGTGTGCATTGGTGTACTCGTGCGCATTGAAATGGAACGGCTGGACAAGGTACGCGTGGCCAGTGAGAAAAACAGTTCAAGGAAACGGGGAGGGGCGGTGTATGACTGAGTCCCATCGCTTCCTGATAATGGCTGGCGGCACCGGGGGCCATGTGTTCCCGGCGCTGGCCACTGCCCGGGCCCTCGAGGCCAGGGGACATGAGGTTTATTGGCTGGGCGCCGCCGGCGGAATGGAGCAGAGACTGATCGGTGAAACCGACATCCGGTTGTCGCTCATCCACATCTCGGGCCTACGTGGCAAAGGCAAGCTGGCCCTGTTGCTGGCGCCGTTCCGCCTGATGCGGGCACTGGGAGAAGCCTTCACGGTCGTGCGGCAGATCCGTCCCGACTGTGTCGTCGGCATGGGCGGGTTCGTGACCGGTCCGGGCGGCCTGGCGGCCTGGCTCACCCGCACGCCGCTGGTGATCCACGAGCAGAATGCGATTGCCGGGATGACCAACCGGATTCTGGTGCGGTGTGCCGATACCGTGCTGGAAGCGTTTCCGGGGAGTTTCGGAGCCGATGTGGTGACCCGATGTACCGGTAACCCGGTGCGCGAGGACCTGGCCAGCCTGCCGGAGCCGGAAACCCGAATGGCGGGCCGGTCGGGCCAACTGCGGGTGCTGGTGGTCGGCGGCAGCCTCGGCGCCCGGGTGTTCAACCAGCAGTTGCCCGAGGCACTGGCTCTGATCCCGGAAGCGGAACGGCCGGAGGTGCGTCATCAGTGTGGTGAGAAGAACCTGGATGAAGCGAAAACCGCCTACGAGGCACAGGGTGTTACGGCCAGTATCGAGCCGTTTATCAGGGATATGGCTGAGGCTTACAGCTGGGCAGATGTGGTCATCTGTCGCTCGGGAGCGCTGACGGTCTCCGAGCTTTGCGCGGCGGGTATCGGTGCCGTACTGGTGCCGTTTCCCCATGCCGTGGATGACCACCAGACGGCCAATGCGAAGCAGATGGTGGATGCGAAGGCGGCGGTGCTGATTCCACAGCCAAAACTGACACCGGCAGTTCTGGCTGAAACCCTGCAAGACCTGGCAAAGGACCGGACCAGGGTCATGAATATGGCGAAGGCTGCACGAACGCTGGCCCGCCCGGATGCAACGGAGAGAGTCGTGAATTACTGTCTGGAGGCCGCCAATGGCTGATGCAACCAATCCGCCACTGGTCTATCAGGTGCCGGAAATGCGCCGGATTCGCCACATCCACTTTGTCGGGATCGGTGGCGCTGGCATGAGTGGTATCGCCGAGGTCCTTAAGAACCAGGGCTATGAGGTTTCCGGTTCCGATCTGAAGGAAGGATCGGTGACCGAACGGCTGAAATCCCTGGGTGTCGAGGTCCAGATCGGCCACCGTGAAGAGAACAGCGCACGGGCTGATGTGGTCGTGGTGTCCACTGCGGTCAAGTCGGACAACCCGGAAGTGGTGGCCGCACGGAACCGCAGGGTACCCATCGTGCCGCGGGCCGAGATGCTGGCGGAGATCATGCGTTACCGCCACGGTATTGCCGTGGCCGGCACCCATGGCAAGACCACGACCACCAGTCTGATTGCCTCGGTATTGGGTGAGGCGGGCCTTGATCCCACGTTCGTTATCGGTGGAAAGCTGAACAGTGCCGGAACCAACGCCCAGTTGGGTGGTTCCCGCTACCTGGTGGCGGAAGCGGATGAGAGCGATGCTTCTTTCCTGCACCTGACTCCGGTGATTTCCGTGGTAACCAACATCGAAGCCGACCACATGGATACCTATGGCGGTGATGTTGAGAAGCTGAAGCAGACCTTCGTCGATTTCCTCCACAATCTGCCGTTCTATGGCGTCGCCGTGATGTGTGTGGACGACGGCTATGTGCAGGAAATCATCCCGAGGATCTCCCGGGCCATCGTCACCTACGGTATTGACAACCCCGAGGCGGATTACCGGGCCGAGCAGATTACCTCCGATGGCCTTAAAATCCGTTTCGTGGTCAAACGCCCGGGTGGTCGCAGTGACCTGCCGGTGGAGTTGCGGATGCCGGGGCGCCATAACGTGCTCAATGCCCTGGCAGCCATTGCCGTTGCTACCGACGAAGGGGTGGCGGATGAGGCCATCTGCAAGGGGCTGGCCGGGTTTGCCGGCGTTGGCCGCCGGTTCCAGGTGTACGGCGATTACCAGACCCCGAAAGGCACCATCACCCTGGTAGACGATTACGGGCATCACCCGACCGAGGTGGAGGCGGTGATCCGTGCCGCCCATGATGCCTGGCCGGACCGCAGGCTGGTGATGTTATACCAGCCACACCGCTATACCCGCACCCGTGACCTCTACGAGGACTTCGTCCGGGTGCTGTCGGAAGTGGACGGTCTCCTTCTGATGGACGTGTATTCCGCCGGCGAACCGGCGATTCCGGGCGCGGATGGCCGCTCCCTGTGCCGGAGCATTCGCCAGCGGGGTAAGGTGGAGCCGGTGTTTGTCGAGGATAACAGCGAAATCGAGAGTCTGCTGGTCAATGTACTGCAGGATGGCGACCTGCTGATTACCCAGGGCGCCGGCGATATTGGTGGCGTGGCTGCCCGGCTGGCGGCAGCGGGAGTGATTTCTGGTGACTGATATGCACCACAACGAGATACAGGATTATCAGGCAGATCCGGAGCTGGTGAAGGCGCTGGGCCGGGTTGCCGTGTTCATGGGTGGCGATTCCGCCGAGCGCGACGTTTCTCTGAAGAGCGGCAGGGCTGTGCTGGCGGCCTTGCAGTCTGCCGGCGTGGACTCGTTTGGGGTAGATGTCCGGGGTTGTCTGCTAAAAACCGTTGAGGATCCGGATTTCGACCGGGTGTTTATTGCCCTGCATGGCCGTGGCGGCGAGGACGGAACACTGCAGGCAATCCTGTCCCAGGCCGGTATTCCCTACACCGGTAGCGCGATGCTGGCTTCAGCCCTGGCCATGGACAAGCTCCGCACCAAGTACGTGTTCGAAGGCTGCGGCCTGCCGACACCGAAATTCCGCGCGATGACCGCCGAGGACGATGCTGGCAGGATCATGGCCGAGCTGCGGCCGCCCCTGAGCGTCAAGCCGGCGCACGAGGGTTCAAGCATCGGCATCCGCAAGGTGCGGTCCGAATCCGAACTGGTAGAGGCCTATCGGGCTGCTGCGGAGATGGACGACCTGGTGTTGGTGGAGGAGTGGATCGAGGGGCCGGAATTCACCGTGAGCCTGTTGCAGGACCGGGCGCTTCCAGCCATTGGTCTGAGTGCCAGCACCGACCATGCGTTTTATGACTATGAGGCCAAGTACCTGGCCGACGACACCCATTACCGGATTCCCTGCGGGCTGGCGCCCGAGGATGAGCTGCGGCTCCAGCACCTTGCCCTGGACGCGTTCCGGGTAGTGGGCTGCCGGACCTGGGGCCGGGTGGATGTCATGCGGGATGCCGATGGCCGTTTCTGGCTGCTCGAGGTGAACACGGTGCCCGGCATGACCGACCACAGCCTGGTGCCGATGGCGGCACGGGCGGCAGGCATTGGATTTGATGAACTGGTCGTGCGGATACTCCGCGACACACTGGAGGATGCCAATGCTTGAGAACCTGCTGATCCGGAGTCGGACGTTTCCGTCCGAGCCCCCGCGGCGCCGGGGGGCAACGTCCCTCGGTCCCGAGCGGGACCGGTTTGGTGTTCTCAGGGGCATTCTGGCCGCCTTGCCCTGGCTGCAGGTGGGGCTGGGAGCCCTGATCGTATTATTGGCAGCTCTGGTGCCCTGGGGTACCGGTAAGGTTCTGGGCGCGATGGATCAGCAGATCCTGGCGATCGATGTGAACGGTGACTTTGTCGGGGACAGTCAGGTGGCCATTGAGCGTCAGGCAGGCAACTGGATCGGGAAAAGCTATTTTGCGACCGACCTGTCCGATATCAAGGAGGAGCTGGAGCAGCGCGCCTGGGTGGCTTCTGCCGCGGTTCGACGGGTCTGGCCTGATCGGCTGGTGATCGATATCCGGGAGAAGAAGCCGCTGGCGTACTGGACCGATGGTCGCCTGGTCAGCCGCACGGGCGAGCTGTTCAGACCGCCCAATCCCGAGGTGGCGGGCCGTCTGCCCCGTTTGGCAGGTCCGGACGAGCGGGTACGGGAGGTGATCCGGACGGCGCAGACCATGAACGATCGGCTGGTCAGTCACGGACTGGGCTTCGCCGGCCTGGCACTGGAGGCCCGGGGCGCCTGGACCCTCACCCTCGCGAACGGCATCGAGGTGGTGCTGGGAAGAGATCAGGTCGATGAGCGCTTTGAGCGTTTCATGACAGTTTATGAAACCCGGCTGGCCTCCCGCTCGGACGAAGTCAGCAGGGTGGATGCCCGCTACACCAATGGTGTGGCGGTGCAGTGGAAGCAGGCAGTTGAGGCTTCCGGACCGAAATCATAGCAATTTAACGACAGACCAACGGTTTGGTGGAACACATGTCATCGGTTGAAACGGAAAACATGATTGTTGGCCTCGATATCGGAACCTCGAAGGTGGTTGCGATTGTCGGCAAGCGCAAGATGGACGGCACCATTGAGGTGGTGGGGATCGGTTCCCACCCGTCCCGGGGCCTTAAGCGCGGTGTGGTGGTCAATATCGAGACCACCGTGCAGGCCATTCAGCGCGCTGTCGAGGAGGCCGAGCTCATGGCCGGCTGCCGGATCCACTCGGTGTATGCGGGGATCGCGGGCAGCCACATCAAGAGCCTGAACTCCCATGGCATCGTGGCTATCCGCGACCGGGAGGTGACCCAGGCGGATATCGACCGGGTTATTGACGCCGCCCAGGCGGTGGCTATTCCCGCCGACCAGAAGATCCTGCATATCCTGCCGCAGGAGTTTGTGATTGACAGTCAGGAGGGTATCAAGGAACCCATGGGCATGTCCGGTGTTCGCCTGGAGGCCAAGGTGCACCTGGTGACCTGTGCGGTAAACGCAGCCCAGAACATCGAGAAATGCGTCAAGCGCTGCGGTCTGGAAGTGGATGACATCATCCTGGAGCAGCTGGCTTCCAGCCACGCCATCCTGACCGAGGACGAGAAGGAGCTTGGAGTCTGCGTGGTGGATGTCGGTGGTGGCACCACCGACATTGCCGTTTTTACCGGAGGCGCCATCCGTCACACCGCGGTGATCCCGATTGCCGGGGACCAGGTCACCAACGACATTGCCATGGCACTGCGGACTCCGACCCAGAATGCCGAGGAGATCAAGATCAAGTATGCCTGCGCGCTGACCCAGCTCGCAGGTGCCGATGAAACCATCAAGGTGCCGAGCGTCGGCGACCGTGCTCCGCGTGATCTTTCGCGGCAGGCACTGGCCGAAGTGGTGGAGCCCCGTTATGAGGAGCTTTTCACCCTGGTGCAGTCGGAACTGCGCCGGTCCGGATTTGAAGACCTGATTCCCGCAGGCATCGTGATTACCGGCGGTTCCTCCACCATGGAAGGCGTGGTGGAACTGGCCGAGGAGATCTTCCACATGCCGGTCCGCCTGGCTTCTCCGCAGGCGGTGTCCGGCATGACGGAAGTGGTTAACAACCCAATCTACGCCACCGGCGTCGGGTTGCTGATCCATGGTTTCCGCCAGATGGATCTCGGGCGGGCGCCCGTGCTCAAGGGGGAAGAGGCCCCCTCGCTGTTTGAGCGCATGAAGGCCTGGTTTACCGGTCACTTCTGACCGTCCAGGACAAGCAGTACACGAAGGTATCTCGGAAACATAAATCTCGAAAAAAACAGCCTGGATAGGCTGTCTACAGCACGAAGGAGTAGGGAAAATGTTCGAACTCGTCGATAATGTCCAGCAGAACGCTGTCATTAAAGTCGTCGGTGTTGGTGGTGGCGGTGGTAATGCCGTACGTCACATGCTCAACAGCGACGTTGAAGGTGTGGAATTTATCTGCGCCAACACCGATGCCCAGGCGCTGACCGATCTGGATGCCCGGCAGGTAATCCAGCTTGGTGGCAACATTACCAAGGGCCTGGGTGCCGGCGCCAATCCGGAAGTAGGGCGTCAGTCTGCCCTGGAGGACCGCGACCGCATCGCTGAAGCCCTGCAGGGCGCCGATATGGTATTCATCACCGCAGGCATGGGTGGTGGTACCGGTACCGGAGCCGCCCCGATCGTTGCCGAGGTAGCCCGGGAACTGGGTATCCTGACGGTGGCGGTCGTCACCAAGCCCTTCATGTTCGAAGGCGGCAAGCGCATGAGCGTCGCCGAAGAGGGGCTGAAAGAGCTCGAAGAGAGCGTTGACTCCCTGATCACCATCCCGAACGAGAAACTGCTGGCGGTCATGGGCAAGAAAACCAGCCTGCTGGATGCTTTTGCCTCGGCCAACGATGTACTGCTGGGCGCTGTGCAGGGTATTGCCGACCTGATTACCCGCAACGGCATGATCAACGTCGACTTCGCGGACGTGAAGACCGTGATGTCCGAGATGGGCATGGCGATGATGGGTACCGCCCGTGCCACCGGCGAGAACCGTGCCCGGGAAGCCGCGGAAGCCGCCGTGCGCAGCCCACTGCTCGAGGACATCAATCTTCAGGGCGCCAAGGGTATCCTGGTCAATATCACCGCCGGCATGGATCTCAACCTGGGCGAGTTCTCCGAGGTTGGCGACATTGTGCGTGAGTTCGCATCCGATTCCGCGACTGTCGTGGTCGGTACCGTGATTGATCCGGAAATGACCGACGAGCTCAAGGTGACTGTTGTTGCCACCGGTCTGGGCGGTGACCGTGAAAAGCCGACGAAGGTTGTCGACAACACCCGTACCCTGGATGGCAAGACCGACTACAACCAGCTGGATCGACCGGCGGTTCTGCGTCGTCGCGCCGTGTCCAGTGGCAACGTGGCTATCGATCAGAACAAGGAGAGCGAAGAGCAGGGCGTGGACTATCTCGATATTCCCGCATTCCTTCGCCGCCAAGCTGATTGATAATCTGTCGCAAGTGTGAGCCGGTAATGCGAGCAGGAATCCAACTCGGCTTTTTGCCGAATGAGGGAACCTGACTGCCGGAAATTACGTGCGCTGAGTGCCGAGTGTTGGCTTTGTGTAAAGTTGAGGCAAAGCCCTCTTGGTCAAATGGTACTCAGTCTTAATTTCTGCTATCCTCCGGGCAGTTTTTTGCCCAGAATATCGCCATATTGTGACGGAATGATGAACCGATGATCAGACAACGGACACTCAAAAACACCATCCGGGCTACCGGTGTCGGCCTGCACTCGGGGGAGAAGGTTTACCTGACCCTGAAGCCGGCTCCGGTAGACTCGGGCATCATCTTCCGCCGCACGGATCTGGACCCGATGGTCGAGATTCGCGCCTGTGCGGAAAATGTGGGTGAGACCATGCTGTCCACGACGCTGGTAAAAGATGGTGTCCGTGTGGCAACAGTAGAGCACCTGCTGTCAGCCATGGCTGGTCTCGGTATTGATAACTGCTTCGTGGAGCTCAGCGCGGCTGAAGTGCCCATCATGGACGGCTCTGCCGGACCGTTCGTGTTCCTGCTGCAGTCTGCCGGCATCGCCGAGCAGGACGCGGCCAAGTGCTTTATCCGCATCAAGCGAGAAGTTACCGTGGAAGAAGGCGACAAGAAAGCGACCTTCCTGCCTTTCGAGGGTTTCAAGGTCTCCTTCGGTATCGACTTCGACCATCCGGTGTTCAAGGGCCGTGCCCAAACCGCGACCGTAGACTTCTCCAGTACTTCCTTCGTGAAGGAAGTCTCCCGCGCCCGGACCTTCGGGTTCATGCGCGACATCGAGAAGCTGCGGGCGATGAACCTGGCACTCGGCGGCTCAGTCGATAACGCCATCGTGGTTGACGACTACAAGATCCTGAACGAAGACGGTCTTCGTTACGACGATGAGTTCGTCAAGCACAAGGTGCTGGATGCCATTGGCGACCTGTACCTGCTCGGTAACAGCCTGATCGGTGAGTTCCGCGGTGTGAAGTCCGGTCACGACCTGAACAACAAGCTGCTCCGTAAGCTCCGGGCCGAAGAGGATGCATGGGAAGTGGTTACCTTCGACGACGAGGCCACGGCACCCATCTCCTACATGAAGCCTGTGCTGGCACCTCAGGGTTAAGGCAGGACGCTTTAATCTTGGGCGTGGCTTGCGAGTTTTTCGAGAACCTCGCGTAAAGCTTTATCCTTCGTGTGCCCGGCTTCCTCTGCGAGGAGCCGGGCATTTTCTTTGCTCAGGGATTGCTTCTCGGTGGACTTTGTCTCCCTGAAGCGCGGCGGCGCTACTTTCACCTTAAGTTTCCATACGTAACGGAACAGCTCGTGCTCCCGGATGCTGGCCATGATCTCGTGTTGGCGGAAACGGATCTGGCTGGCCCGCGTGGCGTTGGCGGCCGACAGTATCAGTTCGCCTTCCTGGCAGTTGAGAAAGCGAACACCACTGGCCAGTTCTTTCGGGAGGGCGCTGAGGACCTGCTCTTCCGCCTGCCGGTGCAGTTCGGCTTTGGCCACGAGTTCGCGCAGCGCCGGGTTGCCCCCGACCTTGTCGAAGCTCGTTTTCTGTTCACGTTTCCGGCTCATTGACGCGTTTTTACTCGACGGTTCCATTTACGATTGGTTACACTTCGGCACGGTTTAAGGGTAGTGCCCGCTTCAGACTCGTTTTACATTGTCACAAATATCTATGTCCAGCGGGCGCTGCGATTATTCAGTACGTAGTTGCCGCCAGGGATAGGCCAAACCCATTCGGACATCCCGGGCTGCAACACGCAGGATCAGGCTTGCGGCTCCCCGATGAAACCAGAAGACGATATGAACATTATCCTCATAGGCAAACACCACGGGAAGTCCCGGGTTGTCGCCCTGAACGGCAAGTTCCTGGCCGGTATGCTGGTGCTGGTACTTGCGCTGATCAGTGCGGCGGTCTGGGGTGGCTACCAGGTGGCAGTGAGCAAGGTCAAAGCACAGGAGCCAACGCCGTCGGAACTGGTGGCACACTGGAAGAGCAAGCTGGAAGCCCAGCAGCAGGAACTGGCCGCCGTTGAAGAGCGGGTTCGTGAACAGGTTGATGCCCTGACCCTGCACCTCGGCGAACTCCAGGGCCGCATGTTGCGCCTGGATGCCCTGGGGCAGCGATTCGTGGAGTCCGGACTGGTTGCCAGCGAAGAATTTAACTTTGATGAACCGCCGGCTGTCGGTGGTCCTGAGGGACCTGAGACCCGGGAATCCTTTTCCGCACCGGCGCTGACGGACATGATCGAACGCATGGAGGCCCAGCTGGCCGACCGGGAGCAGCAGTTGCGCCTACTGGACAAGCTGGCTTCCCGACAGAAGCTGGAAGAAGAAATGTATGTCGAGGGCCGGCCGATCACCTGGGGCTGGTTGTCCTCGAAGTATGGCTATCGTTCCGACCCGTTTTCCGGCAAGCGGACCTGGCATGACGGAGTCGATCTGGCGGGCAAGGACGGTAGTGACATCATTGCCGTTGCCGGTGGGGTTGTCATCTGGGCTGGTGAGCGTTATGGCTATGGTAACCTGGTGGAAATCGATCATGGTGATGGTCTGGTGACCCGTTATGGTCACTGCAAGACCGTCAAGGTGAAGACCGGGGATGTGGTCCAGAAGGGGCAGGTGGTTGCCCTGATGGGCAGCACCGGTCGGTCCACGGGCCCCCACGTGCACTTTGAGGTCCTGCAGAATGGCCGCTCCAAGGATCCTGTAGAATACATTGCCCGGGCCAATCGTTAAGTCCCGGCGGTGCCTTGTCGCGGTATCCCGGTTTTCCTCTCCAGTTCCCTCCGGCATTGCACTTGTGCCTTCCGGAGGGCAAGTCGTTGGCATTCCGACACTTTCATTCCGGCACTTGTGAGGTGCACCTTTTGTCCTGTCGGGAAATAAGGTTAGAATGCCGGCTTCCCTCGTTTAATTAAAGAAGCAGTGGTCTATGTTCACAAAGCTTGCAACCAAGATGTTCGGCAGCAAAAATGCCAGAGAAATCAAGAGGATGCGAAAGCAGGTAGCGCGCATCAACGAACTTGAAGAGCAGTTTGGCAATTTTTCCGACACCGAGTTGCAGGGCAAGACCGCTGAGTTCCGCCGCCGTGTGGAAGAGGGCGAGAGCCTTGACGCCCTGCTGCCGGAGGCTTTTGCCACGGTTCGGGAAGCTAGCCGTCGGGTCATGGGCATGCGACACTATGACGTTCAGCTGATTGGTGGCATCACCCTGCACGAAGGCCGGATTGCCGAGATGAAGACCGGTGAAGGCAAGACCCTGGTGGCGACCGCCGCGGTCTACCTCAACTCGCTGTCCGGCAAGGGTGTGCATGTGGTCACGGTCAACGACTACCTGGCCCGCCGGGACGCCGACTGGATGGGTAAACTCTACCGTTTCCTGGGTCTGCAGGTGGGCGTGGTGGTCGCCGGTCAGGCCCCTGATGAGAAAAAAGCGGCCTACCAGGCGGACATCACCTATGGCACCAACAACGAATTCGGTTTCGACTATCTCCGCGACAACATGGCATTCAGCACCGAGGACAAGGTCCAGCGCGGGCTGAACTTCGCCATCGTCGACGAGGTGGACTCCATCCTGATCGATGAAGCCCGGACGCCGCTGATCATCTCCGGTGCCGCCGAGGACAGCTCCAAGCTCTACCAAGCCATCAATGAACTGGTACCGAGCCTTGAGAAAGGGGAGGTATCCGAAGAGGGCGAACCTTCCGGCGACTTCACCATCGATGAAAAATCCCGGCAGGTGGAACTGACCGAGGCTGGTCATGAGAAGGTCGAGGAACTGCTGCTGAGTCGCGGCCTGCTGAACGAAGGCGAGAGCCTTTACTCCGCCTCCAACTTGAGCCTGCTGCACCATGTGCACTCGGCATTGCGGGCCCATCACCTGTTCCAGAAGGATGTTGATTACATTGTCCAGGGTGACCAGGTGGTGATCGTTGACGAGCATACCGGCCGGACGATGCCGGGCCGTCGCTGGAGCGAAGGCTTGCACCAGGCGATTGAGGCGAAGGAAGGTGTCAGGATCCAGGCCGAGAGTCAGACCCTGGCCTCGACCACTTTCCAGAACTACTTCCGTCTGTATGAGAAGCTGGCCGGTATGACCGGTACTGCGGACACCGAAGCCTTCGAATTCCGCCAGATCTATGGCCTGGACGTGGTGGTGATTCCGCCCAACAAGCCGATCCAGCGTATCGACTACAACGATCTGGTGTATCTCACCCAGGAAGAGAAATTCCACGCCATTATTGACGAGATCAAGGATGTCACCGCCGAGGGTCGTCCGATCCTCGTGGGTACCGCATCCATTGAGGCCTCCGAGCTGCTGTCAATGCTGCTGAAGAAAGCCCGGATCGACCACAAGATCCTGAACGCCAAGCAGCACGAGTCCGAGGCCTTGATCGTGGCCCAGGCCGGTCGCCCGGGTGCGGTAACCATTGCCACCAATATGGCCGGTCGGGGTACCGACATCGTCCTCGGTGGTAACTGGGAATACGAAGTCGCGGCGATGGAGAATCCGACCGAGGAAGCCGTCGCCAAGATGAAAGCCGAGTGGACTGATCGGCATAACCATGTTCTGGAGGTCGGCGGCCTGCACATCATCGGTACCGAGCGGCACGAGTCCCGCCGGATCGATAACCAGCTGCGTGGCCGTGCCGGCCGTCAGGGGGACCCCGGTTCATCCCGCTTCTTCCTGTCCCTGGAAGATAACCTGATGCGGATCTTCGCCCCGGATCGTGTGAAGAGCCTGATGCAGGCCATGGGCATGAAGAAGGGTGAGGCCATTGAGCACCGCATGGTCACCAACGCCATCGAGAAGTCCCAGCGCAAGGTGGAAGGCCGCAACTTCGATATGCGGAAGACCCTGCTGGAATACGATGACGTGGCCAACGACCAGCGTACCGTGATCTACGACCAGCGCAACGAGGTCATGTCCTCCGAGGACATCTCGGACATGATCAAGACCATCCGTGAGGACGTGGTCAGCGAGCTGATCAACGAGTACATCCCGCCCCAGAGCATGCCGGAACAGTGGGATGTGTCGGGCCTGGAGTCCCAGCTTCAGTCAGAGATGGCAATCGAACTGCCTATCCAGCAGTGGCTGCAGGAAGACAGCAAGCTCTACGAGGAAAGCCTCCGGGAGAAGATCCTCAACGAGATTGTCGCCGCTTACGAGGCGAAGGAAGCCATCGCTGGTTCCGAAGCCATGCGCAAGTTCGAGAAGCAGGTGTTCCTGCAGGTGCTCGATACCCTCTGGAAAGAGCACCTGTCCAACATGGATCACCTGCGCCGGGGCATTCACCTGCGCGGTTATGCCCAGAAGAACCCGAAGCAGGAATACAAGCGCGAGGCGTTCAACCTGTTTGAGGACATGCTGGAGACCATGAAGCGGGATATTACCCGTATCCTGTGCCATGTCCGGGTGCAGACTCCCGAGGAAATGGAGGAGGTGGAGCGTCGTCGCAAGGCCGAGCTCGAGAGAGAGCTGGCCCGTGCCCGTATGCGCCATGACGAGACCAGCGCCACCGCCCAGAGCCAGGCTGAAGGTGAGGGCGATGGTGAGGGAGAGCGGCAGTCCGCGACGCCGGAAACCTTCGTCCGCCAGGAACGCAAGGTCGGGCGAAACGAGCCGTGTCCCTGCGGGTCCGGCAAGAAGTACAAGCAGTGCTGCGGCAAGGTTAGCTGACCCCCGGGGCTCTGAGACCGGTCAAAGACCCGCAACCTGACAAGCGCAGGCTGCGGGTTTTTGCGTTTTGAAAGTTACTGATTGGATTGAGTGAGAGGAGAGGCAGGATGGCGGTAGGTCCAGGCACCTTACCCGAGTTTTTCCCGGTAGCCGGCGTCAAGTTGGGTGTTGCCAGTGCGGGCATCAAGAAACCCGGCCGGAAGGATGTGGTGGTATTCGAACTCGCCCCCGGCAGTCGAGTGGCCGGCATCTTTACCCGCAACCAGTTCTGTGCCGCGCCGGTCACCGTAAGCCGGCAGCACCTGGCCCGGACTGCGCCCCGGTATCTGCTGGTCAACACCGGCAATGCCAATGCCGGTACCGGCGAACGGGGTAGGAAGGACGCGATCGCCTGCTGCGAGGCGCTGGCGGACAATGCCGGTGTCAGTGGCGACGAGGTGCTGCCATTTTCCACCGGCGTGATCGGCGAGCCACTGCCGGTAGGCAAGATTGTCGGGGCCCTGCCCGAGGCACTGGCCAATACCGCGGAGAGTCGCTGGGCGGAGGCGGCCAGTGGCATCATGACCACCGATACCCGGCCAAAGGGGGCCTCCTGCCAGGTGGACCTTGGCGGCCATACCGTGACCATTTCCGGGATCAGCAAGGGCGCCGGCATGATCCGCCCGAATATGGCCACCATGCTCGGGTTTATCGCCACTGACGCCCGGATTGCCCCTGATGTACTGCAGGCGCTGGCCTCGGAGCTTGGCGAGAAATCCTTCAACCGGATTACCATCGACGGTGACACTTCCACCAACGATGCCTGCATGCTGATGGCTTCCGGCCAGTACAGCGGCCCGGAGATTACCGCCGAGAGCCCCGAGCTGGCGACGCTGCGCGAGGCGTTGCAGCAGGTCTACCTGGACCTGGCCCATGCCATTGTCCGCGACGGCGAAGGTGCCACCAAGTTTGTCACCATCGATGTCAGCGGGGCGGCAAACCAGCAGGAAGCCCTGGATGTGGCCTACACTGTGGCCCACTCGCCTCTGGTCAAGACCGCGCTGTTTGCCTCGGATCCGAACTGGGGCCGGATCCTCGCGGCGGTGGGTCGCGCCGGCGTTCCGGACCTGGATCTCGATGCCCTGGAAATCTACCTGGGCGATGTCTGCCTGGTGCGCCAGGGCGGCCGGGCCGATGATTACTCCGAGGACCGGGGGCAGGCGGTAATGGATCAGGAGGAAATCACCATTGCCATCGACCTGAAGCGTGGTGACATCCGGGAGACGGTGTGGACCTGTGATTTCTCCCACGATTACGTGACCATCAACGCGGAGTACCGGACCTGAGCATGGCCGCAAGGCAAAGCCCGGTCCGGGAGATTCACGTGGCGGTCGGTGTCATTGTCCGGGAGGGCCGGGTGCTGATCGCCCGGCGCCCCGATCACGTGCATCAGGGCGGGCTGCTGGAGTTCCCCGGTGGCAAGGTTGAGCCGGGGGAGACCGTTCAGCAGGCGCTGGTCCGCGAGATTGCCGAGGAAACCGGCCTGAGCCTCTCCGAGACCTCCCTGGAGCCGGTTATCGGAATTCGCCATGACTACGGCGATAAGCGGGTTTTCCTGGACGTCTGGCGCACCTCT
Organism: Marinobacter sp.; assembly: GCF_046484525.1. Taxonomy (GTDB): domain Bacteria; phylum Pseudomonadota; class Gammaproteobacteria; order Pseudomonadales; family Oleiphilaceae; genus Marinobacter. The sequence continues at coordinate 39,865 of NZ_JAWOIS010000080.1, forward strand.
GAGGCCTCTGGAGAGCCCGAGGGCCGGGAAGGGCAATCGGTGGACTGGCTGCAACCAGAACAGCTCCGCGACCAGGATTTTCCGGTAGCGAACCGCCCGGTGATCCGTGCCCTGCGGCTGCCCGGGGTGCTTGCGATTACCGGTGCGATGACCTCTCCGGAGGATGGGCTGGCCAGCCTTGTGAGTGGGCTGGAGCGGCTGAAAGCCTCCAGGGCCACCTGTGTGGTTCTGCGTGCTCCCGAGCTATCACCCGAGGACTATGTCCGCTTCGCCAGCACAGCGGTGGCTTTATGTGAAGACCAGGGGCTGACGCCGATCCTGCATGGCCGCCCCGAAATGTTTGATGCGGTACCGGGTGCCGGTGGTCTGCATCTGCCCTGGCATGAAGCTCAGGGCCTGGTCAGCCGTCCGGTTCCGGAATCGGTGTGGCTGGGCGTGTCCTGTCACGATGCGGCGCAGCTCGCCCATGCTGCAGCCCTGGGGGCGGATTACGCAACCCTCGGCCCGGTGCAGCCGACGAGGAGCCATCCCGGACGTCCGGCCATGGGCTGGGAGCACTTCGAGGCACTGGTGACCCGGGCGGTCATTCCCGTTTATGCCCTGGGTGGGCTTGGTGCGAAGGAGGAAATTGAGGCGCGCCGGCTGGGTGGTCAGGGTGTTGCCGGAATCCGGTTCTGGTGGCCGTCTGACCGGTAGATATCAAGGCTGGCTTTCGCTCTGTCTGGTATGCTGACGACATCTGTTCAATCCATTTCCAACCATGTCTCTGGAGAAACCGTGAGCAAGCTGACCCACCTGGACGAGAAGGGCGAAGCCCGCATGGTCGATGTCACCGATAAGCAGGTGACCGAACGGGAAGCCCGCGCCGAAGCCACCATCCGCATGGCGCCGGAAACCCTGCAAATGATCATCGAAGGCGAGCACCCCAAGGGCGATGTGCTGGCAGTAGCCCGAATCGCGGGCATCATGGCGGCGAAGAAAACCCATGAACTGATACCCCTGTGCCATAGCCTGAACCTGACGTCGGTGAAGGTTGAGCTGAATCCGGGCGAGGATGGCGCCTCGGTGCATATCCTGACCCGCTGCAAGCTCTCCGGCCAGACCGGGGTTGAAATGGAGGCCCTGACCGCGGCCAGCGTGGCGGCGCTCACCCTGTATGACATGTGCAAGGCGGTAGATCGCGGAATGGTCGTCGACAACGTGCAGTTGCTGGAGAAGAAGGGCGGGCGCAGCGGTCATTGGGTTGCGGGGCCGGCCTGATCCGGCCCGTGGCAGGGAGCGTAACATCCGGTAACGAGTAACCACCGGAGCGCCCACTGTGCCAAGACTACGCCAAGCAGTTGGCCACGTGATAGAATGCGCGCCCCGATTGATTGAACCACGAGGAAACACTGTGGCTGTTCGTTACATCCAGACCTGCCGGTTACCAACCCCGTTCGGCGTGTTTGACATGCACGGTTTCGAAGAGCCGGACACCGGAAAGGAGCACGTCGCCCTGACCCTGGGAGACCTGGATAGTGATGAGCCGATGCTGGCCCGGACCCACTCCGAGTGCCTGACCGGCGATGCCCTGTACAGCATGCGCTGCGATTGTGGCTACCAGCTTGAAGAAGCCTTGCGCAGTATCGCCCGTGAAGGGCGGGGCATCCTCATGTATCTGCGCCAGGAGGGCCGGGGCATTGGTCTGCTGAACAAGATCCGTGCCTACCATCTGCAGGACCAGGGTGCCGATACGGTCGAGGCGAACGAACGGCTTGGCTTTGCCGCGGATTTGCGGGACTACAGCATGTGCAAGGATATGCTGGAACACCTGGGGATCAGTAGCCTGCGGCTGATGACCAACAACCCGCGCAAGGTCAAGGCGCTGGAGTCCTATGGCATCGACATTGCCGAGCGGGTTCCGTTGCACGTGGGGCGCAACCCGCACAACGAGAATTACCTCAACACCAAGCAGACCAAGTTGGGCCACTGGCTGGAAACGCATCAGGACGACGATCCCGAGTAATTGGCATGCTGCCCTGAGTTGCACAAAAAAGCCCGCGTCCGGAGACGCGGGCTTTTTCGTTGATGCCAGTGATACCAGGGATTATTTGACCGCTTTGAGGCTGGAGCGCTGGAGCCGTTCCAGGCGTTCGGCAATGGCCGACCGGATGCCCTCGGCGTCCAGACCGCAGTCGCTCAGCAATTCGCCGTGCTTGCCGTGGTCGATAAAAGTATCGGGAAGTCCGAGCTGAAGCACCGGCTGGGCGACTTCACGGTGGTTCAGGAATTCCGTCACCGCACTGCCGGCACCACCGGCGACCACGTTCTCTTCCAGTGTCACCAGCAGGTCATGCTGCTCGGCCAGTTCCAGTACCAGCTCCTCGTCCAGGGGTTTGACGAAGCGCATGTCGGCAACGGTGGCGCCCAGTGCCTCAGCCGCTTCCAGTGCGGGTGCGAGCAGGGTGCCGAAGTTCAGGATAGCAACTCCGCTCCCTTCCCGGACGCGGCGGCCCTTGCCCAGCTCCAGCGGCTTCAGCTCGGGCTCGATCTTCGCGCCCGGCCCGGTACCCCGGGGGTAGCGCACAGCTGCCGGGCCGTTGAACAGCATGCCGGTCTGGAGCATCTGCCGGGTCTCGTTCTCATCCGACGGGGCCATCACCACCATATTGGGGATACAACGCAGGTAGCTGATATCGAACGCACCGGCGTGGGTCGGACCGTCTTCGCCCACCAGGCCGGCCCGGTCGATGGCAAACAGCACGTCCAGGTTCTGGATGGCCACGTCATGAATCAGCTGGTCGTAGCCCCTTTGCAGGAAGGTGGAGTAGATCGCCACCACCGGTTTGGCACCGTCGCAGGCCAGGCCGGCGGCGAGGGTCACGGCGTGCTGCTCGGCAATGGCAACATCGAAATACCGGTCCGGGAAGCGCTGGGAGAACGCCAGCAAATCCGAGCCCTCGCACATGGCCGGCGTGATGCCGACCACCCGTTGGTCCCGCTCGGCGGCATCGCACAGCCACTGGCCGAAGACATTGGCGTATTTGGGCTTGGCCGGCTTGGGGGTGACCGGCTCGGGTTTGCTCGGTGGCACCGGTTCGATCTTGTTGATGGCATGGTAGCCGATCGGGTCAGCCTCGGCCGGGGCGAACCCCTTGCCCTTGGTGGTCACTACGTGCAGGAACTGCGGGCCGTCCAGCTCGCGGATATTCTCCAGTGTCTCCACCAGCAGCGGCAGGTCATGGCCGTCAATGGGGCCGATGTAGTTGAAGCCGAGTTCCTCGAACAGGGTTCCCGGGGCAATCATGCCCTTGAAGTGTTCCTCGGTCTTCTTGGCCAGGGCCATCAGGTGCGGTGCACCCTGCAGCACCTTTTTGCTGCTGTCACGGACCTGGTTGTAGGTGCGGCTGGAGAGCAGTTTGGCGAAATAGTTGGACAGACCTCCCACGTTCCGGGAGATCGACATGTCATTGTCGTTCAGGATCACCAGCATGTTGGCATGCAGGTGGCCGGCATGGTTCAGGGCCTCGAAGGCCATGCCCGCAGTCATGGCGCCATCACCAATAACGGCAATGCTCTTGCGGCCAGTGTTCTGCATGCGGGCGGCAATGGCCATGCCCAGGGCGGCACTGATGGAAGTGCTGGAGTGGCCCACTCCGAAGGTGTCGTACTCACTTTCGGCCCGCTTGGGAAAGCCCGCCAGGCCCCCCTTGCGGCGAATGCTGCCCATCTGTTCCCGGCGACCGGTAAGGATCTTGTGGGGATAGGCCTGGTGGCCCACGTCCCAGACCAGGCGGTCCTCCGGGGTGTTGAAGACATAATGTAGGGCGACGGTCAGTTCCAGTACGCCCAGCCCGGCACCAAAATGTCCGCCGGTCTGGCCGACGGACCATAGCAGGAACGCCCGCAGTTCCCGGGCCAGCTGGGTCAGCTGTTCAGCCGGCAGCTCACGGAGCTGGGCCGGTACATCAATCCGGTCCAGCAGCGGGGTGTTTGGCCGCTGTGACGGGATTTCCTTGAAAGTGTAAGTATCCTGCATCTGCTCGGGTCTTTTGGGATGATCCAGTGTTTTCAAAATAAGTTACGACAAGTGTGCGCCTTTGGGGCAGGGTGGTTCAATGGGTTCGTGCCACCACGTAATCCGCCATCGCCCGCAGCGGATCGGCTTCCGGCCCGTACTGTTCGAGACTCGCCTTGGCGGTCTGCAACAGTTCGGCCAGGTGCTGCCTTGCCCCGTCCAGACCCAGCAGTGCCGGGTAGGTAGGCTTGGACCGGGCGACATCCGATCCCTGGGGTTTGCCGATCACGTCGGTGCTGCCCTCGATGTCCAACAGGTCGTCCTGCACCTGGAAAGCCAGCCCCAGCACCCGGGCATAGGTCGTCAGTGCCTCCAGTGCGCCGGGTTGCACCCGCTCGGCGCTCAGGGCACCCATGCGGACGCTGGCCTCGATCAGGGCGCCGGTCTTGTGCCGGTGCATGGTTTCCAGCTGAGCCAGGGTCAGGGTCTTGCCCACCGACTCCAAGTCAATAGCCTGGCCGCCCACCATGCCCTGGTGGCCAGCGGCTTTTGCCAGTTCCTGAACCATCGCCAGCCGTGCCTCGCTGGCCAGTCCCGAACCGTTGGCCAGCAATCCGAAAGCCAGCGCCTGCAGTGCATCACCCGCCAGGATGGCAGTGGCCTCGTCAAAGGCAATATGGGTAGTGGGCCGGCCCCGGCGCAGCTCATCGTCATCCATCGCCGGCAGGTCATCGTGGATCAGCGAATAGGCATGGATCAGCTCCACTGCGCAGGCGGGGACGAGGGCGCTGTTGCTGTCCTCGCCCATTGCCCGGGCTGCCGCGAGGCACAGAGCGGGACGAATCCGCTTGCCGCCGCCCAGCACGCTGTACCGCATGGCCTCCTGGAGGCGATCGGAGGCCGCGCTCTGGTCAATGCAGCGGTCCAGCTCGGCGTCGACAAGGGTGCGGCAGGACTCCAGAAAATCCACTGCCGCCTTGGTCTGCTCGGTCATCAGTCGGCGTCATCCGGCGTGAAAGGGCGGGTTTCCAGGGTGCCATCACTGTTCTGCACCAGCTGCTCGACCCGCTGCTCGGCGCTCTTCAATGCCTGCTGGCATTCCCGGGTCAGCTTCACGCCCCGCTCGAACGCAGTCAGGGACTGTTCCAGCGACAGTTCGCCCTGCTCCAGGTCGCGAACCAGCTTTTCCAGCTCATCCAGTGACTTTTCAAAGTCTGCTATGGATGTGGTGTCTTTTTCACCGGCCATCGGGCCCTCCGGTCGGGTGACAGAATTTCGCGGATTATATCAGAGCCGGAGGGCTATCGCTGCCAGTCGAAGTGACGGCAATCGCCTTTTGAGGCCAAAGGCCCCCAGCTCTGTTCGGTTACCCGGATTTGCCCATTGCCGGCGACCGTCACGATCGTGGTCGCCCGGGTACCATAGTCCTCGCCTACGATGAACGGAGACGACAGGAAGCGCTCCGTTGCCAGGCCCACGCCAGTGTCCGGCAGCAGGTGGTCCGGCGCCGGTGTCGAGTCCTGGAGCAGCGTGATAAGCCGTTGATGCAGCCCGTCAGCATCGACACCGGCCATCGAAACCATCTCGCCCACAGACTCCCGCAGCCGGAGCAGTTTCGGCCAGGGCGTCTGCAGCAAGTGATTACTGAGGCCATACACTCCCCGGTGCACACTCCGGCCCGGATGGGCGTCCCGGTTACTGTAATACCAGCCACCGCCGGATTCGAGCCGGATCAGGTTAAACCCGGCGTAACGATCCGGGTCGTCGGTGAGATCATGGAACAGCTCTGTGCCCGGCTCCGCCAGGGCCCGCAACGGCAACTCTCCACGAGTGGTCCGGCCGGCCTCGGGGGAGCCCTCCCGGACATTGGTGACCGCGCTGATGCGGCCATCCTCTGTGACGGCAAGCCAGGTACCACCGGACTGAAGGTCGCGGCCGGCCAGCACCCGCTGGCCGGATTCCGTGGTCCACCAGTCCATGGGGGCGGTGGGCCTGCGGAAGAACTCGTCCCGGTTGGCGGCTACCACCAGCGGAAAATGACGATTCTGGCCAAGGGCAAAGGCAATGAGGCACATGGTCGGTAATGAGTCTCCGAAGGTGAATAGGGAGTCGTGAACTTGTCCCGCGCGGTGTGTATCATACCAGCCTTGTTTCTCATAGGCGTGAGCAGCTATGACCCTGGTAACCGTATTTGCATCGTATCTGGCACTGGGCGCACTGGCAGGGACCATGGCGGGCCTGTTCGGTATCGGTGGTGGCCTGGTCATCGTGCCGGTACTCATCTTCAGCTTCGAGATCCAGGGCATCAGCCCGGACATCAGTGCTCACCTGGCGGTGGGGACCTCCCTGGCCACCATCGTGTTCACCTCGCTGTCCTCCATCCGCTCCCATCACAAGCACCAGGCCGTGCGCTGGGACATTTTCCGGCCCATGACCGTGGGGATTGTTGGCGGGGCCGTTCTGGGTGCCTGGACCGCGGCCTTCATGAGTGGCGATATGCTGCAATTGGTGATAGGCGTGTTCGTGATGCTGGTGGCCATCAAGATGATACTGGAGGTCAATCCCAAGCCCGGTCGGGATGTTCCCGGCCCGGTTGGCCTGGGTGTGGTAGGTGGCGGTGTTGGCTGGGCGTCGGCCATTTTCGGTATCGGGGGCGGTACACTCACCGTGCCTTACCTGAGCTGGTGTAATGTCCGTATGCAGAACACTGTGGCCACCTCAGCGGCCATTGGCCTGCCGATTGCGCTTGCAGGTGCCATTGGCAACATCTGGACAGGCTGGGGGCATGCCGACCTTCCGGAATTCAGCCTGGGCTTTATCTACCTGCCCGCACTGCTCGGGATCATCCTGACCAGTGTTTTCTTTGCCAGAATTGGCGCCAACCTGGCCCACAAACTGAACGCCAAGGTTCTGAAACGTATTTTTGCGATGATGCTCCTGGTAGTGGGGCTTCGTTTTCTCCTGAGCTGAGAGGTAACCGATGCTGCAGCATCCCCAGTTTGACCCTGTGGCCATTTCCCTGGGCCCCGTCAAGATTCACTGGTACGGCCTGACTTACCTGGTCGGCTTTGTCGCCGGGTGGTGGCTCGGCCGGCTGCGGGCCCGCAAACCCTGGTCCCCGGTCACCGAAGAACAAATGGGCGACCTCCTGTTCTACCTGGCCCTCGGCGTTATCCTTGGCGGCCGGTTCGGTTACGTCCTGTTCTATAACTTTGATACCTTCCTGGCCGACCCACTCTGGCTCTTACGTGTCTGGGAAGGGGGCATGTCCTTTCACGGCGGCTTGCTGGGCGTCATGTTCGCCATGTGGTGGTACGGACGCAAACTCGGCTCCGGCTTCTGGCGCCTGGCGGACTTTGTTGCGCCCCTGGTTCCGGTAGGCCTGGGTGCCGGGCGAATCGGCAATTTCATCAACGGCGAACTCTGGGGCAAGCCCACCGACGTGCCCTGGGGCATGGTCTTTCCCCACGCCCCGGACAGCCTGGCACGCCATCCCTCCCAGCTGTACCAGTTCGCCCTGGAAGGCCTTATCCTGTTTGCCATCCTGTGGTGGTTCTCCGCCAAACCCCGCCCCCGCATGGCCGTCTCCGGCCTGTTCCTGGTGTGTTACGGTCTGTTCCGGTTCCTGGTGGAATTTGTACGCCAGCCGGATCCGCAGCTGGGTTACCTGGCCTTCGACTGGCTCACCATGGGCCAGGTGCTGTCCACCCCCATGATCCTCGCCGGCGCCGCCCTGATGTTCATTGCTTACCGGAGAAATGCCGAATGAAAGCCTACCTCGACCTGATGCAAGACGTCGTCGATAACGGATTCGACAAGGGTGACCGCACCGGCGTCGGCACCCGCTCGGTATTCGGACGTCAGCTGCGATTCAACCTGCAGGAAGGCTTTCCGCTGGTGACCACCAAAAAAGTCCACCTGCGCAGCATCATCTACGAGCTGCTCTGGTTCCTGCGTGGTTCCACCGACAACAACTGGCTGAAAGAGCGCAAGGTCTCCATCTGGAACGAATGGGCCCTGGAAAACGGTGACCTCGGCCCCATCTACGGCAAACAGTGGCGCAGCTGGCAGTGCCCGGACGGCCGGGTGGTGGACCAGATCAGCGAAGTCATCGACCAGATCCGCAACAAGCCGAACTCCCGGCGCCTGATCGTCTCCGCCTGGAACCCGGCGGAGCTGCCGGACGAATCCATCAGCCCCCAGGACAACGTTCGCGAGGGTCGCATGGCATTGGCACCCTGCCACTGTCTGTTCCAGTTCTACGTGGCCGACGGCAAGCTCTCCTGCCAGCTATACCAGCGCAGTGCCGACCTGTTCCTGGGTGTGCCGTTCAACATCGCCTCCTACGCACTGCTGACCCACATGATTGCCCAGCAGTGCGATCTGGATGTGGGTGAGTTCGTGCACACGTTTGGTGATTGCCACCTGTACCAGAACCACCTGACCGACGACATCGTATTCGAGCAGCTGAAGCGAGAGCCTCGTGGGTTGCCCAGGCTGGTCATCAAGCGCAAGCCCGAGAGTATCTTTGAGTACGAGCTCGAGGACTTCGAGTTTGAGGGGTATGAGCCTTATCCTGCGATCAAGGCGCCTATTGCTATTTGACCTCGAGTCTGGGATCGCGGTCCTTTTGTTTTGGAGTCGGCAGGGCAGCGGGTGGGGCGTTCCGAAAAACGCTTATCGCGTTTCACCCATGGCTCCGCACATTTTCGGAACGCCCCACCCGATGGCAGCCCCCAAGGCCGAGAGCTCCGGAACCAGAACTCCCAAACTTGAGGACAAGAAATGAGAAAAGCTTTGATCGTGGCCATGTCCCAAAACCGGGTCATCGGCCGGAACAACAAGCTGCCGTGGTACCTCCCGGGGGACCTGCGTTACTTCAAGCAGGCGACCATGGGTAAACCAATCATCATGGGGCGGAAAACCTGGGATTCCATTGGCCGGCCGCTGCCGGGACGGATGAACGTGGTGATTTCCCGGAATGACAGCTGGGAAGCGCCGGCGGGAACCGTGGCTGCGAAGTCACTGCAAGAGGCATTGGTCAAAGCCGAAGCCCAGGCCGAGCTGGAAGGCGGGGATGAGGTAATGATCATCGGTGGTGGCCAGATTTACGCCGAGGCATTGCCGATGGTGGATCGAATGTACATCACCCAGGTGCACGCGGAAGTGGACGGGGATGCCTTCTTTCCGGAAGTGAACTGGGATGAGTGGGAAGAAATCGGACGGGAAGATTTCTCCGCGTCCGACAATAATCCCTACGACTACAGCTTCGTGGTTTACCAGCGCCGCGCCGGTTAACGGGCGGGGCGCTTGCTAGGCGGGTTGCTGCCCTTGCCGGCGGGCTTGCCTCTCGGGCCGCCTTTGCGGTGGCCGGGCTTGCCGTCTTTCTTGAAGCTCTTGCCGGGTCCCTTGCGGAAGTTCTTTTTGCCCGGAGGCGGTCCCTTGCGGTCACGGCGGGGTGCTGCGGAAATTTCCGGAAGGGCTTCCGGCGCTTCCAGCGGCAGGGCGCCCGGTTGGGCCATTTCCATCCAGCACGCCATGGCACCGGCAACCATGGCCATATCCATGTCGTTGCGCTCGGCAATCTCGTCCAGCAGGGCCATCGCCTTGGGCAATTTGCCATCCTCGGCAAATGCCAGCAATTGGGTCTCGAACTGCTGCACCCGCATCTTCTGAAGATCCGCGGGTGAGGGCAGCTGGTAGGATTCCATAGGTGAGTTGGTGGCCCGCTCCAGGGTGCGCAGCCAACTGCGCTCGCGGGGCGTGACCAGCAGGATCGCCTTGCCGGCGCGGCCGGCACGACCGGTACGGCCAACCCGATGGATGTACGCCTCGGTATCGTAAGGCACATCATAGTTGATGACGTGGGTGATCCGGGGCACGTCGAGGCCGCGGGCAGCGACATCGGTGGCAACAATGATGTCCTTTTTACCCCGTTTCAGATCCTCAACCGTCTGCTCCCGCTGGCGTTGGTTCAGGTCGCCGCTCAGAGGGGCCACGGCGTGGCCACGGGCTGAGAGCTTCTCGGCCAGCATTGTGGTCTCGGCCTTGGTGCGCACGAAGATGATCGAGGCGTCGAAGGGCTCCACTTCCAGGATGCGGGTCAGGGCATCCAGCTTGCGCTCGGCGTAGACCGGCAACACAAATTGGGAGATACGCTCGACGGTACGGGTCTCGCTCTCGATCCGGACTTCGGTGGCATCCTTCAGGTAAGTCTGGGCCACCTTCTTGATCTGCGGCGGCATGGTGGCCGAGAACAGGGCTCGCTGGCAGGTGTCCGGCGTCTTCGCCAGGATGGCCTCAACGTCGTCAATGAAACCCATGCGCAACATTTCGTCGGCTTCATCCAACACCAGGGCCTTGAGGTTGTCGAGCTTCAGGGTACCCTTGCGCAGGTGGTCCAGCATACGGCCCGGAGTTCCAACGATAACCTGGGCGCCGCGACGCAGGCCCCGGATCTGGGGACCGAAATCCTGGCCACCATAGATCGGCAGCACATGGAAATTGCGGAACCTGCTGGCGTAGGTGGTGAACGCCTCGGCGACCTGAATGGCCAGTTCCCGGGTAGGGGCGAGTACCAGGATCTGCGGCTCGGCGGTGCTGGCGTCGATGCGGCTCAGCAATGGCAACGCGAACGCGGCAGTCTTGCCGGTGCCGGTCTGGGCGACGCCCAGCAGGTGCCTGCCGGCCAGCAGGGCCGGGATGGATTTTGCCTGGATCGGCGAGGGTGTTTCATAGCCAACGGCGTTGACAGCTTCAAGTACGGCTGCATCCAGCCCCAGTTCGGCAAAGGACATTTCTGACATTGATTTACTCGGAATTCGGAGGGAGGGCATTGCCGGGCAATGCATGATTGACCGGCATTATAGTCGGTTTGCGCGATGTTTGATACGCGCAATACCCTCTTACTCGTATGCATTTCCCCTGACCCTGCCTGCGCCATCATGACACAGGCAGGGTCAGGGTGTTCTTGATCTCCCGAAGGGCGAAGTTGGAGTTCACCTGGGCAATGCCCATCAGTGTGAAGATCTTCTCGTTCAGGAACCGGTCATAGCTGGCCATGTCCGGTACCACAACCCGCAACACGAAATCCGCGTTACCGGTGACCGCAAAGCACTGCAGGACTTCCGGGTAGCTGCTGACCTCGCGCTCGATTTCCGCCGTGCTGTCGATGGTATGGCGTTGCAGGGACAGGTTGACCAGCACACACAGGCCCTGGCCCATGGCTTTCGGATCCAGTTTTGCAGTATAGCCGGTAATCACGCCGGCCTCTTCGAGGGCCCGGACCCGGCGCCAGCAGGCCGCCGGTGAGAGCCCGACCTGCTCCGCCAGCATCTGGTTGCTGATACGACCATCCTGCTGCAGGGCGTCGAGGATTCGGCAGTCCAGTTTGTCGAGCTCGACCTGTTTCATTTGGTAACACCTGATGTTTATTAAAGGATATTTCGGTATTTTGTCATTTATCAAAGAATATTGCATTACGGCGCCGGTCGGCTAACCAAAAAGCAAGCACCTTTTGCGGATATCCCTCTAGAATTTTGGTCATAAAACCAACAATTGGAGGGGCGACCATGACCGCCGATACACCTCAACTCGACAACTACAAACTCGAGGACCGCTACCTGCGCGAATCCGGCCGGGTGTTTCTGACCGGAACCCAGGCACTGGTCCGGATCCCCCTGATGCAGGCAGCCCTGGATCGTAAGCACGGCCTGAATACCGCCGGCATGGTCAGCGGCTACCGGGGATCGCCACTCGGGGCCTACGACCAGGCGCTATGGCAGGCAAAGGACCTGCTGGACAAGAACCGCATCGATTTTGTCCCCGCCATCAACGAGGATTTGGCAGCCACCATTATGCTGGGAACCCAGCAGGTGGAGACTGATGAGGACCGCCAGGTCGATGGGGTGTTCGGGCTCTGGTACGGCAAGGGTCCAGGTGTCGATCGCGCCGGCGATGCCCTTAAGCATGGCACCACCTATGGTAGCTCCCCGAATGGCGGTGTGCTGGTGGTGGCCGGGGATGATCACGGCTGTGTATCGTCGTCCATGCCTCACCAGTCTGATGTGGCGTTTATGAGTTTCTTCATGCCTACCATTAACCCGGCCAACATCGCCGAATACCTCGAGTTCGGCCTCTGGGGTTACGCCCTGTCCCGGTACAGTGGTTGCTGGGTCGGCTTCAAGGCTATCTCCGAGACTGTGGAGAGCGCCGCCTCCGTGGAGCTGCCGCCACTGCCCGAGTTCAAGACCCCGGAGGATTTCACCCCGCCGGCGGATGGACTCCACTATCGCTGGCCGGACCTGCCCGGACCTCAGCTGGAAACGCGTATCGAACACAAGCTGGCGGCGGTTCAGGCCTTTGCCCGCGCCAACCCCATCGACCGTTGCCTTTACAACAACCCGCAGGCCCGTTTCGGTATCGTCACCACCGGCAAGGGCTATCTGGACCTGCTGGAAGCGCTCGAACTGCTGGGCATCGATGAAACCCGGGCGGCCGAGCTGGGACTGGATATTTACAAGGTCGGCATGGTCTGGCCGCTGGAGCGTCGTGGCATCCTGAACTTTGTCCATGGCAAGCAGGAAGTCCTCGTGATCGAGGAAAAGCGGGGCATCATCGAGAGCCAGATCAAGGAATACATGTCGGAACCGGACCGTCCTGGCTCGGTGCTGATCACTGGCAAGCAGGATGAGTCCGGCAAGCCGCTGATGCCCTACGTTGGCGAGCTCAGTCCGAAGCTGGTGGCCGGCTACCTGGCGGCCCGCCTGAACCGGTTCTTCGACGTTGATTTCAGCGAACAGCTCAGGGCCATCAACGAGATGACCAGCGCCAAGGACCCGGGCGGGGTCCGGCGTCTGCCGTATTTCTGTTCCGGCTGCCCCCATAACACCTCCACCAAGGTGCCGGAGGGCAGCAAGGCCCTGGCCGGTATCGGCTGTCATTTCATGGCGTCCTGGATGGGGCGCAACACCGAGTCCCTGATCCAGATGGGCGGCGAAGGGGTCAACTGGATCGGCAAGAGCAGGTACATCGGCAATCCCCATGTGTTTCAGAACTTGGGGGAGGGTACCTACTTCCATTCCGGGTCCATGGCCATTCGACAGGCGGTGGCTGCCGGCATCAACATCACCTACAAGATCCTGTTCAACGACGCAGTGGCCATGACCGGCGGGCAGCCGGTGGACGGGCAGATCACGGTGCCCATGATTGCCCAGCAGGTCGCCGCCGAAGGCGTCAAGCGGGTGGTGGTGCTCAGTGACGAACCGGAGAAATTCAAGGGCCAAGAGGGGCTGTTCCCGAGTGATGTGACCTTCCACGACCGCTCCGAGCTGGATCAGGTCCAGCGGGAGCTGCGGGACATTCCGGGCTGCACCGTGCTGATCTACGACCAGACCTGCGCCGCGGAAAAACGCCGCCGTCGCAAGCGTGGCCAGTTCCCGGACCCGGCCAGGCGGGCCTACATCAACCACCATGTGTGCGAGGGCTGCGGTGACTGCTCGGTGCAGTCCAACTGTCTGTCGGTGGTACCGCGCCAGACCGAGCTGGGGCGCAAACGCAAGATCGATCAGTCCTCCTGTAACAAGGACTTCTCCTGCGTCACCGGCTTCTGCCCGAGCTTTGTCACCATCGAGGGCGGTCAGCTGCGCAAGTCCCGGGGCATGGATACCGGGTCGGTGCTGAGCAAGTGCCTTGAGAGCCTGCCGAAGCCGTCGCTGCCCGCCCTGAACGGTTCGTTCGACCTGCTGGTGGGCGGCGTTGGTGGCACTGGTGTGGTGACCGTGGGGCAGCTGATCACCATGGCGGCCCACCTGGAATCCCGGGGTGCGTCGGTGTTGGATTTCATGGGCTTCGCCCAAAAGGGCGGTACGGTGTTGAGCTATGTACGCATGGCGCCATCCCCGGACAAGCTGCACCAAGTGCGTATCAGCAACGGACAGGCGGATACGGTCATTGCCTGTGACATGGTGGTGGCGTCCTCCCAGAAAGCCCTGAGCGTACTGCGTCCGGATCACACCCGGGTGGTGGCCAACCGGGCTGAGCTGCCGACCGCTGATTATGTCCTGTACCGGGACGCTGACATGCAGGCGGACAAGCGCCTGGATCTGCTCCGTGACGCGGTGGGTGACGACCGCTTCGATGCTCTGGATGCCAACGGCATTGCCGAGAAGCTGATGAGGGACACCGTGTTCTCCAACGTGATGATGCTCGGTTTCGCCTGGCAGAAAGGGCTGCTGCCGGTGTCCGAGGCGGCCCTGATGCGGGCCATCGAACTCAATGGCGTGGCAATCGAGCGCAACAAGGAAGCCTTCGGGTGGGGGCGGGTTGCGGCGGTCGATCCGAACGTGATTGATGACCTGCTGAACCCGGTCAGCGAGCCGGCGGAAGTGCACCTGGAGCCGACCCTGGAGCAACTGATCGAGACCCGTTATCGGCACCTGGAGCGTTACCAGAACCGGTGCTGGGCTGACAGCCACCGGGACCTGGTGGAGCGGGTGCGTCAGGCCGAGCAGGGCATCGGTGAGCAGAACCTACTGTTGACCCGCACGATCGCCGAGCAGCTCTACCGGTTCATGGCCTACAAGGACGAGTACGAAGTGGCTCGCCTGTTTGCCGAGACCGATTTCATGGAGGAAGTGGAGAAAACCTTCGAGGGTGACTTCAAGGTGCATTTCCACTTGGCGCCGCCGATCCTCAATCGTGGCACCGATGCCCGTGGCCGGCCGCAGAAGCGGCAGTTCGGCCCCTGGATGTTCCGGGCCTTCAAGCTGCTGGCGAAACTGCGTGGGCTGCGCGGCACCGCTCTGGATCCGTTCCGCCATTCCGCTGACCGGAAGCTGGACCGGACCCTGCTCGCGGACTACCGCCAGCTGGCCGAGCGTATTGGTCGCGAGCTGAGCACAGACAATCATGAAACCTTCCTGCAACTGGCGGAACTGCCGGCGGACGTTCGCGGCTTCGGCCCGGTCCGGGAGCAGGCGGTGGAAGCGATCCGGGAGCGCCAGCAGCAATTGCTCAAGGCGCTGGAAACCGGCCGCCCGACCTTGATTCGTAGCAAACCAGCAGGCGAAAATGAGGACTCCCATGTGTGAAGGCCTGATGTAAGACATCGGTATCCTGGTGGTGTTCCTTTACAACCACATCTGATCTGAGAGACCGGGCGCCATTACAGCGTCCCGACCCTCCATAAGGTTCACATCGGTTCGCCGACCGCTGTAATCCCTTCTTCATTTTCGTCGCTGGCATCCTGAAGGCCACCGAACCGGCGGTAAAACTTCTCGTTCGGTCCCGGCAGCGGGCCGGATGCGTTTTCGAGAGTTTCGTCCAGCCACTTCTCAGCACGCACGTAGATGTGACGGTACAGGTTCCGACACAGCTGCTTGGCGCTGCGGCCTTCCCAGTCCCCGGGCAGCAACTCCTCGGGCAGTAGGGGGTCCCGCAACAGGATCTTCCGGTACTCATGAATCAGCAGGATGCGCAGGGTGAGGCACTCGGCCGGTGTCAGGTCATCCTCGTTCTGCAGTTCCCGCCAGACCGGGCGGAACTGGGACAGGAACCGTCGGTAGCGCCCGCCCAGTTCGTCCAGGTTCCAGCTCTCACGTACCTGCAATCGCAAAGCTTTGGAGCTCTTCTGCTCCATGGGAACGGTTTCCATAACGATGGTGTCTTCCAGCGCACCCCATTCCTGTAGCAGCGGCAGCAGCTCATTGCGGGTGAAGCGAGGGTGCTCCATGACCCCTGGGGCCATACTGCCGAAACTGAGCCATTTGAGTTCTTCCCGCACCTTCTGCTTCAGGTCAGGCGCCAGCTGGTTGAGGTAGACCAGGCACCAGCTGCCACTCCATTCCCGGGTCGACAAACTGTAGACGTGCTGGAAGGCCTGCTCGAACCGGCGCAGGCCCGGGCCCGTCAGGCTGTAGTAACTGCAGCGCCCGACCTTTTCTGTCTGCAACCAGGATTCCTGCACCAGCCGGTACACCGAGGTGCGGACCAGCCGCTGGCTGATGCCCATGGGGTCCACCAGCTTCATCAGGCTGCCAAGCCATACGGTCCCTTCCCGGGGAACGACGGCGTCACCGTAGATGGTGATGATCAGCGAGCCGGCGCGAAGCGGTCGTTTCTTCTGGAAGTTGATGACGAGCTGCTCAAGCTGGTTTTTTGCAGACATAGGTTTCTTGTCGGTTGTCAGTTTTCAGTTATCAGGAATTACGAATCTGATACGTATTATGCGGTTCCTGTGTGTCACGTAAAGCCTTCGGTCCCGTATCGCCGCTCCCGGAGGCTGGAATCTGCCCGGCTTTACTGTGAGAGCCTGTCAGGTAGTCAGCCAAATCGGTTGACATGAATATTATGATACAATAATGTCCATTGATATTCGTCAACGGTATCGAATTTAACCGGTGATGAAAATCAAGGATCGGATGAATCAGGGATGAACACACAAATATAAAGCTGACAACGGGTCGAAGGGTGACTGAAATGACACAGAAGTCAGAGCCAGGCTCTCGATCGTTGTTTTACTTCTGAGCAATGGATGGGGGGGCAAGCAAGCCCCGCACAATTCGGGAGAACAAAAACAATGCTTAAGACAATTCTGCGTCGAACGGGAAAATTTGCGGCTATCGCTGCCGCAGGTCTGGTCATGAGTGCCCAGGCTGCAGAGCCGATCAAGATCGGTTCGTTCCTGTCAGTAACCGGCCCCGCCTCCTTCCTGGGGGATCCGGAACTGAAAACTCTGGAAATGTACGTCGAAAAAATCAACGAAGAGGGTGGCGTCCTGGGACGTCAGCTGGAGCTGATCCACTACGACGACGTGGGTAATGCCTCCAACGCCCGCAACTTTGCCAGCCGTCTGATCCGCTCCGATCGTGTTGATATCATCGTCGGTGGTAGTACCACTGGTGCCACCATGGCAGCAGCGCCCCTGGTGGAGCAGGCCAAGGTTCCTTTCATTTCCCTGGCGGGTGCCGTGGTGATTACCAACCCGGTGAAGAAGTGGGTATTCAAAACTCCGCAAACTGACCGCATGGCGGCAGAGCGGATCCTGACCGACATGAAAGACCGTGGTATTACCCGCTTCGGCCTGATTTCCGGTACCGGTGGTTTTGGTAGTTCCGGTCGCACCCAGACTCTGGAAGTGGTTGAGCAGATGGGCATGGAAGTAGTGGCCGATGTGACCTACAGCGGCTCCGATACCGACATGACTGCCCAGCTCACCAACATCCGCAACACCGATGGTGTCGAGGCGGTGCTGAACTTCGGCTTTGGTCAGGGTCCTGCCATCGTGACACGCAACTATGCCCAGTTGGGCATGGAACTGCCTTTCTACCAGTCCCATGGTGTGGCTTCTGACAGCTTCCTGGAACTGGCGGGTGATGCCGCCGAAGGTCTGCGCCTGCCGGCTTCCCCCCTGCTGGTGCCGGACTCGCTGCCAGATGACGACCCCCAGAAAAAGGTCGTGCAGGACTACAAGGCCGAGTATGAAGCTCGCTGGGATTCCAAAGTGTCCACGTTTGGTGCCTACGCCTATGACGGCCTGATGCTGGCGGTACAGGCCATCGAAGCCGCCGGCTCAACCGACAAGGAAGCCGTGCGTGAAGCGTTGGAAAATATCCAGGGCTATGTGGGCGTGACCGGTGTCTTCAACATGTCGCCGGAAGACCACAACGGCCTCGACGCCGACTCCTTCCGTATTCTGGAAGTCCAGAACGGCGAGTGGAAGCTCATTAACTGATCTATCCATCAAGCAGTAAACCGCCTGCCCGTCCCGGTCCGGGGCGGGCAGGCGTTGTCCGACCGGAACCACGGCTATGTTTGCAGAATTCCTCCAGTATCTCTTCACCGGGATCACTATCGGCGCCACTTATGCCCTGATAGCCCTCGGCTTTACTCTCATTTATAACGCCAGCCACGTGATCAATTTCGCCCAGGGCGAATTCCTGATGATTGGCGGCATGGCGACCGTTTCTCTCACGGCGATGGGCGTGCCCATGGTACTTGCCATGATCCTGGCCGTGTTGCTTGCCGGTGTTCTCGGAATCCTGCTTCAGCGCTTTGCCATTGCGCCCGCGAAACAGGCGGACGTGGTCACGCTGATCATCATCACCATCGGTGCCTCCATTTTCATTCGTGGTCTTGCCCAGCTGGTCTGGGGCAAGGAATACCACGTCATGCAGAATTTCAGCAGCGACGAACCGATCCGAATTTTCGGTGCAGTCCTTAACAGCCAGAGCCTCTGGGTTCTGGGTATCGGTGCGATCCTTGTGGTCGGCCTGGTCCTGTTCTTCACCCGTACGCTGATTGGTAAGGCCATCCTCGCCACTTCGATGAATAAGGAAGCTGCGCGCCTGGTGGGTATCCGTACCCAGCTGGTGCTGATGCTGGCATTCCTCGTTTCCGCAGTGCTCGGCTCCGTCGCCGGGATAGTGGTGGCACCCATTACCTTCACCTCCTACGACATCGGCATCATGCTCGGCCTCAAAGGCTTTGTCGCCGCCGCCATCGGCGGGCTGGGTAGCGGTATGGGCGCCGTTGTCGGTGGTCTGTTGCTGGGTATAGTTGAGGCCATGGCTGCCGGCTACATTTCCTCTGACTACAAGGACGCCGTGGCTTTCTCCATGATCCTCATCGTGCTGTTCTTTATGCCGCGCGGTCTGTTTGGCGCCAAGGTCGTGGAGAGGGTGTAAACATGTTGAATAGATTCATGCAGATGCGTTTGCGCGACCTGGTGATCCTCGCCGTTATTCTGTTCGCGTTACCGTTGTTCCTGAACAATTCGTTCCATTATGACCTGGCCACCCAGATGGCGATCATCGCCGCCACAGTGGTCGGGCTGAACTTGCTGGTCGGTTTCGCTGGCCAGATCAGTCTGGGGCATGCCGGTTTCTTCGGCCTCGGTGCGTATTTTACCGGCATCATGACCAGCACTTATGGCTGGTCCTCAGTGCCCGCGCTGGTTGTTGGCGCGATCCTGGTGGGTATCGTGGCCTGGATTGTGGGCCGCCCGATCCTGCGTTTGAAAGGGCACTACCTGTCCATGGCGACGTTGGCGGTCGGTTTCATCATCGCGATTATCCTCAACAACGAACGGGCTTTGACCGGCGGACCGGATGGCATGCCGGTGCCGGCATTCACCGTGTTTGGCTGGGAACTGAGCCCGTTTGGCAGCTATAACCTGCTCGGGATGGAACTCAATGGCAGTGAAGCCTGGTACCTGTTTGCTGCGGTGGTGTTGTTGGTTGCGGTCTGGCTCGCCCAGAACCTGATCGACTCGCCCATCGGCCGCGCGCTGCGCTCGGTGCACGGTTCGGAAGTGGCTGCGCGAGTGGTTGGTGTCGACACCGCCCGTTATAAGAGCCTGGTGTTCGTGGTTTCGGCGATCTATGCCAGTGCCATGGGCAGCCTTTACGCCCATTTCCAGGGCTTCATTACGCCGGCGGTGGCAGGGTTCGATTTCTCCATTCTGTTTATCACCATGGTGGTTCTCGGCGGTATGGGTTCCACCATGGGCGTTATTCTCGGTGCCGTGGTGCTCAAGCTCCTGCCCCAGGTGCTGGCGGATTTCCAGGAGCTGGAAACCGTCATGTTCGGTGCGATCCTGATGCTCACCATGATCTTCATGCCCAAGGGCCTGCTGCCCACTATCCAGATGGCTGTCGGTAAGCGGATGAAGAAAAAGGCGGGAGGTCAGGCATGAGCGCACTGATTGAAGTAAAAGGCCTGGACAAGGCATTCGGTGGCGTTCACGCGGTGGAAGGCGTGTCCTTCGCGGTGGAGGCCGGGCAAGTGTATTCGGTGATCGGGCCCAATGGCGCCGGGAAGACCACCCTGTTCAACCTGATCTCGGGTCTCTATACCCCGACCAAGGGCGAGATCCGCCTGAAGGGGGAGAGCACTGCGAAACTCGAACCGAACGAGTTGGCGGAGCGCGGTATGTGCCGTACTTTCCAGCAGATGCAGATCTGCATGAACATGTCGGCTATCGAGAACGTGATGCTCGGGCGGCACCTGCAGCTTCGCAGTAACCTGTTCACCACGTTGTTCCGGTTGCCGTCCCTGCTCCGGGATGAGAATTCCTGCCGTGAGCGGGCCGCGGAACTGATGGAGTTCGTCGGCTGTGGCGAGTACCTCGATACCGAGGCGTCGGCGATGTCCTACGGCGCTCTCAAGCGGCTCGAGATTGCCCGTGCCCTGGCGGCAGAACCCAAGGTCATCCTTCTGGATGAGCCGGCTGCCGGCCTCAACGCCGTTGAAACTGCGGCTCTGGAAAAACTGATCCGGAAGATTGCCGACCAAGGCACCACCGTCATGCTGGTAGAGCACGACATGAAACTGGTCATGGGGATTTCCGACCGCCTGCTGGTCCTCAACTACGGGCGTGTGCTGGCGGAAGGCACGCCGGAAGAAATCCGCAACAATCCGGACGTCATCGCTGCCTACCTGGGCGGCTGAGCAAGGAGACATTTCAAATGAGCGAGCAACAGACCGAAATGGCGCCTGCCCAGTCCCGCAGCGAGCAGGCAGTACGCATTATTGTTCACGAGCATCAGGCGCTCTGGCGCATCCTGGACCTGCTGGACCAGTTGCTCAGCGACATGAACATCAACGAACAGCGGCCGGATGAGCGCCTGTTCACCAAGATCTTCGATTACATCGAGCACTTTTCCGAGCGGGTGCACTCGACGCCGACCGATATCGAGCTGTACAAGCGTCTGGGAGCCAGGCACCCGGAGTCGCTGCCGCTGCTGGAAAAGCTTTCCAAGGGTTATCTGGTGGGTCACGAGAAGCTGATGGAGCTTCGCCAGCTGCTGACCGCCTGCATGGAAAACTGGCCGGAAGGCCGGGAAGAGTTCAGTCATGCCCTGGCCCGGTTCACCGAAGCCCTGCGCAAGCATATCCGCAAGGAAGAAGGGGTGGTGATTCCCCGTGCCCGCAAGGTGCTTTCTGATGAGGACTGGGAACAGATCATTGAAGCCAGGGACATCGAGAACGATCCCCTGTTCGGCGAAAGGGTCCGGGAAGAATTCCGGGAGTTGCGCCACGAGATCATCAGCTATACCCCGGAGCGCTTCGGCGGTCTTGGCCTCAAGCATGCCGAGCAGGTCACCGCACCCCACGCCAAGCAGGAAATGCTGGCGATTAAGGGCCTTGCCACCTCTTATGGCCAGATTGAGGTTCTGCACGACATCGACATCCACATCAACAGTGGCGAAATCGTGTCCCTGGTGGGCGCCAACGGTGCCGGCAAGTCAACCCTGCTGATGAGCATTTCCGGTCTCCAGCCGATGGATCGCGGCAGCATGGTGTACCAGGGTAAGGACCTTGCGAAGGTCTCCGCCGATCAGCGGGTCGGCGACGGTATTGTCCAGGTGCCGGAAGGTCGTCAGGTGTTCAAGGATCTGTCGGTTCATGACAACCTGTTGCTGGGAGCCTACACTCGCGGCCGCAGTCAGGAAGTGGAAGATGATCTGGAGCGGATGTACACCAAGTTCCCGATCCTGCGCCAGAAGCGTCATAACCTGGCCGGGGAGCTCTCCGGTGGTCAGCAACAGATGCTGGCCATGGGTCGCGCGCTGATGGCCCGGCCAAAGCTTCTTTTGCTCGATGAACCGAGCATGGGCCTGGCACCGCTGATCATCGAGGAGATCTTCGACATCATCAAGGAGTTGAAGAAAGAGGGCATCACCATCTTCCTGGTGGAGCAGAACGCGTCCCAGGCTCTGGCCCTGGCCGACCGAGGTTACGTGCTGGAAACCGGCATGGTGGTAATTGAGGGTACCGGCCGGGAGCTGCTCAGCAATGAGAAGGTCCGTGAGGCCTACCTGGGCATGTAAAAGTTCCGCTAGCCGGAAACAAAAAGGGGACAGGCTTTGGGCCTGTCCCCTTTTTGTTTGCCTCAGGCCTGCCGTTCGGGTCCAACGGGTGGCAGGCCGGATACGCCCCCGGTTTTACCGGGGACGTTTGGCAACCAGTGTCAGGATGTCGTAGCTCGCAACCAGTTCGTCGTTCTGGTTGTGAACCTGGACATCCCAGACCACCACACCCTGGGGGTGTCCGTCCGGAGATGTCCGACCCTGATCGATCTTGCGCTTGCAGGTCAGGCGCGCCCGGATGGTGTCGCCCGGGGCCACCGGCTCGATGAAGCGCAGGGTGTCCAGACCGTAGTTCGCCAGCACCGGGCCCTCGCCAGGATAAACGAACAGGCCAGCCGCGGCGGAAAGCACGAAGTAGCCATGGGCAATGCGCTTGCCGAACTGCGAGTCCCGCGCGGCAATCTCATCAAAGTGCATGTAGAAGTGATCGCCGGACAGGCAGCCGAAGTTGACGATGTCCGCTTCGGTGACCGTGCGACGGTGAGTCAGCAGGGACTCGTTGATCTGCAGGTCTTCGAAATGGCGACGGAACGGGTGTACTTCGGTTTCGATCACATCGGCACCACGTACATACTCGCGGGTAACGGCCGCCAGCATGGTGGGGGAACCCTGGATGGAGGTCCGCTGCAGGTAGTGATGGACCGCACGGATACCACCCAGCTCCTCACCGCCACCGGCGCGACCCGGGCCACCATGCTTGAGCATGGGCAGGGGCGAGCCGTGGCCCGTGGATTCCTTCGCGGCTTCGGCGTCCAGCAGGTGCAGACGGCCGTGGAAGGCTGCCAGTAGCGGGGCGATTCGGCCGGCAGTGGCCGGGTCACGGGTGGTCAGGGTGGTGACCAGGGAGCCACGGCCCTTGGAGCAGAGCTCCACCGCATCCTCGATGGTGTCGTAGGGGATCACGGTGGCAACCGGGCCAAAGGCTTCGATGTCATGGGCGCCACAGCCGTTTTCCGGGTTCCGGCACAGCAGCAGGTGCGGCTCGATAAAGGCGCCCTTCTCGGTGCCTTCACCAGTGGGCTTAAAGCTGCCGTCACCACCGACAACCAGTT
>NZ_JAWOIS010000037.1:0-7130 GCF_046484525.1 Marinobacter sp.
CGCTCCTGGAGCGGAACCTTGTCGCTGCTCGCAAAGAGCACGCTGTCAATCGGGGATAGGTGCCGCCGGTCCGGCAGCGGAAAGGATTGCCCCCCCACATCTTTAACCCCGGACGGTGCTGCGTCCCGTCGCTCGATAATCTTTTGCAGGGACCAGAAGCCAAAGGGACAAATGGTGGAATTGGCAATGCGCAGATCTGGTTCCAAATCGGCAGCCGACTTGCAGTGCGGGCAGTCATCAGCGTCGGACTCGAGGGCGGCGAGGCCCTCCTCACAGATCGTAGCGTCATCGGTGGGCCACCCACGGTCGTAAACAAACTCAACCGGGGAGTATTCCTTGGGACTGCTGTTCTGAACCTGGATACGCCGGCCGGGATCCTCAAAGCCATCTCCCAGGCTGTTATAGAGCGCTGCTCCATGCCGTGCCAGGGTGCGGAGAATTTGGAGAACGTCGGGGTCGCCGGCATCGAGGACCTCAGCGGTTTGCCCCTGGCGCACGCGCCGCCGCACCAATGAGGTTTCCGCTGCAAAGAGCTCTGTGTTGAGGTAGTTCATGATTTCGTCGGGGTCCTTCAGGTCAAAGCTCGCCCCGCTCGTGCTGCTATAGATCTGGAGAGCGGTTGGGCCTTGACTATCCGGGCGATCGACTCGCGTCCGATCTTCCCCGTAGATCATCACCATGTCGACCTCGTTGCTGTCAGCAAGTTCAACGACCTCCCGCTGCGCTAGCTGCACCCGCACCTCAACCGTGTCGTCAGGCTGCTCAACCCTGCCTGGGGGCAGCACATAAGCCTCGACACGGACAATCTCAAAGGCACGGCCGCGGTAAAGGAAGGCGACCTCGGCGCTGACAAAACGCTCATTATCGGGTAGATGGATGTGGAGATCACAATCGTTGCTGCGGGCGGTGCGGTCGCAGGGGAGATGGAGCTTGCCGTGGTCGGTCTGGTCCTTCCACCGCAGAACGACGTCAAGGGTGATGCCCTCGGGTGGAAGCTTGACGGTGGGAATAACTGTATCAGCAACGGCGCCGGCTTCCGGTTCAGGCAGAGCAATCCAGCAGCGGATGGCGTTATCGGCACCGGCTAGAAAGGTTTTGCGACGAAGCCCCTGGTGGCGGATCTGAGCGTGCACCCGGCGCTGTTCAGCCACGGCCGGCTCGTCCGCCGCTGACGTCTCCCGGCCCGCTGGCACCATCTCCATAATGTCGTCGAAAAGTGGCCCGGGAGCGACTCCTTGATGGCGGGAAACAAACAAGCCACAGGGCACGCCGCCTTTGAGCACCACCAGGATCTGCCGGTGACTCGAGTCCCGCAGAAACCGTGCCTCGACCAACGCCGCCTCATCCTGCTCTACGCTCCGGCTTGGGACCAACAGCCCTGCAACAACCTGCAGCGACTGGTCTAGCGCGTCGCGCCCGTCGGACTCGAACAATTGGCTCAGATCGGCTGCCGCCAGCACAGCAAAACGACCATCGAGTAAGGGCACGACGATGTACCACTCGCCCAAATCCCTTCCAGCCGCCTCCTCTCGCAGCCGCCAGGCCGCCTCGCCAACGCTTACCTCTGGGTCTACGACGACAAAGGTTTTGCACAACTCATCATCTGGAATTGGGCTCATCGGTCTCACTCCTTTCGCTAATCAGATTTAAGATGACTCCCTCGCTCACGCGAGAATATAACCTGGGCCCTCCCCAATGCAGCCTCCCCCGGCCAAGCCGACTTGCCAGCGCGCCACGCGCCACCATGATGGCGTGATCCACCTGCCAGTGGGCCGCTAGCGTTATGTAAAACTGCTCACAGAAAACCACGGCGGCATCTTCAGAGATTTCATAACCCATCCCAATGGCGGCCGGCAGCTTACCCAACTGCACCAGCGCCTCTGCCAGGCCCAACGTACCCTGGATCACATCCTGTTCTGCACTGCGGCAGGCATTGAGCACGACGAGTTTTGGCCGCCGGTCCTGTGTGGACGCGTTCTCGAACAGGTCAACAAGCGGTTTCTGGGGCACACGAATGGGGGTACCGTCCTCGCCCTCGAAATAGAGCACCGGCAGGTTTTGCCCCGCCCAAATGCCCCCGTGTCCGGTGAAATGAACCAGGTCAAAGCCACCCGAGCGCACGGACGATTCAAAATCCTCCCAGCTGGCATGCCTCAAGGGCACGATGTCCACCAGGCGTCGCTCGCTGCTGGAAGCTAAGGCTTTCTCAATTGCGCTTAACTCCTCCTCTTGCCGCTTCAGCTCAGTGAGTCCCTTGCCCTTGGGGTTCGAAAGGGCGACCAAAATCCGTAGCGGGGCTTCGACAGCCAAGTTGCCATTGTCCTCCTCGCCGGAAAGATCACGCACCAGCGTGACCTGCGAGTCAATGGTGAGAAATGCTGGTTGATGGGGGTCATACATGAACTCCCAGGGGATAGCCTTTAGGTGCTGAGCCTGCTCTTGGCGCAGGCTCAGCCTGGCAGAATGGTAGGGCAAACCCAGACCCAAAATCCTCAGCTCCTCTGGGATTGGATCTGGAAAAAGCGCATCGTACAGCAAACCGCCAAGATCCTGGAGCATTCCTGGCGCCTCTGCGCGGAATTCCCTCAGTTCAGCCTCCAATCTCCGGATGCGGTCAAGATCCGGGCTGGAGGTCGCTTCCACCTTGAAGGGTTCAGGCCCGCGGACGAATGCCTTGACCAGCGCAGGCGGAAAGTGTAAACTGCCCAGAATCTGGTTTAGTTTCCCGGGCTTCCGGACGGATCCCTCAACAAGCACTTGAAGCCTGGGCTCTGCCGCATTGGCCGTCAGCGAAACCTCCAGATCCAGGGCATAGCCGAAAAACTGGCGCTGCAGCTTCCACTGGTAGATTTTGATGCCTCCGGTCAAAGCTAGCCCGAAGACACCAAGTACGACAAGAACCAGAAGGTAGGGAAAGTAGGGTTCTTCCCGCAGGCGCTCCCACCGAGTGGGGGATTGGACGAACAGCTCTACGGGTCCGGCCACAGCCGAGTGGTTCAAGTCCCGGTCAAAGGCCTGGACGGAAAAGCGATAGTGCATTCCTGGCTCCAGGCTCTGGATTACGGATCCATCCGACGTGGGAACCTGGCTGATAAGCTCTCCAGCCTGGATGGAAACCAGGTACTCAAGTCCAGCCAGATCACCAAGGTCGCTCGCAGCGTATTGGAACATCGCCGTCTCAGAGCGATAGGGCACCCCACCGGCCAAACAGGCGGCGTCGCACACCTCATTGTCCACAATTAATGGTCCCAGCTCGATCTGGGGCGCCTGCCGGGCATCTCGGTGGTAAGTCAACCCCGATGCAGTCCCTATCCACAACGTGCCATCCGGAGCCTGGTCGAGCGCGTTGATCCACTTGTGGCTTAACCCGTCATCACGGGTGAATGTTCTGGGGGGCAGATCTCGGCCGATCAGGTTGAGGCCGCCATCGGTACCTGCCCAGATGTTTCCCGGCCGGGCGTTATCTTCCCACAGCGCGTAAACTTGCTCACCCGCCAGTTTCGGTATCTGAATGGTGTGCCAGGCCGCAGGATCATGTGGGTCTGCACCGGCCTGCAGTCGGCTGACGCCAGCCCTGGTGGCGAACCAAAGGTTGCCAGCCGAGTCCTCCAGTCCCGCTAAAACAAAATCATCGGCCAGACCACCGCTTGTATTCGCGCGGTCGACGAGCGCCCAAGTCCCATCCCTGTAGCGGCTCGCGCCGCCGTTAGACGTGCCCACCCAGATGTCGCCCGTCACCGTTTCCCACAAGGCCAGGACAGAGTCCTGTCCAAGAGCGCCGCCGCGCTTTGAGAACAGCCTGACCTCCTCTCCAGAGAGTTGATACAAGCCTAAAGTGCTTCCCACCCACAGCCGCCCCATGAGATCGATCAGGATCGCCTGGACGCACAGGTCCTTTGGCACTCGGATGTCGGTCACAAAGCGCCCATCTACCAGTTTTGCCAGGCCGGCGTTTGTCCCTGCCCAGATGTCCCCGTCCGGGCCGTGAGCCAGGGCGTAGACCGCCTGCCCGGGTAACCCCTCGTTAAGCCATGTCCATTCCCCGGCAGGTGTCCGCTGAAAGATGCCAGCCGGAGTGACAGCATAACCAGCGCCATCCGCACCAGCAAGCACCTTCCTGATTTCTGTACCGCGAAGCGAGGGGTGGGACTCTCTCATCCACTGGCCAAGGGGCAGGCGAGATACACCGGCGCTTGTCCCCAACCACAGATTGCCCTCGAGGTCGTACGCCAGCGCATTCACACTGTCTCCCGCCAGGGTCGTCTCGCTGGTGAGAATACCTGTGACGATCCCATCTTTCAGCCGGATAAGCCCTTTAGCCGTACCTGCCCATAGTCCACCTTCAGGATGCTCGATGAGGGCCCATACGTTGTTGTTGGCCAGCCCATCCTCTTCAGTATAGATTCGGTGCACCGCAGAACCAATGAACTGCACCAGGCCGGCATCGGTCGCCGCCCACATTTCGCCGTCTGAGTCCCTTAGCAGGGCTGTGAGCGTCGCACCGGTAGGCAGGCCATCGTCCGCCTTGATGACCTCAACCAGCTCGTGCCCCTTAAGGATCTGGATGCTGCTGCCGGTGGATCCAAGGGCGCCAACCCACACATGGCCATCAGCGTCCTCACCCAACGTGTTTACAGCAGGCGGCAGGCCACCGATTGTAATCGTTTCCCACACGCCACCCAGCCAGCGCGCCAGGCCATCAAAACCTCCAACCCACACAGCACCATCGCTTGCCAGGTGCAGTGCCCTGATTGCGTCTACTTCCAGCCCTGCAGGTTCTTCCAGGTGTGTGTCCCAGGAGCCATCAGCATTCCGCCGGTGCAGCCCCGAGT
The DNA here is from genome assembly GCF_046484525.1 of Marinobacter sp. Classification (GTDB taxonomy): domain Bacteria; phylum Pseudomonadota; class Gammaproteobacteria; order Pseudomonadales; family Oleiphilaceae; genus Marinobacter. The sequence goes on from NZ_JAWOIS010000037.1 coordinate 4,833, forward strand.
CGGCGCCTACCCACAGCGCACCATCATCGGTAGCTAACAACGCATGGATATGATTCTCGACGATCTCCTGAGGGATGCCTTCTGTGCGAAATCGCGAACCAAAGAATTGCGACAACCCGTAAGTGGTGCCCACCCACAGCCAGCCGTCAGCACTTTGGGCTACTGCCAAGATACGGTCGCTGAGCAGGCCATCGGCAGTCGTGAATGGATTTGCGGTTATGTCCTGGGCAGCAACGGGACCTGCCCAGGACACAGCCAGCAGAACGACTGCCCAGAAAAACCTAGTAGATCTGCACATCAGACACAAAGAACGACATTCCATAGCCCCTGTCAAGTGCGCGCAGAACTGCTTGCCCATCTTCCGCCAATTCAAGTTCCACCAGCGTATCAATTGGGAATAAACAGGTAAATTGCTCGGCGACACTGGACAGGGCTAGACAAGCTTGGTCTATATCCCCCTCGGGAGCGCTTGGGTCCACACCGCTGAACCTGAGAAGCCGCTGGTCAGCTGCCTTGTCTAGCTCTTCTGATCTCTCTGGTGAGATCAGGACACCAACACTAATAGCGTTGAAACCATCTTCAACAAAATCGGAGGTGATAACCATGCCCACGGATTGCGGTCTGGTCATCGGGGTGGGGTCAGGCAGTTCTACCAGCGCGAATACCGAAAAATGAATGATCTTGGCCTCTGCAAACCATTCAGACCCCACCATGAAAGCCCCGGCATTGCCCACAAACTTCCAATTGCCCGCCCTTAATTGGTAGACCGCATAGCAGTAGGACGATCCCCCGCATTCTTCCGGTTGCTTAAGTGTGGGTGGGTGCTCTGCCAGATCGTACCGTAGTTTTGGCTTGGAATTACTCGTGTTTGGTGGTGACGTGAACTTGAGGTCGTCTGGTTTAACATCAACGGCGGCCAAACAGTTATTATAGGGGCAGTGTGGCAGGCTGCTCAGGTCTACAGGTGAAATGGACATCTTGTCTGTTTCGCACCAGGCGACATTCCCAGGATCTGTGTAGGCGTAGGTATCTTTAAAAACCTCGATGCTCGAGCCATCACTGGAGGAATAGGTGGGATTGTCGCTGATGCTTACTTTTTTTGCCATGGGACCCATTGGCGGGCACGTCGGCGGCGTCGGCGGCGTCGGCCCGCAACCCCCTTGCAGGACAACGCTGGCCAACATAACGAACACCACAAGGAATTGCAAAAACTTGGACATTGTTCTACCCTCCATATCTACGCCTGAATTTACGGCAGTGCTAGAACTCGGTTAGGCTACCAAGCAACACCGATAGAGCAAGACACGCTGGCTCTTCAGAGGTGCGCGATGGCAACAATCCTCCTTCAGCAGCTACCCAACAATTTCCGATGGTGAACGGGCGGCGGCGCTCAGTTGGTCCACCTGGGAGGCGATACCCCTCTGGGTCGGATCGCTGCCGTCACCGAAAAGCCGGTAGGAGCTGATCCCAATCACGAGGGTATGGGTACCAGGCTGGGTCAGATCTTTCGCAATCAGTGATGCCATGTTTTGCTCAACTTGTCTATACAATTCCATATTATATTATTTAATAATGGTTGTCAACAAGGACCAATCAGGCCTACCTGGCACAAATGGTAATGACCGACTTTGAGCATTAATCCACTTTAGCATCAAAGCGAGGGTGCTGGGCGAGGAATTCGAGGTCAAATAGATAAACCTACGCTCGTTAAAAGAAAAAAGAGGTCGTGATTGTCCACGGCCTCTCGAATATGTTAATTAATCTATCAATCCAAAACCAAAGGGAAACAGCGGTGCACCCTCCCCGCTGCCAATGGGCAGCTGATTCGTACTCACCGGCCAGGTGAAGGCCAATTTCCCGCTAAAAGGCACATCGCCGAAAATCACATCGGCCACACCCCCTCCTTCAGTGCCGGGTAACCAGGCGGCGATCAGGGCATCCCACTTGTCAATCCGGTCAGTGATGATTAATGGGCGGCCGCTGATCAGGATCACGGCCAGCTGATCACAGGAGTCTTCCATTCTGTTCAAGGCTCGTTTATCAGCCAGAGAGAAGTCCGGTGTTTCACGATCGCCGACGCCTTCTGCATAGGGGAGTTCCCCAACCACAGCCAGACACAGGCTGGGCTGCGCCTCATCCGTTGCTGGAAATTGCCCTCCCTGATTGATGATTAACTGCGTTTCTGCAGAAACCGTGTTCTGAATCGCTTCCAGGATGGTTGTTCCGGGCGTGATATCACCTGAGTCGCCCTGCCAGGTGATCGTCCAGCCGCCAGACTGGATACCGATATCATCATAT
>NZ_JAWOIS010000038.1:0-149022 GCF_046484525.1 Marinobacter sp.
TCCATCTTTCCGGTACACCATGACCGCTATGGCATGCCGGACGCCCCCCGCTGGCCTTACCGCCTGAAGACCGATAACGGTCATGAACTGGCGGAATTTCCCCTGAGCACCCTGAAACTTCCCGGCTATACCCTGCCGATCGCCGGTGGCGGGTATTTCCGGCTGTTTCCCTACTGGTTCAGCCAATGGGGGCTCGGCTCGATCAATCGCCAGGGGCGGCCATTTGTGTTTTACCTGCACCCCTGGGAGGTGGACCCGGAGCAACCGCGGCTCGAGGTCAAATGGCTGTCCAGGTTCCGGCACTACAACAACCTGGATGTCTGCGAGGCACGCCTGAACAGGCTGTTGCAGCGGTTCGATTTTGCGCCCATGGGCGAAGTATTGCGGGAAGCAGGAGTGCTTGAGCCAGCCAGTCTGAACCCCGCAATGCCAATAAACGCTGACGGCCAGGAACAGGCTCTCAGCGCTCAGAAATTCGTAAGGACGTTATAGAACGTCAGGGAAGATTAATCATGCTCTACTTGCTGTTCTGGTTGTCGTTGCTGTTACTCGGATATATCTATCTCGGGTATCCGATGGTGGCAAAACTGATGGCGAACACGGTTGCAGCACCGGTTCGCAAAGACGTCCGTGAAAGGCCGACCGTGTCTGTACTGATTGCCGCCTACAACGAGGCGGCGGATATCGAGGCGACCCTGCGAAACAAGCTTGCCCTCGATTACCCCGCAGACCGGCTGGAAATCCTCGTCATCTCGGATGAATCCGACGATGGCACAGACGATATCGTCCGCCGCGTGGCCGCGGAGGCGAACGTGCCTGTCCGCCTGTTCCGTCAGACTCCCCGCCAGGGCAAAACCGCCGGTCTCAATACGCTGGTCGCCCACGCCACCGGCGAAATCCTCCTGTTCTCCGATGCCAACTCCCAATGGGAGCCGGGTGCGCTTCGGCACCTCGTCAGCAACTTTCACGATCCCGATGTCGGTTACGTCACCGGCAAGATGGTGTACGTGAATGACGACGGTTCCATGGTGGGTGACGGTTGCAGCGTTTACATGAAATACGAGAACTGGCTGCGGGAGCAGGAGACCCTCACCGGATCCATCGTGGGTGTGGACGGCGGAATCGATGCCATGCGCAAGGCGCTCTACCAACCCCTGCGCCCCGACCAGCTGCCGGACTTCGTGCAGCCACTGAAAGTCGTGAAGCAGGGCTACCGCGTGGTGTTCGAACCCCGGGCACTGTTGAAAGAGCCGGTACTCAACGACAGCAGCAGCGAGTTCAGCATGCGGGTGCGGGTCAGCCTGAGGGCTTTATGGGCGCTCAAAGACATGGCGACCCTGATGAATCCGCTGCGTTATGGCTTCTTCGCCATTCAGCTGATCTCCCACAAGCTGCTGCGTTACCTGGCTTTCCTGCCACTTGCAATCTTTACATTGGCAACACTGCTCCTGATGCCAAAGGGCGGAATCTACCCGCTGGCATTTCTGGGACTGGTGGCGCTTTACGGGCTGGCCTGGATCGGCCGGAAGAATGAGAGCGAGGGCCGCAATTTTGGGCCGCTTTACTCTGTGCCTTACTACTTCCTGCTGCTGAATGTGGCATCGCTCAAGGCGGTGATGGCGTTTTTGCGGGGGGAGAAGCGGGTGGTCTGGAAGCCGAGGAAGGGGTAGTTGATGGGAGTGATCAGGGAACAAGCAAAGCGTCTGCCCAAGGGGATAGTACGCCTTTTAAAGATCAACTATTACCGCAGACAGATCCGAAAGGGGGAATTTCGTTCGGAAGAGCGGGAGTACGACGTCCTGAAAAACATAATCCCGGCAGGGGCTAAAGTGGTCGATATCGGTGCCAACGTCGGTTATTACACGCTTCTCTTTTCCAGCTTGGTTGGCTCAAAGGGGCGCGTAATTGCGTTTGAACCAATACCGGAAACATTTGATCTGCTGTCGAACAATGTGACGGCCAGTGCCGCTCAGAACGTCACGTTGATTAACGGCGCCGTATCAACTGATACACAAGAAGTGGACTTCACAATACCGGAAGAGAATCTCTTCCAATCTCATATGGTTCCGGAAGGTGAAATTCATGTGATGTCGTTTCCCTTAAGCAGTTTTCTGCCGAAAAGCTGGAGCCTCGACTTTCTGAAGATTGATGCTGAAGGTTGTGATGAAGAAATAATCAAGAGTTCGATTGGGGTCATTAACTCCCATCGCCCCTTTGTGATGGCTGAGCTGGCACAAGAGAAAGCCAAGGGTCTGGTTGGAGTGCTAGAGAATTACAGCCTCAGGTTTATCGAGGGGTCTCACAACAAGTTCTTTGTTCCCAATGAAAAGCTGGACTTGTTTCCTCTGTAGGACCGTAAAGTTGGAACTCAAAGTGTTGCACCTTATCGACAGTGGCGGGCTCTACGGGGCAGAGAAGATGCTGCTCACCTTGGCCGAGGAACAATTGAACCGTGGCATGTCCCCGCTGATTCTGAGTGCTGGGGAGAAAGGCCAGTCTGAAAAGCCACTTGAAAGCGAAGCACGGGCGCGAGGTATTCCAATTGTCAGCTGGCGCATGAAATCGGGTTTTAACCTGACAGGCGCCAGACAGATCTGGCGTTGGGCGCAGGATGAGGGCTTTGACCTGATGCACTCCCACGGATACAAGTTCAACGTGCTGATGGGGCTTTGGCCCGAATCGATCCGGAAGATTCCTCTGATTACTACCCTACACGGGTATGTCCGGGCACCACGCTTTACCAAATCCTGGCTTTATGAGGGGGTGGACCGACTGGCACTTGGGCGGATGCGGCAGGTTGTGCTTGTATCTGAATCCATGAAAACCCAGGTTCCCGGAGCGATAGGGCGCTCTCTCAAGGCTGCCGTAATCCCGAATGGTCTGGACGCAAGGCGCATCCTGGCGGATGCAGAGGCGGCAGTCCCCGAAAATATTCAGGACTTCGCCAAGACTCACAGCCCTTTGCTGCTGGGGGTCGGCCGGCTGGCAAGAGAGAAAGGGTTTGACTGCCTGATCAAAGCATTCTCAGAGGTGAAACGTTTTTTTCCCTCTGCTGGATTACTGCTGATCGGTGAGGGTTCGCAACGGGCTTTACTGGAACGGCAGACCCATGAGCTTGGCCTGGACGACGCGGTAATGATGCCGGGATATCTAGGTAATGTTCCCGGCATCATGAAGCGTTCAGATGTGCTTTGCATGCCCTCACTCACCGAGGGCTTGCCAATTACATTGCTGGAAGCAATGACCGTGGGCTTGCCAATCGTCGCCTCCAATGTAGGGGAGATCAGTGAAGTCCTTGGTGCCGGCAAAGGTGGCAGAGTTATCCGTGCGGAAACTCCGGGTTCGTTGGCGAATGAGGTGATTTCCGTATTAAAGGAGCCGGAGCAGAGCGCAGACAGGGCGCAATGGTCCAGGCAACGGATTGAAAAGGACTACTCCAGTCATGCCATGGCAGAAAAGTATCTGCAGGTCTATCAGAGGGCTGTGGCATGAAGCTCTGCATTGTGATGGATCGATATGAAAACCCTTACGCGGGTACTGAAAGTCAGGTATTCAAGCTCGTTGAAGGTCTCACCCAACGGGGATGGACCATACGGTTCGCGGTCTTCAGAGCGAGTAAATACAGCGGAAGTGATGCATTTCCCGTTGCGATTGAGGAGCTTGATATTGGACGCATTTCAGATCCCCGCAGCTGGTGGGCGGTTTATCGTTATGGACGCACGCTGGCCAATGACGGATTCGGGGTTGTCCATGTCTTCTTTAACGATGCCTCGGTTGTTTGCCCTCCAATGATGCGACTGGCTGGACTGAAGACCCTGATCTCGCGCCGGGACATGGGGTTTTGGTACTCCGGTGTTTACCTGCGGGCCCTGCGCCTGACCGACCGGTTTGCCCAGGGAGTAGTCTGCAACAGCAAGGCGGTGGCTCACATTACCGCAAAGGTTGAAGGGGTTCCCGAATCCAAGCTTCATGTCATCTACAACGGATACCCCGAGGGAACCGAAGAATGTAGTGCGAGTGGAGACGAGCCCAATACTCAGCACAACCGGAAACAACCGCTCATCATTGGCATAGTTGCCAACCTGCGGCCAATCAAACGGATTGAAGACCTGATTGAAGCGGTTTCGCGAATTCACCATTCCGGCAGAAATGTTGAGCTTCGCATCGTCGGAGGCGGCGATCAAGCTGCCTATCGTCAAAGAGTCGAGAAGCTGGGTATTGCTGAACGAGTCAAATTTCTTGGTAGTCAGCCTGATTCTGAGCGCCATATCCAGGACTTTGATATCGCCGTTTTATGCTCCGAAACCGAAGGTTTCTCCAATTCCATCATCGAGTACATGCGTTGCGGAAAGCCCGTGGTATGCACCGATACGGGCGGCAACCCGGAAATCATTGAGGATGGAGTTAATGGCTATCTGGTTGGCGTCGGGGATGTAGCTTTATTGGCTGACCGGCTCGAAGCCCTGATCGATGATCCGGACAGGCGATTGGCGATGGGACGATCAAACAAAGAGCAAATGGCCAGGCGCTATTCACTGGAAAGCATGCTTAACCAACACATTCGTTTGTACCACCAGATTGAACCAGGGATGGCGGAAGCATGATGGAGTCACTTTCCCGGCACGTTTTTTATCCCCTGTGGGACTTGAAAGACCGAAGCCAGCGGTTGAAGGAATGGCAAGCACTCGAGGAGCAGCAATGGTGGCCAACCGATCGACTAAGAATGCTGCAATGGGAACGATTACAAAAGCTACTGGCACACGCGGCCGAACACAGTCCTTTTTACAGGGATGTATTCAGTAAATACGAAATAGCACCAGCCAGTATTCAGAGTGAAAACGACCTGCTCAGGATTCCGGTAACGACCAAATCGGACATTCGCAACAACCTGGAGCGTTTCATCAGTGACCAGATTGATCGAAACGAACTGGTGAGCGCAAAAACCGGTGGATCAACCGGCGTCTCCCTCCAGCTATATTTCGATGAAGCCTGCCAGGAGCGACGAAACGCAGCCCAGTTAATGGCAGACCGTTGGTCCGGATGGGATCTGGGAATGAAGAAAGCCGCAATTTGGGGTAACCCTCCGGTGCCGTCAACGATGAAACAGAAAATACGCCATCATCTTCTGGACCGAACAATCTACCTGGACACCATGAACCTGAACGAAACTTCCATGGGCGATTTCGTTGAGCGGTGGCGTGCGGAACAGCCCGGTGCAATCTTCGGGCATGCCCATTCGATTTTTATTTTTGCCTGCTACCTGCGCGATCAGGGCATAACCGACCTTGGACCCAAGGGAATTGTGGCCACCTCAATGATGTTGCTGGACCATGAGCGCAAGGTGATTGAACAGGTGTTCGACTGCGCGGTTACCAATCGTTATGGCTGTGAAGAGGTGGGGCTTATCGCGTGTGAATGTGAGCGACATGAAGGAATGCACCTCAATATTCCTCATGTGTACGTGGAGTTTTTGGACGGAGAGAACAAACCCGTCAAACCGGGCGAGCCAGGGAAAATCGTGGTGACGGATCTTAATAACTTTGCGATGCCCCTGATTCGGTACCGAGTGGAGGATGTTGGGGTATACCGCGAGAGGCCTTGTAGTTGTGGACGTGGGCTTCCGATCCTGGAGCGCCTTGAGGGAAGGGTGGCAGATTTTCTTAAGCTTCCTGATGGGGGGCAGGTTGCCGGCATATCATTGGTGGAACGAACTCTTACGAAGGTCCCCGGCATTGAGCAGATGCAGCTAATCCAGGAAGCCGAAGATCAAATCATTATTAATCGAGTTAAGGGTGTCGATTTTACACAGGAAACTGATCGACAGCTGATCAATTCAATGAGGGAAGTATTTGATGAGCGGGTGACGCTAAAGGTGAATGACATCCTGTATATCCCGCAAGAGCCGTCGGGCAAGTATCGATTTTCTATTTGCAGGGTTCAATCATGAACCACGGCGACAAGGTTTGTGCTGACAACAATGGAAGTTCCGAACCGGTGTCTTTAATTGAAAAAGTCGCAAGGCGGTATCGGAGTGATGGACTTTCCGGCGTGAGCTGGATTGCAGTCAAGCGCCTAACTTGCCGGTGGCCAGTACTGTTCTTCTACACCTTTACGGCACCAAATGCCACGCTGACGAATATCAGAGCCAACAACAGATTTGAGTTTGAGGTTTCTTCCGAGGTTCCTTGCGAGAAACACCTCAACCAGTTGGGGCGGACAAGAGTCTTGTTCGATCGGCGTCTCGGTCAGGGGCATAGGTACGTAATCGCTTTCGATGGCGATAACGCCGTAGGCTTGTTGTGGGCGCATGATGGCGATGTTCATTTTGAACAGCAGTACGGATTTAATGTCCCGTTTGGCCGGGACCAGCTGTTTTATTACGACAGCCTGACTCTCCCGGAATGGCGCTGCCAGGGCGTACTTCAAGGAATGCTGGGGGCTCTCGCCAAACATACAATTCAACAGGATGGCAAAGCAGAACTAGCCGCCATCATTGAAACTTCAAACCTTGGTTCTCGGCGCGCCCATGAAAAGCTAGGTTTCAGCAAGCGGCAATTGAACATGTATTGCGGGGCACTCAGTAGGTATCGACCTTTTGTCCTTTGGAGGCGCAAATGAGCAGATGTTTTCCCTGGTGGAACTTCGCGCAATGGGCCGAAGGAGTCAACTAACATCATGAACATCAACACGTTGATCTACCGTATGATAAAGCCGCTTGGAGGCCTGCAGGTGGCTAAGCTGCTAACAGCGAACCACCCGAGAATATTTATGTATCACCGAGTCAACCCGGATGGGTGGGGTGGCGCTATTACCTGCGAAACATTCCGTGAACAGGTAAAGACCATCAAGCGTGATTTCAACCCACTGCCTCTTTCTGAGTTGTTAACCCCCATGATTCAGGGCCGCAGTAGGCGAAACGCAGTTGTCATTACCTTCGATGATGGCTACTACGACTTTTACGATTACGCCTTTCCGATCCTTGCAGAAGAGCAGGTCCCAGTAACGATCTTTGTGGCAACAGGCTTCATTGACGGCGAGGTATGGTTATGGCCTGACCAGATTGCCTTTCTATTGGAGCGTGCGGAGTTGGACACAATCCCGATTGAGGGCCTGGGCGAGGTGTCCATCAAGCCGCAGTGGCAAAGCGCCTGGCATCAGATCGCAGACCATTGTTTAAAGTTGCCGAATCGCGAAAGGTTACGATTGATTGATGAATTGCCTGGGAAATTGAATGTGGATTTACCTAAATCACCTCCACCCTCTTGCAGGCCTCTGACCTGGCAACAATTACGACAAATGCAGGAAACTGGCATTTTAGAAGTTGGGAGCCACTCTCATACGCACCCCGTAATGTCCCGGCTCAATGGCGACGAGCTGGCACGCGAGATAACCCTACCTAAATGTCGGTTAGCAACTGAACTTGGGCAAACCAAGCCACTTTTCTGCTATCCAAATGGCCAAGCATCAGATTACACCCCAGAAGTAAAAGAGGCGCTCAAGCTAGGAGGTTATCAATTCGGAGTAGTAGCGCACCCCGGAAAGAAGGCTATTCAGGATGCTTTTGAGATCAAGCGGTATCCGGCAAGCAGGTCTACGATGACCTTTGAAAAAGCACTTTATGGCCTAACCTGGTTGGCCATGCGTTAGGGTCAGTTATGAACGAGTTTATTCTGAAAGGAGCCAAAGAGATTGCGTGTGGAAAGTGAACCTCTGGTTAGCGTAGTTATTGCAACCTATAACATGGGGCAGTATTTGCCTTTGGCAGTGGAATCAGTGCTGAATCAGGATTGGTCGAACCTCGAGCTAATTGTGGTTGATGACGGATCGACGGATGACACTCCGGTTTTTATGCGTAAATTCGCAATAGATTCCCGTGTCAATTACATCAGAACCGAAAACCAAGGTCAGCCGAAGGCCAAGAACAGGGGAATCTCTGAAGCCAAAGGAGAGTTTATAGGGTTCTGTGATGCCGATGATATTTGGCAACCTCAGAAGCTGAGCATGCAGGTGCCGCATTTTATCGATCCGACTGTAGGAGTTGTGTACAGCGAAGTTTCCTACATTGACCAGTTTGGCGAACCAATTTCTCAATCAACTCATGAACACCGTCATGAAGGAAAAATAACTGATAGTTTATTGATAAAAAATTTCATACCTTTCGGAACGGCTGTAATTAGGAAAGAATGTATCGAAAAGAATGGGACTTTTGACGAAGAGCTACCAATGGGAATCGACTGGGATCTTTGGCTGCGGTATTCCGTAAACTGGGATTTCAAGTATGAGCCTGCTAAAACTTATGTATACCGAGTCTGGCCAGGGCAGATGTCCAAAAATTATCGTGGTCGTTATGACAATGCATTCAAAATCCTACGGAATTTTTTAGAAAAGTTCCCCAATAATACTCCGGACTACGTAGTCTCTCGGGCGTGGGCCGACATGTATGTGAGTAGAGGATTGGCAATCGCCAGAGCCGAAAGAACCTTCGTTGAGCCCTTGCGGGATATTGTAACTGGTTTAGGGCAGGATGTCGGTTACGGACGGGCGTGGCGATCCCTTATTAAATTACTCTTGCGGAGGTTCTAACTGACTCCTTACAAGGGACGAAGGTCAAAGCACGTTAGGTTAAATGCGTTAAATATTTAGGGCTATTAAAATTATTCTCAAATCAACGGTCAGAAGCAGCGCGTATGTGATGATGCCTACTATCTTGGCATTCAAAAAAGGGAAGAATATAAAAACCGCAGAAACGTTTCTTGGTTTATCGTTCAGATCCCTTGCTCGCGGAGTAAGCTGTGGAGGCCGCCAACCTGAAAGCTGACCAAATCAACACCGGTGTTCTTGAAAAAATTGAACATTCATTCGGCCCATAGAACGGGTCTTCGGTCATGGCAAGGTCCGCTATCGTGGCCTTGAAAAGTACACCAAACGCTTGAACTTGCAGGCTAAATTCAGCAATCTGTTGATCGGTGAAAAACTTGTTGGCATAGGTCCAGTGCGTCTCTTTTCAGCAGAGACGACGGGAAACGCACAAAAAAACAAAACAAACCAAACAAGAGTGACTATCATGCCAATATTTCGTTTTAATTATTGTTTTTTTGACCTTAATGATAGTTCAGGTGGAAATCAGTCGTTAAACAGATCGTCCTTAAAGTTGCATTCAGTTTATATGTGAATCAAAAGATAATTGGTATCAAGGGTTGGTTTGTGGGAAAGTTACTTCGAAATTTAAGATACTATCTTGCAAGAATTACGTATAAGGTCATGGGGCTGAATATTAAATATTATCTTAAGATTGTCGATCAATATTGGAGCATGAATGAAGAAGCCAGACACGAAATCCTTAACCAAGAGCTGATCTCGAAGGCAAACCAAGAAAATTTAACTAATAATATTTTAAGACTGGAAGATATAAGATCTTTTCCTGTAATGGGCAAGGAAGCATTTTCGAAACGGGACCTATCTTCAAGGAGGTTTTTAAGAATGGGGTTTTCACGACATACGTCAGGAACTACAGGAAAACCTACTTTCATTACACTTTCTAATGATGAACTTGAGAGAATGTTGGCCGTCAGGGAATATTGCTTCAATCATCATGGAATAAGCTTGGGTCTCAGAGAAGCACGAATATGGGGTCGAGGAAACTCCGATATTAAAGGAAAACTAAAGAATTTTTTATTGAATCGTAAATTATTCACGCCTGAGGGGGAATGCTCACATCAGGTTGTGAAAAGATTGATAGCATCGTGTCCAGACTATGTTTATGGGTACTCCTCATTAGTTATAGAGGCGTCCAAGGCGTTATCTGAATTGAGGTTGATTCCAAAGGGAATAAAATGTGTTATTTGCACGGCCGAAAATATAACTCCGTTTCAAAAAGCTATGGTTTCAGAAGCGTTTAATTGTCCTGTACTTGAGGAATATGGGTCTACAGAATTCGACGTCATGGCATTTGAATGTAGAATGGGACACCGGCATCTCGTGAATCCATGGCTTGTGATAGAAGAATCTGATGATGGATGCCTAGTTACAGACATATCCAGGTCATCACAAAGACTTGTTAGATACAAATTGGGCGACATAATAAAATTACAGTCTGCAAACTGTGGAATTTTTGGAAGTAAAACAGTGATTACTGAAATTGAGGGTCGTTCAGTCAATCAATTTGTGTTTTCTAAAAACGGAGGGCGATTTCATAGTGTTGAGTTCGCGTATATTTTAGATAGTTATCTCAGAGAGAGAAATGAAAATTTTTGTTTCCAGATCATTCAGGAAAAAGCCGGAAAAGTATTAATAACTACGGATCCTTCGCCGAAGCTTGGTACTGAGGACCTTTGTATTTATCTGAAAAAAGCTCTCTATGACAAGGTCAACTTAGAGATTGACGCAGAGTATATATTTGATCTTGACGAAAATATCGTTGCTAATAAAAAGAGCTATTTTATTCAGCGTCTGGCGCAAAAAAATGACTGACAAAGCCATATCTGAAAGCACCTTGAAAATTTCTGCGGTAGGCGATATTTCTTTAGGTGATCACCCCGTTTGTGTTGGGCACGGAATGCGAAGTATTTTTTCTCGACATTTAGACGACGTGCTTTCAGAGGTGTCCCGTCACTTGAGGAAATCCGAGATAACTATTGGTAATCTAGAAACTGTTACTTCAGACAAAGGACTAAAAAAATATTGGCTTCCATCTTACGAGATGCGTGGAAATCCCGCGCATCTTAGTTTGTTAAAAAAAGCTGGTATTAATCTACTGGGTTTAGCAAATAATCATTCCATGCAGCATGGAGTTGACGCATTTAATGATATGTTGATTGAGCTTGAGGATTCTGGAATTCCCTCAATTGGTGTTGATGATAGCAACGGTATAACTAAACCTTATAAACATAAACATATCGATGGAAATGAAAGCTTCATTTTTGCAGTATCTACACGACCGGAAGAGTGGGCAGACGGGCCTGTTCCCTATAGTTTGCGCTCGGATCCGAAGTTACTATTAGAGGAAGTTAAAAAATTACGAGCGAGCTGTTCCGGATTTTTGATATGCTCAATTCACTGGGGATTGGAGTTCCTCGACTATCCGAGTTTAGACCAAGTTCAGTTAGCGCACAGCCTTGTTGATAATGGTGTAGACGTGGTCTTTGGTCATCATTCGCATGTTTTACAGCCAGTGGAACGTTATAAAAATGGTTTAATTTTTTACTCGTTGGGGAATTTTATCTTTGATCTCTGGTCTAGAAAGACCAAGTACTCGATTATAGCGAATGTTGAACTTACCAAAAACGATGAGCCCAGATTTGATTATGTTCCGGTAATTGTAAATGAAAGTGGTTGTGTCCGGCCTGCATCACGGAATGAATCAAAAACTATCGATGGGCTTTTATCATGGCAACGTTATCTGGATAACGATTATATGCATTTATCTAAAGAAGAGTATACGCAACAATACCGTAATGAAGAAAATAAATTCAGATATTCAAGCTACCGTTATTTCATTAGGAACTCTTATAGATATCCATTAATATTCCTATTTCAGTCAGTGTTTAGAACATTGATTAGGAGGTTGTCCGGAAATTAACGGCTTACTGAACTGCTCTGATTAGGCGTTCCATATCATTTTGCCAATTATACTTTTCTAAGATCGCCTGATAGCCTTTCTGTCCTAAGTCGTCTCTTACCTTAAAATCTCTAAGTTGAGCTAATTTCAAAGCAATATCGACAGGATCCTGATCTTTACAGACGATTCCACAACCGGTTTCGTTTATTATACGTTCGATGGGAATTACCGGCGTCGCTAAGACTGGTATACCGGCAAGCATATAATCAAATATTTTATTTGGTATAGTGTTATTCCAGTGGCCACAAACTCTGTAAGTTAGCGCACCAACATTTGATTCTTGCATTAACTTATCGACGTGGCTTTGGTCCAGCCATCCATGAATTTTTACGGATGATGTTACGTTTAATTGCTCGCATAGTTCTATTAGGTTGTTCTTCTCGCTACCCGTACCGACAATATCTACTTGAATATCATCGGAGGAATGTCCATTTTTTATAAATTCTGATACTGCTCGAATAAGAATGTCCAGGCCACGAAGCTTTGTTAGAAAGCCAACGTAAACGATCTTCAGGCTTGTTCCTGAGTGTTGGTGTAAAATTCCTTGGAATTTATTTAAAGATGGGGTGTTACTAACAATTGTGACCCTATCTACGGGCGCTCCAATTTTGGCTGCTCTAGTCTTGGACTCTTCAATCATGACTAGTGTTTGATCAACGTTTTTCAGTGACGATTTTTCATACCTAGCTGCGAGCTTAGGATTCTTGAGTAGTCTTTCCAAAAAAGAGGACTTAGAAAATTGCTGAGATGATGCATACATCTCAGGATAGCATTCAGCCATATCAAAAATTAACTTTGCCTTTACTAATTTGGCTACAATGATTCCCGAATATACTAAAGGAAGATCCCTAACAACGATAATCCCTCCTTCTAGATTTCGGCTATTTTTATATATTGAGTATATCCAAACCGGGTTAAACCATACTGGAAAGTTAACCAGTTTTTGCATGAAGAGTGGCAACAAATGTGTTCTTGGTAGGCGAGAAACAATTATATTATCTATAACTTCATGCTCTTCGTTCTGATTTTTATTCTGACACGTAATCGTAACGCCGTACCCATTTTCAGATAAGGCTTTCGCCAATTTTTCGACTCTTACGTCCCATGGGTAATCCTCCTTGTAAACGATATTGCATCTCATCTTTCCGCGTCTTTCCCTTTATATCTAGCTGAAGAAATAGGTGTGATTCGCCTAGGTAAGTTAACCAAGAAGCTATTGAATTGTAGCCAAAAAATCTGATAATCGCCAAAATTATGATTCGTGTAAAGATCTTGGCGCACTATTCTATAGTGATGGATTGAACTTGGCTTGGGCATTTTTCGCAAAGCTGGTATCCATTAGCATTCACGCTTCCATTATTATCAATTACGTAGAGATATAGGGAAGAGCTGGCCTTATGAGCGTATAGATTAAAGGTTACATCAATTGACTGATCAGACCACGAATTTACATTCAGAACCTCACGATGGCTAGTTGGGTCCCAAGTAGGCGAGTCCGATATTTCAACCCTGGCTTGGGTTTCTGAAACGTAAATGTCAGTCATTCGAAACGAATAGTTTGGATAATTATCCTTTATACTGGGGTCAAATCCAACGAGAGCAACAGTTAAACCGCGGTATGTTGGTGATTTTTTGAAATCGTTGAGCTTATGCTTCACATCACCGTTAAGGCTCGCTGTTATCGCGCCTGCGTCAGCATCCGCGTAGATTTCAAGGCGGTTCCAGGTTCCTGGATCTGGCTGGGTAGTAGCCCAACTTGTAGGAGGAATATATCCCAAGTCAAGAGCATCGTAGATCATATGCATTTGGGTCCACGAAATACGCGTATTGTTCCCGCTGGAGTCATCCCAGATTCGCAAGAACTTGTTTGAACCCCCTTGGTCAACGGTTTGTGAAGGTTTATACCACCATGACACATAAAGAGTTTTGGTTTCAGTATCTTGCATGGATCGTGGCCACCCGAGGTAGGACTTTACTCTTCCCTCATATACCGCTTTACTATCCGGTGTGCGAAGATCACCGTTACGGGCAATAGTTATTGGGTTACCATAAATACTGGTGTTATGAGTCCACGGACCTCTATCTTCTGGGATAACTGAGCCATCTGATAATGTGCTAAACTCTGATTGGTTGTCGACATGATCGTAAAGGGCAGGAATAGCATTGGCCGACGAGAAATTATTACCGGAAATTGAGAGCTTAGCACCGTTTAGGAGTTGCCCTTTTACGGATTGTATCTGAGGCTCCGCCAAACATATAGAACTTGCTCCAGCACAAATAACAGAGAGCAACAATTGTCGTGTGAAATTACGTTTAAGGGTCATAGACCACCTCAGTATATCGCGTAAATGTGGAAAAGGGTATTGATCTAAACTCCTAACGGTCTCTGATCAAGTTTACACGAAAGGGATGAGTATTTTTTGATTCTTTAGGCATAAGAAGGACCAGTTATAGTATTATCCGGATAATAGAGACGCTGAATAAGGCTAAAATATCAGTGATAACAGGCTTAACGTCAACTAACAAAGAATTCATGTCAACCGAGTATCAGGAGCCTTTGCCGAAGCCGATAAGCACAACGCGAAGCTGAAAATTCGACTCGGGCTTTTCTTGGTGCTGTTGGGCCGGCAGGGTCCCTGGCGGTGGTTGGAAGAAAAGGTCGCGGATCTTGGTCTCTCTTGTACGTTGAGGTTTCTTGGTGTGACTCCATAAGAGATAAAACCCGTGCAGTGTTTATGAGGAAGGGGTGAGAGGCCACCTCAGCTTGCCGCATGGGACCGTGACACCCAACTTTGGTCTCTTTTTTTATGTTGTATTGGTCAGGGTCCGCCCTACTGTTTTGCTGGGTGCATGGAAGATTACGCCCTGATTACTTAAGAAGGTAGTAGTGGTGATCTGATGACCGTTTTCGCACTGAGTTCCTCCACAGCCAAAATCGTTCAGGGTCATCAGGAAATTCATCAAGCGGAGATGTTCAATCACTGGCACTCCGGTATGAAGCCGAGCATTGGTCGAAGGCCCGCTAAGGTGGATTTATGGAATCTTCACATAGGCTGCCGAGGTTCGTTTTATCGAATCCTAAGGAAATCAATGCACTACGAAGCTCAGTGTGTCATCGATGATGCAGGCTATCTGGCTTAGGGGTATTGAGTGTGTTTTCATCAAAAATAGCAGAGAATGATCAAAGATCACAGTAATCAAGGGTGATGCCGTTCGGGTTTTCATGTTTTGCGGCTTAGACTGTATCGGAGGCAAGTGGGGCCATTCCGTTTTATAATTGGAAAGGTTTAAATCGGGTTAGGATATACAGGGATGGGTATTTAATGGGTAAGCATAGGATCGCGGAAAGACAAACTGAACAGCGCCACATACTCTTGGTGGTACGCTGGCCCGTTGGTGGTATAAGAACCTTTTTAAAGTATGTTATTTCTGGTTTCCCGTCTGACGCCTATCATTTTTCTGTGTTAGGAATATCAAACGAGGGTATGAGTGTTCTCAGGTCCGAGCTTGGTGATCGAGTGGATAGTTGGACCTTGGTCCCGTCCGGCGGAAATGAAGCTCTTAACATTGCGAAGGCCGTTCTGAGGCTTAATCGGAAACAACATTTCGATGCGATTCATGCGCACGGATATACATCTGCCGTTGCCTGCATCCCAACTGGCTTGAGCTCTCGAACCGCCATAATTTGTACCTCACATGACATACTTAATGAGGGCCAATTCAAGGGTCCTGGAGGCTTGATTCGGCGAATCGGGCTTGCGGTAGCGCTCGGAAGATGTAGGTTAGTCCATTCGGTGTCGAAAGATGCCGAATCGAATCTTTTGTCCTATTTTCCGTTCCTTAGGAAAAAAAGCCTTACCATCAGAAATGGTATCGATATTTTTCCCTTCCGGAGTTCAAAGCCAACTGACCTTCACCGGCAATTTCGATTGGATTCATCGGCTAAGCTCATCGGTTTTTTTGGTAGATTCATGAGCCAGAAGGGGTTCAAATATCTGGTTTCCGCAATTGATTACCTCAGAAGTGATAAGGATTCGCCGGATATCCATGTCGTGTGCTACGGGTCCGGCGCGTTCATTAGAGAAGAGCAATGCGAGATAAATCGTGCTGGGCTGGAATCATACTTTACATTTGTTCCTTTCGCCCCGGATGTCTCTGGAGCAATAAAAGGCTGTGACGTGGTGGTTATGCCATCATTATGGGAAGCGTGTCCGCTTCAACCAATGGAAGCTCTCTGCTCAGGAGTGCCGTTTGTAGGCAGCAACTGTATCGGACTTCGAGAGGTTTTGGAGAAAACTCCTGCAATACAGGTCACGACGGGTGATGCGATTAGCTTGGCTCAGGGAATTCTCCGGGGTCTCGAAATGGGGAGGGAACCTTTTGAGAAGTTTGCCCCAGCGGCTGCAGAGAGGTTCGATGTTAGAAAAACGGCGGCGGAAGTCTACGAACTTTATGAAAAGGTGATTGGATGAGCTCTTTCGGTTTGGTCTCCGCAGTTTCCTCTAATGCTAAGGTGAATGAGAAGGACACTCAGGTTGCGTTTGTTTTATTTTCACTCTACCTAGTTAGCTTCTTTCTACGGTTGCCAGCGCGAATGCCGGTTCTAGGTGAAATTCGGTTTGATCTTATACTGGTGGCAGCAATTTCATATTTCATTTTGACTGCTAAATCAACAAAAACTACAAGGCTGGATTCTGCTTCGCAATACCTTCTTGCGATCTTTGTGTACTCTATTGTCACGTTACCATTGGTTGAGTGGCCTGGGTCGGTAATAAACAATGGTATGGTTGCGTTTATCAAGGGGGCTATATTTTATTTCTTTACCATTAATTTGGTTGTTAATAGTGCTAGATTGAAAATAATTCTGTCAATTTTTGTCGGATGTAATCTTCTAAGAATAATAGAACCGCTGCTCCTAAATATAACAACGGGCTACTTGGGATCTACTACACACTTGGGAGGCGGAGATTTTGCGGGCCGACTGGCGGGAGCCCCAGCGGACGTAATCAACCCAAATGGGCTAGCTTTTGTGATTGCTACTGTAATCCCGTTTCTTCACTACGTTTTTGCGCCGACCAATAAGAAAGCATTTTTCATTTATCTTCTTTTAGTTCCCTTATTGCTTTACACGATGGGCTTGACACTGTCCAGATCGGGAATATTGGCTTTGGCGATAATTGCGTTTGGTATTTGGTGGAAGAGCACTCATAAATTTTTGTTGTTGTTGCTGGGAACTATTGGTCTGACAGTTATTTTTCTGAACCTTACTGATGTCCAGAAAGATCGGTATCTGTCTATAGTCAGTGACGATACACGCCAATCTTATTCAGCGCAGGGCCGGATTGAGGGCTGGGCGGAAGATTTCAAGGTCGCATTGAATCGCCCGATCATTGGACATGGACTAGGTACGTCGCGGGAAGCTAACTGGAACGTGGCCGGAAAAGATCAGATTTCACATATCTTGTGGATGGAGATATGGCAGGAGATTGGCCTTATAGGGTTGGTATTATTCATTCTCTACCTTTCGGCAATGATCAGAAATTTTCGTGAAGCGTCAAAACTCATAAAGGGCAGACTTTCCAGCGATGATTTTCTATATCGAAGTTGCCAAGCAATGCAGGTGTGGTTGCTCATGAATCTCTTGTTTAGCTTGGCTAGTTATGGTCTTAAAAGCTACGAATGGTATCTGTTTGGTGGGTTGTCAGTTGTTCTGTTGAAAGCGGTTCAGTCGCGGGTCTCTGAAAGTAATATTGGGGAGGACCACAAGAAAATTTCAGCCGAGTCTTCCCGGCGCTTCGGTTTGGCCCGTGGAATAAACCGGTTTTAATAAAGGGGCTGTTACTGCCTTGCCGGCTTAAGGAATTTAATCGAAGGATCGTGATTGGATGAGAGCAAGCATAATTATTCCCACTTACAATTCTGGAGAATTGCTCGCCGGAACTTTGCAATCTGTCGCATCAGAGATTTCTGCAGATGACGAAGTCATTATTGTCGATGACGGTTCGTCTGATAACACAGCGGAACTGGTGGCTGAGTTTCTCGATGATCCTAGGTTCCGGTATTTTTACCAGCCTGCTAGTGGTGGGCCGTCCGCTCCAAGAAATAGAGGTGTTTCATTCGCACGCTCAGAAGTTCTTTGTTTCTTTGACTCAGATGACATCATGTTACCGGGAAAGCTTTCAGAAACTATCAAGGCTTTCGAGTCATTTCCAGAAGCCGGACTTGTTTTTACTAACTTCGGTACGATTGGTGAAAGTGGGCAAATACTGAAACATCGCTTTCTGGATAATTACGAATTGATCCAAAAAATTCGTACGGTAAATAAAGGTCATTTTTTTCTCATCGATGGACTTGATGCCTGTTTGCATCTCGCTCGGGAAAACTTTATTGGAACCTCCGGAGTTGCGATTAGATCGAGTGTATTTTCAGAAATTGGAGGCTTCGATGAGTCACTAAAAAACGGTGACGACAAAGATATGTGGTTCCGAATCACCAGGAAGTATCCGATCGTTTTTCTGGACATGGAATACCACCTCTATAGGATCCGGGAAAATAGCATTTCGCGGGGAGGGGCGCTGAAGCGTGCTGATGCAAGGATCAGGGTGCTCGAAAAACAGCTCCGAGATCCTGTAAGTGAAGCTTTTGCGAAGGATATTCGTCATCAGATAGCACTGAACTATTCCTCGATGGCGTATGAATTGTTTTCGAGGGGTGATATGCGGGCGTCACGGGGAGCCTTGGTACGAGGTCTCAACCATAGTCTGCAGCTCCGTTTTCTTTCGCTCTATCTCAAATCGTTGCTGGGTCGGCGTGGTGTGGCTGTAATCAGATCGCTGAAACACCGTCTAGGGATGTGACAAGCAGTCTCCGAGACAACTACGAAAGGACGCAAAATGGAACTCTCAGTTGTTGTTCCTGCATATAACGCCTCCGAGTCCATTGGCTCAACTCTCAACGCGGTCCTTGATGTTGAGGGAGTAGAGCTGGAGGTCATCGTAGTCGACGATGGCTCCACCGATGAGTTGTCGATTGTGATCGAACACTTTGTCAAGGATAGCAGGGTGTCTCTAATTCGACAGAAAAACTCCGGTGGGCCTGCATCGCCACGAAACAAAGGCGTTGCGGCCTCCTCTGGCGAATACATACTGTTTCTTGATGCCGATGACATAGTCATTTCGGAAGAAATAGAGGCAGTGCTTCATGCCTTATCGCGCAACCCTGAATCGGTAATGATCTGCAGCAATTTCCACGTTGCCGACGAGAATCTCGATATTCGCATCGAAAGGAATATAGACCGGTATGAGACGCTCCAAGTTTTAATAACAAAGCCCGTTGCCCCAAATACCTGGCAACTGTCCAGCGAAGATGCCCTCGCTACACTCCTCCAAACCAACTTCGTTGGTACATCAAGCGTGATTGCACGCCGCTCCGCGCTAGAGGCAGCCGGCCCGTTTGATGAGTCTCTGAGGAACCTGGATGATCGGGATATGTGGATTCGACTCGCCCAGTTGGGACCCATTCTTTACCGCGATAAACCATTCTATTTATACCGCGATACCCCGGGTAGTGTTTCCAAGCAACGGGAATTGCAGCAATTCCGGGAGAGGGTTGTTGTTGCGGAGAAGGTTTTGCGCAGCTCGGAATCTCCGCGAATAAGGTCTTTAGCGAAAGCGTGGCGGGCACGGAGCCTTCTGAAGATTGGCTATATTCTATTTCATAATGAAGCCAGGCCGAATGCGGCCTTGGGCGCGTTTGCCTGGTCGTTTGTTTCCGAACCGAGTGGCGCTGCTTTGCGTGGCGTATTGAAATCCTTGCTTCCGCCACGGGTCTACCGAATGGTCAAGCTGCGGGCCGGTCAGCGCGGAAGATAGGACCTGGGTACTCGTATTAACGGATATTCGACAATCGGGGCATGTTTAGTGGACATTTCCGTGGTGTTGGCCACTTACAATCGGGATGAGATTCTTGCCAAGACCTTATTGAACTTTCAGAGTCTTAAAACTGATGGCTTGGCTTGGCAGGTTTTTGTGGTGGACAACGCTTGCCGGCCTGAGACGTTGAAACTGGTGTCCGGATTTTCTGAATCCCTTCCTGTCCGATACCTGGAAGAGGTCACTGCTGGCAAGAACAATGCGCTACTTCGGGCGATGCCGGAAGTTGAAGGGCAATTGGTTGTATTCACGGACGATGACGTTATAGCCGATCCCGACTGGTTGTTAAATCTCTGGTCCGGGGCGAAGAGGCTTCCGCAGTTCGATCTGTTTGGAGGGCGCATTCTGCCTTTGTTTCCGGAAGGCATGGAGCCGGAGGAGGGGATCGATCTGGAGAATGGTTTTACGCGTTCAGCGTATGTGATTGCGGACTGGGATTTGCCCGAGGGAGAAATTCGGCCGGGAAGAATCTGGGGCCCCAACATGGCTGTCAGGAAAAGGGTGTTTGATGCCGGGTATTCGTTCGATCCGTCGATCGGACCGTCCCAGAGTGCAAGCTACACAATGGGTAGTGAAACCGAATTTCTGCTCCGTGTTTCGGAAGCTGGCTTCCGAGGTGCGTACATACCCACCGCGTTGGTTCATCATCAGATCAGACCAAACCAGCTTTCCATCGATTGGCTCAGGGGGCGTGCCTATCGCCAGGGGAAAGGGAAGGCCGCCCTATATGGGGAGTTCGACGGTTACAAACACTGGTTCGGTGTGCCCAGGTTTCTTTTTCGGAAGCTTGTAACCCTGTTTACGAAAACACAGCTTTGTAAACTTTTGGGTGATAGCAGCCGCTATTACCGAAATGCGATCGAGTTGGGCATGTTTCAGGGGATTTTCGCGTACTACCGGGAGAAGAATCGCCCGAAGGATCTCCGGTAATCAGGGCTGGGTCTGTTTTCTCAAGCCGATACCGGACAAGAGTAGATTACGTTCCTCGTGATCCAGCAGGAGCAGGTAGGCAAAGATCGCATAACTGCAGCCAAAGGTTCCGGTGAACAGAAGGAATTCCATCAAGCCCGGGTCTCCGGCAGCAAAGCTGATGCCGAGATACCACAACAGTCCGAATACAGTGATTTTTGCGACTAAAGGTAGAACAGTTTGGTACAGCAACGTGACGGGCACGTTGCTGTGACGCGAGACAAGGAGGGGAATGATGAACGGTCGAGTCACCAGGAAGGGTAAGCCGATGGCTATGGAAGCCGCAAGAAGAGGCTTCTCCATCAGATGGATCAGTATTGGAATCAGAATCAGGGAAGCCGCCGTTTCAGTAGCAGAAACATAGGCCTGATACCGGTGTTTGGCGATGGCAAACAACACATTACTGTATGGGGCGGTAATAAATACAAGCAGTTTGGCTGAGAGCAGTACAACCAGAACAAGATACGCTTCGGCGCTTTGGAAGTCGCTCCCCATCCACAGGCGAATAAGGTGGTTTCCAAACAGGTAGGCTCCGATAAGTAAGCCGCCAGCAACCATCGTGTTGAGGCGCAAAAACATTCGCACCTTGCGAGCCAGTTCAGTGTCGTCCTCGCGCGCAACCGCTTCGGCATACAGTGGTAATGTAAATCCGAATGCTTTGTACAGTAGCTGGTTGGAATATTCCACCAGCCGGACTCCCACGTAATAGACAGTCAGCAAGGCAGGTGTGGTAAACGCCGCGACCATCCAGACATCCCCTCGTTCCTTTAAAAGCCGTGACAGGTCCACAATAAAAGCCCAGGCACTGAAACTGAAGATTTCTTTAACGGTAGCCTTATCAATGAGCCGGGGCTGGAGACGTACGTCGGGTTCCAGGTAATGTGCGATGAAGCGAAATACCAGGTTGGAGAAGAA
Organism: Marinobacter sp.; assembly: GCF_046484525.1. Taxonomy (GTDB): domain Bacteria; phylum Pseudomonadota; class Gammaproteobacteria; order Pseudomonadales; family Oleiphilaceae; genus Marinobacter. The sequence goes on from NZ_JAWOIS010000038.1 coordinate 21,433, forward strand.
TGACGAGGACAGCTGTACCAGCGCAATGGCAATCAGCTGATATCCCTCAAACAGCAACCAGACAATGAACAGGGTGCTGACTACCTTGAACGCAATTCGGGAGTAGGAGAGAAGATCCTGCCTGAGATGATAACCAGCAATGCCCGCGTAGCTCTTGAACGGAAATTCGACGGCGACATTGAGCCCGACAATCAGGATCAGAATCTGCACCAGCCGTGTGTTTTCAGGAGACTCGACGAAAAACGTTGCACTAAGTGCGATGACGACGGCGGTAAGAATAATAATTAAAGACAGGGCAGAATAGATGGCGAAAGCGGTGGACATCACCTGGCTTGCGCGCCGCCGGTCTTTTCGTGACAGCGCAAAGGCAATGTAACGGGTAACACTTGAAGACATCCCGATATCGAAAAGATAGAGGGATCCGACTATGCTCCCGATTACAATCCAGATGCCGTAGAGGTTTTCGCCCAGAATACGGATCATCAGCGGCATCATGATCAGGCCGGTGATGATGGCAACAACCGTTTCCAGTGTCCGGGCGAGGGAACTGGCGACGAACCGCTTGGCGCGCATCAGATACTATCCATGTGAAGGTGTCCTGGCGGTGAGTATAGCTCACAAGCCCGGCCGGACGCGTGTAAAGTTCCAAAGAAAAGGGGCTGACCTTCGTCAGCCCCTGATTGCGGCTTTTCAAACAGCTGTGCCGGTCAGAACTGCAAGGCCTCATGACTGCTGGTGTAGGAGTTCCCTGTCTGAACGCCTCCGCCAACGATGTGGACTTTATTGCTGATCGTTGCTGTTGCAGCGCCATGTTTGGGTGTAGGCACTTTGGTCAGGCTGCGCCAACTGTTGCTGGCGGGGTCGTACTCTTCGTTTTGCTCGAAGACCCCGGAAATACTATTGGGATTAGCTTCGCCACCCATGACCTGAACTTTGCCGTTAGCCGTTCCAACACTCATGGCCCGCCTGCCCGTTGGCATTGGAGTCATGTACTGCCAGGTATTGCTGGACGTGCTGTACTTCTCGACAGAAGAGAGTGCCGGCTCCGGGGCAGAACCGTCAGAATTGCGCACCCGTCCACCAAATACATACAGCTCGCCATTCAACACCGCTGAGCCAGGGTTGTCGCGGCGGGTTTGCAGGCCCGCTGCACTCTGCCAGGTCCCGTTGCCCGGATTGAAGACTTCGACTGTGGGCAGGGATACGCCGTTATTGTCCATGCCGCCTGCCACGTAGATCAGTCCGTTCACGGCCTGTGCGGTTGCGCCGCCGCGGGCGGTCGGCATTGCCGGCAGGGTCTGCCAACTGTTGCTCGCCGGGTTATAGACTGCCGCATTGCTGACCGCTCCTGAGAAGGGCGCGGTGGAGCCGCCAAACACATAGATCAGCCCGTTATGTGCGACGACAGCCGGATTTTCAACCCCCGGGCCAGGCAGGTCAGCGCCCTGGCTCCAGCTATCCGAGTTCGCGTCATAGATAAAGAGAGTGGTCAGGTGACCGCTGGCATTCTTACCGCCGACCATGTACATCCTGTCGTTGATCGAAGCGCCACTGGCGTCAAGTATGCTGATCGGGCTGGGCGCCAGGGTAAGCCAGCATCCCAGGCTTACCGGGCTGAGCGATGTTAGCTTGCCGCCGCCGAACTGACCTACGAAAATGGTGCCGTCGGGGCGACTGGTCATTGGCAACGGATCATTGAAGCCAGTCACCAGGGGCTCCCCTTCGATGACGCCATCGCCGGTTTCATTAAGGCGTACCCGGAAAATGTCATCACCAATGGAATAGTTGGTGATCAACAGTTGTCCGTTAAGGTAGTCGCCAACACATCCTTGAGGGCCGCTGTACTCGATAATAGCGTTGGAGGATTTATGGTCGCCCAGATCGAAGAGGGCTGGTTCATAATTGGGCAACGGAGCGACATTCTGGTAGCTGCCATCTTTGAACACACACTCGTCACGGTACGGGTTGGGGTGGCCGTAATATTTGCCTTCCTGAATCAGCAGTAACAGGTCTGGTTGTGCGCCGGGGTTATGTCCGCCATTCAGGTAACTGGCGGTATTTGCGAGCCCGGTACAGACTGGCTCGGGTTTTGGCGGATAGGTGCCGGTAACACCAAGGCCGTTGTCTGTGGCGTACATCTTGCCGTTGGAGTGAAACACAAAGTCGTAGCTGTTTCTCAAACCAGTGGCGTAAGGCACCACGTCACAGGGAGGCGGGCCGTACATGTTCGCGGTATTCGCACAAGTGCCATCGAACGATGCGGCGAAGACATCGGCTACTACGATAGCTGCGCTGAGTGGCTGCTCGGCCCGGTCTCCGAATTCGGACGCCGAGCTGTTCGGCGCGCCTGCACCAGTGTTGCCCCCGACCGCAATGTACAAACGGTTGTCGTCGCCAAAATGGATGGAGTTGATGGAATGGTTCGCGATTGCGCGGGGAAGGCCGGTGATTCGGTGTTCCACGTTCGCAAAGTTTGTGCCGCTGAGGCGGGTGACCATGCCGGAGTTAACTTCTCCGTTATCAACGGAAGGGCTTGAGTGAGCTACCCAGAGATCCATGTTTCCGGCTGTTGCACCCGGTGACACGGTGATACCCAGGGTGAGGCGTGGCCCTACACTGTTAATCAGGGATTCAATAACCTGATCGCCCACTACATTCATGTCGGCATCAAAGGTCAGGGCACGGATGGTACCGAACAGTTCCGTTACGTAAAGCCGGTCATCGGGACCCCATACCATGGAGGTGGGGTAATCGATATTGTAATCCTTGCGCAGGAATTCCACTGCGGATTCGGGCGAAAGGGGGCCTCCTCCGGCTTCCATGGTGAACTCATCGAACAGGTAGGTTATCGGGCTCGAACCGTTACGGTGAGTTGCAAAAATACCAGTGAAGCTGCGGGTACCAATCTCCGGATCTATTCCTGCGGCATCGAAGCTGAAGAATTCGTCCGGGGGCGACACGGTTCCTGCCTGCTTGGTGGTTCCACCTTCGACCTTGTAGGTCAGATCCACAGTCCGGTTGTAGGGATTTACAATCATCGAGAGTGTGACGTCTGCTCCAGCAAGACCAGCTACGGTGATGTTCTTTTCTGTCGCGAGGCTTCCTGCGAGCTCCAGAAGGTAGTGGATCTTGAGTCCCTGGGGAGTCGATATGACCACCAATTTCACATAATTGTCCTGATTGTTTCCGAACCAGAGTCCGGCTTGTTCGTAATTGCCGCTCCCGGTCGGAACATTCAGGATTTCAGTGGAAATCTGTGTGATCTGGTTCGGTGCTGCGAAACCTACTCCGAGGGCATTGGCCTGGCTGTTTATATTTCTGAACGAAATGCCGGAGGTAGTGGTGTACTTCAAAACACCTTCGAAAAAGCTCATTTCGAGGTTGCCCGGTATATACCCGGACCCACTGGCCGGTTCATCGAGCCATGTAAACCCGGTTCCCCAGCCATTGGAATCCGGGTAGTAACCCTGACCTTCGGTGAAGGTGAGCTGATAGGGCAGATCAATGCGCACGTCGCTGCATGGTACCGGTGCGCACTTGTCATCACTTGACAGGATCATGGTTACCGGAACATTGATCGCTGATCCACTGCTCGGTGTGAGTGTGATCGTAGCGTCGAAGCTACCGGTCGTATGGCCTGAGCTGTCGACCTGTACATTGAGATTCTCAGGTGTGGTCCCGCTGGTGGGGGAGACAGCCAGCCAGGGCATATTAGTACTCACAGTAAAATCCTGATTCTCATTGGCGCTGTGACTCACGCTCAGAGTCTGGCTGGATATTGGAGAGTCAGGCTGACCGTTGAATACCAGCGAGGTCGGGTTGGTCAGAATGCCCTGAGAGCCTGAGGTAACAGTCAGCGCATAGGTGAGCTCTCCCGCAGTGTACCCGGAGGCACTGGCTGTGAGCTTTCCGGTGTAGGTGCCCGCGGCGAGCCCGGCCGGATCCGCAGTAACAGTAATCGTTGCCGGAGTCGTAGCGGAATTGCCCGTGGCAGACAACCAGCCAGCGCTCGATGAAATTGAGAAACTGGCGGAGGAGTTATCGCTCGCGGTCAGACTGACACTTGTCGTAATGGGGTCCGGATTATCCACATGTCGGGATCCGGAAAGGCTGGCATTACTGAAGGAAAGTGCCGCCCTATCGTTGGCGACAGTGAAGAACTCAGTCACTTCGTGAATGCTACCGTCACTTTCGCTCACTACCGCTGTGACCGTATGGCTGCCTTCACTGAGCACCAAGGTGTCATAAGGATAGGCTGAGTCGTCTGGTGCTGTGCCCGCCATGTCGTAGGGAGGCAGATTTTCAGTCTGGTTGGGGGAGCCTGATTTCTGAGGGTTGTCGATGTAAAACCTGACCTGAGACATGCCACTTTGCTGAGGCACGAAGACATAGATATCCCCTGCGACAGTCAAGCCGTTAAGCCCGGAAGCACCGGAGCGGTCAGGCGAGGTGCTGATCATCAGCGAATAAGCACTGGTTGAGGGTTGTACCACTGTCAGGTCGACCGTCAGGTAAGCTGTAGCAATGCCGGTACCGGTAGCCTCTACCGTCGCTGTATACTGGCCGGCGCTCAATCCGTCCGGGTTTGCGGTGATGGTAAGGGTTTTGGGTACAGTGCCGGTGGTGGGTTGAACGGTTAGCCAATTGGCATTATCCGAGATAAAGAACGTCTCACCACCCGATGTTGATGAGGACAGACCCACCTGTAATGTTTCTGAACCGCTGCCCGCCTCCAGCGCGAAATCCAGATTCGTCTGGCTGAAGGAGAAGGCTGGCGCCGAGTTGTTGACTGTAAAAGTTGCTGACAGTAATTCGCTGGTGCCATCGGTGTACGTGGTCCGCGCATAAACGCTGTGTTGACCGTCTGGAATGGAGTTGGTATCGAACGGGAGTGCCGTGAGGTCGGCCGCTGTCCTGTTGAAGTCAAATGGCTTCAGCCTCTCCGTCACTCGTGGGGACGCTGGAGGCGGATTATCCAGGTAAAAATCAACTTGCTTTATCCCGGTTTCCGGTGCCACAAAAATGTACACCAGATCATTGAGTTGGGCGCCGCTGAGCGCAATGGGAGCGGTCCGCTCCGCAGATGTGCTCACCAACAAATTCGGTGCTGCCTGAACGGCGAATGCAGCCAGAAAAAAACACGCTGCCAGAATGAAACGCAGGGTATAACGAAGCCGGATATCACGCATGCCTGGTGCCTCCCTCAAGACTTTTTGTAATTCCTTTTTTCCCTTGGGACGGGAGCATCTTTCCTGCCAGTCAAGCACTTCAGGACTTAATACAATGTGATATGCTCAACCGTAATCCGCGTTCAGCGGTGGCTTGTAAGGTTTATTGACAGGCTATGTCAGCGCTTTACTCAAGGACGACGCAAACATGAATCTCTTTCTGACCAGAGCCTGGCAGGATGCCTGGTGGAAGCACTGGGGAGTGACCCCGGGTTTCGAACTCGTGAGTGAAGGCCGGGGTTGCTCGGGGCTCTACCTGCACCGCTACAAGTACAAGGGCGTTTTGCCCATAAGCTGCCTGCAGTTCATCGGCACGAACTATCGCCGGCTATCCACGCCCCGCACTGAGTACAACAGCCTTCCCACTGCTACTCCCGCTGCAATATTTTCCGTGGATTGGAGTGAAGCGGTGCTCGCTGACATGCCAGAGGACTCACCGGCGGTCCGCGCTCTTTTAGATTTGGCTGAAGAACGCCAGTGCCTGGTTCGGCGAGTTGGCGGAGATGTTGCCTACTCTATTGAGACGAATGGCCTTTTCAGCGACTACCTGGCGAGGCTTGGCAGTGGTACACGTTTAAGGCTGTACAACCGTCGTTCGGTCCTGGAGCAGGTTGGCGGTGTGACCATCGGGAACTGGTGGCCCGACAAACCTGTCTCATTTTTTGAATTGTTGAATGATTTCCATCGTGACCGCTGGGATCAGCCCTGTTTCAACGAGACCAGTCTGTCATTTCATCAGGAGTTTCTGAAGAATATTGTTCATGAGGGCGGCAGGCCGGAACTGTCGGTGATTTGCGTTTCGGGCAGACCGGTTTCTGTGCTCTACAATGTTCTGTATAGAAATGTGGCATATAACCTGCAGGCCGGGTTTGTGGAGAATTTCCATAAAAAGCTGGCCTTGGGTACCCTGCATCTTGGGTACAGTATCGAAGCGTCGTTCGACAACGGCGACGTTGAAGCTTTTGATCTGCTGGCGGGCGGAGGAAAAAATGAAGACTATAAGGCGAAACTCGCAACCGATCGAACACCCCTGGTATCGCTGATGCTGGTGCGCAGCCGGCTTTTCAAACTGCTATATCGTATCAAGGACTCGAGGTAGAGAATCCGGACATGGATCGTTCCACACTCCAAAGGCATTCCCCATGGCTATTGCCGGTCGTTCTCCTGGCCGGAGTCGGGATTGCTGTCTGGCCAGCTCTCCAGGTGCTGTTCAGCCGCTGGCAGAAGTTCGATGAATCCTATTCCCACGGCTTTCTTGTTCTGGTCGTTTGCGTGGTGCTCTCGGTGCGTAAATGGCGGATTGTTCGCCCGGTCAATGGGTTTTATCCGGCCTGGTTGTTTCCTCTTGCCCTGGCAGCCGCCGTCTACCTGGCTGGCAGTGTCCTGTTTGTCGAGGCTTTCCAGCAGATAGCGATGGTTCCGTTGTTCCTCAGTTTGCTGTTGTTGATTTGGGGCTGGAGACAGGCGTCCGCGTTCTTCCTGCCCGTTGGCTTGCTGATCTTCGCTATTCCGGTGTGGGATTACCTGTCCTGGCCTTTGCAACTGATTACCGTCGCGGTGAATCAACTACTGTTGTCGGCACTCGGCATCGATTTCACCGTTGAAGGCGTGTTTGTCTACTTTCCGGGGGTGGGGGCCTTTGAGATCGCTCATGGTTGTTCCGGGCTGCGTTATCTCCTGGTTGGCCTGACGATTTCCACCATTTACGCAGAACTCAGCTATCAGCGCCTGACAGAACGGGTGATTCTCCTGGTTGCAGGGGCGTTGCTGGCCATGGTTGCGAACTGGATCCGGGTGTTTGTGATTATCTATGTTGGTTATGAATCCAACATGACTTCCTCGCTGATCTGGGAGCATGACTATTTCGGCTGGTGGGTCTTTGCAGGAACACTCGTCCCGTTGTTTGTGCTGGCAAGGTATCTGGAACACAGGCAAGAGCAGAGGCCCGCAAGCCCGGCCGGAACGGTTCTTCCCGGGAACAATGGGGGTATGAAAGCCTGGTTTTCACTGATTCCCGCTTTGGCGTTTGTAACCCTTGCATGGGCGGTCGAATCCTCAACTGCAGAAGCAGATTATACGGGCTCTGATCGGCATGGCTTTGAACTTCTTCCGTCGGAACAATGGTTACCCCTGTTTAGCGGTTCACTCGGGGGGTGGCAGCCGGTCACTCAGCAGCCGGACCTGGAATCGACCGGGGTTTTTGTTGAGCGGGACGAATTGCAGCCTGGACAAGCCCAGCCTGAATACTATGTCGGTCTCTTCACCTATAACCAGCAACGCCCCGGTAGCGAAGTCGTCCAGTATGCGAATCGCCTTTATGATGCCGATCTCCTGCTTCCCCAGCAGACCTTCACTGTTCCGGCCGGGAGTGGCACAACGTTGAGTGGACTTGCACTTAAGTACAGGCAAAGCGAATCCAGAGTCTATCTTGCCTATGGCTATTACGTGGAAAGTTTCTGGCAGGACGATGAGCTGAGAGCCAAACTTGCTCAGTTACCCGGGATCTTCAATAACCGGTCTGACGCATCACTGCTCGTGATTGGCGTCCGGTGCGACGCCTGTGACGGAAAGGCCAGCCTGGAGCGGCTGGCCCCCCTGGTCCGCGAGCGGGTCGAGAACCGTCTGGATGAACGGTTCGGGACGGCCGGGACCAACTGACACAACAGAGGCTTCAATTACGGGACCTCAGCGGAAACCGGTTCAGAGGGTGCACTGCTCAGTCCGTTGGTATCCACCACCCGAATGGTGAAGTACCACAGTCCTGAGGTCAGGTTACTGAACGTGTAGTTGTCCTCGCTACCACCAACGTTGATGCTCTGATCCAGGTTGGTAACCTCCTGGCCATAGTTGATGACGTAGTAGTCAATCTCGGAGAGAGCAATCGAACTACCGTCCATTCGGGTTGAAGGAGGCGTCCAGGTCAGTGTGACAGTGCCCCCGGTTTCCGATGGCGCGGGCTCACTTGTTTCCGGAGCCGTGGTTTGTGATGAATCGCCCGAAACACTCGTTAGCGTGTACGGGTCGAGCCCGCTTTCGTAAGCCTCGATATTGCTGATACCCGAATCGTTGTTCACGCCGTCGGCATCAGGTACCCAGGCATTCAGGCCATACTGCAGCTCCCAGGTGTCCGGGATGCCATCGTTGTCGGAATCCAGGGAAGCCATTTGGGTCATATCTGGCGAGATGATAGTACTGGCGGTGTCGACGTTGGAATTGGTACTGAGATTTCGAACACTATACTGCGCAACGGCCGTGCCTGTGCCCTCATAGTACTCGATGGTAAGTCTCAGCTCCTCGCCAGCGTTCAGTGACCGGTTATAGGTAAAGGTAGTGGGAGCATGGGACGACCAGTCGTTAATTACGAGTTCCCCGTTCGCATAGAGGCGGACACCGTCATTGGTGCGCACTGAGAATTCATACTCATTGGTTCCACTGGAGTGAGGTGCCGTAAAGATACCGCTCCAGCGGACGGAGAAGTTGTCAGCGGGGCTTTCCGGTATCGGAGCGCCGTTGCCCCAGTTGAAATCGACGGTTTCATCGACTTGTACTGCGAGTAAGCGTTCTAAATTGGTGCCGGAAAAATATTGCCCTGTAAAACCGGTTACGTATGCGATTTCATCAGTCTCTGGCGTTGTGTCGGGCTCCGGTTCCGGGGCAGGGCTGTCACCCGGATCATTCAGCTCTGTTCCGGCAACGTATTCTTCCAGGTTGGTGTAGCCATCATTGTCGAGGTCCTCGGAGGCATCAGCCGGATCCAGTGGGTCCAGCCCATAGGCATACTCCACGCCATCGGGAATCCCATCGTTATCGGAATCCGGGTTCCCCTCGGCTGTGCCAATCAGGAATTCGTCCGCCGCGGACAGTAAATCCTGGTCCGGGTCGCTGGTGGCGTCAGAAGGATCATTCGGATCGAGGCCATGCACGATTTCCCAGTTGTCATATAGCCCATCCTGGTCCTGATCCAGGGGAGGGAAAGATGGATTGAATGCAAGTCCCTCAGAGCCGTCCACGAATCCAACACGATAGCCAAAATTATAGGCTTCCTGGCTAGTCTGACCTGTATCCATCGTCGGTTGTGCCCAGCTGTATATGTAGTCGCTGCCAATTATTTGCTGCGAAATCCCCGGCCCTTCCCAGGCAACAGCGAAGTGGTCACTACCCAAACCTTCTTTCTGCAGAACCTCAAAATAATACCTCTGGCCAGATTCCAGAGTGACATAGCTGGATGTTTGTGAGGAGTATTTGGTGAATTGGTTGACGCTGGTCCAGCCGGGAACCAATGCGTTCAGGGTAGCGTCATCCGGAGATTCCGAAGTGCTGAGCCAGAATTCGGCTTTGTCATTTGCGCTCAGGAAGAATCGATATTGCCCGGACGAGGGAGGACTGATGAACCCCCTGACGTAAGATCCATAGTCCTCAGCTCGGTTTTCCGGATCCTCCAGACTGGTCAGCACCGCGACCTCGTCCGGATTATCCGGAAATTTGGGAGACGACGTCATCGTCTCTATGTCGGTCCCGACGAGGTTGTCATAATACCTGACTTCAACCTGGCCGGGCTCACTGGTCTCCGGAACCGCAGCAGTAGGAGGAAGAGACTCTATGCCACGGTATTGCCAGCTCTGGCAGCCCGTCACGAGCAGAATGGTGCATCCCAGCCCAAGAACCTTGCTCACAGACATAGTCATCCACCTTCCTGGTTAATGAAACAGTCTGTTAAGTATGGTGCCCACGGGTTTACACGCCAGCGTGGGCTTGGAACATTTCGCTCTTTGTGCCTGAAGCTTATATCGCCAACTGCTTACAGCTTCTCCAGCAGGGCATCCGCCTTTTCTTGTTGGCCTGTGGCCTTGTAGGCTTCGGCCAGGTGCAAGGCAATCTGTTCTCCCGGTTCGAGCTCATAGGCCTTTTCGAGAATCGGGAGGCTATCCTCGTGGAATCCCTTGTTGAACAGGATCCAGCCATAGGTATCCGCGACTGAGCCGGATTGTGGTGCAAGTTTATAGGCACGTTCGGCCAGCGGCAGTGCATCCGGATGATCCGATTCGAAGTAAAGCCAGGCCAGATTGTTCAGGGCCAGAATGTTGTTGCTGTCCAGCTCAAGGGCCCTCCTGTACGCCTGTTTCGCCTTGTCTGGCTGTGCCTGATTCTGGGCGAAAAGGGCAAGAGTCAGGGGCAGGCGTGGATCGTTGGGCCAGGTTTCCATGGCCTGCTCAAGGGCAGTGATGGCAGCTTCCGGATCGCCCGCCTGGTTCAGTTCCCTGGCGTGGGCCAGTTCGGTTATCACGTGGCTCTGTTTTTCCAGCGCAAGCTGATACATGCGGGCTGCGGCCGTGTGATTACCCTGATTGGCAAGATATTCCGCTTCCACAACCAACGGGCGGTCGGACTCGGGGTGGGCCAGACGGGTCTCCTCGACGATCTTGCGCGCCTGTTCCGGCCGCCCCTGTCGGAAAGCGAGGCTGGCGGAGGCAACGGCTATGTCCAGGTGGTTCGGGAACAGTGCCCGGCCGCGATCCAGCAATTGTTGAGCTTCGGCTGTGTCGCCTTCTGCCATCTTCCGGGCGGCTGTGTCGTAGTAGAGCTTTGCCACCAGGGGTTCCGCTTCGGCAGGCTGGTTCTCGGCAGTGCGTTCTATCAGCTTGGCCGTCAGTTCGTCTGCCCTTGAACGGTTTTCGGCCATCAGGGCCTGCTCAAGCAGCACCATTCCCGGTGCGATGGCGTCCGAATGCTGTCCGAGAAGGTCTTCCATATAAGCTGCGAGCTCTTCCGGTGTGAGCAGTTCCGAGAGGCCTCTTATCGCATTGGTAGTGTCAGGTTCGATCGACAAGGCGTCCCGGTACAGGCCAATAGCACCGTCCCGGTCTTCCCGGAAAAGGGCTAGCCGGGCCAGTGCTACGAGGGGGGCGGCAGTACCGGGGGCAGCCTCCCGGGCCTGTTCGAAATAGCGCTCTGCTGTGTCGGGCTCTTCGTTTTGTAACGCCAGTTCCCCGCGAATCAGCAGGGCGCGGCTGTTTTCCGGCTGCTGTTTGATCCATTGCTCCGCTGCGCCGACAGCCTGGTCGAGTTGACCGTTGGATGCGTAGGCCTGCACCATCAGTTGCCAGGCATCGTCCCGGAGCTCAGGGACGTCGGTGAGCATCCGGATTTGCTCCAGGGCGTCCTCAGTCCGGCCTGCCTGAACGAGGTAGCGGACGTAGCGCAGTCTGAGGGCGTGATAGTCAGGTTTCTGGCTGAGAGCGGATTCGATAATCCGCTCTCCAGACTCCGTATCTCCGCTGGCGAGGGCAGTGATTCCCATCAGTGCCATCACGGATGGATCGCTCTCTTCCCCTTCCAGGTCGGCAATCGCTTCTCTGGCACCCTGGATGTCGTTCAGGCTCAGACGGGTGGCTGCGAGCAGTTTACTTGCCGCATCCAGTTCGCCCAGTTCTGCGATGGGTGCCAGCAGGGTCTCGGCTTCTTCCACGCGCCCCTGTCTAAGGCGAATCAAACCCAGTAACAGGGCACTTTGCTGGTGTTCCGGTGCCTGCGCCAGGATCTCTTCGAGATAGCCCGCAGCGGAATCCAGATCATTCTCTTCCAGAGCTGCCTGCGCCGCCGTCAGGTTGGCCCTGATGGTTCCCGGTGCCGATTTGGCAAGAATTTCCTCGTAAACGAAGGCTTCCCGGGCCTTGCCCTGCGCCCGGAGAACATTGATAAGAGAGGAGATGGTTTCGTATTTTCGGTAGGTCATTACGTCGTACTGGCCGATGTTCTCCAGAGCGCGGATATAGGCGGTTTCCGCCTCGCCCCACTGTTCGTTGGCATCCGCTATCCTGGCTTTCAGCAGCCAGAGTTCCGGGTGGCTCTCGTCGATCTTGCTGGCGGTATCCAGCATTTCGCTTGCCCGGTCCAAATCGCCGGACAACCAGGCAACCCGGGCCAGGCCAATAACGGGCATTATGGCGTTGCTATTGGCTTCACGGGCCTGCCGGTAAACCTCACCGGCCTTCTCGAGTTGCCCGGAATCAATCAGGATGCGGCCCCGCAGCAGGTTGGCCTCAAGCTGCTCTTCGTTACCCGGCGAGTCGAGCAGCTCCAATGTGGCAAGTGCCTGCTCGGGTTTGCCCTTCATTAAGAGGGCTTCTGCCCGGATGAGGTGGGCGCGGTTGCGTTCGGTGTTGTTCAGCGACTGTTCGGGAATGAGCTCCAGAAATTCATCCAACTGGCGCTCAGCGTTGGCTGCATCGCCTGCGATAAGCAGGTTGTTGATAATCAACAGATAGGGCTCGGACCTCTGCGGCTGAAGCTCAATGGCGCTTCGCGCCTCGAGTGTGCTGGCCTTGAGCTCCCCCTGTTTCTGGAAGAAGCGTGCCTGGTCAAGGTGACTTATGTATTGCAGCTCTTCCTGGGTCATCTCCGTGTCGCTGCCACAGCCCGTAATGCCCAGAATGATTGCGGTGGAGAGCAACGTTACCCGCAAAACCTCTGCTACTTTCATGTCTGAATTCCTTCGCGTGTTCCGAATTTTATTCTTGATGTGGTTCAGGCATTGCCAGCGAACTCGGATGTCTCGATCTTGTATTTGTCGGTCAGGTTATACAGCGTCGGACGCGTGATTCCGAGCAGGCGTGAGGCCTGAGCCATGTTGAAATTGCAGGATCTGAGGGCCTGGGTGATTGCCCGCCGCTCGGCGTTTTCCCGAACCTGCCGAAGGTTCAGCTGAGTATCCGAAGGGGTTTGCTCAGCGGGCAGGTCAAGATCCGCCGTGGTTACCCGTTTGCCATCGGCCATGATCGTTGCCCGCTTGACCTTGTTTATCATCTCCCGCACGTTGCCGGGCCAGGAATAGCCGGTGATGGCGTTGACGGCATCCTCGGTGAAGGTCAGGTTTGGCCGCTCCATTTGTTTGCCCAGGGATTTCAGGAGGGATTGGGCGATAACCAGTGAATCCCCGTCTCGCTCCCGCAGTGGAGGAATATCGAGAGTGATCTCACTGATGCGGTAATAGAGGTCTTCCCGGAAATCCCCGCTTCCAATCAGCTGGCGAACATCACGATGGGTGGCACACACCACACGTACATCCACCGGGATGGGCTTGACCGATCCGACCCGGTCGATTACCCGCTCCTGAAGGAACCGGAGCAGTTTGGCCTGCAACGCCATCGGCATGTCACCAATCTCGTCCAGGAACAGGGTGCCGCCGTTGGCACTCTCGATCTTGCCTTTCTTGCTCTGGGTTGCGCCGGTGAAGGAGCCTTTCTCGAAGCCGAACAACTCGCTTTCCAGCAGGTTCTCGGGGATGGCTGCGCAGTTGATCGCGGCAAAGGGCTTTTCTGCTCTATGGCTGAGATCATGGAGTCCACGGGCAAGAAGCTCCTTGCCGGTGCCGGTCTCGCCGGTGATCAGGGTAGTGACATCGGTGGGGGCAATTTTTTCAAGGGTCCGGCAGATAGTCGTCATCTGCGGGCTGGCGGCGACAATGCCTTTTATGCTGGTTCCGTTCTTGTGTTTGGAAAGGTCGCGGTTCTCCCGTTCGAGTTCCGCCAAACGGAACGCCCGATTCACCACAAAAGCAAGAATGTCGGCATCCAGTGGCTTCTGGTAAAAGTCCGAAGCGCCCATGCCGATAGCCCGGACAGCGTTCTCCTTGTCTTCCCGGCCGGTCACGACGATGATCTTGGTCAGAGGCGAAAGGCGGAGGATTTCCTCCAGCAGATGAAACCCTTCCGTGGCTCCACCAGGGTCAGGCGGCAGGCCCAGGTCCAGAGTAACGACTTCCGGTTCGAGTCGCCGAAGCGCTGTGAGGGCTGATTCGCGGTCCGAGGCGACTGCAACTTCCAAATCATCGCTGAAACACCAGCGCATCTGGCTTTGCAGGCCCGGGTCATCCTCTACGATCAGGAGTCGTTTGACTACAACCACAACACGTTCCTTGTCATGCTCGCTAAAATTTGCCGAAACGGAGTGTTTCGCAGTGTCCTTACACCTGATTCTTAACCGAACATTGACACTTTGCAATCGCTGTGTGCATTCATTTTTAAAACCGTCATTTAATTGACGTTCCGTGCAGGGTTTTCGGTGTTGAATTCTGGCAACTCCTTCTCTGGTGGCGCGGCACCATCTTTTTCCCTGGCTAATGGAATTCGAACGGAAAAACACGAGCCAACCCCAGGCTCACTGGTAACATCAATATTCCCACCGAGCTGCTTGATGTACTCCCTGGCCTGATAGGCCCCAATCCCCATCCCGGTGAGGCCCTTGGTGCTCTCGAATGGCTTGAACAGGGATGTGTTGATGAACTCCTCGCTCATACCATTGCCGCTGTCCTGGATAAACAGCACAACATTGCCCCGGGCTATCTTCAGGTTCAGGGTGATCTCCCCGTCCGGTGCTGTGGCATCTTGGGCGTTCTGGATCAGGTGGCCCAGGACACTGCGCAGTTGCTCGTAATCCGCACGGATCCTCGCACTTGGCAGGGTTCCTGTCAGCCTTGGAACGGGGCGCTGATGGCTGTGATGGTTGACTAGGCTGCGGGCAAGTTCGGCCAGGTCGATGTCCTGTAATTGTGGGTCCTCTACGCTGTCGGGTTTGCGGATATGGTCCACCAGGTTCGACATTTTTCGCACCGCGTGTTCGGTGGTGTTGATCATGTCATCAATGAACGCGGGATTATGCTTGTGCTTGGGTGCGTTTTTGACGAGGAGCGAGAGCTGGGCAATCACGGTTTTCAGGTCGTGAACCATGAAGGAAGACGCCTTGCTAACCGCTTCGAACTGCATGGCCTGGGACAGCCGATGTTGCGCGTCCGCCTGTGCCAGCAGGTTACAGGATTGCCGCGCTACCACCTTGATCAGGTCAAAGTTTTCCCAGTTCAGTTCCAGCCGGGTGAAGGGATGGCCCACCATAGCGATGCCATAGAGGTCGTTGTCCAGGTACAGGGGGATCACCAGCCACGCGTCCGGGCTCTGGGCAATGGCATCGGGTATTTCCAGCAGGTCATAGCTGACTGGGTCATTCCGGTACTCGTGAAGGTCGACAATCCATTCCCGTTGCCCGAACAGGCGAACCAGATCGGAATCCGCGTCGATCATCGTGTATCTGGGCATGGCCATGTTGACCGAGCCTTTGAGCGTGTAGGCCCCGTGTTCGTCACGGAGCCAGATGGCTCCCGCATTGCTTTCCACCAGCCCGGAAAGGATGTGAATGACGCGGATCGGCAGTGGAGGATCATCACCGAGATTGGCCATTTCCCGGGTCATCTTCAGCCATTCTTCCCTATAGTCGTACTTGTAGTCGAAGAAATTCTGGCTGATCCGTACCATCAGCCGTGCCCGGATCCGGCGGGACACCAACAGGGTGGCGAGGAAGGCCAGGGAGATGGTGAAAAACAGGACCCTCAGGGCATCGCCCCAGTCACCCCCGAGGATCTTGACGTAATACCCGCCGAGGGCCAGGAACAGCAGGTAGCCGCCGGCCAGGACCAGGGTGCCGGCATGGAACACCGCGGACCGGGATAGCTGGAAATCCACCGGTTGCTTTCGGGTGTTCAGTACGTTGACGGCAAACAGGGGCACCAGCAACGCATTGACCAGTCCTCGGGCGTTCCAGAAGGATTCCGATATCTGGCCGAACAGCAGCGCATCGGCGTACATAAAGAAGTCGAAGGCGAAGATGGTGGCAATGCCGATGCAAATGTACTTGATACTGGAGCGCCCGAAGTTCGGGGAATTGCGCCAGATCTGCTCGACCAGGGACAACCCCATGAGGGAGAGCGCAATCTGTCCGAGTACTTTTGTCTTGCCGTTCAGGACTTCCCAGCCGAAGGTAAATTCGAGGATTCCGAAAGCCAGCAGGGCAAAGATCAGCGTGAAGATCGAGGCACCGAGTATCCGCTTCATCTGCCCGTGAATGGTGCCCTGGCGGGACGCGTTGCGAAGCAGGGCGAACAGGAGGGTAATCCAGGCGCCATCCCGGAGTAGTTCAATAATATACCGGGGGATGAATCCCGGCATACCCCAGAGCGATTGCGACACCAGGGCGGTGGCCCAGATGGTGGTCGCCAGGGCGGCGACAAACAACGCCCTGTCCACGTCCCGCCTGAGATAGCGGGTCGCGACGAGAACGGTCAGCAGGCCAAAGGCAATGGCTGCTGCTCCGTGGCTGATCAGGCTGAGATCACTTAGCATCCCTTGCTTCCTGCATTGCTGCCTCGCTCCGTGACAGCAGGCCGGTAATTACACCGGTCGCTTGTTCTCCCGGTAGAACCGGAAAATTTCCTTCAGGGGTCGTTTCGGCTTGAAATCGAACTCCCTGGCAAACGCTCTGCCGTCGATAACGACAGGATACTTGAAAAAGGCGGTCAGGTACGAAGGGAAACTTTTCAGCTTCAGGGTTTTCAGAATCAGGTTCGGGACCACCGGCGGAATAGACGGAATCGGGATGCGCCGGCAACCGCAGAGTTTTAGTGCGTGCTGGTAGGCCACCCAGTCCTCTGGAGCCACGTTGAAGACTCCGCGAACCGGCTTCTTGTAGGCCCTGACGATGGCATCCGCCATGTCTTCGATATGGATGAATTGCATCATCGGCGAGAAGCCTGCGAGCACCGGAGCATTGTCGCTGGACAGCAGGGAGCTCATGGTGTTGCGCACCCCGGGGCCGACAATGTTGCAGGGGCGCAGGATGGTGATGTTCAGCTCCGGATAGCGCCACAGGTAAATGTTAGCCAGGTTCTCCAGCTCCACCGAATCCACCAGGTCCGCGCTCAGGCCGGCGGATTTCAGTGGTGCGGACTCGTCGATCAGAGCCGGGTTATAGGCCACGGCGCCATAGACGTGATAGGTGGAGAGCACCACAACCCGTTTGATGCCGTATTTATGGCTCAGGTCCAGCAGTTTCTGGGTGCCCAGCACATTGGCGTTGTACCGGCGCATCCGGGTCAGCTGGCTGGACTGGATCCGGCCCAGGTGGATGACGCCGTCAAATTCATAGCGGCGGAACAGGTCCTCGAATACGCGCTTGGTAAAGTCGATGCAGTAACTGGGAATGTCGTCTCCCAGGTAGACCTGTTCCCGGAAATCCACTGCAACGAGATCACAATGATCCCGCAGCTGGTTGATGACCCGCTGGGCCAAGGCGCCGGCAGCGCCGGTAACGAGGATGTGGGGTCTGCGTTGCTTGGTCATCAGAACAGCTTTTTCCTTTCGCTCAATCCCTTGTCGATGAGGCGGCTGATTTCCGCTTTCACCTGCTCGACCCGTTCGGTTACCAGCTCTTCCGGAATTTCCAGCTCATCAAAGTACATGGGCGGGCCAAAATTCAGGTGCACCTTCGTGGGCAGCACCACTGGCATGGCAACCGGTGCGTAGGGAATCCCCAGTGCTTTTGCCAGTGGCTTGATGTTGGCAATGGCCGGGATGGTCTCCTCACAGCCGACCACGCCCACGGGCACAATCGGTGCCTTGTATTTCATTGCCAGGTGCATGAAACCGTTGCCGAAGCGCTTGAGCTGGTAGCGGTCCCGGTAGAGCTTGCCCGAGCCCCGGATGCCCTCGGGGAACACGATGACGGCTTCGTTATTGGCGAGCATCTTGGCGCAGTTGACCGGGTCGCCGAGCACCGCGCCGAATTCGTTCAGCAGGTTACCCAGCCAGGGAACGGTGGGAAAGAACCGTTCGATCATGGCCCGGGGAATGCGGGGCTGTTGTTCGCGGGAGGCCACGGCATAGCCCACCAGGAGCCCGTCAATCGGGAGCTGGCCGCTGTGGTTGGCTATGATCAGCACCGGGCCCTCGGCAGGCACGTTCTCCACCCCGTGGGCCTCCACCCGAAAATATTTCTCGTATATTTGTCGGGTGAGGCTGAAACCGTATTTGATGACTTCATTGTTGTAGCCCCAGGGGTCATACCCCAGCGAGCCGATGGGCTTGCGGATCCGGTTGATGTGCTCGTCGATATCCGCGGTTATCAGTTTGGATTTCAGGTAACTCGCCAGGCTCATCCGTTCTCCCCGGTTATTTGCGTCCGATCAGCACACCCAGGGTGTGGCTCTGGCCGGTATTAAGCACTCTGTAGTCACTGGCTGCATTGGCGGTTTCGACACACAGCATGGCCTTCCAGGCCTCATCGGGAAAATCCGACAGCCGCGCCGCTTTTTCCGGGCCCGGATTCCAGATCACGGTGGAATCACTGCCCACAGAGGTCAGCTCCCGGCTGCCTGACGGAGTGACGATGGTCAGGGGTTCTCCGCTCTCGTAGATACGGTCGGTTTCCCCCTCGAAATACACCGGGCCTTCCTGATTCTTGTACTCCCAGTCATAGAGGGTGTCGATGTACTGACTGTAACCCAGGCCCAGTACCCTTGAACGCGTCACGTCCGAGGTTGGCAGGTAGGTGTGCAGGGCCTGGCTGAAGGCCAGGGCCTCTTCGCCCAGGTTGGTCGTGGTCAGCGCCAGCTGGCAGCCGCGTACTGAGAAATGAAAGGTGATCAGTGCCAGCGCGTGGCCGCTCCAGACGTCGGCGAAATCCTCGTTGGCGTCCAGGGAGAGGCTGATTTCCACTTCGTGGGCGTTTTCGCGTACGTCTTCGAGTTTCCATAACGCCGTGCGGGCAAAGCCGTGGGCGCTGTTGGTATGGATGCGCTTGCGGACGGCCGGCGGATTCTTTCCGGGATCGCCAAACCAGGGCCAGCATATCGGGATGCCACCGCGGATAGCCCGACCTGGCTCAAACCGGGCGTTCTTGCTGAGCCAGAGCCAGTCCGGCTCATCGCTTGGCATGAATTGCGTCAGGTGTGCCCCCTGGAGAAACAGGGTGGCGCGAAACAGTGGGTGATGGACCTCCAGGGCTTCCAGTTGGCCGATTGTTTTCCAGCGGGTGAAGGACCACTGGCCCGGAGAAAGGGATCGGGAGGGTCTGTGACTGCTTTCTGACATAGACGTATCGGGTTAGGTGACGGTTAAGTGTATCTGCTTATCATCAGAGTAAATTAAAACTGACCGCCCGGCGAGAATTGTGCCTAAAATAGCGCCGATTTCCCGAAGAGACCCGCCCATGGACAATCCCACGGTTACCCCGATCAGAGACCCCCTCTCGCGGACTGCAAGCCCTGAACTGGGTGTCGTTGCCGGCAGTGACATTACAGTCGTTGACGCAGGGCAGGCGCGTGTTACAGATGTCTCTGACGACTGGCTGGATAAGCTGGCGGACGGCCTGAGTGAACACGGCTGGATGTCCCTGGATGTCCGTGACCGGCTGGGACCTGCTCTGCTTGCGGCGCTGCGTGACGAAGTGGCCATTCTCGATCGCACCGATGCCATGAAAACGGCCGGCATAGGTCGTGGCTCGGACCTGGTCCGGGATCGCGCCGTGCGCCGTGACCGCATCGCCTGGTTGCAGGGGATTACGCCGCCCCAGGCGGAGCTCTTCCGTTTCCTGGATGCCATCCGCTGTGGTATGAACCAGCGCCTTTTCCTGGGCCTGAAACGGTTCGAGACCCACTATGCCACCTATCATCCGGGGGACTTCTACAAGAGGCATCTGGACAGCTTCCGTGGCCGTGCTTCCCGGGTGGTCAGCCTGGTTCTTTATCTGAATGAGGGCTGGGCCCCGGAGGATGGCGGAGCGTTACAGGTGTTCAACCGCGATAACGAGGACGAAGTCTGTGGCATGGTCGTTCCGGAAGCGGGCAGAATGGCCCTGTTCCTGAGCGAGGAAATTCCCCACGAGGTGCTGCCGGCAAATCGCATCCGGTACAGTCTGGCTTGCTGGTTCCGGCAGGATGAAGTGCCTTTGCCACTGTGAATTTCCGGGGTGCGCGATTTCCCGTTGTAGTCTGCAGGTCCATTTGCTAATATGCGCGCCGCTTTCGGGGAAACCCCGGAACGTCGTTATGGTGGCCCCATTGGTGCCTCCGCAACATGAAACCGTGAACCCGGTCAGGCCCGGAAGGGAGCAGCCGAAGCGGTGGAATTGTGTGCCGGAGATCTGCTGGTGGGGCCACCCCCAGTTTCCCCCTCCCGATGTGTTAATCCCCTGATTCCTCGCCCGTAATTGTGCTTCGGTCCCGGTGACAGAGTGCCAACTTTGCTTCTTATCAAAGCGGGTCCATGCTATGGTTAATCGCATTTTCACAGCAGTTGACGGAACATGAGCTACCAGGTACTTGCCCGAAAATGGCGCCCCCGCACCTTCGAGGACATGGTGGGCCAGGAACACGTGCTTCAGGCATTGATCCATGCCCTGGAAAACCAGCGTCTGCACCATGCCTACCTGTTTACCGGGACCCGCGGTGTAGGCAAGACCACCATCGGCCGTCTGCTGGCCCGCTGCCTCAATTGCGAAACCGGCGTAACCCCGAATCCTTGTGGTCAGTGCACCAGTTGCCAGGAGATCCAGGACGGCCGGTTTGTTGACCTGATCGAGATCGATGCGGCGTCCCGCACCGGCGTCGATGACATGCGGGAACTTACCGATAATGTCCAGTACGCGCCGACCCGTGGCCGCTACAAGGTGTACCTCATTGACGAGGTGCACATGCTTACCAACCAGTCCTTCAACGCGTTCCTGAAAACCCTGGAAGAGCCTCCGGAGCACGTGAAGTTCCTGCTGGCCACCACCGATCCCCAGAAGCTTCCGGTAACGGTGCTGTCCCGGTGTCTGCAGTTCAACCTCAAGCGCATGACCCCGGAGCACATTGCCGGTCATCTCAAGCACGTATTGACCGAAGAGGGGATTCCCTTCGAGGAACCGGCACTCTGGCTGCTGGCCCGTGCGGCCGATGGCAGTATGCGGGATGCCCTGAGCCTGACCGACCAGGCCATTGCCTTTGGTAACCAGAAGCTTGCCGCCAGTGACGTCAGCAACATGCTGGGCACCATTGACCAGCGGGATATCGAACGGATTGTTAACGCCCTGGTGGAACGTGACGGACCGGGTTTGCTCTCGGAAATTGCCCGGATCTCGGAATTCGCCCCGGATTACAGCGTGATCCTGGCGGACCTGCTGTCCCTGTTCCATCGGGTCACCATGGAGCAAGTGGTGCCGGGCAGTGCCGATAATGCCCTGGGTGATGCCAGCCAGGTCCAGGCACTGGCGCGGAAACTCAGCGCCGAGGATGCCCAGTTGTTCTATCAGGCCGCCCTGATGGGCCGAAAGGACCTGGATATCACGCCGGATGCCCGCATGGGCTTTGAAATGACCCTGCTGAGGATGCTGGCGTTCCGCCCGGGCACCGACCGGCGGGAACCGCCGACCGCGGGTTCCGGTGGTGACTCGGCCGCGGGGGAAACCCGGGATGAGCCCGGGCCTGCCGCTGCGCCGAAGGTATCGGAACCCGGGCCACAGGAGCAGGCAGCAGCCACACCCGCGCCCGAAGTGACTCCGGCCACAGCTCCGGAGCCGGACCCGGTTCCTCGGGCAGAGCCGGCACCTGTTTATGAGGAGCCGCCTCTGCCCGAGGAACCACCCGAGGTGGAGCCCGATTTCGGATACGCACCGGAGCCGCCTGAAGCAGGCCCCGAGCCGGTAGCGGAAGTCGAAACAAAACCGCAACCAGAACCTGAGCCCGCGCCCCAACCGGTTGTCGAAGAACAGAGTGGCGACTTCGTCTGGGAACGGGATTTCCGGGATCTTGGCATTGTTGGCATGCCCGGAAACCTGGCAAGCCAGACCGCTATGATTCGGGACGGCGATACAATCGTACTCACTATTGATGACGGCCATGCCCGTCTGCTCAATGCCCGGCACGAGGAAAAAATCGCCACTGCCTTGAGAAACCGCTTTGGCGACTCCATCGAGTTGCGCATAGAGCAGGGCGAACCCGGGCCGCATACGCCAGCCGCGTATGATGAGCGGCAACGCCAGGCACGCCAGCAGGCGGCGGAGGACGCCATCCGCAAGGATCCGGTGGTCCAGTCCATCGTTGAACGATTCGAGGCACGGATAGTCGAAGACAGTATCCGGCCCATCGAGACCAGCAGGAGATAGAACATGTTTAACGACATGGGCGATCTGATGAAAAAAGCCCAGCAAATGCAGGAAGAGATGAAGAAGGCTCAGGAAGAGATCGCCAAGGCCGAAGTGACTGGCGAGGCCGGAGCGGGCTTGGTGAAAGTCACCATGAACGGCCGCCACGATGTGAGCAGGGTTGAGATTGATCCCTCGCTCATTTCCGAAGAGAAAGAGATTCTTGAGGATCTTCTTGCCGCCGCGGTGAACGATGCCGTTCGCCGGGTCGAGGCCAACCAGAAAGAAAAGATGTCCGGAATGATGTCGGGAATGGGCATGCCCCCCGGTTTCAAGATGCCGTTCTGATCCGATCGTCTGTTGTATTCCGAGGATAGTTGATGGCTTTCAGTCCACTGGTTGATGAACTGGTCGAGTCCCTGCGGTGCCTTCCGGGGGTTGGTCAGAAAACGGCCCAGCGCATGGCTTTCCATCTTCTGGAGCGCGGCCGGTCAGGGGGCGCCCGTTTGTCCGAGGCCCTGCGCACGGCGATGGACGGTGTGCGTCGCTGCGACTCCTGCCAAAACTTCGCTGATACCGAGATCTGCGGGATCTGTGAGAACCCGACCCGCGAGAACGGCACCCTGTGCGTGGTGGAAAGCCCCTCCGATTTGCTGGCCATCGAGCAGGCCGGCGACTACAAGGGTGGTTACTTTGTACTGATGGGGCATCTGTCGCCCATCGACGGTGTTGGCCCCGAAGAAATTGGCATCGAACGCCTGCTCAAACGCGTCCAGGACGAAGGGGTGACTGAGCTGATTCTCGCCACCAACCCCACCGTCGAGGGCGAGGCGACGGCTCACTACATTGCCGACCGACTCGATGGCCGGAACATCCTCATCACCCGTCTGGCCCATGGTATCCCGGTCGGTGGCGAGCTCGGCTATGTTGACGGCTTCACACTGACCCACGCCTTCCGCGGTCGTAAACCACTCTCCGAATAGGCTACCCAGGCTTCCCTATGGCATCTTCTTTACCGGCCGTGGCCGCTCCCCCGGCCCCCGAGATCATTCACTGGATCGAGACTCCCCAGGAACTGGACAAATGGCTGGCGGCGGCATCGTCGGAGCAGCCGCTTGCGCTTGATACCGAGTTTGAGCGGGTCAACACGTTCTATCCCATCCCCGGGTTGGTACAGCTGGGCCTCGGTGATCAGTACTGCCTGGTCGATCCGGACGTGGCGGAGGCCTCTGTGGTGTTCCGCGAGGTGCTGGCGAACCCGGAGATCCCCAAGCTCCTGTACGCCATGAGCGAGGACCTGGAGTTGTTCCGCCACTGGCTCGGGATCGAACTGACAGGCGTGGTGGATCTCCAGATTGGAGCGGCCATGGCCGGCGCTGGTTTCTCCCTGGGCTATGCCCGCCTGGTCGAAACCCTGTTCGGGGAAACCCTGGATAAATCGGCTACCCGTTCTGACTGGCTGGCCCGTCCCCTGAGCGACGCGCAGCAGCGTTATGCTGTGGATGACATCCGGTTTCTCGAGCCCATGTACCGTTGGGTACTGGAATCCCTGAAGTCGCGCGACCTGGTCGAGGCACTGTTCGAGGAATCCCAGCGGTTTGCCTCCGAGCTTGCCGCCCAGGACAATCCGGAGCAGCACTATCTGAAATTGCGGGGCGGATGGGCCCTGAACCCGGAACAGCAAGCAGTTCTGAAGGAATTGGTGCGTTGGCGGGAACTGGAATGTCAGCGCCGTGACATGCCTCGTAACCGGGTGTTTGCCGATGCCCTGTTGATCCTGGTTGCCGAGCGGTTGCCGGAGTCGATGCGTGCGCTGGGTGACATCCAGGGCGTACCATCCGGAGCAGTGCGCCGTTATGGCGAAACCATACTCGAACTTGTCCGGGATGCCCGAGCTGCCGATAATGCCGGGTTTGAGCGGATTGCGCCACCACTGAGTCGTGATCAGCAGGCGAGTTTCAAACAGTTGAAGCGTACTGTCAGGAAGGTGGCGGAAGCTGCTGATATTCCGTTGGAACTGGTTGCTCCCAGAAAGCGTCTTGAGAAGTTGATGCAGGATGGAGAGCTGGATGGCAATCCGTTTTTCCAGGGCTGGCGCGAGGACTTGCTTGCCCCGGTTCGAAGCCAGATCGAGGACATACTGAAGCAATGAAAGAGCGGGAATTTATCTCCGTATTCAGAAGCAGCCGAAAGACGGACACCTACGTATTCGTGCGCCGTGGGCAGAACTGGGATGAGCTCCCCGAAGTCCTTCGCGGCATCTTCGGGGCGCCGATCCATTCCATGGACTTGCTGCTGACTCCGGACCGCAAGCTGGCCAGGGCCAACGGCAAACAGGTTCTGGAAGCCATCGAAGAAAAGGACTTCTACCTGCAGATGCCGGAAGAGCAGGAGGGCTACGTGGTCGAGTTCAAGCGCAAGCTGGAGCAACGCGACCAATGATTGCCCAGATCCCGTTCTGGCAACGTAAACGCCTGGACGAGATGACCTCGCAGGAGTGGGAATCCCTGTGCGATGGCTGTGGCAAATGCTGCCTGGCAAAGCTCGAGGATGAGGACACCGGCGAGGTCTACCATACCGATCTTGTATGCCAGTATATGGATCAGGACACCTGCCGGTGCACGGTGTATTCCGAGCGCTTGCAGAAAGTGCCCGGCTGCACCGTGATCACACCGGATACCGTCGGGGATTACTACTGGCTGCCCTATACCTGCGCCTATCGCTCGCTTGCCGAGGGCCGTGGGCTGGCGGCCTGGCATCCGCTAAGGAGTGGGGATCCGGAGTCCGTACACGAGGCCGGCATCTCTGTGCGCCACAGGGTGATTTCCGAAGAACAGGTCCCTGAAGAAGACTGGGAAGAACACATCATTCACTGGGTATTGTAATGTTAGACGCGGATACACAACTGGCCTACGGGATTTTTTGGGCCGCTTATGCCATTGCCTTCGTAATATTCTTCTACATGATGAAGCGGTTGTTCCGCTTCATTCCGCTGTATGGGCTTCGCACCCTGCTGTTGTCGGCGTTAATGGTGCTCCTGCTGACACCGGTCGAGTCGCCGGATGTGGCAGGCTGGTGGATGCCCGCCTGGCTCTATGGGGGGTACGAGTTGATCCTCGGCCACATGGAGACCGCCAGCATGGCGTGGTTCAACTTCGGCCTCGCGGGCCTGGTGATGTTGCTGGTATGGATCCTGGACCTGGTACGCTATCGCCTCGTCAAACGATGAGCGCTGCCTGGCCCGCTATTGATCAGAAACCTGAAAAGTAATCGACAGGAAGCGAGAGCATGAAGTTTACCGGTACCGAGAAGTATGTAGCCACCGATGACCTGCAAATGGCCGTCAATGCGGCGATTGGGCTCCAGAGACCATTGCTGATCAAGGGCGAGCCCGGCACCGGCAAGACATTGCTGGCGGAAGAGATGGCAGCGGCCCTGGGCATGAGGCTGATTCCCTGGCATATCAAATCCACCACCAAGGCCCAACAGGGTCTCTATGAATACGACGCGGTCTCCCGCCTCCGTGATTCCCAGCTGGGCGATGAGAAGGTCAAGGACATCAGTAACTACATCGTCAAGGGCAAGCTCTGGGACGCCTTCGAATCCGAGGAGCAGGTGGTATTGCTGATCGACGAGATCGACAAGGCCGATATCGAGTTCCCGAATGACCTGTTGCTCGAGCTCGATCGCATGGAGTTTTTCGTTTACGAGACCCAGCAGTTCGTCAAGGCGAAGCACCGTCCGATCGTGGTCATCACCAGTAACAACGAGAAGGAACTGCCGGATGCCTTCCTGCGCCGCTGTTTCTTCCATTACATCAGCTTTCCGGACCACGACACCATGCAGAATATCGTGGACGTGCACTTCCCGAACCTGCAGCAGGAGATTGTCCGGGACGCCCTGGAAGTCTTCTTCGATGTGCGCAAGGTGCCGGGCCTGAAGAAAAAGCCGTCCACCTCCGAGCTGATCGACTGGCTGAAGCTGCTGATGGCCGATGAACTGACTGCCAAGGCTCTGCAGGAGAAGGATACGGGAGCCGCGTTGCCGCCTTTGTATGGCGCCCTGGTGAAGAACGAGCAGGACGTGCACCTGTTGCAGAGGCTGGCTTTCATGGCACGCCGCCGCAACTGATTTCCGGCAAGAGTTCCGCTTTATGTTGATTGATTTCTTTCTCGAAGTGCGGCGAGCCAAGGTTTCCGCCAGCCTTCGCGAATTCCTCGATCTGCTGGAGGCCCTGCAGAATCGCCTGGCCTTCGCCGACATGGAGGAGTTCTATTACCTGGCGCGCCTGTGCCTGGTGAAGGACGAGCGCCACTTCGACAAGTTCGATCGTGCATTCCAGGCTTATTTTGAAGGCATCCAGAACCTGGATGATCTGCTGGAAGCCCTGATTCCCGACGATTGGCTCCGGGCAGAGTTCGAGAAGCACCTCAGCGATGAGGAAAAGGCGAAGATCGACTCCCTGGGTGGCCTGGAGGAGCTGATCGAAACCTTCAAGAAGCGCATGGAAGAGCAGCAGGAGCGCCACGCCGGGGGCAACAAATGGATCGGTACCGGCGGCACATCGCCCTTCGGTGCCAACGGCTACAACCCTGAAGGCTTCCGCATTGGCCAGAAGAACGGTCGCCAGGGGCGAGCGGTCAAGGTCTGGGAGAAGCGGGAATTCCGGGATCTGGACGACAGCATCACCCTGGGTATCCGCAACATCAAGGTGGCCCTGCGCCGATTGCGTAAATTCGCTCGTCAGGGCGCTGCAGACCAGCTGGATATGGACGATACCATCCGTTCCACCGCGCGGAACGCCGGTTACCTGGACCTCAAGATGGTGCCCGAGCGCCACAATGCGGTGAAGGTACTGATCTTCTTTGACGTGGGCGGATCCATGGACCCGCACATTCGTGTCTGTGAAGAGCTGTTCTCGGCGGCCCGGCTCGAGTTCAAGCACATGGAGTATTTCTACTTCCACAACTTCATTTATGAAAACGTGTGGAAGAACAACGTCCGGCGCATGAACGAAACCACCAGCACCTGGGATATCCTCCACAAGTACACGCCGGACTATAAAGTGATCTTTGTCGGCGATGCCACCATGGCGCCCTATGAAATCTCCCACCCTGGCGGCTCCATCGAACACTGGAACGAGGAAGCCGGTGCCACCTGGTTCCAGCGCGTGACCGATCACTTCCGCAAGGTGGTCTGGCTAAATCCGCTTCCGGAGAGTTACTGGGGAACGGGGGGTTCCCTTGGCATGACCCGGCAGCTGGTGAACGATCACATGTATCCGCTGACTATTGACGGCCTTGAGTCGGCGATGAGGCAGCTCAGCAAGTGAAACCGGGGTCCGGCGTGAAAATGGGGTCAGATGAAAGCTTTCATCAGACCCCAATATAAAAAAAGCCGATGCGGTTGAGAGCATCGGCAAAAGCTCGGCATATTTAGCGGGTTTACCTGGCCGGCACTCCCGCCCTCATAGTTAACGCAACTGCCAGGCCATCACAAAAAAACATCCTTAAAAACAACTTGTTAATAATTTCAGGTCGGTCTTTCGATACCGTATTACCGGCTCTTCCCCTCGTTTCTGTCAAAAAAACCGACATTTCCTGTTCTTGATTTGGTGATCTGGATACCGTTCTTGTCGGTTACCGGGTGTTACGCTCCTTGTCAGTTTGTAACGGAATGTTGCCGGAATTGTACGGGGCAGGAGAGGTATGTTCGGCTCACAAAAACCACATGGACGCCGACAGGATAGCTGGTTGACCGACGCCTTCATCAGTCTGGTGGCCGTGCTGTTTTTCTGTAACGGAACCGCCGCCTCAGCCCTGGATGACGACATTGCCGAGTTCACGGAAGATGCTGGCCGACACTCCGCAAACATCCAGGCCCTTGAGCGCAATCAACTTCAACCGCTTGGTACCCGGCTGGCAGTTTTCCTGACACTTGATCCCGGCGGCGGCCTCAATCTGAATTCGCTTGACCTGCTGGTCGATGGCCGGCCGGTTGCCTCGAAGCTTTACGCCCTGGACGAGCAATCCGCCCTGAACGCAGATGGCGCACATCAGCTTTATGTTGGGCACCTGGCGAAAGGCGACCACGAACTGGAGGCGGTCGTTACTGCCCGTTCGGCGGACGGAGATTTTGTCCGGCGAGAGGCTACCCACCTGTTTAACAAGCGATCCAGGGCTCTTGCCCTTCGGCTGAACCTGAGCGCCAGTACACCGGATTTCGAACCACGGGTCTCCTTTGTCGAAAAGCAGATTTCCGAGGAAGAAATTGCACTTAGTGATCTGGACGTCAACCACACTCCCGATCACGAAAGTCCGTTCTCCCATGCCGAGGCGCATCGCGAAGCCTGGTTCGAACTGGCGGAGAGCCACCGAAGGGCGGGCAGGCTCCAGAAGGCCGGAGAAGTCCTCGCAGCCATGCCGGAGGGGTATTGGTCGGCAGCGGGATACCTGAACCTCGCCAGTGACTTCGCAAGAGAGGATCTCGATCCCTCCAGGGCACTGGTGGCCCTGAGAGTGGCGATGGCCATGGCGAAGGCCGAGGGTGGCAACGAGCGCAGCCGCCACCTGCATGATCAGGCTCTGCTACGGGCGGGTTACCTTGCCTATCGCAACGGTGAATTCGAAAAGGCGATCGGCTTCCTTGAGTCGGTCTCACTCGATAGCCCCAGCACCCCGCAGGCACTTTACTTTCACGGGCTGGCACTGACCGAACGGGGCAATCACCGGTCCGCCATGCAGAGCTGGCACCGGGCCCGGAAGTTTCCGCTGGCCTATCCCGGCGTTGCCGAAGCCTGGATTGGAATGGGGCGGGGCTATGACCTTGCTGGTTATCTCGGTCAGGCCGGAGAAGCGTATCTCGCGGCCAATGCTGCCTACGAGAGCGAGAGGGTTGTGTTGCGGTCTCTCAGGGAACAGGTCCGCAACGAGGGCGCCTACGATAGCCTGGTGGCCGATGCCAAAGCCTCCGATCTGGAATGGTTCCTGGCTGATAGCCGTTCCATGCAGCAGCCCAGATTAGCTTATTTGGTGGAATTTCTGAAGCAGCCGGCGGCGCAGCAAGTTGTTGGTCGGGTTGCTGCGCTGGCTGCCCTGGAGAAACGACTGACAACTCATTCCCACGATCTTGAGGTGTTTGCCAGCGCCTTGGAGTCGGCTTCAGATTCGGCTCCGGAGTCCGCGGCAAGCAAGGTGGCTCAGCTCCAGCGGTCGAATGATCGTTTCCTCAAGCGCCTGGCGGATTTCCGAAACACCGCCGAGAACGAGCTCGACAAACAGGTGCTGGCCTTCCTTGATCACCAGGACCAGCGGATGGTTTTCGCCCTGAACAAGACCGAGCAGCAGATTGCTCACCTGTATGAGTATCTGGCCCTGGAAAGCCTGGGAGGGAGGGGCCAATGAACTTGCCGTCCCGACTGCTGTTCCTGGCCTTTGTGCTCGCAGCGCCCGTCGCAGCCCAGGAAAGCTTCCGCGTGGAACTGGGCCGCGATGGCAAAACCATCGGCGACATGCGCCCGGTGTTCCTGAAATTCGAAAGCCGGCCATTGCCTGCCATATCGCCCGCGGAAGTGGCCCGCCGTTACCAGCGATTGTTCGAAAACTCCGACGAGCCGGAAGTCCGTGTGGATGCCCTGAATCGGTTGACCAATATCCGGGATCGCTCGGGCCAGGAAGTGGGCTATTCGCCCGAGCAGGAGCCGGCAATCTACGAGGAAGTCCTGGGCAGCTACGAGACCATTTTTGCCCGAGGTTCTTTTTCCGGGCGCCTTGATGAACTGCTCTACCAGATGGCCAGGGCTCACGCGCTGACCGGTCAGGCCGGAGAATCCATTGACCGCCTGAAACAGCTGATTGCCCTTTACCCGGCGTCGTCACTGGTGCCGGAAGCAAGGTTCCGTATCGCGGAGGCAGCCTTCGCCAACGGGCAGTTCGTGGAAGCGGAAGCCGGCTACCGCGCGTTACTGGAAGGCGAGGGTGGCGAGGCTCTTAAAGCTAAGGCCCGATACATGCTTGGCTGGAGCCAGTTCAAGCAGGGGGAGCATACGTGGGATCGGGCCGCGGGTACTTTCCATACTGTCCTCGACGGATTCTTGCCCACTGCTGAAAGTATCCGGCAGGTACCCGAATCCTCGGTGGAGACGATTGACGATACCTTGAGAGTATTGGCACTGATGGCCTCCCGCACCCAGGGATTGGACACTCTGAGTCTGTGGTTCGACTCGGGCTCTGTCCGCCCCTGGGAACCGTTGGTCTTTGATCGGCTGGCGGATTTGTACGCGATTACGGGGAAGTACGAAGCCAGTGTGGCCGTAAACGAGGCTTTTTATCGTCGATACCCGCAACACGTCACGAGCCCCCGTTTCCTTGCACAGGTAGTCGAGGTCTGGCAGATGGCGGGTGACGACGGCAAAGTGCGCCAGGGCAGGTCGGGGTATGTTGCCGCCTATCGCCCGGACACTGCTTTCGCAAGGCTGGAACCGCGGGAGCAGTCGCGCTGGCGCGAATACGCCCGCTGGCTGGCCGATACCAGCTACGAGGCGGCAACCGGGCTTTCAGACAGAGGCGAGGTTGAAGCGTCCATCCCGCTATTTGCCGAGGCTGCGGGTTATTACAAGATGCTGGCACCAAGGGCCGCGAACGCCGGGCCGGTGTGGCGTCTGGCGGGCGATGCGCACCTCCAGGCCCGACAGCACGGTGAGGCACTGGAGAACTTCAGGACGGCAGCCTACCAAACCAGTAACTACAGTGAAGCAGCCGACGCAGGCTGGGCGGCGGTCATTTTGAAACGGGACCTGGTGATAAGCGAGGCTGACTCTGGATTGGAGGAATTGGCCAACGAAATCGACCAGTTTGCCTCCGCCTTCGAGACGGATGCGCGAGTGCCCGGTGCCCAGGCTGACCTCGCGTCCCGATGGCTGGAGGCCCGCAACTATAGCCAGGCCGCAGCCTATGCCGGTACGGTTCTGAAGCGCGGCGATGCCGCCACCGAACAGCGGTACGCGGCATGGCTGATCACAGCGCGAGTGCGCCAGGCCCGGAAAGAGTTCGGCCTGGCGGAACGGGCCTGGCGGCAGACCCTGAGGCTGATTGATTCCAGTGAACCCTATGTTCTGCCGCCAGATGATCGGAATCTGATCCTGAAACAACTGGCGACTGCAATCTATCGCCAGGGTGAGAGGGCGGCTGAAACCGGCAAGGTGGCAGAAGCCGTGGCCCATTTCCGGCGGGTGGGACAGGTCCTGCCGGACGCGAAAATTGCCATTCGGGGCCGGTTTGATGCCGCCAACACACTGTTGAAGGCGGCCGAGTGGCAGCCGGCGGTGAATGAGTTGCAGTGGTTCCGGCGCAATTACCCGGACCATCACCTGGCGCGGGGTATTGGCGAGAAACTGGTGTATGCCTACAGCCAATCCGGTCAGCCGGGCCGGGCGGCCGATGAGCTGCTCGCACTGGCCTCTGGCCAGGCCGATCCCTGGCCGGACAAACTGCGCGCCGCAGCCCTTTACCACGAGGCGGGCGATACCGGGCAACGGGATAAGCTCTACGCTGAGTACCTTGCCACCGGGCCGGTTCCGGCCAGTGCCGAGGATTACATCCAGCTCCAGACCATGCGCCAGCGGGTAATGGCTTCGGCCAGTGATCCGGATAAGGTTCGGGCCGCTATCGTGGAGGCAGAACTGGCCAGTGACTGGCACTCACCCGAGACACTGCAGTGGAGTGCCGCCAGTGCCATCGTTCTGGGCACCCGTGCGGCGGCGGCCTTCAATGAGATTCCTCTGAACCATCCGCTTGCCGAGTCCCTTGATCGAAAAAAAGGTGCGCTTGAAGCCGCGCGGGCCCGGTTTGCCCAGGCGGAGCGATTCGGTGGTGGAGCGGTGCTTTCCGAAATCCTTTTCCGTCGTGCCGAGCTATACCGCAAGCTGGCTCAGGACCTGATGGCCTCGGAGGTGCCGGCGGAGCTCAACGAGATGGAAGCGATGCAGTACCGGATGCTCCTGGAGGAGGAGGCCTATCCCTTTGAGGAGAAGGCCCTGAAACTGCACGCCGAAAACCATGGGCGCATTGCGGAGATCGGCTATGACGACTGGATCGGTCGAAGCCTGGAGGCGCTGGCGCGGATGCACCCGGGGCGCTACGAACGCTCAATGCGTTGGATGAGCGGGAATACCCCGGAAGCAAATACCGAAGGGGGCGATGATGTCTGATTTCCGCCTATACCGGTTGTTGGGTTTGCTTGGAGTTCTCTGGCTCTCCGGCTGTGCGGGTCCGGCAGTGGAGCCGGAAATCGCCGAACCTGGAATCAATCCCGCACTGGCCGCCGAGCATGCCAGACGAGCCATGAGCGCATGGGAACAGGGTGATCCCGAGGTAGCCGTTGAGGCATGGCGTCAGGCTGTAGCCCTCAACCCGGAAGACCCTGTGTCGGTGAACAATCTGGCTCTGGCCCTGAAAGAACAGAACCGGTTTGCCGAGTCGGCGGATCTGTTGGAGCGGGGTTTGGCCAGATCGCCCGAGGTAGCCCAGTTGCACTACAACCTGGCAGTGATCTCGGAACTCTATCTGCTGGAGCTGGACAAGGCGCTGGCTCACTACCGCGCTTACCAGGAGCTGGCGGGTGAGGAAAACGCTGAAGTGGACGGGTGGATTGCGGATCTTGAAAGGAGGCTCCAGTGATGAACCGGATTGCCTACCTGGCCAAAACGGCGGTCTTGCTGTTTGCGCTCGCCGCCAATGCTCTCGCCGGGGAAAACACAACGCCGGGGACGGAGCGTGTAACCCTGGAGATTGCCGGTATATCCGCCACCACCGGCGAGGATGAACCCCGAATTCTTTTCATTATGCCCTGGCAACCGCCAAGCCTGCCTCGCAGGCCCCGGGCAGAACTTGAAGACCGGGCCCCGGAACTGGAGCAGCCCCTGGATCCCATGGCGGTGGAACGCCATCGCGGGTTCCAGAACACCCTGGACCCCATGACCCTGGACCCACAAGGCATTCAGCCTTAACCGAGCAGTAAAAACGGGAGAACAACAATGCTGGAAACAATCGTTCGTTTTTTTCAGGAAGGCGGCCCCTTCATGTACCCGATTGCGGTGGTACTGGCTCTCGGGCTGGCAATCACCCTTGAGCGCTTCATCTTTCTGGCCTCGGTGGGTCGAAAAAACCGTGTCACGTTCGAGAAGGCCATCCTGCCGCTGTTACAGAAACGGGATTACCAGCGGGCGATGAAAGCCGCCAGCCACTCCAACAGCGCGATCGGCTCGATCATGGGGGCAGGCCTTGGTCGCCTGGTCAGCAACAGTCGCCGGGAGGATATCGAGTACGCCATGGAAGAAGGGCTGATGGAAGTCCTGCCCAGGCTGGAAAAACGCACCCAGTACCTGGCCACCCTGGCCAACATTGCGACCCTGCTGGGACTGTTAGGCACCATTATCGGTTTGATCTCTGCCTTCACGGCGGTAGCTGCCGCCGATCCGGCGCAGAAGGCCAGCCTGCTCTCCAAGAGTATCTCCGTTGCCATGAATACCACGGCTTTCGGCCTGATGTCGGCCATTCCGCTGCTGATGTTCCACGCCCTGCTGCAGACCCGTACCAACGAAATCGTGGACAGCTTCGAGATGGCGGGAGTCAAACTGTTGAACCTGGTCTCCGAGCCGGCACCGTCTGGCACCAGCGGCGCGGCGGCGTGAAGCCGGCCGCGGTCCCGCAACTGCACTGCGGAGGGAATAGATCATGAGACGTCGACATCGTCGGATGACGAGTTCTCCGGAACTTGATATCACCGCGTTCCTGAACCTGATGATCGTGCTCGTACCCGTGCTGCTGCTCGGCATGGTGTTCAGCCAGGTACGCATGATCGAGCTGAATTTTCCCGGGATGCAAGAGGGCGAACCGCTTGAGTCGGAGCAACTCGACCTGGTGGTCACCCTGATTCCCGGAGGCATCGAGGTGGCCGATTCAGAGCGCGGTCTGCTCCGGGTCTTACCCGCGACCGACGGCACCCAGGATTTTGATGGCCTGAGAAACCTGCTGCGGGGGATCAAGGCCAGGGTTCCCGACAAGACCGATGTCATTCTTGAAGTCGGCCCTGACATTGACTACCAGACCCTGGTCACCACCATGGATACCGTCCGCTCCTATCCCGCCGTGGTGGCCGCAAGTGTCGTGGACGGCGAGTTGTTTCCGGATATTTCCCTGATGGACGCGTCGGAGGATCGGGCGCTGGCTGATCTGGCGGCGCCTGCAGGCGGGGAGGGCGCATGAAAAGCTCCCATCGTTCCCGGCGGCTGCGCCGTCATTATGGCCGGATGCACAAGGCCGGTGGCCTGAACCTGGTGTCGCTCATGGATATCTTCACCATCCTGGTGTTCTTCCTGATGGTGAACTCCTCGGATGTAAAGGTGATGCAGAATTCCACCGACGTGCCGCTGCCGGTCTCCAGCGCCGAGCAGCAGGCAGTGGAGAACCTGACCGTTCAGGTCAACGGTCGATCGATCCTGGTGCAGGGCCGCGAAGTGGCGCGGCTGGATGGCATCGAGACCGGGGATCGTCACATCTCCGGCTTGTCCGAGGAACTGGCCTATCGCCGTGAACGCTTGCGGGAAATTCCGGAGCAGGGCCTGCCAATCACTATCATGGCTGGTCGGGAAACCGACTATCGTTTGCTGCGCAGGATCATGCAGACCTGCGTTGACCAGCAGTTCCGCCAGGTAAGACTGGCAGTGGAGCCGGAGGTGCGCAATGGCTAACGCTGCCGTGCTGCAGGATTGGCAGACCCCACGCCTGCCCTGGTCCCGGGCGCCGGGTGAGCACAAGCGGATTGTAGGGATTCTGGTCCTGACGGTGCTGGTGTTTTTACCACCGGCGCTGTTGATTCCGACCATGGAGCTGCCGGAACGGGAGCGGACGAAGGTGGAGCAGGTGCCGGCGAGGCTTGCCAGGTTGGTGGCGGCGCCGGAGGTGAAGAAGGGGTCAGAAGAACAAGTTCTTCAGACCCCGGAGTTGGAGCAGACCCCGGAGTCGCCGCCCGAGGTTGCGGATAAATCACAGGGGTCTGATGAAAGCCTTCATCTGACCCCAGCTTTACCTTCACCCCCCGAGGTTGCAGACACGGAAAAGGGGTCAGATGAACAAGTCCATCAGACCCCGCCCAATACCCCGGCAAAGCAAACCGTCGAGCAAGCCCGCGAGACCGCCTCCCGCTCAGGCCTGCTGGCCATGAAGGACCGGCTGGCTTCACTCCGGGAATCCCCGTCGGTGCAGGCCGCGGTTATGGCCGCCAACGTGGGATCGGAGCCCCAATCAGAATCACCAGAACCTGACCCGTCAGAAGTTCTGAAGGGCAGCGGAGGCATCGAAGCCGGAGAAAACCCGGTAGCAGAGGTCGCAGTGGCAGGGCACCAGGTCAAGAAAGTCGAGCCCAGGCCCGAACCGGCGGAACAAGCCGTCGCCCGGACCAGTAACGCTGCCGCGAAGCCCTCCGCGGGGGAACGGGCCATGAGCAACATCCGCAAGGTGTTCGATGCCCAGAAATCCGCCCTTTACTCCCTGTATAAGCGGGAGTTACGCCAGGACCCGACTTTGGAGGGCAAGGTCCTGCTTGAGCTGGTGATCGAGCCGGATGGGTCGGTGTCGGCCTGCGAGGTGGTGAGTTCGGAGCTGGAAAATCCGACTCTGGAGCAGCGTATCGCCATGCGCGTGCGCATGTTC
This sequence comes from Marinobacter sp., assembly GCF_046484525.1. GTDB lineage: Bacteria > Pseudomonadota > Gammaproteobacteria > Pseudomonadales > Oleiphilaceae > Marinobacter. The sequence continues at coordinate 57,314 of NZ_JAWOIS010000038.1, forward strand.
AATTTCGGCGCCGACAGTGTCGAGCGGCGCAAGGTGCGGTTTCCGGTGGATTTCCTGCCTGGCTGAGTCCCGGCAGGAACCCTTGGTTCGCCGCAGCGGGCATGGTGCCCCTTTAGCGGTCGATGGTGATCTCGGGCAGGTTCGGCTTGTTCAGCTTCACCTTGTCTTTCGGAGCTATGACTTTGGCTTCGCCGACAACCACCTGTTGGTCGTTCTGGTTGCGCACATCGCACTCCACAACGACCCGGTTTTTTGGCTCCTTTCGCAGTACTTTCAGCTTCACCGTGATAGTGTCATCCAGCTTTATCGGCCGTTTGAAGGCAAGGTTCTGTTCCAGGTAGATGGTTCCGGGGCCCGGCATTACGGTGGCCAGTGCGGCCGAGACCAGGGAGCCGCTCCACATGCCGTGGGCAATACGTTCCTTGAACATGGTATTGGCCGCAAATTCGGCGTCCAGGTGTACCGGATTCACATCACCGGAAACCGCGGCGAAGAGGTACAGGTCGTCCTCGGTGAGAGTCCGGGTGAACGTGGCGGTATCGCCCTCATTGAGTTCGTCGTAGGTGACGTTTTCCAGCGTATCCAGGGTATCGTTCATGGTGTGCTCCGCACGTTATTGAAAACAAAACAGTTGTTTGGTGTGATGCCTGAAACCTACCTCATCGATTACAAAACTGCTATTCTCTCTCCACTTTTTTTTGGCTGATACTTTTGTCGGGTTGATTTTTTAATCAGTCAGACATTAGTCGACCATTACAATCAGAAGCGCCAAACAGGAGATGGTGATGGATTTTGAGCAGTTTTATCAGGACAAATACCCCGCCGACGTGCCGCGCGAGGTAGACCTGAATAAATACCAGAGCATGGTGGATGTGTTCGAGCAGGCCGTGAAGAAATACGCGGACCGCCCCGCATTCAGTGCTGTTGGCGCAACTCTCACTTACCGTGACCTCGACACCCAAAGCCGTAATTTCGCAGCCTGGCTGCAAAACAAGACTGACCTTAAGCCCGGGGACCGGATCGCTGTCCAGTTGCCGAACCTTCCCCAGTATCCTGTGGTGGTTTTCGGCGCCATGCGTGCCGGACTGATTGTTGTCAACACCAACCCGCTCTATACCCAGCGGGAAATGGAACACCAGTTCAACGACTCCGGCGCCAAGGCACTGGTGGTGCTGGCCAATATGGCAGATAACGCAGAAAAGGTGGTGCCCCAGACCGGCATTGAGCATGTCATCATTACCGAAATTGGCGACATGAACTCGCCGATCAAGCGCACCCTGATGAATGCGGTGGTCAAACACGTCAAGAAGATGGTGCCCGCCTTCAACATTCCCGGTGCCCACAAGCTCCCGGCGGTTCTGGGTGCTGGCGCCCGTGAAAAGTTCACCCCGGTTGAGGCCAGGAAGGACGATATCGCGGTTCTGCAATACACTGGCGGCACCACCGGTGTGGCCAAAGGGGCCATGTTGACCCACAGCAACCTGGTGGCCAACCTGCTTCAGGTGCGTCCGATGATGGAGGACACCGTGGAAGAGGGCAAGGAAGTGGTTATCGCGCCCCTGCCGCTGTACCACATCTATTCCTTCACCTTGAACTGCGGCATCATGATGGAAGCTGGTGCACACAATGTCCTGATCCCGAATCCGCGGGACATCCCGGGCTTTGTGAAAGAACTGAAGAACCACAAGTTCACCGCCTTCCTGGGTTTGAACACCCTCTTCGTCGCCCTGTGCAACAACGAGGATTTCCAGGATCTGGACTTCAGCTCCCTGAAGCTCACATCCTCCGGCGGTATGGCCCTGACCAGCGACACCGCAAAGATGTGGCAACGGGTGACCGGTTGCGAGATCTCCGAGGGTTACGGGATGACCGAGACCTCCCCGGTGGTCACTTTCAACCCCCTTAGCGCCATCCAGATCGGTACCATCGGTCTGCCGATTCCCTCCACTATCGTCAAGACCATCGACGATGACGGGAACGAGACTCCGCTTGGCGAACCTGGCGAACTGTGTGTCAAAGGCCCCCAGGTGATGCGCGGCTACTGGCAGCGCCCGGAGGATACCCAGAGGTCCTTCACCGAGGACGGTTTCCTGAAGACCGGGGATATTGCCCTGATCCAGGAAGACGGCTACATCCGCATCGTTGACCGCAAGAAGGACATGATCATCGTGTCCGGGTTCAACGTGTTCCCGAACGAGGTGGAAGATGTGGTTAGCGCCCATCCGAAAGTGGTTGAGTGTGCGGCTGTCGGCATCCCGGATGCCAAGAGCGGTGAGGCGGTCAAGGTCTATCTTGTACCGACCGCCGAGGGTGTCAGCGAGAACGAACTGAAAGAGTTCTGTCGTGAACGCCTGACCGCATACAAGGTGCCCAAGCACTTTGAGTTCCGTGACGAGCTGCCCAAGACCAACGTGGGCAAGATCCTGCGTCGCGAACTGCGGGATGAAGCCAGCAAGTAATCCCGTTAGTACCCTGAAGACCCCGCTCCGGCGGGGTTTTCCTTTTTTAAGCCAGCGACTTTCCGCTAGACTGTGCTGCTCGAATTAACCCCACTGGGCTTTACACCGGTTCCTCTTTTCAATGCCAAAGACCACATCAGACAGTCCCGCAACGTCGTCCCCGCGCCCCGATTCCCAGGCGGCCGTCAAGGCCATGATGGAGCAGCTGGACGCCTGCAATCAGCAGGAGGCCGCCCGCATCGTCAAGACTGTGGCCCGCACCAAGGGCAAGCCGGGCCAGAAGGATCTGGAGAAAATGGCGGGATGGTTGGAGCGGGGGCTGGAGAAGGTCCGGCAACGCCAGGCCCTCCATAAACCGGCAAGCTTTCCCGAAGCCCTGCCGGTGTCCGATCGGGTCGATGACATCCGCGAGGCCATCGAACAGAACCAGGTGGTGATCATTGCCGGTGAGACCGGTTCGGGCAAAACCACCCAGATTCCGAAAATCTGCATGAACAGCGGTCGCGGCATTCGAGGCCTGGTCGGCCACACCCAGCCCCGCCGCATTGCCGCCCGGAGCGTGGCGGCCCGGATTGCCGAGGAGCTGGGCGAGCAGGTCGGGCAGCAGATCGGTTACCAGGTCCGCTTCACGGACCAGACCTCGGAGCAGTCCCGGGTCAAGGTGATGACCGACGGTATCCTGCTGGCGGAAATCCAGCATGACCGGTTCCTGGACCGCTACGATACCCTGATCATCGACGAGGCCCACGAGCGCAGCCTCAATATCGATTTCCTGCTTGGTTACCTGAAGCAGTTGCTGCCCAAGCGGCCCGATCTCAAGATCATCATTACCTCCGCCACCATCGAAGTGGAGCGCTTCAGCGAATTCTTCGACCAGGCCCCGGTGATCGAGGTCAGCGGCCGCACCTACCCGGTGGATATCCGCTACCGGCCCCTGACCGGTGACGAGGATGACCGGGACCAGAGCTGGACCGATGGCGTGCTCGATGCCCTGGGAGAAATCGAGGACCTCGAACGCAGCGAAAAGCAGCCGCCCGGCGATGTCCTCGTGTTCCTGCCCGGAGAGCGGGAGATCCGGAGCCTGAGCAAAGTGCTCCGCCATGTCGATCTCAAGCACACCGAGGTGCTGCCGCTGTATTCCCGCCTCAGTAACCAGGAGCAGAACCGGGTCTTCCAGTCCCATCGGGGCCGGCGCATCGTGTTGTCCACCAACGTGGCGGAAACCTCGCTCACTGTCCCTGGTATCCGCTACGTGATCGATACCGGGGTGGCCCGGATCAGCCGTTACAGCGTGCGTTCGAAGATCCAGCGCCTGCCCATCGAGCCGATATCCCAGGCCAGTGCCAACCAGCGCGCCGGTCGTTGCGGCCGGGTGGCACCGGGTATCTGCTTCCGGCTCTACGATGAACTTGATTTCATCAACCGGCCGGAGTACACCGATCCGGAAATCCTGCGCACCAACCTGGCCTCCGTCATCCTGCAGATGGCCACGTCCGGCCTGGGTGAAATCCGCAACTTCCCGTTTCTGGAGGCTCCGGACAAGCGCCAGATCAATGACGGTTACAAGCTGCTGGAAGAGCTGGGTGCGGTTGATGACAAGCGCCGGCTGACCGGACTGGGCCGGACCATGTCCAAACTGCCGCTGGATCCGCGCCTGGCCCGGATGCTGGTGACCGCGGCAGAGCAAGGCAGTCTGGCGGAGACCCTGGTGGTGATCGCCGGGCTCAGTGTCCAGGATCCCAGGGAACGCCCCCAGGACAAGCAACAGGCGGCCGACCAGGCCCATGCGCCGTTCAATGACAAGGAATCCGACTTTGCCACCCTGCTCAATATCTGGAACTGGTATGAGGAGCAGCGGCAGGAACTGTCCCAGAACCAGCTCAAGAAACTGTGCCAGAAGACTTTCCTGAGCTGGATGCGTATGCGTGAATGGCGGGATATCCATCGCCAGCTCACGCTGATCTGCCGTGAACAGAAGCTGGCGTTCAACAAGGAACCAGCCAGTTACGATCCGATTCACAAGGCCATCCTGGCCGGCCTGCTGGGGCAGGTGGCGATGAAGCTGGAGAAAAAAGAGTATCTGGCTACCCGTAACCGCAAGGTGTGGATCTTTCCGGGATCCAAGGTGGCCAAGTCCGCCCCCAAGTGGATCGTGGCGGCGGAAATCGTTGAGACCAGTCGGGTCTTCGCCCGCATGGTGGCCGCCATCCAGCCGGAGTGGATCGAGCCGCTGGCGGGCCATGTGGTCAAGCACAATTACTTCGAGCCGCACTGGGAGCAGAAGCGCGCCCAGGTGATGGGCTACGAGAAGGTGACCCTTTACGGGCTGGATGTGGTACCCAGGCGTCGCATTCCGTACGCCAAAGTGGACCCGGTCGAAAGCCGTAACCTGTTTATCCGCCGCGCCCTGGTGGAAGGGGATTACCGTTCAAAGGCTCCGTTCATCGCCCGTAACCGGGAGATGCTCGATACCGTCGAGAATCTGGAGAAGAAAACCCGACGCCGGGACCTGTTGGTGGACGACGAGGCACTGTTCGCATTCTATGACGAGCGGCTACCCAGGGATATCGTCAGTGGCCGCCATTTCGAATCCTGGTGGAAGAATCTCTCCGCAGATGATCTCCGGAATCTGGAGCTCACCGAGGAGGACGTTCTGCAGCGCCCCCTGGATGCCGGAGCGGCAGAGCTATACCCGGATTATCTGGAGTGGGAGGGCGTCAAATACCCCCTCAGCTATGAATTCGAGCCGACCAGCGAGCGGGATGGCGTCACGATGCAGGTGCCCCTGATGGCGCTGAAGCAGATACCGTCCCGGCGTCTGGAGTGGCTGGTGCCGGGCCTGCTCCGGGAAAAATGCATTGCACTGGTGAAGGGACTTCCCAAGGCCCTGCGCAGGAATTTCGTGCCGGTGCCGGATTTTGTCGATGCCGCCCTGGCCAACATGCAGCCTTCCAATGCACCGCTTACCCAGCAGTTGGGGGACGAGCTGCGCCGCATGACCGGTGTGCGTATTGATCCGGAAGCCTGGTCCGAGGCGGAGCTGCCCCGGCACTTGCGAATGAATCTGCGGGTCATGGGCGACAAGGGCAAGGTGCTGGCCGAGAGTCGCAAAACCGGTGAAATTCAGTCTCAGTTGGAGGGTAAGGCGGAAGAAGCGCTGGCCTCGGTCAGCCGGGACAGCAAGCAGGGCCAACCCTCGGGCGAATACACCGACTGGCAGTTTGGCGACTTGCCCCGCCAGGTCCAGACCGAGAAGGGCGGCATGCGGGTGACGGTGTATCCTGCGTTGGAGGACCTGGGCAAGACCGTCCGGCAGATACGCTGCCTGGACCGACTGACAGCCGAAGACACTACCAGGAAAGGTGTCGCACGGCTCATTGTTAACCGTTTCGGCAGTACCCTGAACGACCTGGAGCGGAAACTGCCCCGGTTCAAACAGTCTGCCCTGATGTTCGCCCCGGTCGGACAAGCCCGGGTGTTGCTGGATGACCTGCTGCTTTCCACCGTGATCCAGCACTTCCTGTCCGGGGAGTTGCCCCGGTCACAGTCGGACTTTGACCGCGTTTTTGATGCCCGACGAGGGGACTTTATCCCCGCCTTGGAGGAAGCAGATCAGCGGCTGTATGAAGCCATGAGTGGTTCCCAGAAGGTCGCAAAACAGCTGAAGGGCAAGATCAACCTCGCCCTGGCCAACAGCATGTCAGACCTGAAATTCCAGCTGGAGAACCTGGTGTACCCCGGTTTCCTGGTGGCTACACCTCCGGAATGGCTGGCACGGTTCGGCGTGTACTTCGAGGCCTGCCTGGTCCGGCTCGAGAAGATGCCCCGGGAAATGGGCAGGGAGCGGGAGTTCCTGCACACCATCGAACCCCTGTGGGTCCGCTATGCCGCCAAACGCGATGAGCAGCAGCGCCAGGGTATCCGCGATCCGGAGCTGGTCCTGTACCGGTGGATGCTGGAGGAGTTCCGGGTGTCGTTTTTCGCCCAGCAACTGGGCACCGCGATGACGGTTTCGGTAAAACGCCTCGATAAGCAGTGGGAAGAAACACGGGTCTGAGGCTGGTAACGAAGCCTAACGGGAAAATCCGGATGACTGTGTTAATATTTCCGACAGTGCATCATTCTGTCATCAAGTTTTCACTGTCTTGACGTGGGGTTAGCGTGATTAAAGCCGTCATTAGCGGAACCGGTCTGTACACACCGCCTGCAACAATTGATAACGATGAGCTGGTTGAAGCGTTCAACCAGTTCGTTGACCTTTATAACGACGAACATGCCGAGGAGATCGAGCGCGGTAACATTGCCCCGCTTCAGCATTCTTCGTCCGCGTTCATTGAGAAGGCGTCCGGTATCAAGCGCCGGCACGTGATCGACAAGGAAGGCATTCTCGACCCGCGTCGGATGACGCCCTACATCCCCGAGCGCAGCAACGACGAGCACTCGGTTCAGTGTGACATGGCGGTGGCCGCCTGCAGCGAAGCACTGGAACAGGCCGGTAAAACCCCGGCGGATGTGGATGCGGTCATCGTCGCCTGCTCGAACATGCAGCGTGCCTACCCGGCGATCTCCATTGAGGTACAGGAAGCCTTGGGCATTGACGGCTTCGCCTACGACATGAACGTGGCTTGCAGTTCCGCTACCTTCGGCCTGCAGGCTGCGGTCAATTCCGTGGAGAACGGTGCCGCCCGCTCCGTGCTGGTGGTCAGCCCGGAAATTTGCTCCGGCCACCTGAACTTCAGGGATCGGGACAGCCACTTCATCTTCGGTGACGCCTGCACCGCCATCCTGGTGGAGCGGGAGGAAAACGCCAAGGAAGGGCAGGGCTTCGAGATCCTCGGTACCAGTCTGAAGACCAGGTTCTCCAACAACATCCGCAACAACTTCGGTTTCCTGAACCGCGCGGATGAATCGGGTATCGGCAAGCCCGACAAGCTTTTTGTCCAGGAAGGCCGCAAGGTGTTCAAGGAAGTCTCGCCGATGGTGGCCCAGACGATCCAGAACCACTTGAAAGCGTTGGACCTGTCACCGGAGAACCTGAGCCGGATGTGGCTGCATCAGGCCAACCTGAATATGAATCAGCTGATTGCCCGGAAGGTTCTGGGCCGGGACGCGACCGACAAGGAAGCGCCGGTGATCCTGGATGAATACGCCAATACCAGTTCCGCCGGCTCGGTCATTGCCTTCCACAAGTACAAGGGCGACCTGAAATCCGGCGACCTCGGGGTGATCTGCTCCTTCGGCGCCGGTTATTCCATTGGCAGCGTTGTGGTTCGCCGCCGCTGATCTGAAGCCTTAACGGGCTGCCAGTTGCCTCAGGGTATCTGGCAGCGTCGTTGAGGTTCGGGCGGCCCGGTCAAACCAGACCACTTTGGCGTAGCCTTCCGAATAGACCTCTCCAGTTTTTGCATCTTTTAACAAATAGTAAGTGTCCAGGCTGGTGTTTCCGGCCCTGTCGGCGTAGGTTTCCACTATTACTGAAGCAGGGTGGGTCAGTTCTTTCAGAAAGGTGGCACTGGTCTTTATAATAACGGGGCCGGTGGGTTCATCCGGGCCTCCGACATTCAGGGACGAGAACCAGGTAATCCGGGCCTCCTCGAAGAAGCGGAAATGAACTGTATTGTTGGCATGGCCGTATGCATCCATGTCGCCCCAGCGCAGGGGCGTTTCCAGGGTGCTGACAAGATTACCCGGTGCTGACATCGGACTCCTCCGTAAGAAAAAAATATAATGACAAGCGGATAGCGCCGGTATTTTCGACGAAGCGAAACATGATTCACAACCCGAGAGTGTATGATGAGACAACTTTTTTCCGGGCGCATTCCCCTGATCATACTGATTCTGGCCACGTTGCTGGCCGGGCAGGTACAGGCTCAGGCGATGCAGGAGCCCCCTCCGGAAGGCTCCACGCCGGTTGATCCGAAAGATCCCTACGAGTCCTGGAACCGAAGCGTTTTCACCTTCAACGAGACCATTGACCGCTGGTTCCTGAAGCCGGTGGCCCAGACCTATCGTACAGTAACTCCTCGGGTGGTCGACCGGGGCGTCACCAACTTCTTCAATAACCTCACGGAAGTCCGGAACTTCATCAACAGCGTGCTGCAGCTGAAGGGGGAGTCCGCCGTGGTTGCCGCCGGGCGCTTTACCTATAACACGGTGTTTGGACTGGGTGGCCTGTTCGATGTGGCGACGGCATTCGAATTGCCGGAGCGTCCGGAAGATTTCGGGCAGACCCTCGGCTACTGGGGCGCGGGCTCCGGGCCTTATCTGATGCTTCCCTTCCTTGGGCCGTCAACGCCAAGGCATTTCAGTGGCCTGGCCACTGACGGTTTTGTTTTTCCGTCACTGTGGGATGCGGCCGAAAGCCCGGAGGTCTACTACGCCCGGGCCTTGCAGATCGTGGACAAGCGGGCAGATCTGATTCCGGCTGAAAGGTTTATTTCCGGCGACAGTTACATCTTTGTGCGCAATGCTTTCCTGCAACGCCGTGAATTCCTCATCAATGATGGTAAGGTGACCGAAGATCCGTTCGCCAGTGGCGACGACGAAGACCTGATGCTTGAGAATTTCTGACCGGCGCGAGACGTGAGGAGGCCAGGGTGATCAAGGATGCGAGGATTGCGAAGTACCGGAAGATGCTGGCGGAGGCTCCGAATTACGAAGTCTGGAAAGCCGCGGCCCTGGAGCTGGACTTCCTGGAAGGCAATGCCGAGTGGAAGGAAGAGTTTGTCTCTGACCTCTACCACTACGAGCTCATCTACGATCGTCTGAGCAATCTCAAGCAGTACCGACAGCAGAATGACTTCGAGCGGCTTAAGCGTGCGCTTCGCGAGGGTCTGCACCACGACCTCGGCAACATGGGTAATCCCGCCCTCTATACGCGATCGAGGGTCGGTACCAAACACCTGATTGAGGAATACATCACCCAGGTCTGTGAATCCCTCGATTTTCTCTGCGACAACCCGGTACCGGGATTCCCTGTGGCAGACAAGCTCCAGTTCTTCCGCGATACCCTGACCAGTTATGGCCGGCCCACGCTGTTGCTCAGCGGCGGTGCTACCCTGGGTATGTTTCATTTCGGGGTGATCAAGGCGCTCTGGGAAAAAGGGTTGTTGCCCCAGGTAGTGGCTGGTTCCAGCAGCGGTGCCATTATCGCGGCCATTCTGGGTGTTCACACCGACGCCGAAATCCCGGAAATGCTGGTTCCTGAGAACCACAACCTCAAGGCCTGGAAATGGCGCGGCCTGCTCAGTGCCATGCGTGGTGACGGCCTCATGGATCAGGAACAGCTCCGTTCCTGCCTGCGCGACAATATTGGAGAGTACACCTTCGAAGAGGCCTATCAGCGCACCGGCCGGTCCATCAATGTCAGTGTGTCGCCCGTAGAGGTGCACCAGAAGGCCCGGCTTCTGTGCGGGTACACCTCGCCCTATCTGCTGGTCTGGAGTGCGGCATTGGCCAGCGCTGCGGTACCCGGGATCTTCCCGCCGGTCACCCTGATGAAGAAGGACCTGCATGGCAACGCGCTGCCCTACATGCCCAAAGTGAAGTTTGTGGATGGTTCTGTGGTCAGTGACCTGCCTATTGAGCGCCTGATGCACCTGTACGATGTGAATTTTACCATCGTCAGCCAGACCAATCCCCATGTGGTCCCGTTCCTGAGCGGCCGGGGCGAGGATGAAAAGCTCTCCCTGGCAAGCTTGCCGGTGCATCTGCTCAAATCCGAGATTCAGTTCCACGGCCAGGGGGTGTTCGATTACCTGCGCAAACGGTTGCGTCCTGAATTGCTCCGGCAGGTGTCGGGGCAACTGTATACCATCATGGCCCAACGCTATTCCGGTGACGTCACCATCGCTCCGTCCTACTCGGTGCGGGATTTCAGCCGAATGCTGGCCAACCCCGATCCGGCCTATGTCCGGGAGATGATTCTGGCGGGAGAACGTGCCACCTGGCCGAAAATCTCGATGATCCGTTCCCATGCACGGATTTCCAAGACCCTGGAGCGATGCGTAAGGCGCCTTAAACAACAGAATCGGCGAACCGCCGAACTGCGGCTGATAAACAATTCCGATTCCAACGCATCCTGAGATGACAGGCCGCTGAAACGGGCGCTATCATACCGCCATAACAAGCCGGGCAGGTGAATCTCTTGCCCAGTGCCTGAGCATCTGACTGGACGTCCATGTACTACGATTTCTTCGGGTTCCGGGAACCGCCGTTCTCCATCGCGCCAGACCCACGCTATCTGTACCTGAGTGAGCGCCACAAGGAGGCGCTGGCTCACCTGATGTATGGGGTGAGGGGGCAGGGTGGCTTCATCGTTATCACCGGGGAGGTAGGGACCGGCAAGACAACGGTGAGCCGCTGCTTTATCGAGAATGCTCCGGACAACGTCGACATTGCCCTGATCCTCAATCCCCGGCTGTCTGCCCAGGAACTGCTGTCCGCCATCTGCGACGAGTTGCGGATTGCCCACGAGCCGGGCGCGACCATCAAGCAAATGGTGGACCTGATCAACCGGGACCTGCTTGATGCCCACGCCGCCGGCCGCCATAAGGTCCTGATGATTGACGAGGCGCAGAACCTGTCTGCCGATGTGCTGGAGCAGCTGCGACTGCTGACCAACCTTGAGACCGCCGAAAAGAAACTGCTGCAGATTGTTTTGCTCGGGCAGCCGGAACTGCAACAGATCCTGTCCCTGCCCGAACTGCGCCAGCTCAACCAGAGGGTCACGGCCCGCTATCATCTGGATGCCATCAACCGGAACGAGCTGCCCGCTTACCTGAAGTACCGCCTCGGAGTGGCCGGGATGCGCGGGGAACTCTTTTCCCAGGGCGCCATCAACCGGCTTTACAAGGAAAGCCGGGGCATTCCCCGCCTGATCAACCTGATCAGCGACCGGGCGCTGCTGGGCGCCTACGCCGAAGGCGAACACGAAATAACCACCGGTCATATCAAACAGGCAGCCAAGGAAGTTCGGGGTAGCAATTCGGCCCCTGTTAGCGTCAATAGCGGCTCCGGCCGCGGCCCGCAGTACCTGATGCTGGCGGCCTCCATTCTTGTGGCGATCATGGGCACGGTCTGGCTGGTTGAGCGTTGGCCACTGGCCGACACTGTCGAGTTGGCCGCCGAAACCGAAACTGAGCAGGCGGGCGCAGTTGACCGGGAAGCCGAATCACAGGAAGCGGACGAAGCCACCGCTGAAATTGCCACTGAGGGAACCTCGGGCACGGATTCTGTCGGGGAGCCGCTGGCCGCATTCCAGTTCTCCGAAGACAGGGTCAATGCGACGGGCGCTTTCCACTTGCTTTTCGGTCTGTGGGACAAGAGTTACCGCCCTGAGGATCATCCCATTGCCTGTGATTATGCCCGCACTGTTGGCCTGGGGTGTCTGGAACGACAGGGAACGCGCCGGAGCCTCGAGTTCCTGAACCGACCGGCCATGCTCCAGCTTCGGAACCAGGCTGGTAAGACCGGCTATGCCGTGCTCAAGTCCCTCAATGGAGACCTGGCGGAAGTCATGCTCCCCGGGGGGCAATCCCGGGAAATGTCGTTTGCCAGCCTGGAGCGATACTGGTTTGGAGAGTACCGCCTGCTGTGGCGATTGCCCGAATACATGACCGGCGACGATTTCTATGCCTCCGGCAGTGGCGAGCAGTTGTGGATCGGCGCCAGGATGATGGAGCTGGCCGACCGGTATGCCACCTCTGCCACCGAGAATGGTCGGGTGAAACGCATGCCTGCAGAGCAACAGGTGCGCTGGTACCAGGAAATAAAAGGCCTGGCAGTGGATGGCATCGCCGGCGCCATGACGGTTATCCAGATCAATAACGATCTGGATGTTCCGGGGCCGCGCCTGGTTCCCCGTATTTCAAGCAGTAAGGGGTAAGCCATGTCCTATATCCTGGATGCACTCCGAAAATCCGAAACCGAGCGGCGCCAGGGCAAGGTCCCTGACCTGGGCCAGCAGGTTCAGCTCATTCACCGGTCCAAAAAGAAGCGGGGCAGTTCGGCCGCGGCGTGGATTGCCCTGGCATTACTGGCGAATGCAGCCGTTCTGGCTGTGGTGTTCTGGCCGGATAAGGGCTTGATTGCGACTCCCTCACAGCAACAGGCGCCGGCGACTGCCAAGAAGGACGTCGCCATGGAAACCAGCCAGGAAGTGCCCGCTGACAGTCCGGACCCCGTTCGCCAGGCAACGGCGGATGACTGGGTGGCCGAGACTGGTGAGGCGGAAGAGTCCGAACCCCACGCTGCCCCCGCACCGCGGGCTTCGGAGAAGCCGACGATCATCGTGCCTTCCGTGAGTGCCAACGATGGCAATCCGGTGTTGCCTGAAGTCGAAAGCTCAGGCAGGGTGCCGCATCTTGTCGAATTGCCCCTGTCGTTCCAGAAGAGCATTCCCGATTTGACCTTTAACAGCCATCTTTACTCATCTGACCCGTCCTCAAGCCGGGTGATGATCAACGACAACTACCTGCGCGCCGGGGACACCTTTTCCGGCCTGACGGTGGAGCGCATCACCGATGACGGTGTGGTCCTGAGCAGGCAGGGGCAATCGTTCAGGGTCGGCACCGTCCGCGACTGGGTGAGCCCGCGCTGATGGCACTGACGGAAGAGATCAAGCAACAGATCCAGCAAGGCTATCGGGATGTTCTGGCGGGCAAGGACATCCGGGCCCGCTATGGTCAGCGGCTGATGATTGCCGAGATCGCCCGCTACATGGGGGAAATAACTGATAACGATGGGCTGCGTACGTCCCCCCCTGCGACCTGCGTGGTGGAGGCGGGCACCGGTACCGGTAAGACCCTGGCCTACCTGATCGCCGCGATTCCGGTCGCCAAGGCCCTGGGCAAAACCCTGGTGATTTCCACGGCCACCGTGGCATTGCAGGACCAGATTGTCCTTAAGGATCTGCCGGACCTTAAGAAGCACAGCAAGATGGATTTCTCCTGGACTCTGGCTAAGGGCCGGGGCCGCTACCTGTGTATGTCCCGCCTGGAGGCGCGGCTTCACGATGAGGGCAACGGGGACAGCGACACCATGCCCCTGTTCCTGCTCGACAGCCCATCCGGTGACGAGCCGGGCTCCCGTGCCTTCTTCGAGGAAATGCTGGCCAGTTATGGTTCCAGGAAATGGGATGGGGACCGGGACCACTGGCCAGAGCAGATTCCCGATGACGTCTGGCGTCAGGTCACCACCGACCACCGGCAGTGCACCAACCGCCATTGCAGCTATTTCGATAGCTGCGCCTTCTTTGATGCCCGCAAGGACCTGGACGACGCCGATATCGTTGTCGCCAATCATGACCTTGTGCTGGCCGACCTGGCACTGGGCGGCGGTGCAATCCTGCCTGAGCCGGAAAATGCCCTGTTCATTTTTGACGAGGCCCACCACCTGCCAGACAAGGCCCTGAACCATTTCGCCGCTTCGGTTCCTCTGAATGCCACCCGGCAGTGGCTCAAACAGCTATCCCAGGCGCTGGTGAAGATGCAGCCGTTCCTGGCTCCGGGTACCCAGGCGGTCAAGACGCTGGACAAGATCAGCACGGCGGCCCGTGATGTGGATCAGGCGCTTGCCCGGGTTTATGAGGAGGCGGAGCAGAACACCGGTTGGGAATTCAACGAGGAGCGCCGGACCGCTCAATGGCGCTATCCGGAAGGCGAGCTGCCGGAGAAACTGGCCGAGCTTGCCGGTGAGGCCCGCATCGCCACGGCCGGGCTGGTCCGCCATCTTGGCGCACTGGCCGATGAACTCCAGGCGGCCTTTGACGACCGAAAGGAACACGACATCGATCGGGATACCGCCGAGGCGTGGTACCCGGTGATCGGCTCTTTCCACAGCCGGTCCGAGGAACAACTGAGACTCTGGGCGGCGTGGTGTGACCAGGCCGGTGCCGGCAGCCAGGAAAAACAGGGTGATGAAGAGCAGGGCGCTCCGGCGCCAAAAACCAAGAGTCCGCCACCGGCCCGCTGGGCGGTGCGACAGCGCTGGGACCACGCCGAAGATATCACTCTCTACAGCTCGCCGGTGCTGGCGGATAACCTGCTGTATTCCCGGCTCTGGTCACGGGCCTACGGCGCGGTGCTGACCAGTGCGACACTGACCGCGCTGGGCCGGTTTGACCGCCTGAGATCCCGGGCGGGGCTGCCGGAGGCCAGCAAATACCTGGTGGTGCCCAGCTCTTTCCGTTATGGCGAAATGGCGACCGTGGAGGTGCCTGCCATGAAAGCCATGCCCAACGAGGATGCCTTTACCGATGCGCTGGTCGAGCGCCTGCCGGACCTTTGGGTCGGCGAAAAGGCCACCCTGGTGTTGTTCACTTCCCGCCGGCAGATGCAGCAGGTTCGCGATGCCCTGGCCCCGGAATATCCGGATCTGATCCTGACCCAGGACGATATGGCCAAAGGGGAAGTGCTGCGCCAGCATTGCAGCCGGGTGGATGAGGGTCGGCCGAGTGTGCTGTTCGGGGTAGCCAGCTTTGCCGAGGGTATTGATTTACCGGGCAAGTATCTGCATCACGTGGTGATCACCCGGTTGCCGTTTTCGGTTCCGGACGATCCCATCGAAGCCAGTCTCGCGGAATGGGTGACCCAGCGCGGTGGCAATCCGTTCATGGAAATCACCGTTCCGGATGCTTCGGTGAAGCTGGTGCAGGCGGTCGGCCGACTGCTGCGTACTGAGCAGGATACGGGCAGGGTGACCATCCTGGACCGCCGCATTATTGCCCGCCGGTATGGCCAGCTGTTGTTGGATGCCCTGCCACCGTTCCGCCGAATCATCGAGCACTGATAAAAAAAGAGCCGTCCCATTGGGCGGCTCTTGGCGAAGGGGTTCTTTTCGAACCCGGGCGTCGAAACAACGCGGTACAAGAGAAGTCTGAAGGCCTGAAGTTTCAGAATTCCTTGGTGGGGCTTTGCCTCACCGTCGGAAGAATAATAGGGGATTAGAGGGCGTAGACGGATCGTCCAAAGGGCGTAGTGGCTGGAGAAAGCTCTCCATAGATGTGATGAGCTTCACAGTTTGAGACTGTCTTCTGCTCAGGATTCCAGCAGCCCAAGCTCCCGGGCCCGGGCCAGGGCTTCTGTCCGGCGCCCCACGCCAAGCTTTCCATAGAGGTTACGGATATGGGCCTTGACCGTTGCCGGCGCGACTTTCATCCTGCTGGCAATGTCCTTATTGGCCAGGCCCTCATTGATCAGCGCCAGGACTTCCATTTCCCGTTGGCTCACTGGCTCCACAAGGCCCCCGTGATCTTCCGCCAAAGAAGATCGGTGGCCGCCGGATGGTTTGGTCGCCTGCTTTATATTTGCAACCCGCGTGCTCTCCAGTTCCCGAAGCATATGCAGGACTCGCCGGTTCCAACTGCCCGGTGTCCGGAGCGCAGGCAGATCGAACAACATTTCCCGAATCCGCGGGCTTTCCTCGCCAAACAGCCGGACAAAGCCGGAGCCGGAGGCAAGCTCGAGTGCCTCGCTCAACAGAGTGTTGGCTTCTTCCGCGTGTCCGAGAAGGTCCTGCACTTCCGCCGAAACCAGCAGGATCTCCACCAGATGGCGATTGTGGGCATGGCGTGAAGCTGATTCCCGTAGTCCCTCCAGGCAATTCAGTGCCTCCTCCGGCATGCCCCGGGCATTCAATACCCGGGCCTTGCTGATGCGCAACTGCTCCCGGTTCAGGGGATTGGTGGCCTCCTCACCCTCCGTGGCCGACATTATGCTCGCGGCCTTTTCGAGGTGGCCTTCTGCCAGGAAACAGCGCGCGAGCAGGGCCGCGCTGGCCGGCGGTTCAAATACAATGTGGTCCCGTCGTTTCCTGCTGGTTTGCCAGGCATCCTCAAGGGCTTCGATGGCATCCCGGAACCGGGTTTCACTGAAGGCCAGATGCCCGCGCACGTACTGGATCACCACATGCTGCCCGGGTTCGGTTCCGTTACTGACATGCTCAAGAAGAGGCGCAAGGTGGCTCCGGGCCAATTCCGGCTCGTTACGTTCCCGGTAGATCTCGGTCAGGGCACTGTTCTGCCAGCACGAAATCAGCCTCGGCTGGCTCGGATCGGAGTAATGCTTGTCCACCCATTGCCGAACCGCGGTGCAGGTTTCCAGGGCCAGATCTATCTCGCCCCGGTTGTACTGGATCCAGGCCAGCAGTCCACCACTGGAAAGCACCGTGCTGGGTTTGCGCTCTACCTGGCCATAATGGACGGCGGAGCGCAGGGCGTCCTCGGCCTCGGGTAATTCACCGCGTCCGAAACAGTCCAGGCCAATCCCGTAGTAGGTAACGGATTTCAGGGGGATCCGGGTGTGGTCGATCTCTTCCAGAACGCGACGGGTGAGGTCGCTGGCCGCCTTGTCGTCACTCCGGGAGCGGGCAAGGTAGGAACGGATAAGGGAAATCTCGCTGTGCAATCCGAGCGCGCCCTCGGCATCCGGATGGGAATCGGCAACTCGCTGATCAAGAAGATCCTCAAGGGCAATGAGCAGGGGTTCCAGGCTGTCGACACGATTGGCAAAGAACAAACCCCAGATCTTCAGCATCTGTAATTGCGGGCTTTCGCTCATCAGGTACTCTGGTAGCGCTGCAAGCCAGTCCAGTACCGGCAGGTGAAAGCCACCGTGGATGAGGTTGTTGCCACGCTCCGACAGTACCCGGGCCAGCCAGGGCCAGTCCTGGTGGCGCACAATCTGGGCAATGGCTTCCTGTACGTGGCCGTGACTCAGCAGCCAGTCGACGGTTTTGCGCCACAGCGTTTCGGCCAGTTCCGGCTGAGTGTGTTGCATCCGCCTGGAAAGGGCATCCCGGAACAGATCATGGTAACGGAACCAGCCGTTTTGATTGTCCAGTGGAATCAAGAACAGGTTTTGCCGCAGGAGTTCTTCCAGAATTTCCTGGCTGTCGTCCCGTCCCCGGATGCTGTTGCACAGGGAGGCATTCAGGCGGGGGCAGCAGGTGGTTTCCAGGAGGAATTCAGCCAGGTGGGAGGGCTGTTTTTCGAGCACCTCGGTCAGCACATAATCGCTGATATGGCGCTCGTCCACCTCGATGTTTCCGGCAGGCTTTGCCAGTCCTTCCCCGGAAATACTGCTGTCACCGGAGAGTGCGGACAACTGCATGGCCGCAACCCAGCCCTCGGTCTTGCGGCAAATCGCGCGGGCATCTTCGTCGGTGATATCCAGCCCCATGGTGTCCCGGAAAAATTGCCGGCACTCCTCCTCGGAGAACGCGAGTAATCCGGGGTGGATATCCTCTACCCAGCGGCGAACCCGCCAGCGGGCAAGCGGGAGCGGTGGCTCAGTGCGTGAAGCCAGGCAAACTAGCACGCCGGGCGGAAGGTAATCAATAAACCAGGCCAGCTGGCGGTGGATGGTGTCATCCTGGATAAAGTGGTAGTCATCGAGGACCAGGGCCCAGGTACCGCCGTCCCGAGCCAGCTCGTTGATCAGTGCCGTGATGACGACAGTGGGATCTCCGTCGTCCTCCTGCGCCAGCAGTTTGTGGCACTGGGCCATGCCTGGCAGTCCTGTATATTCGAAGGCGCCGATCACGTACTGCCAGAATCGTCGGGGCTGGTCATCGTGCTCGTCGAGGGACAGCCAGGCGGTAGGAGAGGAGGTGCGGGCACACCAGTGGCTGACCAGGGTCGTCTTGCCGAACCCGGCCGGGGCTATGACCAGATCCAGGCGTTTCGGCCCTTCAGGATCCAGCAAGGCACGCAGCCGATCGCGGGGAACCGCTCTCGGATCGGAACTGGGCCGTAGGAATTTCGTGGTAAGCAGCATTGGTTCCTTGAATGCCGGAAAGTAAGAATCTAAGTCGGATTGTGTGCTTTGCGTCAGACAAGTCAAGGTTTCTAATGACTCAGATGGCGATCGGATGATGCGTAAATGCAATTTTGGTCTAAACTTTGAAAAAGGTTTTATCTATAATAAAAAAGAATGAAGGCTCAAGTTTTTATGCGGGAGTGCTGCAATCGATGAAATTACAACAATTGCGCTATATCTGGGAAGTGGCCCATCACGATCTGAACGTGTCCGCGACCGCCCAAAGTCTGTTCACCTCGCAGCCCGGGATCTCGAAACAGATTCGTCTGTTGGAAGACGAACTTGGCCTGGAAGTGTTTGCGCGAAGCGGTAAGCATCTTACCCGTATCACGCCGGGCGGCGAGATCATCATCCGCGAGGCGGGCGAGATTCTGCGACGGGTGGAAGGCATCAAGAAAATCGCCCAGGAATTCAGTAACCAGCGTAAGGGTGACCTGAGCATTGCCACCACACACACTCAGGCCCGCTACGCCTTGCCGCCGATTATCAGCGGCTTCATCGAAGAGTACCCGGATGTGTCCCTGCACATGCATCAGGGTACCCCGATGCAGATTTCCGAGATGGCGGCTAATGGTGCGGTGGATTTCGCAATTGCCACCGAGGCCATGGAGCTGTTCCACGACCTGATCATGATGCCATGCTATAAATGGAATCGGAGCGTGATCGTGCCCAAGGATCATCCGCTGGCCCAGAAGCCGGAGCTGACCTTGCCGGAGCTGGCGGAGTTCCCGCTGGTGACCTACGTGTTCGGCTTCACCGGTCGTTCCAAGCTGGACGAGGCCTTCCAGTCAGAAGGTTTGACGCCCAAGGTGGTGTTCACCGCCGCCGATGCCGACGTCATCAAGACTTACGTGCGGTTGGGACTGGGCGTTGGCATTATCGCCAGCATGGCTTTTGATCCGAAGACCGATGCGGACCTGGTTGCCCTGGATGCCCGCAAACTGTTCCGGCCCAGTGTCACCCGGCTCGGCTTCCGCAAGGGCACCTTCCTGCGTGGCTATATGTATGACTTCATGCACAGGTTTGCACCGCACCTCACCAAGGAGAGGGTGGATGCAGCTGTCGCCCATCAGGGCAGTCGGTCAGAGATCGAGGAGTTGTTCAAGGACGTGGAGCTGCCCACCTATTAAGTGGGCAGTCCGAAAGGATCGGAGGGCCTGATCAGTCTTTGGCGATCAGGTTCCCGGCATGCAGGCCACATTCCTTTTTCGTGGCCTCTTCCCACCACCAGCGGCCTTCCCGCTCATGCTGACCCGGCAGCACCGGCCGGGTGCACGGTTGGCAGCCGATACTGACAAAGCCTTTCTCGTGCAATTCGTTGTAGGGCGCCTCCGACATCCGGATGTAGTCCCAGACCTCGTTGGACGTCCAGTTGGCCAGTGGGTTGAACTTTACCAGGGTCCTGTCTTCCGTTGAGAACGTCGAATCCTCCTGCACGACCGGCACATCGTTGCGGGTACCGGGGCTTTGGTCCTTGCGCTGGCCGGTAATCCAGGCATCCACCGTCGCCAGTTTGCGTTTCAGCGGATTGACCTTGCGGATGCCGCAGCACTCGGAATGTCCGTCCTCGTAAAAACTGAACAACCCCTTGCGATTGACCAGATCCTGCACTTCGGCTGCGTCGGGGAACAGCACCTCGATCTCGATGCCGTAATGTTTGCGGACCTTCTCCACAAACTCATAGGTCTCCGGGTGTAGTCGGCCGGTATCCAGGGTGAACACCTGCAGGTTGTCGGTGAGCTTGTGGGCCATTTCAATCAGGACCACATCCTCGGCACCGCTGAACGAGACAGCGATGTTGTCGTAACGCTGGAGTGCGGCCTTGAGGATGGCCCTGGGGCTTTGGCCCTCGAGTTCCGTGCGAAGGGTGTCTATATCCGTCATGGAGAAAACATACCTTTAATCAATGTTCAGGCAGGCTAACATTAAATCCCTCATAGCCGGAAGGAATGACAATCTATATATTTATACCTTATTATCCTGGTTTCGGGCCCCAGAATCACGATGCATTCCGCCCCGGATTTCCTTATCATACGTTCCTGATCAAACACGAGCGGCAGCTCAGCCACCGAACCACGTAATCAGGAGACCATTGTGGAACTCGCATGTCTTGACCTTGAGGGGGTACTGATCCCGGAAATCTGGATCGCATTCGCCGAGAAAACCGGCATTGAAGAACTCAAGGCCACCACCCGTGACATTCCCGATTACGACGTGCTGATGAAGCAGCGCCTGCGCATTCTTGACCAGCACGGCTATGGCCTGCCGCAGATCCAGGACGTGATCGGAGAGCTGGACCCGCTGCCCGGCGCCCGGGAATTCCTCGACTGGCTGCGCGAGCGCTTCCAGGTGGTGATCCTGTCCGACACCTTCTACGAATTCGCCATGCCCCTGATGAAAAAACTGGGCTACCCGACACTCCTGTGTCACAAGCTTGAAGTGGCCGAGAATGGCCAGATCACCAACTACCTCCTGCGCCAGCGCGACCCTAAGCGCCAGTCAGTTCGCGCCTTCCAACTTCTGAACTACCGCGTCATCGCCGCCGGCGACTCCTACAACGACACCACCATGCTGGGTCAGGCGGAGCAGGGCATCCTCATCCACGCCCCGCAAAATGTTATCGATGAATTCCCCCACTTCCCGGCCGTCCACAACTTTGACGAGCTCAAGCAGGAATTCCTGAAAGCCAGCACCGTCCACGACTGCTGATCAGCGGTCCGGGCATCGATCCGCTTCTGCCCGTCGGGCCCGCGGGGTCAGATGAAAGCTTTCATCTGACCCCATTTTCATCCCACGAGGCCAGAGGCTAACCCAAGGGGCGGGCACCAACTCCGGGGTCAGAAGAAAGCCTTCTTCTGACCCCAACTTCACCCCTCGCCAATCTCCAACTCCTCCAAAAACCCCATCAAAGACCCAACCTTAGCCAACGTCTCCTGATATTCAGCTTCCGGGTCCGAATCCGCCACAATACCCCCACCGCCCCAACACCGAATGGTGCCCTTGCCATCACAGAGCAAGGTGCGAATCGCAATATTGCTATCCAGCCGCCCATCCAGCCCGTAATAAAAAACCGAGCCACAGTAAGGCCCACGCCAATGAGGCTCCAGCTCCCTGATAATTTCCATTGCCCGAATCTTCGGCGCACCCGTAATCGACCCCCCGGGAAACGCATCAAACAGCGCCTTCAGCGGCGAAATCCCCTCGGCAAGCTCCGCACGAATATGGCTGACCAGGTGATGAACATTCCGGTAGGACTCCAGGGCAAACAGCTGGTCCACGGAAACTGAACCGGTGGCCGCATTAAGACTCAAATCATTACGCAACAGGTCCACTATCATCAGATTTTCAGCCCGGTCCTTCTCGGAGGCCCGCAGCTCGGCCGCCAGCGCCGCATCCTCCTCCGGAGTTTTCCCCCGCGGCCGGGTACCCTTGATAGGACTTGTCTTTACCGTCCGCTCCTCAATCTCGAGAAATCGCTCCGGAGAGATTGAAAGAACCGAATACTCACCAGCCCGGATAAAAGCGCTGTAAGGGGTAGGGTTGGCTTCCGCCAAAGCCTGAAACGCACACCAGGGATCGCCGCTGAATTTGCCAACAAACTCCTGGGACAGATTGGCCTGATAGCAGTCACCAGCCTGGATGTAATCGCGGATGGTCTGGACGCCAGTCTTGAAGGATTCGGGAGATTGTCGGGGTTTGAAAGGCTCGGTGATCTCCCAGCTGCAAGGCTCATCACCATCCGGCTCGGAAAGCCACCCGTTTATCTGGCCGGCCAGACTCTCCGGGCATTCCGGGTGAATCCAGAGGTAATAGTCACCGGTCTCCCGGTTGTGGCTCGCCATCCAGAGATACAAACCGGCGGACAGTAAAGGTACCGGCAGAATGGGGCAGATAGGCGCAAGCCGGGGTTCGCGGATGTAACCCAACTCGTAACTCAGAAAGCCTATCCAGCCACCGACCAGGCAGTCCACCTCAGACGAATATCCCGCGTATTTGCCAGCTTCGATTTCCATTTCTCGGGCCAGCTGCATGAGATCGCCACTATCCCCATCGCCCTGATGCCAAACCCTGGTTTCGGCAGCACTGCACGAAAACCCGCGCCAGGTGCCCCGGCCAGCGCCTTCGCCAACGGTACCGACATGAACAAAATCGTCCTGCATCGAGGCGTGTTGCAGCAAGCGGGTTAACTCCTCCCGGGAAAGCAGGCGGGTCGTAGCCGGGCTCAAGGTACCTCCGAAGAATTTTGGAAGAATGATAAACAGGGCACAAAACGGGCGTTGTCGGCTCTGCGGGACCGCTGATCTAATGAAAACAGGTTCACGCAGCAGTTCTTACCTGTGGACGTGTATTTTAACCGAGTTCGTCGGTGAACGTATTCAAATCAGCAGAATAACAAGGGAAAAGAACGATGCCTCACTCTCTCAAAACTGTCATAGCCTCAGTGACTATGTCGCTACTGCTTACTACCGGTTTGGTTCAGGCCCGGGATAAGGACACCGTCGAAATAGAGATTCCCGAAAACAGTGTGCTTTCCGACGGTGTCATCGACAGAAAAGAGATGGCCCGCTACCTGGTTGTCGCCAACAAGCAGCTTGCCTACCTGGCTGAACAGGCAACAGCGGAGTACCAGGGCAGGATTGAGCCCGGGGAAACTCCCATGCCCTCCGGATGGATGCTGATGAAAGACGGAGTCACCGTAAAGGAACTGAAACTCGACGAAGCAGCAGAGGGGGCTCCGCCGCAGATCCGCGTGGTTATGTTCCGTGTAGCGCTGAAGTCCATAGCCCGGAGGGGCCAGATCAATGCCGCCGCCATTCTGTATGCGGGTCAGATGAGTGACGATAATCCCCAAAAAGTTCTTGTTCTGGAGCATGAGCACCGGCTTGGAATCTCGGGGAGCAAGTTCGTCCCTTACCAGGACGAGGGTGGAAAAGTGAAATATTCGCAGTCTATTACCAAAGAAAAGCCGTTCCAGATATTTTATGACGACAAAGCCGACGCGCCCGAAATTTCAGGCTGAGTGAGAAGTGGTCGTGGTTTGTTTCAGGTTGTAAACGGAACGTGACGAACTGTGAGGGTAATCACGGATTAGGACTGTAAAACAATCTTAAATGGAGGCGTGGGGTCACCGATCTCACAGCCAAATCAAAAACTCAGATAACAACAAAATGAGTTTATAAGGAGATAAGAATGAAAGGCCTGAAAAAAATTGCGCTTGCTACTGCGGTAGCTGCTGCACCCTTCGCTGCCCAGGCAGAATTGAAGGCAATGAACGATTCCGCGATGGGTAACGTGACCGGTCAGGCCGGTGTGACCATCGAACTGGAAACCAAAGTGAGCATTGGTCAGTTCAAGTACACTGACGAGGGTTCTTTTGCAGTGAACGACATTGTGCTGGGTGGTGCTGGTGTGACCACGGATGGCGCTGTTGACACCGACGGCGACGGTACTGCAGATAACACGCTGTTGGATCAACTCAAGATTGATATTGATGTAGCGGCTGACGGTGACGCAGTTATCCACGTGGGCTCCCTGGAAGTTGATCCAACCACTGGTGCACCGGTTCCCATTGACTGGGGTATGACTGCTGGTTCAATGGAACTTATCGGCAATGATGCAACCGGAGATACTACTACTCTGATTTCAAATATGAGTATGCACGGTGATCTGGCCGCCCTGGATATGCGTGTCGACACAGCTACTGATCACCTGAACATGGTTGTAGCGTTCGATATTGACGATATGGATTTCGATGTTGATTTCCTTGGCATTGGTATCCGTGACATGGTGGTTTCCGGCGCAGGAACTAATTTCGACTATGACGGCAACGGCCAGACCGCTGACGAGGAACTTGCAGCAAGCGGCGGCACAGCGGCTGAGGGTTATGATTGGAGTACGGATCCAACTCAGCAACTCGCTTTCGGAAAGCTGACCAACTACGCCAACGTCAATCTTGACGTATACAAAGGTGCGGGTTTGGGAGCCTCCACAGCGACCAACGTGCTGCGTGTGGATGTGAATAACGTCTACATGGACGTAAACATCGGCGATATCCAGATCGGTGGTGACATCGCTGCTGGTACCGGCCAATCCATCGGTTCCGTGGCACTGGACAACTTGGCGATCACCGACACCAAACTGGCTATCTACGGTCACTGATCTGACCTGATACCCATTCGGTGAAACGCCCCGCTTTGCGGGGCGTTTTTTCGGTCGGCTAGCCAAAAAAGACAGCCAGCGGCCGCCTCTTCGCATTCCTTAAGTCGTACCTACTCCTCAGGCACCGCAATAGAAAGATCAAACCCTCCTCCAGCCCTCGGCGTCAAACTGATCGGCCCCTCATTAATCGCCTCCGGAATCCGGATCTGATCAATCCCCGGCGGGGTACCGATCGAGAAATTCACATTCTGCCCATCAAACCCGATCCCCAACTGGTCATTCAAAAAAGTCTGGGTAAACGGCTCATCCGGAATCTCCATCTGCTGGCCAAAGATCAGCGGCGGGATGGTGGGGGTTGACTCGGCAATCGGCTGGACAGCAGTCAACTGGTCGGTGGGAAGCAGAAGGGCGCGGCGGATGAACTCCTCTTCCGCGGCGGCCAGGGCGTCTTCCCGGTCCTCTTCCATATATTTCTGCAGCAGGTCCCGGTAGGCTTCTTCTTCGGATTCGGTCAGCACCGGTTCGCCGGGGGAGATGGTCAGGGAACGGATGATGCGCCGGCGGTCGGCCTCGGATTTCCGCTTTTCCTTGGGTACGATGATGACCGCTGAGTCCTTGACGTAGGTTTCCACCATTTCGTCGGACGTCAGGGCTTCCACGCCCGCGGTTGCCCCAAGGCTGGCGGCCAGGCCGGCGATGGCGCTGGCGAGCAGATGTGTGCCTTTCATAGTGTGGCCTCGTCCTTTGATCTGCTTCTCAGTATTCGGTTTGTTGGACAGTTTTTCAACCGAGTGCACGTGGGATTGTGATCAGTCTCTTTGAATTGTCAGTATCTTTATAAAAAGCCGCAGTTTCATTGGTATAGTCGTGGAACTTTTCCGTTCGTACAGGGCCACAAGGGCAGAATGATCAAAGTATTTCGCGAACGCTGGCAGCGCTGGCTGAATCGTCGGGTTCCCCGATCGGACAGTCAGTCGTTCAATCAGAAAAATATCTTTATTCTGCCGACCGGAGCCGGTCTGGTCTTCGGTATTTTGCTGTTGGTGATGCTGATCACCGGCATCAATTACCAGAACAGCCTGATTTATCTCACCACGTTTCTTCTTGGCGCGCTGTTTATAGGTGCCATGCACCAGACCCATCGCAACCTGTCAGGCCTGCAGTTGACGGTGACTCAACCAGGTGAAGGCTTTGCCGGTGACGAGGTTCCATACCGGTTTCGGGCCTCCGCCGGGAAAGGGCCGGCCATTGCGATCCGTCTTTCCTGTGAGGATTCCACTCTTGCCCCCTTCCATATCCCGGCCGGACAGGCGCTGGATGTGGCCTTGTCGGTGCCTTCCGCCCATCGCGGTTACCTCCGGCCGGAAATGATTCGGATCGAAACCCGCTTTCCTTTTGGTTTGTTGAAGGCCTGGTCCTGGATTCGGCCAGTATCGCCAGCGATCATTTTTCCCAGGCCTGTGGCTGCGCCGGATGCCGGAAGCACCGTCGAGGATGGAGATGAGGACAGTGCCCAGCGCCCAACCATCGGAAATGATAATGCGGACCTGCGTCCCTGGCGTGAGGGCGATCTGAGTCAGCGCGTCATGTGGAAGCGCTATGCCCGCACCGCACAGATGGTGGTCGCGGATTGGGAGGGGGAACAAGGGAACCCGCAGTGGCTGGACTTTTACGCGTTTGCCGGTACGGACAATGAGCTGCGGCTAAGCTATCTCGCCTCGCAAGTGCTGGAGCGGGCGAAGGCCAGTACGCCGTTCGGTCTGAATCTGCCGGGGCAGGTGATTGAGCCTGATCAGGGGCCGGCACACGTCACCCGCTGCCTGCGTGCCCTGGCCGTTTGGGGAGAGGAGCCTCTGAGAAATACGATAGCGGCGGAGCATGGAACCCGCCGGAATGAAGCCCCAAGAGAGAAGGAGGCTGCGGCATGAAATTGACCCGGACCTTCTCTCTCGGTCGTGAGGCTGTTGAGCCGGCGAACGCTCTGCCTTCGAATGCCTTGCTCTGGTTGATCGGCAGCTTCGCCATCCTGTTGGCGCCCCAGTGGGACCGGCTGCCGATATGGCTGGTCGCCGCCTGCGGGATATTGGCAGTGTGGCGGTGGCTCGCGCAGGAGGGCAGGGTCCGGCTTCCGGGGCGCTGGTTGCGCACTGGTATCATGCTGGTTCTGATCGCCGTGTACGTTGCTACCGTCCAGGGCCGTTTTACCGTGGATACCGCAGCCTCGTTCTTTGTGCTGGCGGTGGGGCTGAAGTGGCTGGAAACCCGCTCAACGCGGGACTTCTACGTGCTGTTTTTTATCCTGGTCTACCTGGTCGGGGTTAATTTCCTGTTCCAGCAGAATATTCTGTGGTCGTTGGTGAACTTCCTTGCGGTTGCTTTACTGCTGGTCGGGTTGCAGGTGCTCAATGCCCCGGATCTACCCAGCGATATGCCTTCCGGCTGGCGTCGCCTGGGCGGACTGGTTCTGAAGACCCTGCCGGTCGTTGTGCTGCTGTTTGTCTTCTTTCCCCGCATGGCACCGCTCTGGAGTGTGCCGCTGGTTTCCGGCGAAGCCCGTTCGGGCATCAGTGACACCATGCGGCCGGGGGACATCTCCAACCTGGCCCAAAGCAGCGAGCGTGCTTTTCGGGCAACGTTCGGGGGTGGAATACCCGCATACCGCGACCGTTACTGGCGCGGCCTGGTGCTGGATTACCTGGATGGGGAAACCTGGCGCCAGGGGCGTGAAGAAGGTTTCCGTCGGCTGGGCCGGATCGCGATGGATGGTGGCGTAGGGCCGCTGGGCGGCAGGGAATATGATGTGCTGATGGAGCCGACGGATCAACGCTGGGCATTCGCCCTGGAGGGCTCATCGGCGGTCTCCGACAACGTGGTGGAAGAGGGTGATGACCTGTTCCGGTTCCGCCGGCCGGCGGACAGCCCGATGCGTTACCGTCTCAGCCTTGATGAATCCCGGAGCTCCAGAAATGGTGAGCTGAGTCCTGCGGAGCGGCGCCGGTATCTGCAGTTGCCCGCGTCCGGCAACCCGAGGGCCCGTGAGCTGGCCCGCGAGCTGGACCAACGTTTTTCTGATCAGGGTGTTGTTGACTCGCTGCTGAGCCGGTTCCGTGAGCAGGAATACTTCTACACACTGCGTCCGCCGGCCATGCCCGAAAATGGCATCGATGCTCTGTTGTTCGATCAGAAACGCGGCTTCTGCGCCCACTATGCGGGGGCTACCACCTTCGTTCTGAGATCAGCAGGTATTCCGGCCCGGGTGGTCGTCGGTTATCAGGGCGGCGAATCCGGGGCAGGGGCTGAATACCTGATCGTGCGCCAGTATGACGCCCATGCCTGGGTCGAGGTTTGGCTGGATGGCCAGGGCTGGGTGCGGGTCGATCCCACGGCGGCGATTTCTCCGGCGCGAATCGAGTCCGGCCTCCGGGACGCGGTGGCAGAGGAAGGCTCATTCCTGGAGGACGAGGTCCTCTCGGCCCAGAAGTATGGTGATCTGGCACTGGTGCAATGGGCGAGTCTCCAGTTGGATCGAATTAACTACCAGTGGCAGCGCTGGGTGGTCGGTTATCAAGGCCAGAGCCAGATGGATCTGATGTCTCGCCTGCCCGGCGGTATCGGCCTGCGTGAACTCGGCTACCTGACGGCCGGCATTGTTGGTGCAGGACTGTTGATCGCGGGCCTGTTTTCAACGTTGCAGTTGCGACGGGGTGAACGTCGGGACGATTTCCAGAAAGTGCTGCTATCCTGGCACCGGGCCTGCGAGAGTGCCGGTGTGCCGGTCCGGCAGGGGGAAACCCCAACTACTCTGGCAGACCGGCTGGCGCAAGCGCGGCCTTCGGTCACGGAAACGGCCCGTCGTTTTGCCTGGATGGTGAACAGCCATTACTATAAGCCGTCATCCGAATCCGATGATCAGGAACTGCGGCGTATGCGGCGGTTGCTGGGCACTATGAAACGCCGGTTACGGGAAGCCTCACAGCGGCGCCATCCACACAGAGAATCCGGATCAGCATCGTGACCGATATCGCGCAAGACATGCCCTGGCTCCAGCGAGCCTGGCAACAGATACAGGCCCGGCTCGCCGAGGACCGCCTGCCCCATGCCCTGATCATCAATGGCGAGCGGGGTGTCGGGAAACGGGCCTGGGCGGAAGCTGTGGCGTGCTTGCTGCTTTGCGACCGACCGGTTAGGAATGAAGCGGATCTACCGGTCGGGTGCGGCCACTGCAAACAGTGTGAGCTTGTTGCCGCCGGCAGCCATCCGGATTTGCGGATCTATGCACCGGAAAAATCCCGGATGGTGAAGGTGGACCAGATTCGGGCGCTGTCTTCGTTTGCCGTGGGTTCGCCCCAGGTCGCCCATCACAAGGTGGCAATCATTGATCGGGCCGACCAGCTCAACATCAATGCCGCGAATGCCTTGCTGAAAACCCTGGAGGAACCACTGGCGGACGTCACCCTGCTGCTGCTCCAGGAAAGCGGCCGTCCCGTGCTGCCAACCATCCGGTCACGCTGCCAGACCCTGAACATTTCAGTGCCTGCGCGGGAGCAGGCGGAACGCTGGCTGGTGGCGAAGGTGACGGAGCTGGACGAAGATCAGCGACCATCCGCGGAAGTACTGGCCAAAGCGCTGATGCTGGCGGGTAACGCACCACGACTTGCCCTTGAATACGTCAATGGCGAGTTTCTCAAGCTTCGCGATGAGGCTTTCGAAAGCTTCAGGCAATTCATGAAGGGGCAGATGCCCGTGGCCGAGGCCGCGAAGGCGTTCAAGGCCATGGGGCTGGAAGATGCGCTGTTCCTGTTCGAAGGCTGGGCAGCGGACCTCGCACGCATGGCGGCCGGTGGCCAGGCCTCGGACGCGGAGGCTGCGGACATGCTCGGGTTCCTGGCGAAACGGAATCCGGCCTGGCGGGCCCATGAGCTCCTGGATATGATCCGGGAGTCGAGGGCAGCGGGTGTCTACAATGCCAATCCGGAGCTTGAAGCCAGCCGTTTGTTACTGGCCTGGCAGGCCCTGATGCCCAGGCGGCGCAAGGCGGGTTAACCGCGTTGTCGGTAAGGGCTACGCCTATGCGGGCCCAAGCTGCTATGATTGCGAAATGACAGGGATTTTCTTATCCCGGTATGAACGAGTTACCGTGACAACACAATAAAAGGTGTCAGATATGGGCCCAGGTTTTGGCGCGCGCAGTGGCATTCTCACCCTGACCATCAAGGACAAGGCAGTGCTGTATGCAGCCTACATGCCCTATATTCGTCAGGGCGGAATGTTTATTCCGACGCAGAAACAGTACCAGCTTGGTGACGAGGTCTTTCTCCTGCTCAACCTGATGGATGAGCCGGAAAAGATCCCCGTGGCCGGCAAGGTCATCTGGATAACACCGAAGGGTGCCCAGGGGAACCGTGCTGCCGGTATTGGCGTACAGTTCAACGGCGATGATGAAACGGCTCGTACCAAGATTGAATCCTACCTGGCCGGCTCCCTCAGTTCCGATCGCCCCACACACACCATGTGAGGCGTTCCGCTTCATGAACGATATGTCTGAAACCGCACGATCTGCCGGAAAACCGTTGTGTTGCTCGGAAACCGTCTGGCAGCTCGAGAACATTGATCTTGCTGGCCTTTCCTGGTCTGCCAATCCCGGAGTTAGCGGGCAATCACCGGTCCTGATGCTTCATGGCTGGCTGGACAACAGCCTGACCTTCAGAAAACTTGCCCCGGAACTTGCAAAACTGGCCGATGTGCATGCCATCGATATGGCCGGGCATGGAAAATCGGGACACCGGTCACCGGGCCAGTCCTACCTGCTGATGGATTACGTGGCGGATCTGGCCGAAGTGATCGAACGGCATTTCAGCGAATTCGATGAGAGCCGGGTTGATCTGGTGGGGCACTCGCTCGGCGGCATCGTCAGCGCCCTTTACACTGCAGCTTTCCCGGAAAAGGTCCGGCATCTGGTGATGATTGACAGCCTCGGCGCCATCAGTCGTCCGGTTGAAGAAACCATTCCCCAATTGAGAAGGGCCATCAAGAAGCGCCTGAACGGATCCGGTAAGTCGGTGGTCTATCCGGATCTGACAACTGCGGCAAAGGCCCGGGAGGGCGGCGTCAGCCCGCTGAGCCATGAAGCCGCGCTGACCCTGGTGCCCCGGAATATGAAACCGTTTGGTGACGGTTACGTATGGTGTACTGATCCGCGTCTTCGTCACCCATCCCCGCTGATGATGACGGAGGAGCAGGTGCTGGCTTCCCTGGAAGCCATCGAGACGCCGACGTTGTTTGTGCGTGCCGATGAAGGCCTGCTCTCCCATCGCAAAGGGCTGGACGACAGGGCAGAGCGGATCAGGAATCTCACAATAGCACGTGTTCCGGGCGGCCATCATTGTCACCTCGATGGCGATACCGTGCCGGTAGCAGAAGCGGTAAGGGCATTTTTGACCAATGGTTAAGCAATTGAGCGTAAAGTGGTTCGTTAAATCCCTTGGCGGGATGCTGGTCCTGTTGGCTACACTTTCGAATGAGGCGTTGGCATCCGGTTTTCCGGAACCTTTCCCCCAGTCGCAGTTGGAAACCAGTACCCGGATTCAGTCCAACGGCCATCTGGTGTTGTTCAGCCCGGTTCGGGAAGTGAATAATGAAATCCGTTCCGACACCATGGCGCGTTTGCCGGTCTCGGGCGAAGGCCGAATGTACCAGCTTAACCGGGATGCTGGCCGGGCCGGGGCTCGCGGCCATTATCGCCAGCTGTTACAGGCCCGGGGCGCTAGCGTTCTGTATGATTGTTCCGGGGTCAGCTGCGGCCGGAGTGTAATCTGGGCGAACCGCATTTTTGGCCAGGCGATCCTCAACGGCCGGGATTCTGAACAGGATTACCTGATTGCCGGGTCACTCGATGAGGATGGAACCCGTTGGCTGACGCTTGTTTACACCGTAACCCGAGGCAACTTGCGTGAGTACATCTGGGTCGAGCATCTCAGGCTCGGTGACGGTGCCGTTGTACCTGGATTCGATACGGGTTCCGATCGGATGTTCGGGCCGTTGATTGTTCCCTATGAGGGCGGCTTTACCTACAAATTTGACTGGGCGGCAAGCGATCGTCGCAACCTGAGGGAGCAGGCTTCGGAAGAAGGCGCTACGGTGGTTCTGGTAGGATTCTCGTCGCTGGGCGCTGAAGAGAGCCTTGACGACTCCCTCGAACGTGCCCGGGGTGCGACCGAGTCCCTCTCCGAAGTGTTGGCGCGTATCGGGATATCCCGGGAGCAGCAGAAAATACTGGTGGTTGGCCCCTTTATACCCATGGAAAACCCGGATCGTCAGGGTGATAGGGTGGAAGTGACCGTCATTTCGAGGTGAGATCATGGCCAAGGATGAGGAAAAGGACGGGGATTCCCCGGGAAAACCGGATACAGACATTCCGGAGGATAGTATCTCCAAGGTCCTGCAGAGCTCCGATGTATCTGCGGCAGAGGCTCCGGCCAATATCCAGAAAAAGCCTCCCGGCACCAAACGTAAGCAGACCGTTGCATTAACCCTCGGTAGCGGGGGCGCACGTGGCTATGCCCACATCGGCGCCATAGAGATCCTGAAGGAGCGCGGTTACGACATCATCGCGATCTCGGGTTGTTCCATGGGCGCGCTGATTGGTGGCATGTACGCCGCGGGCAAGATGAAGGACTACAAGGACTGGGTCACCGGCCTCGGCCAGTTCGATGTACTCAAGCTGCTGGACGTTACCTTCAATTCAGTGGGTGCCATCCGTGGTGAAAAGATTTTTTCCGTGGTCCGGGAGATGCTGGGTGATACCCGGATTGAAGACCTGCCACTGGCCTACACGGCGGTTGCTACCGATCTGCTGGCCCACAAGGAAGTCTGGTTTCAGGAAGGTCCGCTGGACCAGGCCATCCGAGCCTCTGTCGCCATTCCAAGTGTTGTGACGCCCCTGGTGCTGAATGGACGCGTCCTGGTGGATGGCGCTTTGCTGAATCCGTTACCGATAATCCCGACCATCTCCGCCCACGCGGACCTGATTGTTGCGGTCAACCTCAGTGGCGAGGACGACCAGCGCCAGCGGATCCCGGACGCGGCCTTTGTCCACGATCAAGAAGCTTCGGAGATGGAAGAGTGGGTTGACGCCATCCGCGACAAGGCATCCCGCTGGTTTGACTGGGATACCATCAAATCACTCGGCTCCCGGAAAGTCGACAATGGAGAAAGTCCCGAGGAGAAAATCAGCCGGGAGGTCCACAAAAAAGAAAGCCACAAGGACCACGATAAAAAGCCAACCGATAAGAAACATCAGGAAGATCACGAAACCATCGACTGGGACAAGCTTGGCATAGGCAAATTCGATGTGATGAACCTGACCATCGAAACCATGCAGAGTGCGTTGGTGCAATACAAGATCGCTGGTTACCCGCCGGATTTGCTGGTCAACGTGCCCAAGAATGCCTGTCGGACCTACGACTACCACAAGGCCCCCGAGCTGATTCAGCTTGGGCGCGAACGTATGGCCCTGGCGCTGGACCGGTACGAGGCGAACAGGAGCAGCTCCGGCCCGTTGGCCATCTGAGCAGGATCCGGGCTGGTTTAGGCTGCGGGAGCGGGGCCAAACAGCGTATAATCCCGCGCTGACATGCGCCAGAACAGGAAATGATCCTTGTGACCAGTCCCATCGACGACCTTCAGACCGTTCGCGATTACCTTCGCTATGCCTCGACGCAGTTTGCGGCGTCGCCACTGTTTTTTGGCCATGGCACCGATAACGTCTGGGACGAGGCGGTTCAGCTGGTGATGCGCAGCGTGAACCTGCCACTGGAAAACAACGCCTTGTTCCTCGATGCGCGGCTCACCCGGGACGAGCGTGCCATGATTCTCGAACGTATCCAGCGGCGAGTGGACGACCGGGTCCCGCTCGCGTACCTGCTTGGCGAAGCCTGGTTCATGGGCATGCCGTTCCATGTGGACGAGCGCGTGCTGGTGCCCAGGTCGCCCATTGGCGAATTGCTGGAAAGTGGTCTCCAGCCCTGGCTGGGCGACACCGAAGTTACCCGGATACTGGATCTGTGCACTGGCAGTGGCTGCATCGGCATTGGCGCAGCCATGGTGTTCGAGGATGCCGAGGTGGATCTGTCCGATATTTCCGAGGACGCCCTGGCGGTCGCGGAGTCGAATATTGATCTTCATGACGTCCGAGACCGGGTACGCACCGTAAAGTCTGATGTGTTCGAGAACATTACCGGCCGCTACAATGTCATTTTGAGCAACCCCCCCTACGTGGATGCTGAAGACCTCGCGGATATGCCGGACGAATACCGCCATGAGCCGGAACTGGGTCTTGCCGCTGGGGCGGATGGTCTGGATATCGCCCACCGTATCCTGGCAAAGGCGGCCGACCACCTCACCGAAGACGGCCTGCTGATCGTGGAAGTAGGCAACAGTTGGGTCGCGCTGGATCAGGCTTATCCGGACCTGCCGTTCACCTGGCTGGAGTTTGAAAACGGCGGTGACGGAGTATTCCTGCTGCGGGGTGAAGATCTCCGCGCCTGGCAGGCCCGCGGTTAAACCGAATTTTCACAAGAACTGGATAAGATACTGAATCATGTCGGGAAATAGCTTTGGAAAACTGTTCACAGTAACCACCTTTGGTGAAAGCCATGGGGCCGCCCTGGGCTGCATTATCGACGGCTGCCCTCCGGGCCTGGAGCTTTCGGAAGCCGACATGCAGCGGGACCTGGACCGTCGCAAGCCGGGCACCTCCCGCCATACCACCCAGCGCCGCGAGGCGGACGAGGTGAAGATCCTGTCCGGGGTGTTCGAGGGCAAGACCACCGGAACGCCCATCGGCCTGCTCATCGAGAATACGGATCAGCGCTCCAAGGACTATTCCAAAATCTCGGAGCAGTTCCGACCGGCCCATGCCGATTACACCTACATGCACAAATACGGCGTTCGCGACTACCGTGGCGGTGGCCGCTCCTCGGCCCGTGAGACCGCCATGCGTGTGGCCGCCGGCGCCGTCGCCCGCAAATTCCTGGAGCAACGACTGGGCATCAAGATACGCGGCTACCTTTCCCAGTTGGGCCCCATCAAGGCGGAAAAGCTGGACTGGGACCAGGTGCACCAGAACCCGTTCTTCTGCCCGGACGCCGATAAGGTGCCGGAAATGGAAGCCTACATGGATGCGCTGCGGAAAGAGGGCGATTCCATCGGTGCCCGGATCAATGTTGTGGCCGATGGCGTTCCTCCCGGCCTTGGCGAGCCGATTTTTGACCGCCTCGATGCGGATCTGGCCCATGCGCTGATGAGTATCAACGCGGTGAAAGGCGTGGAGATCGGGGCCGGTTTTGATTCGGTTGAGCAGAAGGGCACCGAGCACCGGGACGAGATGACGCCTGAAGGCTTTCTTTCCAATAACGCCGGCGGTGTACTGGGCGGCATTTCCTCCGGTCAGCCGATCGTGGCAAGCATCGCCCTGAAGCCGACCTCCAGCCTTCGTTTGCCCGGACGCAGTATTGATGTGAACGGCAATCCGGTGGAGGTCATTACCACCGGCCGTCATGATCCCTGTGTTGGTATTCGCGCTACACCGATTGCTGAAGCCATGATGGCGATCGTTCTGCTGGATCACTACCTGCGTCATCGTGGTCAGAATGGTGATGTGAAAGTTTCTACACCCGTTATCGGTCAACTATAGGGTCGTAAGCCTGAATCCTGCACGAGTGGCGCCGTCCGGGTGAGGTGTTCAAAAATGTGGAGCGCCATGGATGGCGCGACCAAGCCCTACAGGGACGTATTTACGGGCGTTTTTTGAACACCTCACCCGGACGGCGCCACGGACTCTCGGGTTAGCTTCGTAAAGGAGTCCTGGTATTTACTGGCGGCTTTCGAATCTTTATTTCTGGTTTTTCGCTCTCTTGGGCGGCCTGCTTCCGTATTGGTCTCTGTACCTTGAGGGACGGGGCTATACCTATCTTCAGATCGCCACACTGATGGCGACTATTCAGCTCACCAAGATTATTGCTCCCAGCGTCTGGGGCTGGCTCGGGGACCGAAGTGGTCAGCGGGTCCGGCTTGTAAGGTTCGGTGCGATTACCGGTTCGCTGTTCTTTGCCGGCGTTTTCCTTGAGCCTGGCTTTTATGGCCTGTTGCTGGTAATGCTCGCCTTCACGTTCTTCTGGAACGCTATCCTGCCTCTGTACGAGGTGATTACGCTTCGCACCCTGGGAAAGGAGAAGGAGAAATACGGGCGGGTCCGGCTTTGGGGTTCAGTTGGGTTTATTGCCGCGGTAGCCGGGGTCGGGGGCATCCTCGAGATTGTTCCTGTCAGTTCACTCCCTTGGTTGTTGCTGCCGGTTTTTGCTGGCATTGCGGTCTCAGCTTTTCTGGTGCCATCAGAGCGCGGAGAGGTGAAGCCTAAAGCTCCCAAGGGCAGTCTGAAGGAAATTGTCACCCACCCGGCGGTGGTCACCTTCTTCTTGATGAACTTCCTGCTCCAGGTATCCCACGGGCCTTACTATACGTTCTTCAGCATCCATCTCGTACAGCACGGCTATGGCAAATTGCCGATCGGCTTGTTGTGGTCGCTGGGCGTGGTTGCCGAGATCGGGCTGTTCCTGGTGATGCACCGGTTCACGCGGCGTTTCTCCGTCCGTCAGATTGCCATCGGGGCCCTGGTACTGACCATGATTCGTTGGGCGCTGATTGCAGAACTAACCGATGTTATTCCCGTACTGATCTTTGCCCAGCTTCTACACGCGGCTTCCTACGGGGCGCTGCACGCGATTTCGGTGCAGTACATCCAGGGATTCTTCGGCAAACATCATCATGGGCAGGGCCAGGCTCTATACAGCGGCCTGACCTTCGGCGCCGGCGGTGCGGCGGGTGCCTGGATATCCGGGTTCCTGGTGGACGGAATCAGCACCAGCGCGGCGTTCTGGGGTGGCTCGGTCGCCATGGCCATTGCAGTGGTGATCACCTGGCGGGGGCTGAGGCCGCCGCCAGACAACACCTGAGACGAATTACTATTCTTCCGGATCCTCGTCGTCTTCCTCGATTTTGAGGGAAAGGCCACTGCCGGTCGGGCCGGAAGCGGCGGAAGAGTCGGCACCGCCCTGACCGTGCAGCTTGATCTTCAGGCGCAGGTTGTTGGCGGAGTCTGCGTTCTTGAGCGCTTCCTCTTCGGAAATCTTGCCCTCTTTCCAAAGGTTGAACAGCGCCAGATCAAAGGTCTGCATGCCAATGTTGGCAGACTTCTCCATGATTTCCTTGATGCCTTCGATTTCACCACGCAGGATTAGCTCGCTGATGGTGGGTGTGCCGAGCAGGATTTCGATCGCTGCGCAGCGCTTCTTGTCGATCGTTGGTACCAGTCGTTGGGAGACAAACGCGCGCAGGTTCATCGCAAGATCCATCAGCAGCTGAGGGCGCCGCTCCTCCGGGAAGAAGTTGATGATACGATCCAGCGCCTGGTTGGCATTGTTGGCGTGCAACGTGGAAATGCACAGGTGCCCGGTCTCGGCAAAGGCCAGGGCATGTTCCATGGTTTCGCGGTCGCGAATCTCACCGATCAGTATGACATCCGGAGCCTGGCGCAGTGTGTTCTTGAGCGCTTTCTGGAAGCTCCGGGTGTCAACCCCTACCTCGCGCTGGTTCACGATGCACTTCTTGTGGCGGTGAATGTATTCCACCGGATCTTCGATAGTAATGATGTGGCCAGCAGAATTGCTGTTCCGGTGATCGATAAGGGCGGCGAGGGAGGTGGATTTGCCCGAACCTGTGGCACCGACGAACAGAACCAGACCCCGTTTGGTCATCACGACATCCTTGAGAATCGGCGGCAGACCAAGGTCGTCGGCGTTCGGAATCTCGGTCACGATGTTCCGTGCGACGATCGAAATCTCGTTACGTTGCCGGAAAATGTTGATGCGGAACCGGCCCACATTGCGAATGCTGTAAGCCAGGTTCATCTCGAGCTCCTGTTCGAACTCCGCGATCTGCTCATCGTCCATGATGGTGTAGGCGATATCCTTGATCGCCCCGGGTTCCATGGGAGACCGGTCGATGGGCTTGAGCGCACCATGGAATTTGGCGCAGGGCGGGGCGCCGGTACTCAGGTAAAGGTCCGAGCCATCGTGCTTGGCCAGA
Organism: Marinobacter sp.; assembly: GCF_046484525.1. Lineage (GTDB taxonomy): Bacteria > Pseudomonadota > Gammaproteobacteria > Pseudomonadales > Oleiphilaceae > Marinobacter. The sequence continues at coordinate 94,893 of NZ_JAWOIS010000038.1, forward strand.
ATCTTGAGGTAATCGTCAAAGCCCATGTCTTCTCCTGATCGTCAATGATTTACGTTGATTCGCCCGTCTCCTCCTCCCGAACGACCTCCAGCAGCGCCCGCGCTGCCTGGCTGAGCTGACGTCCGGCCAGCCCGACACCACCCAGCATCCGGTTAACGGGATAGCCGGTCTCCAGCTTATGGACCGACTCATCCAGCATGCTCACCGGCAAAACACTCCAACCAAGACCGACACTCGTCATCATCTTGAGCGTCTCAAGGTAATTGGTCGGTATCTGCTGTTTCAGCGGAAGATTCGCCTCCAGGAAAAGGCGACTGACAGTCCGATAGGTGGCGGTAGTGGTATCCGGCAACAAAGCCGGGTAGCGGGCAAGATCCTCAAGCGACGCCGAAACCTGCCCGGACAACTCATGATCCCGCCCGACCACAAACGCCATGGGATCGGACCACTGTTCGTATACCACGAACTGGCTTCCCATACTGTCACTGAGTGTGACAAACGCCAGCTCCGCGTTACGTTTGAGCATCTGCGCGTAAGCAGCATCCGACTCCATGAACTGCAGATTCAGCCGAACTTCCGGATAGTCACGGGAAAAACGCCTGAGCCAGTTGGGCAGATGGTGCAGCCCGATGTGGTGCGAGGCGATAATCTCCAGCTCTCCACTGATCTCACCGTCGTCCGCTGACAGCGCCACCCGGGCGTTGTGAACCTCGTCCAGGATCTTTCTAGCATGGGGCAGCAACCTTGTTCCGGCATCCGTCAGTCTTATCTCACGGTGGCTGCGGTCAATCAGCTTTGTACCCAGCTGGTTCTCCAGAGCCGCCAGGCGTTTGCTGATCGCCGGTTGGGTAAGGTGCAGAACCTCGGCGGCTTCCGAAAAGGAGCCCTGGTCGACAATGGTGAGAAACGCTCTCAGAGAATTGGAATCCATTTCCGGACATTTCCCCCGTCGGTGGCACTCAAAAGTTTGGGGGCTGGTTTGATCCGGCTTTCCAAAACTGTGCGGAGCCATGGATGGCGGAGCTCAAGCGCCACATGGGTGAGGCCGAGCGTTAATGAAGCGAAGCTTCATGCGACGGCCGAACGACCGCAATCTGTGATTGCGGGCTGGACCCCGCAGGGGTGCCGCAAGGAGCGTGTTTTGGAAAGCCGGATCAAATCAGACCTTCCACCAAAGCTAAGATATTCCAGGAAGGAATGCAAAGAATAAAAAACATGAATTGAGGTTATGCAGCCCAGGGGAGTACCATAACCAACAATGAAGTCAAAACCAGAAACCCCCAGAGAGTGAGAGAGAACCATGGCGGGCAAGACCTTATACGACAAATTGTGGGACGATCATCTCGTCAAACAGCGGGACGACGGCTCCGCGCTGATCTACATCGACCGACAGCTGCTGCACGAAGTCACCTCACCGCAAGCGTTTGAAGGCCTGCGCCTCGCCGGCCGCAAGCCCTGGCGGATCGACGCCAACATCGCCACCCCGGACCACAACGTCCCGACCACCGATCGCGACAAAGGCATCGACGGCATCGTCGACCCCGTATCCCGCACCCAGGTAGAAACCCTCGACAAGAACTGCGACGAGTTTGGCATCCTCGAATTCAAGATCAAGGACCAGCGCCAGGGCATCGTCCACGTCATCGGGCCAGAGCAGGGTGCCACCTTGCCGGGCATGAGCATCGTCTGCGGTGACTCCCACACCTCCACCCACGGCGCCTTCGGCTGCCTGGCCCACGGTATCGGTACCTCCGAAGTAGAGCACGTGCTGGCCACCCAGTGCCTGGTGCAGAAAAAAATGAAAAACATGCTGGTCAAGGTCAACGGCAAGCTTGGCCCCGGTGTGACCGGCAAGGACGTGGTCCTGGCCATCATCGGCAAGATCGGCACCGCCGGCGGTACCGGCTACGCCATCGAATTTGGCGGTGAAGCCATCCGCGGCCTCAGCATGGAAGGCCGGATGACCATCTGCAACATGTCCATTGAAGCCGGCGCCCGTGTCGGTATGGTGGCGGTGGATGACACCACCATCGACTACGTCAAAGGCCGCCCGTTCTCCCCGAAAGGCGAGACCTGGGACAAGGCCGTAGACTACTGGCGAACCCTGCACAGTGACGACGACGCCGAGTTTGACAAGGTGGTCGAGCTGGACGGCTCCGCCATCATGCCGCAGGTGAGCTGGGGTACCTCTCCGGAAATGGTTGCCGGTGTCGATGGTGCGGTACCGGACCCGGCCAGGGAAGAAGATCCCATCAAGCGCGAAGGTATTGTCCGTGCGCTGAAGTACATGGGTCTGCAGCCGAACCAGAAGATCACCGACATCCAGCTCGACAGGGTGTTCATCGGCTCCTGCACCAACAGCCGCATCGAGGATCTGCGGGAAGCCGCGGCCGTAGTCAAGGGTCGCAAGGTTGCATCCAGCCTCAAGCAGGCCATGGTTGTGCCCGGCTCAGGCCTGGTAAAGGCTCAGGCCGAGAAAGAAGGTCTGGACAAGATCTTTATCGAGGCGGGCCTCGAGTGGCGCGATCCGGGCTGCTCCATGTGCCTGGCCATGAACGCCGACAAACTGGGGCAGGGCGAGCATTGTGCCTCTACCTCCAACCGGAACTTCGAGGGCCGACAGGGCTTTGGTGGTCGTACCCACCTGGTCAGCCCGGCCATGGCCGCCGCCGCTGCGGTGACCGGTCACTTCGTTGATGTCCGAGAATTGATGCACTGAACCACAGGAGAGACACCATGCGAGCATTTACGCAACACCAGGGTATCGTTGCCCCCATGGACCGTTCCAATGTGGACACGGACATGATCATTCCCAAGCAGTTCCTGAAGTCCATCAAGCGGACGGGCTTCGGCCCGAACCTGTTTGACGAGCTGCGCTACCTGGACGAGGGCAAGCCGGACCAGGATTGCTCACAGCGCCCGATCAATCCGGATTTCGTGCTGAACCAGGATCGCTACAAGAACGCCAGTGTGCTCCTGGCCCGCAGCAACTTCGGTTGCGGCTCCAGTCGTGAGCACGCGCCCTGGGCGCTGGATGATTTCGGCTTCCGGGTCATTATTGCCCCGAGTTTTGCCGATATTTTCTACAATAACTGCTTCAAGAATGGCCTGTTACCCACTGTTTTGCCGGAAGAAGTGGTTGACCAACTGTTCCGTGAGACGGAAGAGAGTGAAGGCTATCAGCTGACGGTGGATCTGGAGGCGAAAACCGTGACCACGCCGTCCGGTGAATCCTTCAGCTTTGAGGTGGATGACTTCCGTCGGCACTGCCTGCTCAACGGCCTGGATGATATCGGCGTCACCCTCGAGGACGCCGATCTGATTCGCGATTACGAAGAAAAGCGCAGGCAGTCCGCGCCCTGGCTGTTCAATGCCGGCAACTGATCAAGCTCACTGACTTTAAGGAAGAACTTCATGTCCAGAAATATTCTCATGCTCCCGGGTGACGGAATCGGCCCTGAAATCGTTGCCGAGGCTGAAAAGGTCCTGAACCAGGTGAATGACCAGTTCAGCCTGGGGCTGAGCTTTGAAACCGCGCTGGTCGGCGGTGCCGCCATTGATGAGGAAGACACACCACTGCCCGAGGAAACCCTGGAAAAGGCAAAGGCGGCTGACGCCATCCTGCTCGGCGCGGTCGGTGGCCCCCAATGGGACAGTTTGCCCATGGCCAAGCGTCCGGAAAAGGGGCTGCTCGGACTTCGTTCCAATCTCCAGCTGTTTGCCAACCTGCGCCCTGCAATCCTGTATCCGCAGCTGGCTTCCGCGTCCTCGCTCAAGCCAGAAGTGGTTTCGGGGCTGGATATCATGATCGTGCGCGAGCTGACCGGTGGTATCTACTTCGGCCAGCCCCGGGGCCTGCGTGAACTCGAGAGTGGTGAGCGGCAGGGTTACAACACTTACGCCTACACCGAATCGGAAATTCGTCGTATTGGCCGGGTGGCCTTCGAGGCGGCCCAGCAGCGGGGCAAGAAGCTGTGCTCCGTCGACAAGGCCAACGTGCTGGAAGTGACTGTTCTGTGGCGGGAAATCATGGAAGACCTGAAGCGCGAATACCCGGATGTGGAGCTGTCCCACATGTACGTGGATAACGCCGCCATGCAGCTGGTACGGGCCCCCAAACAGTTCGATGTAATTGTGACTGGCAACATGTTTGGTGATATTCTTTCGGACGAAGCGGCTATGCTTACCGGCTCCATCGGCATGTTGCCGTCCGCATCGCTGAATTCCCAGAAGCAGGGAATGTACGAGCCCTGCCACGGTTCGGCGCCGGATATTGCCGGTCAGGGCATTGCCAATCCGCTGGCCACCATCCTCAGTGCTGCCATGATGTTGCGTTATAGCCTGGGTGAGGAAAATGCCGCAGAAGCCATCGAAGCGGCGGTCAGCAAGGTCCTGGATCAGGGCCTGCGCACGGCTGACATCATGTCGGAAGGCGCGCAGAAAGTGTCCACCCGGGAAATGGGTGAGGCAGTGCTCGCAGCACTCTGAGCGGGCAATTCCGGTTCAGACCGATAGAGACCCGACGGTAACAGGATGCAGTTGCCGCGGGATCATCCATCCTGTCCCTGCCAGCGATAACGGTAGCGGGCGGGGATAATAGTACTCCGTCAAGATGCTATTGCGTGATTCAGTCAGTGCGCCTTGCAGGACGAGCCCTGTTTAGCGCTGAATCACGCAATAGCATCTTGACGGAGTACTAAGGTTCAAAGGTTGCACATGAAGCGAGTTGGACTTGTAGGTTGGCGTGGCATGGTGGGCTCGGTCCTCATGCAGCGCATGCGTGAAGAAAACGATTTCGCTGACATCGATCCGGTGTTTTTCTCCACCTCCCAGACCGGGAAGCCGGCTCCGGATGTTGGCAAGGAAGGCATTCCGCCGCTGCAGGACGCTTTCGATATCGATACGCTCAAATCCATGGACGTCATCGTGACCTGTCAGGGTGGCGATTACACGGGAGGGGTTTACCAGAAACTGCGTGACGCAGGCTGGGAAGGCTACTGGATCGATGCCGCGTCCACTCTGCGGATGGTTGATCATTCCGTGATCGTCCTGGACCCGGTTAACCGCAACGTAATCGATGACGCCCTGGACAAGGGTGTGAAGGATTACATTGGCGGTAACTGCACCGTCAGCCTGATGATGCTGGCCCTCGGGGGACTGCTCGAGCAGAACCTGATCGAGTGGGTATCTCCCATGACCTATCAGGCCGCTTCCGGTTCTGGGGCCAAGCACATGCGGGAGCTGCTGAACCAGATGGGGGCACTCAACAGCGCCGTGAAATCGGAGTTGGACGATCCGTCCTCCGCCATCCTGGAAATCGATCGCAAGGTGACCGACACCATGCGCTCCGGCGATTTCCCCACGGAAAACTTCGGGGTGCCTCTGGCAGGCAGCCTGATTCCGTTCATCGACAAGCAGCTCGATAACGGCATGAGCAAGGAGGAGTGGAAAGCGGGCGTCGAAACCAACAAGATTCTCGGTCGTAGCGACAACCCGATTCCCATCGACGGTATCTGTGTTCGTGTCGGTGCCATGCGTTCCCACAGTCAAGCACTGACTATCAAGCTTAAGACGGATCTGTCCGTTTCCGAGATTGAAGGGATTCTGGCCAAGGCCAATGACTGGGTGAAGGTGATCCCGAACGACCGGGATGCGACCATGGAAGAACTGACGCCGGCGAAAGTGACCGGTACACTCAGCATCCCCATCGGACGAATCCGAAAGCTGGCCATGGGCCCGGAGTACATCTCCGCGTTTACCGTTGGTGACCAGCTGCTGTGGGGCGCTGCAGAGCCGCTGCGCCGCATGCTCCGGATCCTTCAGGAGCGTTAGGAAGTGTTGCACAGGGGTAATTAATGCCAACTGTGTCCGGTTTCGGAAAACAGGTTGGGGGCGGAGGCTGATTTCGGCCTCCGCCCCTGTTATTTTCAGGGAACCTAGGGGGTTCCGGCTTTAAGATAAAAAAGTGCTACAAGGATTGAATCTGATTGATTGATAAACGAGGCTTTATCAACAATACTTTCGAAATTGAATGTTAAAATCGCGACATAATAATGAAGATTATCCAGACGGAAGTCATCCAACCTCATCCGATTCTGTTTTGAACAAAGCAGTAACGAATAACGGAGACTGGAAAGGAAAAAGCATGAAGGTACGCAAGCTTGCGGTTGCCCTGGCTCTGGCGGGAGGGCTCGGTTCCGGCGTTGCACAAGCCCTTGGGCTGGGAGAAATCGAACTTCAGTCCTATCTGAATGAGCCGCTGGATGCGGAAATCGTTCTGCCCCAGAGCCGGGGAGTGAGCCCTGGCGATATTCTGGTCAATATTGCTTCGGATACCGCTTATGAGCGTGTGGGGCTGGATCGCAATCAGTTTCTCAGCAAGCTCCGTTTTGAGGTTGTGACCGGTACCGACGGTAATCTCGTGGTCAATGTCTCCTCCCGGGAACCCCTGCGCGAACCGTACCTGAATTTCCTCCTGGAGCTGACCTGGCCGAACGGCCGCCTGATGCGTGAATATGCGGTGCTGGTTGATCCACCCGTTTACGCCGAAGAGTCCGGCGTTCGTGAACAGGTAACGGCATCCAGCGCCACCACGCGTACCTCCGAGCCTGCCGCTCAGCCAGCCCGCAGCAGCGAATCCATCCGGCGCCAGGCCGAGGCGGAAAGCTCTCTCGGTCGTGGCTATTCAGCAGATGCCTTTGGCCCCACCGGCCCCTCCGATACCCTCTGGACAATCGCCTCACGCGTCCGTCCCGATAACAGCGTGTCCATGCAGCAGGTGATGCTGTCCCTTCAGGATCTCAATCCGGATGCCTTCATCGGTGGCAACATCAACAGGCTGAAGCGCGGTGAAGTGCTGCGGGTACCCACCAAAGATCAGATCCAGAGCCGTACCCGGGCTGAAGCCACCCGCATCGTCAGTCAGCAGAATCAGGAATTCCGATCTCTCCAACGCACGGTCGATGCCACCCCGACTCCCCAGCAGGCGGAGCCAGCCGATCAAGCTGCAGCGGGTGGTGGAGACGCCGAGCTGAAGCTCCTGGTGGCCGAGGAAAGAGACTCCCGCGATACCACCGACGGTGGTTCCGCCGGCGGTGACAGTGATTTGCCCGGCGGCGTGGATGCCGGTGAAGCCATTGCCATGGAAGAGCTGGAGAGTGCCCGCCGTGAAAATGCGGAACTTAACAGCCGCGTTGAAGACTTGCAGGATCAGGTTGAGACACTGCAACGTCTGCTTGAGCTCAAGAATAACCAACTTTCCGATTTGCAGCAGATGGCCGGAGAGGGCGATGCTGAAGCAGTAGCGGGCGAAGCCGGAGCGTCGGGTGAAAGTGAGTCGGCTCCAATAGCTTCCGCAGCGGATGCCGCCGAATCAGAATCAGAAGCAGCTGGCACGGGCGAGAATTCCGAAACTGCCACTTCTGAAACCGAGGCCGAGCCGACAACTGATGAAGCGGAGCAGGGTGGAGCCGACACCGACATGGCAGCTGAGGAAGCAGCTGCAGATAGTTCTGGCGATGAGGCTCGGGAAGCCGATGTTGGCGGCACAACGGATGAAGCTACAACTGCACCGGCGCAGCCGCCGCCGGCTCCACAAAAAGCGTTCCCCGGCAATATCATTGACATGATTGTCAACAATCCCATGTACCAGATCGCGCTGGGCGGTGGCCTGATTCTCCTGCTGCTGCTCCTGCTTCTGGTTGCACGCAGGAATGCCAGTCGGGAGAAGGAGTTCTACGAGCAGCTCAATACCGATTCCGAGGGTGAATCCGATTCTTTCGAGGTTGATCTCGGTGATGAAGAAGCTAAAGCTCCGGAAGCTGCTGATGCACTGGCCGAGGCGGACCGATACGTTGCCTACGGTCGGACGGACCAGGCGGTACAGACCCTGGAAACCGCAATTTCGCGTGAGCCGAGCCGAACCGATCTGCGTCTGAAACTGTTGGCTCTATACGCTGACAATCAGGATCGTCAGTCCTTCGAGAAGCAGTTTGGTGAAATTGAAGCCTTCGAGGACGAGGATGCGCTTGCCGAGGCCAATTCGCTCCACAGTCGTCTCCAGGAGGCGGAGTCGGTCCCGAGCATTGATGACCTTGAGTCACAGCTTCGTTCCGATTCGTTTGGCACAGCTCAGGAAGATGCATCCGCGGAGACGTCTTCGGAGGCTGAAGTATCCGACGAACTGCTTGCAGACCAGTACGATGCATCAAAGGAAGAGCAGGTTGAAAACGAGTTCGGTGATTTTGATACCGAATATGCTGAATTCGATCTGAGTGATGTCGAGCAGGCCGAGGAAAAATCCGAAGATGCTGCGGAGGCTGAGTCCGAGCCCGCCGGTACCCAGGACGACATGATCGAGTTCGATCTGTCCTCCCTTGAGACGGAAGATGAAGGCGACCCGGAAGCGCAGAACGAAGAGACCGATTTCTCGTCTCTTGAAATGGATCTGGAAGAGCCTGCCGAAGAGTCAAAGGAAGGCCAGAGTGATGAGTTCTCCCTGGAGCTGGAGGATGATTCCGGTAAACCGGCAGATGCGGAAGGCGAAGAAGTGGAATCTGAGCTCAGCGGTCTGGACGAGTCGTTCCTGGATGAGCTGGATGCCGAACTCAACAACGTCGCAGGCGAGGACGAGCTTGGCGGTGATGAGATGGAGGAGTCCTCACTGGATGATCTGGAGCTGGATGTCTCTGACGAGGATCTCGCCCTGATGGAGGAGTTCTCCGATTCCGCGGATAGCACCAACCACCGTGAGGAGGAGCCGGCATCCCTCAACGAGGAGCTGGGTCTTGAAGACACCCTTGGCGAAGGCGACGTGATGGGAGAGGGTGAGGAATCCAGCCCTGAACAGGAAGTTGCCGAGATCAATGGGTCCGAACTTGGCGAAGACGACGACTTCGACTTTCTGGCCGGCACCGATGAGGCAGCGACCAAGCTGGACCTGGCTCGCGCCTACATCGAGATGGGTGACAGCGACGGTGCCCGGGATATCCTTGAGGAAGTGACACTGGAGGGTGATGACGCCCAGAAGGCAGAAGCCCGGGATCTCCTTAAAAATCTGTCCTGATCCGTTATAATTAAACCTTCAGGTGACGAGCGCCGGCCCCGGTTCACGGGATAAAGCCGGCGCTTTGTTTTTACAGCAAGATCTTTTCGGACTTCCCCTTGTTCCTCGAAGCGCAGCAACTGACCACAGACAACGCAATTGGTGACGGCCGGGTGGTCCTGGCCTTTGAATACGATGGCCGAGGCTTTCATGGCTGGCAGATGCAAAAATCCGGTGTGCGGTCGGTTGAAGGGGAGCTTTCAAAAGCGGTCGCCAAAGTGGCCAACCACCCGGTAGACCTGGTTTGTGCCGGTCGTACCGATGCGGGGGTTCATGCCAGTTACCAGATTGTCCATTTCGAGACGCCTTCGATCCGTAATTTGCGCTCGTGGGTGATGGGAATCAACACCGCTCTTCCGGACGATATCTCTGTCCATTGGGCGGGACAGGGCGCGGAGGATTTCCACGCACGTTTCTCAGCGGTCTATCGCCGGTACCGTTATGTGATATACAACCACGCCGTTCGCCCGGGAATCCTGAGGGGGCAGGTGAGCTGGACGTTCCGTCCCCTGGATGAAGTCAGGATGCATGAGGCTGCCCAGGCGCTGGTTGGCGAGCATGATTTTTCATCTTTCCGGGCCGCCGGTTGCCAGTCCCGCACGCCTGTTCGCTTTCTTGAGAGGATTTCGGTAACCCGCAAGGGCGATTTTGTCGTAATAGATGTTCAGGCCAACGCTTTCCTCCACCACATGGTGCGCAATATTGCCGGAGCCCTGATGGCGGTCGGCAATGGCAAGGAATCTTTGGACTGGATTGCCGCGATACTGAACGAGCGGGACCGGACCGTGGCTGGCGTGACTGCACCTCCGGACGGGCTTTACCTGGTGGATGTGGGTTATCCTGCAGGATACGGGATCCCGAGGGCCGAATGTGGCCCGGGTTTTGTTCGCCCCTGGTTCCAGCGGGACGACAATCATCCGATTGAGCCAACCCATATTCATCCCAAAAAGCCGATGCCGAAGCTATGAGCACAAGAGTCAAGATTTGTGGCCTGACCCGCCCCGAGGATGTCTCGGCAGCAATCAGTTGCGGCGCGGATGCCCTCGGATTCGTATTCTATGAACCCAGTCCCCGCTCGGTTTCGCCTGGGCACGCTGCTGCCCTGGTTCGTGACATCCCCCCCTTTGTGCAAGCGGTCGGATTGTTTGTTAATCCGGAGCAGGAATTTGTCGAGGAGGTGCTATCCGAGGTGCCACTGGATCTCCTCCAGTTTCATGGCGACGAAACGCCCGAATTCTGTCGCAGGTTCGGCAGGCGCTGGATCAAGGCCATCCGGGTCCGCGAGGAGGGGCAGATTGAGACTGCTTTCCAGGACTACCGGGACGCCGCCGGCTTGTTGGTGGATGCCTGGGATCCGAATAAATATGGGGGAACAGGGCGGTCCTTCAACTGGCAACTGATCCCTGAAAGCCGCCCCATGCCACTTGTATTGGCCGGTGGGTTAACATCTGATAACGTATCCCGCGCCATAACACAGGTGAAACCCTGGGCCGTGGATGTCAGTGGCGGCGTCGAACGCAGCAAAGGCATCAAGGACATCCAGAAAATTTCCGACTTCATTAAAGAGGTTCACCGTGTCTGTAAAACTGACTGAAGAAATGCTGAGCGCGCTTCCTGATGCACGGGGTCACTTCGGTGCCTACGGCGGACGGTTTGTCTCTGAAACCCTGATGGATTCGCTGATGACTCTGGAAAAGGAATACCTTCGGATGAAGAAGGATCCCGAGTTTCAGGCCAAATTTGATGCGGACCTGGCGGATTACGTCGGTCGCCCTAGCCCGCTTTACTTCGCCGAGCGGTTGACACGGGAGACCGGGGGGGCGCAGATCTGGCTCAAGCGGGAGGATCTGAACCATACCGGCGCTCACAAGGTGAACAACACCATCGGTCAGGCTCTTCTGGCCAGTTTCCTTGGCAAGAAGCGGATCATTGCCGAGACCGGCGCGGGTCAGCACGGTGTCGCCACTGCCACGGTATGTGCCCGCCTGGGCTTGGAATGCCACGTGTTCATGGGCGCGGAAGATGTCCAGCGGCAGTCCCTGAATGTGTATCGCATGAAGCTTCTGGGTGCTCAGGTCCATGCTGTCGAAAGTGGCACCCGGACGTTGAAAGACGCCATGAACGACGCCATGCGCGACTGGGTTTCCCATGTGGACGATACCTTCTACATCATTGGGACCGTGGCCGGCCCTCATCCTTATCCGCTTCTGGTGCGGGATTTCCAGTCAGTCATTGGCCGTGAAACCCGCCGTCAGGCACTGGAGAAGACCGGTAAACTGCCGGATGCGCTGGTCGCCTGTGTGGGCGGTGGATCAAACGCCATCGGCATGTTCTACCCGTTCCTCGGGGATGAAAGTGTGGAGATGTATGGGGTTGAGGCCGGGGGCCTGGGTATTGAGACAGGGCAGCACGCTGCCCCCCTGTGTGCCGGACGTCCGGGTGTCTTGCACGGTAACCGCACCTATCTGATGGAGGACGAGAACGGCCAGATTGCAGGCACTCATTCGGTCAGCGCGGGCCTGGATTATCCTGGAGTCGGGCCAGAGCACGCATGGCTCAAGGATATCGGCCGCGCTAATTACGTATCGGTGACCGATGACGAGGCACTTGACGGCTTCCGCATGCTGACCCGGGTAGAGGGCATCATGCCGGCACTGGAAACCGCTCATGCGGTGGCGTACGCAGTGAAGAAGGCCGCGGAAATGGACAAGGACCAGATGCTGGTCATCAACATCTCCGGCCGGGGTGACAAAGACATTCACACCATCGCCCAGCTTGATGGTATCGAGATCTGATGAAAGGACGGAAACTGGCATGAGCCGAATTCAAGGGGTAATGAAAGCCCTGAAGGAACAAAATCGCAAGGCGCTGATTCCCTATATCACTGCCGGTGATCCTCACCCGGATGTGACGGTGGATCTGATGCATACGTTGGTCAGTGCGGGCGCGGATATCATCGAGCTTGGTGTGCCGTTCTCCGACCCGATGGCGGATGGCCCGGTCATCCAGCTGGCTTGCGAACGGTCCCTCAAGCACGGAACGTCCCTGCGTCAGGTCATCGGCATGGTCAAGGAATTTCGCAAGCAGGATGACAAGACCCCGGTGGTCCTCATGGGGTATCTCAATCCCATGGAAGCCATGGGCTACGAAGCTTTCGCCGAGGCGGCGGCCGATGCCGGTGTGGACGGCATTCTCACGGTTGATCTCCCGCCGGAAGAGGCGGATGACGTCGCACCGCTGTTCACCCAACGCAAGCTTGATGCAATTTTCCTGCTGGCACCAACCACCATTGATGAGCGGATCCGGGCTATTGCAGAGCACTCGTCAGGCTACGTGTACTATGTTTCATTCAAGGGCGTGACCGGTGCGGCTAAAATTAACGTCGACGAAGTGGCCGAGAAGGTTGCCCATATTCACGAGATGACGGCCTTACCGGTCGGTGTCGGGTTCGGAATCCGTGACGCGGAAACGGCTGCTGCCGTTGGTCGGGTATCCGATGGTGTAATTGTTGGCAGTGTGCTGGTCGATACAATAGCCAGAAATCAGGCAGATACGGAAGAGCTCAAACGGGCCCTGACGGATCTGCTCCACCCGATGCGCGAAGCACTGGACAGCCTGGCCTCCTGACCGGAGGCTGAGGGCAGTCAGGCCTCACAGGACAGGATTGAATCATGAGTAACTGGCTGGACAAAATCATGCCGAGCAAGATCCGCTCGGAATCCAAGCAGAGAACCGGGGTACCCGAGGGCCTCTGGAAGAAGTGCCCCAAGTGCGGAGCCTTTCTCTACAAGCCGGAACTTGAGAAGAATCTGGATGTTTGCCCCAAATGTAACCATCACATGCGGGTGAGCGCGCGTCGTCGACTGGACATCTTCCTCGACGAAGACGGCCGTGAGGAAATCGCAGCGGATCTGGAGCCCTGGGATCGCCTCAAGTTCAAGGACAGCAAGCGTTACAAGGATCGCCTCTCCCAGGCCCAGAAGGGCACCGGTGAGAAAGACGCCCTGATCGCCATGAAGGGCACGACCCTGGGGGTTCCCCTGGTAGCCTGCTCGTTCGAGTTCAACTTCCTGGGCGGCTCCATGGGCCAGGTTGTAGGTGAGAAGTTCGTGCAGGCGGCCAACGTTGCCCTGCGTGACCGGGTTCCGCTGGTGTGTTTTTCCGCCAGTGGTGGTGCCCGGATGCAGGAAGCGATTCTGTCGTTGATGCAGATGTCCAAGACCGCAGCCGTGCTTGAGCGCATGAAACAGGAAGGTATCCCCTATATTTCCGTGATGACCGATCCGGTGTTCGGTGGTGTATCCGCGAGTCTGGCCATGCTGGGCGATCTCAACATTGCAGAGCCCAACGCGCTGATCGGTTTCGCCGGCCCGCGGGTGATCGAGCAGACGGTCCGTGAAAAGCTGCCGGAAGGCTTCCAGCGCAGTGAATTCCTGCTGGAACACGGTGCCATCGACATGATTCTGCATCGCCACCAGTTGCGGGAGCGTTGCGCGCACCTGCTCGCCAAGTTCACTGGGAACGAGAAACCCGGTACTGAAGAGCCCATCGAGTTCGAAGTGACTGAAAAGCCCGAAAACGATGCCGCCGAGCAATAACCCTTACGGAAAGCCCCCGGCTGCGCCGGGGGTTAACGCCACGCCCGATCAGTGGCTTTCCTACCTGGAATCCATCCATCCCTCCGAAATAGATCTGGGTCTTGACCGTGTCCTGCTGGTCTTGCGACGGCTGTTTCCGCGCAAACCCCGGGGGCGGATCATCACTGTTGCAGGTACCAATGGCAAGGGCAGTGCTGTCGCTGCCATCGAGGCCCTGTTGCGCTCCGCCGGCCGCACAACCGGGGCTTATACCTCCCCGCACCTGCATCGCTACAACGAGCGCGTCCGCATCGATGGCTCCGATATCAGCGACGAGGCACTGGTGCACGCCTTTGAGGCAGTAGAACAAGCGAGGGGCAATACCACGCTGACCTATTTCGAATTCGGCACCCTGGCGGCGTTTGTGGCTTTTGCCGAGGCGGGAGTCGAGGATTGGGTGCTTGAGGTCGGCCTTGGCGGCCGGCTGGACGCGGTCAACGTGCTCGATGCGGACTTCGCCATCATCACCTCGGTGGATATCGATCACGTAGCCTTCCTCGGCAGTGACCGTGAGGTGATCGGCTTCGAGAAAGCAGGCATCCTGCGTCCGGGGACCCCGGCAGTGTATGCCGATGACGATGCCCCCAGATCGGTGTTGCAGCAGGTTTCGGCGCAAAAGGTATCCCTTGATCTGCTCGGTCGGGACTACCAGCTCCGACTGCCTGAAGACGGTGCCACCGGTGATGCCGCCAAGGTCCACCTGGAATACCGGGGCGAGACGATCCGTTTTCCTGCCGGTCCTCTGCCGGTGAAGAGCGTTGCGGCGGCTGTGGTGGCCATCCGGAACCTGGCGCCGGAACTGACCATTGGGCAGATTGAAGCCTCCCTTATGGGCCTGTCGGTTCCCGGTCGGTTTGAGCAACTTTCAGATAGCCCCGTGACCCTGGTGGATGTGGGCCACAATCCCCATGCGGCAACCTGGCTTGCCGACCGGTTGGCGTCCATGCGTCAGGTAGACCAGCGAGTGGTTGCCGTCTATGGGGCCCTCGGCGACAAGGATGTGGAAGGTGTCGCCTCGGCCATGGCATCCGTGGTGGATGAGTGGTTCCTGGCACCCCTGGATGTTCCCAGAGGGCTTGATGTCGTGACCCTGACCGACCGTGTGCGGCGCGCTGGTGTTGGCGGACTGAAGCAGTGTGAGTCAGTAGCGGCGGCCATTGCCGGGGCCAGGGAATCCGCCGGCCGGGATGGGCTTGTGATCGTATTCGGGTCTTTCTTCACCGTTGCCGAGGCACGGGATGCCCTTCAGGGCGACAGAGCTTAAACTTTGTCCATGGCAGGGGTTCCGGCTTTGAGTTATCGGAAACAGCCGTTTAGTATCGGCAATAGCAGTAAACTGTACAGGAACGGTTAACGGGAGTGGCAGCGTGGACGGACTGAAACAAAGGATCATCGGGGCACTGGTTCTCGTGTCCCTGGCGGTTATCTTTGTGCCGATGATTTTCGATGAACCTCATTCCGAGCGCACCTCCACGCCCATCCAGATTCCGGAAGAGCCGCCATTCCCGGAAGTGAATGCTCCCTCGGAGGAGATTCCGGAGCCGCCGGTCTATGAAATGAAGGAGTCGACGGTTCCTGAAGCGGCCACGCAGGTTGAGCAGAGCCCGGGATCGGTCGCGGACGAGACTGAGCAGTCCGCCGGGTACCGCATGATCGAGGATGAGCAAGCGGTGTCCGAGGTGCAATCGTCTGCAGACGGCAATGCCGATGCTGCCAGTGCCAGCTCAGGAGCTGATCAGCAGTCCACGAGCCCAGCCAATGGACAGTCCGCCGGGTCGAAAGAGCCCGAAAACGCTGAATTTGCCCGCTCCCTTGACGGCGCGTGGGTGGTCCAGTTGGGTAGCTTCGGTAATCCCGATAACGCCCGCAGGCTCAGGGATCAGGTGCGTGAAAAGGGCTACGGCTCCCATCTTCAGAAGCTGAACCGCGGCGACACGGTCCTGACCCGTGTGTTCAGCGGTCCCTTCGCGAGCAAGACAGAAGCCGAGGCCGCCAAGCGGGTCCTGGACGATGCGTTTAAGCTGAACAGTCTGGTCACTGAGGGCGATAAATAGCGTGTTGATCCCGGATTATGAGCGTCCTGCAGTTTGGTGGCGCTGCGATTCCTGATAGAATTCGCGCTTTCTTTTCTCTGCCGGGTTTTTCATGGAAACGCTGATCTGGATCGACTGGGTCATTATTGTCCTTATAGCGGTTTCCACGCTGATCAGTCTCAAGCGTGGTTTCGTCAAGGAAGCCCTGTCACTGGTTACCTGGGTTGCGGCTTTCATCCTGGCCAGGACTTTCCACCCGCAGATGCAAACCCTTTTGGAGGGCACCGTCGAGACGCCACTGGTGCGTCTGATTGCGGCGTTTGCCATCCTGTTCTTTGGTACCCTGATTGTCGGAGCCATCATCAATAACATGATTGGGCATCTGGTTCGTGTCACCGGGTTGTCGGCAACGGACCGGGTGCTCGGCATGGGCTTCGGGCTGCTCAGGGGCGTGGTCGTGGTGATTGTCGGGATTGCCTTCACCCGTTACACCCCGCTGGCCCAGGACACCTGGTGGCGGGAGTCCGTGATGATCAACAGGCTGGCCGTGGTGGAGGATTGGTCTCGGCGCACCTTCGGCGATGAATTCGCCCGTTTTCTGGAGCCGGCAGCGGAGAGCGGGGCCCTCCCCGAAACTCCAGAGGCTAGTCAGGGAAAAGAAGACGTGGAACCCAGGTCCGCGTCCCGTTAACATTCAGTATTAACACTCGGAGAAGATCCTATCCATGTGTGGCATTGTCGGCATCGTCAGTACTTCCAACGTCAATCAGTCGCTCTATGATGCGCTGACTGTACTTCAGCACCGGGGCCAGGACGCGGCGGGCATTGTTACCTTTCAGGACGAACGTTTTTATCTGCGCAAGGACAACGGCCTGGTGCGGGATGTCTTCCATACCCGTCACATGCGTCGCCTTGTGGGCAATGTCGGGATCGGCCACGTGCGCTATCCCACCGCCGGTACCTCCAGTTCTGCCGAAGCCCAGCCGTTCTACGTCAATAGTCCTTACGGCATCACCCTGGCGCACAATGGCAACCTGACCAACGCCGATGAGCTGGCAAGGGATCTCTTCCGCACTGACCTTCGCCATATCAATACCAATTCCGATTCGGAAGTACTGCTCAACGTGTTCGCCCATGAGCTGCAGAAGCTGGGCAAGCTGACACCGACGAAAGACGAGATCTTCTACGCAGTGAAGGCGGTGCACAAGCGCTGCCGGGGTGCCTATGCGGTGATTGCCATGATCACCGGTTACGGCATTATCGGTTTCCGTGACCCGAACGGGATTCGTCCCGCCTGTTACGGGGTGCGCGAGACCGAGGATGGCGGCAAGGAATACATGATTGCCTCCGAGAGCGTGGCGCTGAGTGCCGCCGGCTTCAAGCTGGTCCGGGATATCGCGCCGGGTGAGGCGGTCTATATCGAGACCGATGGCACCCTCTACACCCAGCAGTGTGCGGATGAGGCCCACCTGTACCCCTGTATTTTCGAGCACGTCTATTTTGCCCGCCCGGACTCCATCATCGACAAGGTCTCCGTCTACAAGGCCCGGTTGCGTATGGGCGAAACCCTGGCGGAAAAGGTTATGCGCGAGCGGCCCGAACATGACATTGACGTGGTCATCCCGATCCCGGACACCAGCCGGACCTCGGCGATGCAAATGGCCCATCGGCTGGGCGTCAAGTTCCGTGAAGGGTTCATCAAAAACCGCTACATCGGCCGGACCTTCATCATGCCGGGCCAGAAGATGCGGAAGAAGTCCGTGCGCCAGAAGCTGAACCCGATCGATCTGGAATTTCGTGGCAAGAACGTGATGCTGGTGGACGATTCCATCGTCCGCGGTACCACCTGCAAGGAAATCGTCCAGATGGCCCGGGATGCCGGCGCCAGGAACGTCTATTTTGCCTCCGCGGCGCCCCCCGTGCGTTATCCGAATGTGTACGGCATCGATATGCCGTCCGCCAGTGAGCTGATTGCCCACGATCGCACCATTGAGGAGATCCGGGAGCTGATCGGCGCCGACTGGCTGCTGTACCAGGACCTGGAGGATCTGATTACCTGTGTCAGCGATGTGAATGACCAGATTGAAGGCTGGGAGTGTTCGGTCTTTACCGGCAACTACGTCACCGGTGACGTTGATCGGGCTTATCTGGATAAGCTTGAGGACCTCCGTAAGGACGAATCACGCGGCAACTCCGGCGGCGACTCGTCCGACAACGGTATTATCGATCTTCACAACGATGACGACTGATTGTCCGGAAACCCTGGCCAGGAGACGCCCATGACCTTTCGCAGAGAAGAAACCGTCCAGATTCCGGAATCGGATCTCGAGGGTATGTCCGTGGATACCCTGGCCGTGAGGGCAGGGCAGATCCGCACCGATCAGTTGGAACACAGCGACGCGATCTTTCCCACCTCAAGCTTCGTCTATGGCAGTGCCGCCCAGGCGGCAGCACGGTTTGGCGGCGACGAACCGGGTAACATCTACTCCCGGTTCACCAACCCGACCGTGCAGGCGTTCGAAGGGCGCATTGCAGCCATGGAAGGGGGCGAGCGTGCCGTGGCCACGGCGTCCGGCATGGCTGCGATTCTGAGCACCTGCATTGCGCTGCTTAAGAGTGGTGACCACGTCATCTGCTCCCGGGGCGTGTTCGGAACCACCAACGTACTGTTCCAGAAGTACCTGGCCCGGTTCGGGGTGGAGACCACCTTTGTCAGCCTGACCGATTACGAGGAATGGCGGCAGGCGAGTCGCCCGGAAACCCGCATGTTGTTCCTGGAAACCCCGTCCAATCCCCTGTGTGAAGTGGCGGATCTGGAGGTGTTGTCCAGGCTTGCCCGGACCAGTGACGCGCTGCTGGTGGTGGATAACTGCTTCTGCACTCCGGTTCTGCAGCGCCCGCTGGAACACGGTGCGGATATCGTCATTCATTCTGCCACCAAGTACCTGGATGGTCAGGGCCGCTGTGTTGGCGGCGTCGTGGTCGGTCCGGACAAGCTGATGGAAGAGGTTTACGGATTCCTGCGCTCCGCAGGCCCGACCATGAGCCCGTTCAATGCCTGGGTTTTCCATAAGGGTCTGGAAACGTTACCAATCCGTATGCGCGCCCATTGCGACAATGCGTTAGAGTTGGCATTGTGGCTGGAGCAGCAAAATGCTGTGGAAACCGTGTATTACGCGGGTCTGCAGAGCCATCCCCAGCATGAGTTGGCAAAGAAGCAGCAAAAAGGCTTCGGCGGGGTACTTTCGTTCCGCGTCAAAGGTAGTCGCGAAGAGGCCTGGCGTTTTATCGACGCCACGCGGATGATCTCCATTACCGCCAACCTCGGGGATGTGAAGACAACCATTACCCATCCGGCAACCACGACTCATGGCCGCTTGTCGCCCGAGGACAAGGATCATGCAGGTATTACCGAAAACCTGATCCGATTGTCGGTCGGCATTGAGGACGTCGAGG
This sequence comes from Marinobacter sp., assembly GCF_046484525.1. Lineage (GTDB taxonomy): Bacteria > Pseudomonadota > Gammaproteobacteria > Pseudomonadales > Oleiphilaceae > Marinobacter. The sequence continues at coordinate 114,122 of NZ_JAWOIS010000038.1, forward strand.
ATCTGAAAACAGATCTGATGCGAGGCTTCGACGCCCTGGGCAGTTAAAGTAACGGACACGTCAGAGCATTCATGGCCGAAACCGCAAAAGCTAAGAAAGCATCCCCGGAACTTACGGAAAAGCAGCAGCGTTTTCGCCGTCTTGCCGCACAGGGCGCGCGTGAGGGCGCTGTAATCGCGCTCATTGCCCTGGCGATCTACCTGGCGATGGCATTGGTCACCTTTACCCCAAGCGATCCGGGCTGGGCGAGCATCGGGCATGACACCTCGGTCCGTAACTACGCTGGCCGCACAGGCGCCTGGCTGGCGAGCCTGTTCATGGATTTCTTTGGCCACATGGCCTATCTCTTCCCGGTGATGATTGCCGGCTACGCGATCATGCTGATCCGTCGCCGCAATGAATCGCTGGACCTGCATTGGCCGCTGTTCCTGATGCGCTTTGGCGGTTTCTTCCTGATCCTTCTGTCGGCGACCAGCCTGCTGTCTCTGTATTCGGTTTTCGGGCTCGGCGTGTCCTCGGGTGGCGTGCTTGGAACGGCGGTGTCCGAAGCGATGGTCCGGTTCTTCAACCTGCCGGCAACGACGCTCCTTCTGATCGCGATTTTCCTGTTTGCGCTCACGGTGACCACGGGCCTGTCCTGGTTCTGGCTGATGGATCAGGTCGGTGCTATGACCCTGCGTTTCGGACAGTTCCTCAAGGGTCTGTTCACATCCAGCGGCGATAAGCCGGCGAAACCCAGGGCCGAGCAAAAAGCGCCGGAGGCTCCCAAGAAAGAACCGCCCATCGTGAATGACCGGGTCGAAAGTAAAAGCGAGCCTGCCGGGGGCAAGAAGGGCCGTTGGTGGCACCGTTTGCCGGGCCTCGGGCCCCGCAAGCCGAAAACTGCGGCGCCGGCCCAGCGCAGGGAACCGGGGCTCGATGGACTGAGCGCCTCCGAACCGGCAGAGCCGGCACGGCTGGAGAATTTCAGTGCACGGGATGTTAGCGACAAGCCCGAACCCAAGGCCAAGGCGGTAAAAGCGGAGGCGCAGCCTGCCTCCCGATCCTTCAAGATCTCTCCGTTCAAGAAAGAGGATCAGTCGAAGGCGGAGAAAGGCAGGAAGCCCGGCCAGGGCTCCCTGCTGGAGGATATCGAAAGCCCGATTCCCCCGCTGACACTGCTGGATCCCCCCGAGGAGCATAAGGAGAAAGGCTACTCCGAGGAATCTCTGGAACACATGTCCCGTCTGCTTGAAGAGAAGTTGGCAGATTTCGGGGTCTCGGTGGAAGTGGTCGAGGTCAATCCCGGCCCGGTGATCACCCGGTTCGAGATCAAGCCCGCCCCCGGTGTGAAAGTGAGCAAGATTTCCAACCTGGCCAAGGACCTTGCGCGGTCCCTGGCGGTGCTCAGCGTGCGGGTGGTGGAAGTCATTCCCGGAAAATCCGTCGTCGGTATCGAAATTCCGAACGAGGAGCGGGAAATGGTCCGCCTGTCCGAGGTGCTTGGTGCACGGGTATTCACCGAAAGCTCATCGCCGCTGACCCTGGCCCTGGGCAATGACATTGGTGGTAATCCGGTGGTGGCCAACCTCGCCAAGATGCCCCACCTGCTGGTGGCGGGTACCACCGGTTCCGGTAAATCCGTGGGCGTTAACGCGATGCTCCTGAGCATGCTGCTCAAGGCCACCCCGGAGGAAGTGCGTTTCATCATGGTGGATCCGAAGATGCTGGAACTCAGCATCTATGACGGCATTCCCCATCTGCTGGCCCCGGTGGTGACCGACATGAAGGAAGCCGCCAACGCCCTGCGCTGGTGTGTGGCAGAGATGGAGCGCCGCTACAAGCTGATGGCGAACCTCGGGGTCCGGAACATTGCCGGTTACAACCGCAAGATCAAGGATGCCCAGGCTGCCGGTGACCCCCTTCTGGATCCGCTGTGGAAGCCAGACGAGTATCTCGAAAACGACGAGGAGAACCGGCCCGAACTTGAAACCCTGCCGTTTATCGTCGTCGTCATTGACGAGTTTGCCGACATGATGATGATCGTTGGCAAGAAGGTAGAGGAGCTGATTGCCCGTATTGCCCAGAAGGCCCGGGCCGCCGGTATCCACCTGATCCTCGCCACCCAGCGCCCGTCGGTGGATGTGATTACCGGTCTCATCAAGGCCAACATTCCCACCCGGATGTCCTTCCAGGTATCGTCCAAGATCGATTCCCGGACGGTCCTGGACCAGGGCGGTGCGGAGCAGTTGTTGGGCCACGGTGACATGCTTTACCTGCCGCCAGGCTCCGGCCTGCCGGTTCGTGTCCATGGTGCCTTTGTCGATGACGACGAAGTCCACCGTGTGGTCCGCGCCTGGAAGGCCCGTGGGGAACCTGTATACGTGGATGACGTTCTAAATGGCGCGGAAGGTGAAAGCCTGCCGGGCGTCCCGACTCTCAGCGAAGGTGGCGGCGACAGCGAAGGTGATTCCCTGTATGACGAAGCGGTGGCGTTTGTCACCGAAGGCAGGCGGGTATCCATTTCCTCGGTACAGCGTAAATTCAAGATTGGCTATAACCGGGCTGCGAACCTGGTGGAAGCCATGGAGGCGTCGGGGGTGGTAAGCCCCGCCGGCCATAACGGTGCCCGCGAGGTACTGGCCCCGCCGCCACCCAGAGACTAGGAGTTAACCCTATGATCGTACCCCCGTTTAAAGTCGCGTTTGCCCTGGTGATCGGGCTGCTACTCAGCCTGGGCACAGCGACCGCTGAGGAGAACGATGTGGAGAGTCGTGAGGCCGCGTCGGAGCTCACGTCCATCCTCAAAAGCTATGAGTCCTATCAGGCGGACTTCATCCAGATTGTGGTGAACGAAAATGGTAGCCGCGTCCAGGAAATCCAGGGGGAACTCAAGGCCAAGCGCCCCGGACTTTTCTACTGGGAAACCCGTGATCCCATGCCCCAGTTCATTGTCAGCAATGGCGAATCGGTGGAGGTCTACGATCCGGATCTGGAACAGGTGACGGTCCACACACTCGATGACCAGATTCAGACGACCCCTGCGCTTCTGCTCAGTGGCGAGGTCAACAACCTGAACGAGACCTACAAGGTTTCGCAACGCCGCATTGGTGATAACACCCGGGAGTTCACCCTTGCGCCGCGGAGCCCGGATTCGCTGTTTACTTCCCTGCGTCTGAGTTTCTTCGATGGTGAACTGCAGGAGATGCGGATGGAGGATTCCCTGTCCCAGCTCAGCATCCTGAGCTTCGACGACATCCGGTTGAATGAAGCCGTTGATGCCAGTGCCTTCACTCTGGAGTATCCCGATAGCGTGGATATTATCCGGGACGGAGTCTGATGCAGGACAGCCTTTTCGACGAGCCTGGGGGATTCCAGCCGCTGGCCGCCCGGATGCGGCCAAGGATGCTGGGCGAGTACGTTGGCCAGGCCCACCTGGTGGGGCCTGGCAAGCCCCTTCGCCGGTCGGTAGAGCAGGGCCAGCTGCATTCCATGATCCTCTGGGGGCCGCCGGGTGTGGGTAAGACCACCTTTGCCCAGCTGCTGGCGAACGTGGGCAACCTCAGTTTTGAAACCATTTCGGCGGTGCTGAGCGGCGTAAAGGAGATCCGCGCCGTGGTTGAACGGGCCAAGAACCGCAAACAGAGCGAAGGGCGCGATACCCTGCTGTTCGTGGACGAAGTCCATCGTTTCAACAAGAGCCAGCAGGACGCCTTCCTGCCACATATCGAGGACGGCACCTTCATCTTCGTGGGTGCCACCACGGAAAACCCTTCCTTCGAGCTCAACAGCGCCTTGCTGTCCCGTACCCGGGTGTATGTGCTCAAGAATCTGGAAGAATCCGATATCCTGATCCTGCTGCAGCGGGCACTGACCTCCGAACAAGGCTTTGCCGGCCGGCTGGCGGTTCCGGACAGGGTGCTGGAGCTGATGGCCTCGGCTTCCGGTGGCGATGCCCGCCGGGCATTGAACATCATGGAGGTGGCCGCCGACCTGGCCGAACCCGGTGAGGATGGCACCGATACCATCACCGAAGCTGTGCTCGAGCAGGTGATGCAGACGAGTCTTAGGCGTTTCGACAAGGGTGGTGACGTCTTTTACGACCAGATCTCGGCGCTGCACAAGTCGGTGCGCGGCTCAGATCCGGATGGGTCCCTGTATTGGCTGTGCCGAATGCTCGATGGCGGCTGTGACCCGCTGTATGTGGCCCGCCGGCTGGTGCGCATTGCCAGCGAGGATATCGGCAACGCCGATCCGAGGGCGCTTCAGCTGAGCATGGACGCCTGGGATGCCCAGGAGCGGCTGGGATCCCCGGAAGGAGAGTTGGCCCTGGCCCAGGCAGTCACCTACCTTGCCCTGTCACCCAAAAGCAACGCTGTCTATAAAGCGTTCAACCAGTGCATGGCCGATATCCGTCGGGATCCGGACTACGAGGTGCCCCCGCATCTTCGGAACGCACCAACCAAGCTGCTGAAATCCATGGGCCACGGTGACAGCTATCGCTACGCCCACGATGAGCCGGAGGCCTTTGCCGCCGGGGAATCCTACCTGCCTGAAGCCATTCATTCCCGCCGTTACTACGAGCCGGTCAACCGTGGGCTGGAGATCAAGTTGGCTGAAAAACGCCAGCGCCTGGATGCCCGCAACGCTGAAAGTCCCAACAAGCGTTTTTCCTGAGGTCCCACGGTGGTCACCGCCGACTGTGCAGGTATAATGGCCAGTCATTCAACTCATCACGCAAACCGGAAGAATCAGGATTACCATGCTCGATCCCAAACGCGTCCGTACCCAGACAGAAGAGATCGCCCGCCGGCTGGCTATCAAAAATTTCGAATTCGATATTGCCACCTTCGAGCAACTGGAAGAGCGCCGTCGCGCCCTTCAGGTGCGTACGGAAACGTTGCAGAGCGAGCAGAACAAACGTTCCAAATCCATCGGCAAGGCCAAGGCTGCCGGTGAGGATATCCAGCCGTTGCTGGAGGAAGTGGACAGCCTGAAGAAGCAGCGCTCCGAGGCCGAGGATGAACTGCGCGGTCTGCAGGAAGAGCTCAACGCTTTCCTGGCCGGCATTCCCAACCTTCCGGATGAAGATGTTCCGGCCGGGGCCAGTGAGGAGGATAATGTCGAGATTCGTACCTGGGGTGAGCCCAGGCACTTTGACTTCGAGCCAAAAGACCACGTCACCCTGGGTGAAAACCTGAAGGGTCTGGACTTTGAAACCGCCTCCCGGCTGGCCCATTCCCGTTTTGCCGTGATGCGCGGGCCGATTGCCCGTCTGCACCGTGCTCTGGCTCAGTTCATGCTGGACCTGCACACGGGTGAGCACGGCTACACCGAGGCCTATGTGCCGTATCTGGTGAACGCCGAGACCCTGTACGGTACCGGCCAGCTCCCGAAATTCGAGGAGGATCTGTTCAAGACCGAGGGCGAGAATCCGCTGTACCTGATTCCGACTGCCGAGGTGCCGGCCACCAACCTGGTGTCCGATACCATCCTGGATGCGGAGGAGCTGCCGCTGCAGCTGGTTTGCCATACGCCGTGTTTTCGCAGTGAGGCAGGCTCCTACGGCCGTGACACCCGTGGCATGATTCGCCAGCACCAGTTCGACAAAGTGGAACTGGTACACGTGGTGCGCCCGACCAATTCCGAAGCCGCCCTGGAAGCACTGACCGGCCACGCTGAGAAAGTCCTGCAGTTGCTGGAGCTGCCATACCGGGTGGTGACCCTGTGCGGTGGCGACATGGGCTTCTCTGCCGCCAAGACCTATGATCTGGAAGTCTGGCTGCCGGGCCAGAGCAAATACCGCGAAATCTCCTCCTGTTCCAATACCCGGGACTTCCAGGCCCGGCGTATGCATGCCCGCTGGCGTAATCCGGAAACCGGCAAGCCAGAGCCGGTTCACACCCTGAATGGCTCCGGCTTAGCGGTAGGTCGCGCCCTGATTGCGGTAATGGAAAACTATCAGCAGGAAGACGGCAGCATCGTGGTCCCGGAAGTTCTTCGCCCCTACATGGGCGGCATTGACCGGATCCAATGAGCGACCAGCGCACAACCACACCCCCCGGAGAGGGCATAAGCGCCCGGCCTGCACCGGTCCGATACAAGGCCAATCCGGTCACCGACAACCCCAACAATTCGGCGGGAGAGGTGGCCCTGGTCGGTGCCGGGCCGGGAGATCCCGAGCTGCTGACGCTGAAAGCCTGGCGTCTGATCAGCTCGGCGGAAGTGGTGCTCTATGACAGCCTGGTGTCGCCCGAGATCCTGTCGCTGATTCCGGACTCCGCGGAAAAGATCCATGTCGGCAAGCAGCGCTCGAACCATACCTTGCCCCAGGAGCTAATCAACCAGCGCCTGGTGGAGCTGGCCCGTAAGGGGTTCAAGGTAGTGCGGCTCAAGGGCGGCGATCCATTCATCTTCGGCCGGGGTGGCGAGGAGATTGAAACCCTGGCTGAAGCCGGAGTCCGGTTCCAGGTGGTTCCGGGAATTACCGCGGCCTCTGGCTGTGCGGCTTATGCCGGCATCCCCCTGACACACCGGGATCATGCCCAGTCAGTGCGTTTCATTACCGGCCATCTGAAGAATGACAGCTGCGATCTGTCCTGGGAGGACTTCGTCCAGAACAACCAGACTCTGGTGTTCTATATGGGGCTGGTGGGCTTGCCCATCATATCCCGCCAGTTAATTGAGCACGGGATGGCACCGGACATGCCGGTGGCATTGGTCTCGAAGGGTACTACTCCGGAACAGCATGTCGTGACCGGCACACTGGAGACGATTGTCAGCCGCGTCGATGCAGAACAGGTACGGGCGCCCACCCTGATCATTATCGGTCAGGTGGTGTCGCTGCGGGATAAGCTGGACTGGGTGGCAGGCTTGCCCGGTGGCGGTCTCTGACTTCAGAGAATCCAAGCCCAGATACAAAAACGGGGAGCTGTCAGCTCCCCGTTTTTATTGTTGCCGTTATTAGCCGGCCTTACGCTTGGGCAGCACATCCTTGAGCTTGTCGCGCATCTCGCGGATGGCCTTTTCGGTGGTCGGCCAGTCGATGCAGGCGTCGGTCACGGAAACGCCATACTTCAGGTCGGCGAGATTTTCCGGGAGAGGCTGGTTGCCCCAGTTGATGTTGCTCTCAACCATCAGGCCCTGGATAGACGCGTTGCCTTCCAGAATCTGATGGCTGATGTCCTGCAGCACCAGCGGCTGGATCGCAGGATCCTTGCTGGAGTTGGCATGACTGCAATCCACCATGATGGATTTGCGCAGGCCGGCCTTCTCCAGTGCCTGCTCACACAGCGCTACACTTACGGAATCGTAGTTGGGCTTGCCGCCACCGCCACGCAGAACCACGTGGCCATAGTTGTTGCCCTTGGTCCGGATAATGGCAACTTTACCCTGCTGGTCGATGCCCAGGAAACTGTGGGGGTGGGAGACGGATTTCATGGCATTGACGGCCACATCGAGGCTGCCGTCGGTGCCGTTCTTGAAGCCGATCGCCATGGACAGGCCGCTGCTCATTTCACGGTGGGTCTGGGATTCGGTGGTGCGGGCACCAATGGCGGACCAGGCGATGGTGTCCTGCAGGTACTGCGGGGAGATCGGATCCAGAGCCTCAGTTGCAGCCGGCAGACCGAGTTCGTTGATATCAAGCAGCAGTCGGCGACCTATGTGCAGGCCCTGCTCGATGTCGAAGGTGTCATTAAGGTGCGGGTCGTTGATCAGGCCCTTCCAGCCAACGGTGGTGCGGGGCTTCTCGAAATAAACACGCATGACGATCAGGAGGGTGTCGCTGACTTCGTCCGCCAGCTTTTTCAGGCGCTGGGCATAGTCACGGGCAGCTTCCACGTCGTGGATGGAGCAGGGGCCGACAACCACAAACAGGCGGTGGTCCTTGCCGTCCATGATGTCATAGATGGCCTGACGGCTGTTGGCAACGGTTTCGGCCGCCTTGTCTGACAGTGGCATTTCTTTCTTGAGCGCTTCCGGCGTAATCAGCGTTTCGGTGCTGGCCACATTCAGATCTTCTAGTTTCTTACCCGACATGTTGTTCTGCTTCCCCGGTTCTGATCGATATATCCCTCCGAACTGAGACCGGCTCAAAAGAGGAATACCTATTGACATGAATATTGCTGGGAGCCTTGTACGGCAAGCTCCGGCGAGTTGTTTATACTGCGTTATTTGAGGGGCCTTTTCAACGCTTGCTGGCCCTTGTCTGTCGCGTTACCCGGCAGGGAGCTGGATACAAAAAAACCGGCACCATCGGCGCCGGTTTTTCGGGATTATTCGGGGATCACTCCTCGAGCTCACCCATGCCGGTAATATTGAAACCGCCATCAACGTACATGATTTCGCCGGTGATGCCACTGGCCAGGTCGGAGCTCAGGAACGCAGCAGCGTTGCCGACCTCTTCGGTGGTCACGTTCCGGCGCAGGGGCGCGCGCTTGGCGTTTTCGGCCAGCATGCGGCGGAAGCTGGCGATGCCGGAGGCGGCCAGGGTCTTGATCGGACCGGCGGAGATGCCGTTCACGCGGATGCCTTCCTTACCGAGGCTCGCGGCCATGTAACGAACGTTGGCTTCCAGGGACGCCTTGGCCAGGCCCATCACATTGTAGTTCTGCAGCACGCGCTCGGCGCCGAGGTAACTCAGGGTAACCAGAGAGCTGCCCTCGTGCATCATCTTTCGCGCACCCTTGGCCAGGGCAACGAAGCTGTAGGAGCTGATGTCGTGGGCGATCTTGAAGCCCTCACGGGTGGTAACGTCCACATAATTGCCGTTCAGCTCGTGGGCCGGGGCATAACCAACAGCGTGGATGATGATGTCGATGTTGTCCCAGTGCTTGTTCAGCTCGGTAAAAACGTTCTCGATTTCTTCGTCGCTGGCGACGTCGCAGGGGAAGGTCAGCTTGCTGCCCCACTGGTCCGCGAACTTCTCCACGCGGGACTGGAGCTTTTCATTCTGGTAGGTGAAGGCCAGTTCGGCGCCTTCACGGGCAAAGGCTTCAGCGATGCCGTAAGCGATAGAGTGTTTGCTGGCTACGCCAACGATCAGTGCTTTCTTGCCACTGAGCATTCCCATGGGTGTGTCTCCCTGTGTTCCTGATTTTCGAGCATTATCCCCGACCATGCTGCCGGGAGTAACGCTCAATTGGTCGTAGTGGTGGATTCATCGTTGGTCTGGTAGAACAGTGCCGCGCTGAGCAGTTCCTGTGTATACCGCTGCTTCGGTGACCGGAAAATGTCACCAGCATCACCGTACTCCACGATCTCGCCATGCTGGAGCACCAAAAGCTTGTGGCTCAGCGCGCGGACCACCGCCAGATCATGGCTGATGAAGATATAGCTTAGACCATAACGGGATTGGATATCCCGCAACAGCTGGATAACCTGTTTCTGGACTGTGCGGTCCAGGGCCGATGTCGGTTCATCGAGTATGATCAGGTCCGGTTGCAGTACCAGGGCCCGGGCAATGGCAATGCGCTGACGCTGGCCACCCGAGAACTCGTGGGGATAGCGATGTCTGGCTTCCGGATCCAGCCCCACATCCTCGAGAGCACGGATCACTTGCTGCTCGTGGGTATCCTTGCCTTCGGGATCGTGGATTTCGAGGCCTTCGCCCACGATCTCCCCAATGGACATTCGCGGGCTGAGACTGCCGAAGGGATCCTGGAAGACAATCTGGATGCGTTTCCGGTAGGGCCGGAATTCCTTCTGGGTAAGGTTCGACAGTTCGTCGCCACCGAGTGTGAATCGTCCGGTGCTGGCCGTGAGCTTTAGCAGGGCGTGGCCGATGGTGGTTTTGCCACTGCCACTCTCGCCAACGATACCGAGGGTCTGGCCTTTGGGTAGTTCGAAGCTGGCCTGCTGTACGGCGTGGAAATACTCCCGGACCTTGCCGAACAGGGATTTTTTGACCGGAAAGCGAACATCCAGGTCGTTCACGCTGAGCAGGATCTCCCCTTCCTCCGGAGTGGGCAGAGGCGCTTCCGGGGGCTCGGCGTCCAGAAGCTTCCGGGTATAGCTGTGCTCCGGGTGCTCGAACAGCAGGGTTGTTTCCGCTTCCTCTACCAGCCGACCCTGTTCCATCACGACCACCCGGTCGGCATAGCGCCGGACAATGCTCAGATCGTGTGTGATCAGCAGAATCGCCATGCCAAGCTTTTCCTGGAGGCTTTTCAGCAGTTCCAGGACCTGCTTCTGGACCGTGACATCCAGCGCGGTGGTGGGCTCATCGGCAATCAGCAGGTCCGGTTCATTGGCCAGGGCCATGGCGATCATCACCCGCTGCTTCTGGCCCCCGGAGAGTTGATGCGGGTAGCTCTTCAGCCGGGATTCGGGGTTCTTGATGCCGACCAGTTCCAGCAGTTCGATCGTCCGTTCCCGCGCCTGTGTCTCCCGCATACCCTTGTGCAGCGCCAGGGTTTCGCCAATCTGTTTCTCTACTGTGTGCAGTGGGTTGAGAGACGTCATGGGCTCCTGGAAGATCATCCCGATTTCCCGCCCCCGGATCTGGCGCAGCCGTTTGTCATTGGCGCGGAGCAGGTCCTCTCCCCGGAAATGGATTTCGCCCGAGGGGTAACTGGCGTGCCTGGCATCCAGCAGACGCAGCACCGAGAGCGCCGAGATGGATTTTCCGGAGCCGCTTTCACCCACCAGGGCAACGGTCTCCCCCTGGTTCAACGAAAAGGACAGGGATTCCACCACCGGCGGCGCCTGGTCAAACGAGATGGAAAGGTTGGAAATCTGCAGCAGGTCGCTCATATCAACTCTTTCTGGGATCAAAGGCGTCGCGGACCGCTTCACCCACAAACACCAATAGGGTCAGCATCACCGAGAGGGACACGAAGGCGGAAATGCCAAGCCATGGTGCGTGCAGGTTGGCCTTGCCCTGGGCAATCAGTTCACCCAGGGAGGGGGAGCCGGATGGCAGCCCGAAACCCAGGAAATCCAGGGAGGTGAGACCGGTGATCGCCCCGGTCAGAATAAAGGGCAGGAAAGTGAGCGTCGCAACCATGGCATTGGGCAGGATATGCCGGAACATGATTTTGCGGTTTTCCAGGCCGAGTGCACGGGCGGCCCGGACATACTCGAAATTACGGGCCCGCAGGAATTCCGCACGCACCACATCCACCAGTCCCATCCAGCTGAACAGCAGCATGATGCCCAGCAGCCACCAGAAATTGGGTTGAACGATACTGGACAGGATGATCAGCAGGTACAGCACCGGAAGCCCGGACCATACCTCGATAAAGCGCTGACCGAGCAGGTCCACCTTGCCGCCGTAGTAGCCCTGGATGGCGCCCACCACCACACCAACGACACAGCTGGCCAGGGTGAGTGTCAGGCCGAACAGCACTGAAATCCGGAAGCCGTAGATGACCCGGGCCGCCACGTCCCGACCCTGATCATCGGTGCCGAGCCAGTTTTCCGGGCTCGGAGGCGCCGGTGAGGGGATTTCCAGATCGTAGTTGATGGTGTCATAGCTGAAACGGATTGGCGGCCAGATCATCCAGCCATTGGCAAGGATCTCCTGAGCGATAAAAGGGTCCCGGTAATCAGCCTCGGTGGGCAGGAAGCCGCCAAAGGTCTCCTCGGGTACCGACTCCACCACGGGAAAATAGAGTTCGTCGTTGTAGGAAACTACCAGGGGCCTGTCGTTGGCGATGACCTCGGCAAGCAGCGACAGTCCGAACAACACGAGGAAGATCCACAGTGACCAGTAACCGCGCCGGTTATTCCGGAAGTTGCGCAGGCGGCGTTGCTGGATCGGAGTCAGGGTTTTCATGCTCACGCGCCCTCCCGACTCTCGAAATCGATGCGCGGATCCACCAGCACGTAGGTGATGTCGCTGATCAGTTTCAGGATCAACCCCATCAGGGTGAAGATATAGAGGGTACCGAAGATTACCGGATAATCCCGGTTCAGCGCCGCCTCAAAGCCCAGCAGGCCCAGGCCGTCGAGGGAAAAGATGACTTCGATCAGCAGCGAGCCGGTAAAGAACAGCGCGACCAGCACGCCGGGCAGGCTGGCGATCACGATCAGCATGGCGTTCCGGAACACGTGGCCATACAGAACCTGCTTCTCATCCAGGCCCTTGGCGCGGGCCGTCACCACATACTGTTTGCTGATCTCATCCAGGAACGAGTTCTTGGTGAGCAGGGTCAGGGTGGCAAAGCCGCCAATGACGTTGGCCGTCACCGGCAGTGCCAGGTGCCAGAAGTAGTCACCGATCTTCTGGAACCAGGTCAGCTCATCGAAGTTGGAGGAGGTCAGTCCCCGCAGCGGGAACCAGTCGAAATAACTGCCGCCAGCGAACAGGACGATCAGCAGGATGGCAAACAGGAAACCGGGGATGGCGTAGCCGATAACAATAGCCGAGCTGCTCCAGACATCGAAGCGAGAGCCGTCGGTCACCGCCTTGCGTATACCCAGCGGTATGGAGATGAAATAGATGATCAGGGTGGACCAGAGTCCCAGGGAGATCGACACCGGCATCTTGTCCAGAATCAGGTCGATGACACTGCGTTCCCGGAAGAAAGAGTCGCCGAAATCGAAGGTGGCATAGTCGCCGAGCATCTTGAAGAAACGTTCGTGGGCCGGCTTGTCGAAGCCGTACAGGACTTCAATTTCCTTCAGGAGCTCTTCGGGGATACCCCGGGAACTGCGACTGTCACCGGAGCTGGTGGCCACTTCGCCGCCGGTATCGCCGCCGGCGGCCCGGGCCAGAGCGCTGCCGCCATGGCCTTCCATTTCAGCAATCAGCTGTTCAACCGGTCCGCCCGGTGCTGCCTGCACGATGACAAAGTTGAGCAGCATGATCCCGATCAGCGTCGGAATGATCAGCGCCAGGCGTCTGAGGATGTAAATGCCCATCTAGCGGAGGATTCCTTCCGTTACTGCTTGGGTCATGGACACTGGGTCAGGGTTTTACCCACCAGTTGTTCAGGTCGATGCCGTTCTTCGGTGTGACCTCGGGGCGCTCCAATTGGTTCCAGTAGGCCACCCGGTCCGTGCGCAGGTGCCAGTGCGGAATCACATAGTGGCCGTGGAGCAGGACGCGATCCAGGGCCCGTACACGCTGCACCAGTTCTTCCCGGTTCGGTGCCTGGATTACCTGATTCACCAGCTCATCAACCACCGGGTCCTGAATCCCCATGTAGTTCCGGGAGCCGTTGACGTTGGCGGTGGTGGAGTGCCAATACTCCCTTTGCTCGTTACCCGGCGAATCGGACTGGGGCAATACCTGGGTGATCATGTCGTAGTCGAACTGACGCACCCGCTGGATGTACTGATTGCTGTCGACCAGACGAACCGTCACGTCGATGCCGAGCTTGGCGAGGTTGTTCTTGAAGGGGAGCACGATGCGCTCGAAGCTTTTCTGGAACAGCAGAATCTCGAAGGCGAGGGGCTCTCCGGTTTTCGTGTGCACCATCTTGCCATCCTTGATGGCATAACCGGCCGAGCGCAGCAGCTGCAATGCGGTCCGGAGATTTTCGCGAAGACCCTGCTGGCCTTCTGTGGTGGGAGGTGTGTATTCCTCGGTGAAAACGTCCTCATTCAATTGGTCGCGGTACGGGTTCAGGATTTCCAGTTCGCGGCCCTCGGGCAGGCCGTCGGAAGCCAGTTCACTGTTCTCGAAATAGCTGGAAGTACGGGTATATTGGCCGAAGAACAGGTTCTTGTTGGCCCACTCGAAATCAAAACCGTAGGCAAGTGCCTCGCGTACCTTGGGGTCGCTGAAGATGGATTTGCGTGTATTGAACACGAAACCCTGCATTCCGGACGGGCGATGGTGCTCAATGGCTTCCTTGATGACCGAGCCGTCCTGGAACATGGGGCCGGTATAGGCTGTTGCCCAGTTCTTGGCGGAGGATTCCAGGCGGAAATCAAAGTTTCCTGCCTTGAAAGCTTCCAGGGCGACGGTGTCGTCGGTGTAGTAATCGTAACGGATACGTTCGACGTTGAAGCGGCCCTTACGCACCCCGAGATCTTTAGCCCAGTAGTCGTCTATGCGCTGATAGGTGATTGAACGACCCGCCTCGAAATCGCCGATGCGATAGGGACCACTGCCAACCGGCGGCGTGAGGCCGTTCTTGCCGAACTCACGGTCTGCCCAGTAATGGGCCGGCAGAATCGGCATCTGACCGAGAATAAGCGGCAGTTCGTGATTGGAGGTTTCACCGAAGTTGAAGCGCACCCGCTTCGGGCCTTCGATAACAACCTCTTTCACATCGGCGTAGTAGTTCCGGTAGAACGGATGCCCCTTGGTGGTCAGGGTTTCGAAGGAAAACTTCACGTCCTCTGCAGTGATCGGCTCGCCATCGCTGAAGCGGGCTTCCTCGCGCAGGTTGTAGACCACGTAGCTCCGGTCTTCCGGAGTCTCCAGGGATTCGGCAATCAGGCCATAAGCAGAGAAGGGCTCGTCATCAGAGGATTCCAGCAGGGTATCGTAGAGGTAGGTGCTGACCCCGGCAGCAGCCACACCCCGGATGTCGAATGGATTGAACGAGTCAAAGCCGTTAGCCACCACCGCCATCTTCAGAGTGCCGCCCTTGGGCGCTTCCGGATTGACGTAGTCGAAGCTGGAAAAGCCCTCCGGATATTTCGGTTTGCCGTGCATGGCAATACCGTGTTGCGGCTGCAGGTTTTCTGTTTCGTTGGCGGCCTGGGTTACCGGGGCCGCCAACAGGGACAATGATGCAACGATGGACGTAAGGTACGAGGCTTTCCGTGTTCTTGTCATAGTTCGCTTACGGACTGTTACGAATGTCCACGTAGAGTACCAGACTTTGTCCGGGTTGGAGATAACGTGATTTATTCAGATCGTTCCAGCTTGCGATGTCATTCACGTTCACTGAAAAACGGTTGGCGATGGCATAGAGGGAGTCGCCTTTACGAACCCGGTAACCCACCTTGCGAACCATGGCTTTGCCCCGGGCGCTGTTGGATGCCCGCACCGTCGGCTGACTGGTCTTGGACCAGATCACGAGTTGCTTGCCCGGGATCAGGGGATCGCCGGGTGCCATGCCGTTCCAGGCTGCCACTTCGCGAACGGAGACCCGGTGTTCCCGGGCAATATCCCAGAAGGTGTCGCCGCGGCGTACGGTGTATTGGACCCGGTTACCGTCACGCTTGCGTTCCTGTTTGCGCTCGAGCCGCTCGGAGGCACTGAGCGCGTAGGCATCCGAACCACGGGAAGCGGATGGGATGAGAAGGTTCTGGCCAATGCGGATCAGGTCCGTATTCAGCTTGTTGACCTCCTGAATCACCGAAGGGGTAGTGTTGAACTTGCGGGCAATGGTGATCAGGCTGTCGCCGGACCGGACACTGTAGTTCTGCCAGGAAACACGCTGATCGACCGGGAAGTTCGCCAGTGCCGTGCGGAATTTCGCTGCTTTGTCGACCGGAACAAGCAGCCGGTGTGGCCCGTCAGGATTCGTCGCCCAACGGTTGTAGGACGGGTTCAGCAGGTAGATCTCATCGATATCGACGCCTGCGAGTTCGGCCGCCTGGGCCAGATCCAGTTGCGAGCCGGTCTCGACCACTTCGAAATAGGGCGCATCATCCAGCGGCGGCAGGGTGACGCCATAGTCCTCCGGTTTGTCGAAGATCTTGGCGAGGGCGATCAGTTTGGGAACGTAATGCCGGGTTTCACGGGGCAGATTCAGGGACCAGAAGTCGGTTGGCCGGTTGCCCTTTCGGTTGCGCCGCATGGCGCTTGAGACGGTGCCGCCACCACTGTTGTAGGCCGCCAGCGCCAGGGTGTAATCGCCGTCGAACCGCTCGGTCAGGCGTTCGAGGTAGCGCAGGGCGGCGTCGGTTGCGGCGATGATGTCGCGGCGATCGTCATGCCACCAGCTCTGGGTCAGGCCGAAGTATTTACCCGTGGAAGGGATAAATTGCCAGATGCCCGCGGCCCGGCCGTGGGAATAGGCGAACGGATCGAAGGCGCTTTCGACAACCGGCAACAAAGCGAACTCCGCTGGGAGCCCACGCTTTTCGGTCTCGTTGAGTATGTAATGCAGATACCGGCTGCCCCGGTCAACGACCCGGTCGATGTATTTTGGATGGCTTGCGTACCAGTTCAGCTGGTCCCGGACCCGCTCATTGTCCACCTCGTGATCCAGGGCAAAGCCCTGGCGCAGGCGGTTCCAGAGATCGCGCTGCTTCTCACCCTCGTCGGATTGCTGTGCGGGGTTATCGAGTTTATCCCGGGCATCCCGTGCGGTCGCCTGAAGGTCGGGGGCGATGGCTTCATCCAACGGTTCGTCGGAGGTGGCGTCAGCGCTCTTGCCGGATTCAACAGCATCTTTCAGGTCTTGATCGCCAGTTGCGACGGTGACCTGCCGGGATTCCAGAGGATCGTTGGTCGAGGATAGGAACGTGGAGCAGCCGGTACTCAGGGCACTGGCCAGCAGCAGAAGCGAGAATCGGTTGACCGACATAAGCATTTCCGGATCAGGGCATTGACCAGATGATACCTTGGATAATCTGGCCTGATGAATGGGTTGGGTCACAAAAGTGAAACCGATTCTATGAGAGTGGTTTTCCGGGGGTCAAGAAACGGCTCGTTACGATGAGGATAGACAATGTGAAAATGGGGTCTGATGAAAGCCTTCATCTGACCCCGTCCCGTCTTCAGAAGTTATCCTTACCATGCCGGATAGCCGCAAAAATGGCATTCTCCGAATCCGCCGGCAAACCATTCTGGGCGCAATAGGTCCGGGCAGCATCTACAACCACGGGGTCGTCCCATCGGAGAAACGGGTTCAGTCGCTTTTCATCACCCAGCACCGACGGCACCGTGGGCTTGCCCGCTTCCCGGGCTTTTTGACACTGTTCCTCAAAGGTCTTCAGGCCTTCGTCCCTCGGTAGCCAGCTGCGGGCGAACCGGAGGTTGGCCAGGGTGTACTCGTGGGCGCAGTAGACCGCGGTTTTGTCCGGAAGGTTACGCAAGGTCTGGAGGGATTGCCGCATCTGTTCCGGGGTGCCTTCGAACAAACGCCCGCAGCCGCAGACGAACAGCGTGTCGCCACAGAAAAGGACCGGGTGGCCGTTGACTTCAACGTCGGTAAAGTAGGCGATATGGTCCAGGGTGTGTCCCGGAACGCCCAGAACCTGGAAGGTGATCGATTCCCAGACAACTTCGTCGCCCGGGTGCACCAGGTTGCTGGAGCCCTTGAACGTAGACTCCGCAGGGCCCGTTACCCGGCAGCCCGGGTGCGCCTGGACCAGCTCCTTGACGCCGCCAACATGGTCCGGGTGGTGATGGGTGACCAGGATCGTATCCAGGGTCAGGCCCTTGGCAGCCAGATGTTTTTCCACAGGCGCTGCTTGTCCGGGGTCAACAACCAGTGCTTTTTTGGTGTCGGAGTCCGCCAGGCACCAGATGTAGTTGTCACTGAAAGCAGGAATTGCGGAAATGGTCAGCATACGGCCCCACATGTGTTAGAAGAATGTGACTGTTATGATAGAGCAATAAATCTGAGGCCCCAACCTGGAGGCTGATAAGGTAGGAGGCAGGGTATTGGTCAGATCCGGCAACATTGACTATCCAGCGAGGCACGAGAACTTCGAGCGTTGGTTCCAGTCTCCGCTCGGTCGGGCATTACTGGCGGACCAGCGCCGGTTCTGCGACTACGAACTGGGCAGCCTGATCGGGGCACGGCAGCTGCAGATTGGCGTCAGTCACCGCCTGCCCCTGGCTACCGGAACCGATTTTGCGCAAAAAATCATGACCACCCCGCGGTGGTTCCCCCATATGCCGGAAGGTGTGGCGGTTTGTGATGCCGATGAGCTGCCATTCCCGTCCGATTCCATGGATCTTGTCATCCTGCACCATACCCCTGACTTTTCCCCGAACCCACACCAGGTGCTGAGAGAATCCGCCCGGGTATTGCGCGGTGAGGGCACCATTGCTCTGATTGGTTTCAATCCATTGAGTTTTTGGGGGCTGCGCAGGCTACTGTCCCGGCAGCAGGAAGGCCCCTGGGGCGGTCGATTCCTGCTTCGGCGGCGAATGGAGGACTGGCTCCGGCTGCTCGGGTTCAGCGTCGAAACGTCGGTGACCAGATTCCTCAGATTTCCCATGCAGCGTTCGGGCAGGCACACCTATCGCTGGATCGATACCCGGCTGGCGGGCAATCGGTTCCTGCCTCTTGGCGCCTATTACTGTATCCTTGCCAAAAAACGGGTCTATGGCCGGATTCCCAGGCAACCTGCCTGGCGCAAGAGCAAGGTCATTGCCATGCCCGGGACCGGTGCGGTGGGCGCCTCGCGGGGGGTGTTATCGCAGCCCGGGAGTCGGGAGACCCGAGTGTCAGGATTAGTGAGGATTCAGGAGTATGAATGGCGGATAAGGTGATTCTCTACACCGATGGTGCCTGCAAGGGTAATCCCGGTCGGGGCGGTTGGGGCGCAGTGCTTCGTTATGGCGATGCCAAAAAGACCCTCCATGGTGGAGAGCTGCACACCACCAACAATCGCATGGAATTGATGGCGGCAATCCGTGGTCTGAAGGCGCTCAAGCGTCCCTGCGATGTGGAGCTCTACACGGACTCCCAGTATGTCCGCAAGGGCATCACCGAGTGGATGGCGGGGTGGAAACGCAACGGCTGGAAAACCGCGGCGAAAAAACCGGTAAAAAATGACGACCTGTGGCGGGAGTTGGATGCCGAAACCTCGCGGCACCGGATTAACTGGCACTGGGTAAAGGGCCATGCCGGCGTGCCCGACAACGAGCTGGCCGATGAACTGGCAAACCGTGGCGTAGCGGAATTGAGTGAAGCATGAGACAAATCGTACTGGATACTGAAACCACCGGCATTGATCCCAATGAAGGGCACCGGATCATTGAAATCGGTTGTGTGGAAGTGGTTGAGCGTGAGCTGACCGGCCGCAACTACCATGTCTATATCAACCCCGAGCGGGAGGTGGAGGCCGAAGCCATCACCGTTCACGGGATCACCAATGAATTTCTCGCTGACAAGCCGAAATTCGCCGAGGTCGCCGAGGAATTCTTCGAGTTTATCAAGGGCGCCGAGCTGGTTATCCATAACGCCGCGTTCGACGTGGGCTTCATGGATGCCGAGTTCGCTCGCCTGAAACCGGTTCGCAAGACCGCGGATCATTGCGGCATCGTCGATTCCCTGGCCATCGCCCGCACCAAGCATCCAGGCCAGAAAAACAGCCTGGACGCCCTGTGCAAGCGCTACGGCGTGGATAACAGTAACCGGGAACTCCACGGCGCATTGCTGGATGCCGAGATCCTGGCCGATGTCTACCTGTTGATGACCGGCGGTCAGACCGCGCTGTCGCTGGATGCCGGTTCGGAAGACGGTGGCGCAGCCGGTGGAATCCGACGCCTCAAGGCCGACCGCCCGCGGCTTTCCGTGATGCGGGCCTCCGATGAAGAGGCTGGTGCCCATGACGAGTTTATCGCGATGTTGGATAAACAGTCGGGCCAGAGCCTGTGGAGCAAGCTCGAACAGGCGGATTGAGAACTGGGTCAGCATGTACCAATTGTTACACTCCGCCTTTGTTGAGCGACATGGGTTTTGTGTTATAAGTAATGATAAGTTCGCCAGTTTTTTGCGAACGGAGAATTGGTCGGTCAGGGTGTAACCGATCTACAAGAACAAAGTCCGGCACTTGGTTGCCGGGCTGAATGTCAGACACGGGACGCGGTAGTCTCCGCAAATCAGACAGGAAGCGTTTATGGTTCAATCGTCTCTGGCGACGAAATCGCAGTCGTTTGATCTGGTCAAGAGTGAGATAGAACAGACCATCAAACAGGCAGAATCCAGCCTTGAGCGTTTCCAGGAAAATCGCGAGAGCGGGGAAGACCTCCAGAACTGTGTCGATTACCTGAATCAGTTGCGTGGTATTTTCATCCTCGTCGAGCTTCGTGGCGGCACACTGTTGTGCCAGGAAGCGGTTGCCATGGCCAACGACGTTCCAGTCGGTGCCAATGATGACAAGAACATTCTGCTTACCACCCTGAACAGCGCCCTGTTTATACTCCGTCGGTACGTGGAATACTACCACCAGCAGCGTGAGGACCATCCGGAACTGTTGCTGCCGGTAATTAACGATCTGCGCGAAGCCCGCCGCGAAAAACCTTACCCGGAATCCTGTTTCTTTGATGTGAATGTCAAGGAGCGTCCGGACTTCTGTGCGGATCTCAAGCTCGCTGCGTTTGAAGGTAATGAAGCGGACTACGAGGTTATGGCCCGAAGGATGCGGCTGACCTTCCAGGTAGCCTTGCTTGGTGTGCTGCGGGATCGCAACGACGCGGTCAGCAAGAAACTGTTTGGCCGTGCCTCCCGCGGATTCGCGCAGCTGTGTCAGGGTGCGCCCATGGGGCAGATGTGGTGCCTGTTGGGAATTGTTGCAGACACGATGCTTGATCGCGCCATGATCTTCACCAAGGCCCGCAAGCGCATGTTCATGCGCATAGAGCGGTACGCCCGGGAGGTGGTTTATGTAGGCAAGGTGGCCACGGCCAAGGATGCTCCGGATTCACTGATTCGGGACCTCATCTACATGCTTTATCGCAGTGGGTCCGCAAACCCGGAAGTGACGCGCATTCTTTCCGCTTATAGCCGGGCGCCCGCGGAATTTCCGGACTCCATGCTGGAGGCCCATGCCCGACGCCTGTATGGCCCGGGTAGTGATGTCCTCAAATCCCTGTCGGACGCGCTTCAGGATGAGCTCAATCAGCTCAAGGACAAACTCGACATTATCGAAAGGGGTATCGAGCCGGACCTGGCGGAGCTGTCGTCCATCGCTGATGCCCTTGAGCGTCTTGCCAATACTCTGGTGATGCTGGACCTGAACAAGCTTGCCGGTATTTCCCGTGATGAAGCGGCCAAGCTTCGCAGGTGGGAAGATGACAACCGATTGCCGGGTGATGACGAACTGTATCGCCTGGCGGACTCCGTTCTGGGAGTAGAGGATGCGGTGATGCAGATTGTCACTCGCGGTATTACCTCGGAAACGGACGCGTTGGCTGGTAGCCGGCGCAACCGGGATGAGTCGGTCTATCTCCAGGAAGCGATGTTTGTGGTGGCGGATGAGGCCAGAAGTGCGCTGACCCTGGCCAAACGGGCCATCACGGCATTCATTGAATCAGATTACGACAAGCTGCACCTGGCCAACCTGCCTGCAACCCTGCACAGCATCTGGGGTGGCCTGCAGATGGTCAATGATCCCGGTGCCGCCAATGTGCTCAAACGTGTTGCTGCCTCGATTCAGGACCGTCTCCTGGATGCCCGCCAGGCGCCTCCCCATCAGGTGCTCGAAGCGCTGGCGGATGCTTTGACGTCGCTTGAGTATTACATCGAAAGTATCGGCAAGCGGGAAGACCGCAACCCCGATCTGCTCAAGCTTGCAGAATCCTCCCTAGACGACGTTGGTTTGTAATCCCCATGTCCCATGAGCTCGCAACTATCGTACTGGCAGTCGTTGGCGCGGTGCTGGTGATTGCGAGCCTCCTGTTTTTCCTCCGCCCTCGCTGGTTGCTGGGCTGGCTCAAAGGTATGGCGGTATTTTCCTTGCTGGTCATCGGTATCTATACCCTGGTGATTGCCGTCAACCTGATGGGCTACCAATCGCTGGAAGGGATGAAAACCGTTGCGACGGTCTCTACTCAGCGGCAGGGCGACCAGCTCTGGGTCGTGACACTGAAGACCGGAGAAGAGGCACCGGTCATCCGGTCAGTCAGGGGTGACCAGTGGCAGTTGGATGCGCGCATCATCCGGTTCGCCGGCCCCATTCGCTGGCTCGGAATTGCACCGGGGTACCGGATGGAGCGCTTGAGTGGTCGCTATACCTCGCTCGAGAATGAACAGAGTATGCCCAGGACGGTGATCGGGCTGAGCGAACAGAAGTGGCCCGATCTCTGGGAGCTGGACCGGCAGTTCAACTTGCCGTTTGTGGAGGGGGTCTATGGTAACGCGACCTTCATGCCCATGCGTGACGGCGCCTTGTTCGATGTCCGGCTGTCAGCGTCAGGGCTGGTGACGACACCCCAGAACGAAGCCGCACGGCAGGCGGTTCAGCTCTGGGATGAGTGAGCCGGAAATTCAGGCAAAAAAACCTGCGGCGTGCGCAGGTTTTTTTATGAGCGGGGCGAGCGTTCAGCCCATGTTGAACAGTTCGCCCAGCTTGGTTGCCAGCATCATGTCGCCTTCGGCGCGCAGCTGACCAGCCATGAACGCCTGCATGCCGTCGGTTTCGCCGGAAACGATGCCCTGCAGAGTATCGGAGTTCATGATCAGGGTAACGGAAGGGTCTTCATGAGAGCCTTCGTGCAGCTTGCAGGAGCCGTCGTTAATGGCCAGGTGGTAGTTCTTGTCGTCCTCAATGTCGAACTGGAACACCAGGTCGAGGCCTTGAGCTGCGTCTGCGTTGAAATTCTGTTCGAGTTTTTCAAATACCTGAGCTACAGACATTATCTTGCCCTTCTGAATGGTTGTCTTTTCTTGGCGAAGCCGATCTCGCAATTCGACTTTATGGTCAGCGAAGGGTCCTGTCAAGCTCGATCGAACGCTTGTTTTAATTCTTTTGCTCCGCTTATCAGTGTTAATTCGGTAAGTTACACTCTCGTCTTTGCATAACCATTTGGAGAAACCATTTTGGAGTTCCTGACAGAATACGGCCTGTTCCTGGCCAAGGTCGTTACCTTCGTGGTCGCCGCCCTTGTGATCATTTCCGTCATGCTCTCTGCTGCCCAGAAGGAGCGTGAGGATCACGAAGGAGAGGGCGAGTTGAGAATCCGGAAACTCAACGAAAAATATCAGAAGTTGCGGGAAACCATTCAGGCGCGGCTGATGGACGAGGGTGAGCGCAAAGCCTTCCAGAAAGCACGTAAAAAGGAGGACAAAGCCGAGAAAAAAGCCGCAAAAGCCAGGGGCAAGAGTGGGGGGGCGGAGCCGGAAGCCCGATCGAAGATTTATGTGCTCGATTTTGACGGTGATATCAAGGCCAGCGATACCGATCAGCTGCGCCGGTCGATTTCAGCGGTGCTGAGTGTTGCCAAACCGGAGCAGGACGAGGTGGTCATTCGCCTGGAAAGCGGGGGAGGACTGGTGCATTCCTATGGCCTTGCGGCTGCCCAACTGGACCGGATTCGCAGCAAGGGTATCCCGCTGACGGCCTGCGTCGACAAGGTGGCCGCCAGCGGTGGGTACATGATGGCCTGCGTTGCCGATCGGATTGTCGCCTCTCCGTTTGCGATTCTCGGGTCTATCGGCGTGGTTGCGCAGTTACCAAACTTCCACCGTTTCCTCAAGAAGAATCATGTGGATTTCGAGGTGCTGACTGCCGGTGAGCACAAACGCACCATGACCATCTTCGGGGAGAACACCGAAAAAGGCCGGCAGAAATTCCTCGAGGATCTGGAGGATACTCATGGTCTGTTCAAGGATTACGTGACCGAGCGCCGGCCCAGTGTTGATATCGCCAAGGTGGCAAACGGCGACATCTGGTTCGGCAAGCGGGCGCTCGAGGTCAATCTGATCGACGAGATCAAGACCTCCGACGAATATCTCATTGAGGCCTGTGATCGTGCGGACGTAGTGTCAGTGACGTTCCAGCGCAAACGGACACTCCCGGAAAAACTGGGCCTGGCCACCAGCGCGGCTCTGGAGCACACCGTATGGCGCGTGCTCAGTGCTTTCCGGAACCAGAAGATTCAGTAGCTGACAATAAACGGGGTAACACCATGACAACGAACAGCGAATTCAAAGCCTGGCGAGTGGAAGAGAAGGATGGCGAATACCAGGGCAGTGAACAGACACTCAGCACGGCCGATTTGCCGGAGGGCCAGGTTCTGATCCGGGTCAGTCATTCGTCACTGAACTACAAGGATGCTCTGTCTGCGTCCGGCAACAAGGGCGTTACCCGCTCGTTTCCCCATACGCCCGGCATTGATGCCGCGGGTGAAGTGGTGGAATCTGCAACTGGTGAGCCGGCGGTGGGCAGCCGAGTGATTGTTACCGGTTATGACCTCGGCATGAATACCGATGGCGGTTTTGGTGAGTACATCCGTGTACCGGCCCCCTGGTGTTTGCCGATGCCGTCTGGTTGGGATACCCGTACTGCGATGATCTACGGCACTGCTGGCCTGACTGCAGGCCTGTGCGTCAGCAAACTCCTGAAAATGGGCGCCAGCCCGGAACAGGGCAAGGTGGCTGTCAGTGGCGCCTCCGGTGCCGTTGGCAGTGTTGCAGTCGAGTTGCTGGCCAACCTGGGCTTTGACGTGGTGGCGATCAGTGGCAAGGCGGACCATGCCGACAGTCTCAAGGACCTCGGCGCCAGTGAAGTAGTGGGCCGTGACGCCCTGGCGGAAGAAAAGAAGCCGCTGCTCAAACCGGTCTTTGCCAATGCGGTTGATACCGTGGGGGGCACACCGTTGGCGGAATTGCTCAAGCAGATCCGGCCGGGAGGCTCAGTGTCTTGCTGCGGCCTGGTGGCCGGCCCTCAGCTTCCGACCACGGTGCTGCCGTTCATCCTCCGCGGTGTGAACCTGCTGGGTGTGGACTCCGTGGAGATTCCGCTGGCTGACAAGCAGGCGGTGTGGGAGAAGTTTGCTGGCGAGTGGAAATGTCCGAAGACGGAAGCCTCAGCCCGGGACATTGGCCGTGCGGAGCTGGATGAGGCGCTGAAGGCGTTTTTGAAGGGGGCGTCTGTCGGGAAGATTGTGTTGGATCATAGCCGGTGAGGTGAGCTCCAAGAAGGGGTCAGATGAAGGCTTTCATCAGACCCCATGTTTAACTCAGGGGTCTGATGAACTCGTTCATCTGACCCCATCTTCAACCAAACTCCAGCTCAGCCGGCCCGGCGCCGAAACAGCGGCAAATCCGTATCCGTCGCCGCCTGATACCCCTGGCTGAAGAAGTTCAGGCACTTCGCCGCCTGGCTTATGTCCTTGTCGGCCCGCAGCACATACGAATCAAACCCGCAGCGCTTCATGAACTGCAGCTGGTCGAGCAGTACATCCCCGATCGCCCGCAACTCGTTCTGGTAGCCAAACCGTTCTCTGAGCAACCGGGCAATGCTGTACCCGCGCCCATCCACAAAGCGGGGGAAGTTCACCCCGATCAGAGGCAGTTCGTTTACCTTGTCGGCAATCATTTCCGGCTCGTCATGGCTGTCAAACCAGACACCAATCCGGTCGTTACCGGTGAAATGATCATAGCCGGCCAGCCACAGATCGGCCGGGATCAGCGCCGGCTGGTCCGTTGGGATGGCCAGGGACTCACCATCCTCCGGGCGCGGCACCACAACCCAGTTGTCCTGACGGATGGTGCCGTCTGCATTGATTACGTCAGGCATAGACCCGCTCCTTGAAAGGTTTGATGCCAATACGGCGATAGGTATCAAGGAATTCCTCTTCCTCGGTACGCTGATCGACGTACACATCGATAATCTTCGCGATAACCTCCGGCATCTCCTGCCGGGCGAAGGAGGGCCCGAGAATCTTGCCGATATCCGCATCATGGTGCGAAGAGCCGCCCAGGCTGACCTGGTAGAACTCCTCGCCCTTCTTGTCGACACCCAGAACACCAATGTTGCCGACGTGATGATGACCGCAGGCATTCATGCAGCCAGAGATATTGAGATCGATGTTGCCCAGATCATACAGATAGTCCAGGTTATCGAACCGGCGCTGAATGGCCTCGGCCACCGGGATCGACTTGGCGTTGGCCAGGGCGCAGTAATCGCCACCCGGGCAGCAGATAATGTCGGTCAGGGTGTTCAGGTTGGCGGTCCCGAAGCCCATCGGCGTAATGGTCTGCCACAGTTCCAGCAGCCGGTCCTGTCGCACATCGGCCAGCACCACGTTCTGATGATGGGTTACCCGGACCTCCCCGAAGCTGTATTCGTCAGCCAGGTCGGCAATCTGCTCGAGCTGGTGGTCGGTGACATCGCCCGGCGGTGTGCCGGTTTTTTTCAGGGTCAGGGACACAATGGCGTAGCCGGGCTTCTTGTGCACGTCCACGTTGTGGCTCAGCCATTGGTCAAAACCGCGGTTCTCGAATCGTTGCCGCGCCAGCAGGTCTGTAGCGTTGTCCAGGGCCTCGTAAGGCGGTTCGGTAAAGAACCCCTTGATTCGCTCAATGGCTTCTGACGTCAGACGGGTTGGCGAATCCTTGAGGTGGGCCCACTCGGTTTCCACTTTCTCAGCAAAACCTTCCGGGGTCAGGGCCTTGACCAGGATCTTGATCCGCGCCTTGAATTTGTTATCCCGGCGGCCATAGCGGTTGTAGACCCGCAGGACCGCCTCAAGGTAGGTCAGCAAATCCAGCTCCGGCAGGAATTCACGGATCACCGGGCCAACCATCGGAGTCCGGCCGAGGCCGCCACCCACATGGACCCGGAAGCCCAATTCGCCGGCGTCGTTGCGCACGATCTGAAGGCCAATATCATGGATCCGGATTGCTGCGCGGTCGGTTTTCTCGGAGGCGTTAACGGCCACCTTGAACTTGCGGGGCAAGAACGCGAACTCCGGATGGAACGTTGACCATTGACGGATGATCTCGCAATAGGGCCGGGGATCGGTGATTTCATCGGCCTGTACGCCGGAAAACTGGTCCGTGGTGGTGTTCCGGATACAGTTTCCGCTGGTCTGGTTGGCGTGCATTTCCACTTCCGCCAACTCGGCCAGGATGTCCGGAACATCCCCCAGGGCCGGCCAGTTGAGCTGTACATTCTGCCGGGTGGTGAAATGGGCGTAGCCCTTGTCGTAATTCCGGGTGATACGGGCGAGACGACGCAACTGCTCGGAGCGCAGCATGCCGTAGGGCACACAGATCCTCAGCATCGGAGCGTGGCGCTGGACGTAGAGTCCGTTCTGCAAGCGCAACGGAAGGAATTCTTCCTCGCTGAGTTCGCCCGCCAGGGCGCGTCGGGTCTGGTCCCTGAACTGGGCCACCCGTTCCGCTGCCATTTGCCGGTCGTGTTCGTCGTATACGTACATAGGGGTAATGTCCTGCCTCTTATATCTGGATGGCAGGATATCACCAGGTTTTTATTTCCAAAATGATTATTTCAAAATATGTTTATCGATTCAGGCGATAAGTGGGCGGCACGCAGGCTGGACGAATATCAATTTCCTGCTTAACTGATAAGACAACAACAATGACCTGGAAAAGTAAGGAAGGGGTGCTTCCATGAAGAAGAGCATGCGTTCAGACAGTCAGGCAGACGCCATCGCTGCGGTTCTGGTCGTTGTACTGGTGGTCGCCTTCGCGGTTGTCTGGGTCTCGGGCCAATAGCCTACTGGCTGGCGAGCACGGCCTGTACCAGCAGAATCAGTCCGCCCACGAAGGCGGCCGTGAACAGCAGGGCCGCAATGATGTAGGGCCAGGGGCTGTGACTGGAGAAATCCTCTTCCCGGCGCTTGTCGGACTGAACTCCGAAAGCGCCGGCCAGGATGCTTTGCATGATTTTCAAAACGCCGGGTGAGCCTGATTTCCGATCTTTCTTGTTGCTTTCATTGTCGGTCGTGTCAGTCATTGCGTGCCTTGTCCCCGTCTATTCTGCCGGATCGTAGGCCAGGCTTGGCATCAGCCAGCGCTCCGCCTCCGCTTTGGAAAACCCTTTGCGTTCAGCATAGTCCTCAACCTGATCCACGCCAATTTTGCCAACGGCAAAGTATTTGGACTCGGGATGGGCGAAGTACCAGCCGGAAACCGCCGCGGTGGGATACATGGCAAAGTGCTCGGTCAGCTCGAGACCGATCTTGCCAGTGGCCCCAAGGAGACGGAACAGGGTTGCCTTCTCGGTGTGATCCGGGCATGCGGGGTAACCCGGAGCCGGGCGGATACCGCGGTAGCGTTCCTTGATCAGATCGTCATTGCCCAGGCGCTCGTCGGCGGCATAGCCCCAGAATTCCTTGCGCACCCGCTCATGCATCCGCTCTGCAAAGGCCTCGGCGAGTCGATCGGCCAGGGCTTTGACCATGATGGCGTTGTAGTCGTCGTGCTTGTCCTTGAATTCCTGTGAGAACTCCTCGGCACCAATGCCGGTGGTCACGGCAAAGCCACCCACATAATCGACTTTCCGGGAGTCTTCCGGCGCCACGAAATCAGACAGTGCCATCATGGGCTTGCCCGGGGACTTTTCATCCTGCTGGCGCAAATGGTGCAGGGTGGTCAGCTCCTCACTGCGGGATTCGTCGGTATAGACCACGATGTCATCGCCGCGACGGTTGGCCGGCCAGAAGCCGATCACGCCCCGGGCAGTCACCCGTTTCTCCGTGATCATCTGCTTCAGGATGTTCTGGGCGTCACTGAACAGGCTGCGGGCCGCTTCGCCACGCTTGGGATCGTCAAAGATCGCCGGGTACTTCCCGGAGATATCCCAGGAAATGAAGAACGGCGTCCAGTCGATGTAGTCGACCAGTTCTTCGAGGTTGTAGTCCTCGAACACCCGGATGCCGGTGAACGATGGTTTCGTCGGTTCGTAGCCCTCAAAGTTGATTTCCGGGGCACGGGCACGGGCCTCCTTCAAAGAAACCAGCTTGGTCCGCTCGCCCCGGTTCTTTCGCCGCTCCCGGATCTCGTCGTATTCGGTACGGGCCGCTTCGACAAAGGCCGGCTTGGCGGTCTTGCTGAGCAACTGCGAGGCCACGTTAACGCAGCGGGAGGCGTCGGAGACATACAGCGCGATGTCATTCTTGTACTGGGGTTCGATCTTCACCGCCGTGTGCGCCTTGGACGTGGTGGCGCCACCAATCATCAGCGGGAGATGGAAATCCAGCCGCTGCATCTCCCGGGCCACGTGAACCATCTCGTCAAGGGACGGGGTTATCAGGCCGCTCAGACCGATGATGTCCACGTTCTCTTTCCTGGCGGTTTCCAGGATCTTGTCACAGGGCACCATGACGCCCATATCGATCACTTCGTAGTTGTTGCACTGCAGGACAACACCCACGATGTTCTTACCGATGTCGTGCACATCGCCCTTCACCGTGGCCATGAGAATCTTGCCCTTGGCCTGCTGGCCCTCGGACTTTTCCGCCTCGATGTAGGGGATCAGGTAGGCCACGGCCTGCTTCATTACCCGCGCACTCTTGACCACCTGGGGCAGGAACATCTTGCCATCGCCGAACAGGTCGCCAACCACGTTCATGCCGTCCATCAGAGGGCCTTCGATGACCTTGATGGGGTGACTGGCATTCTGGCGGCAGGCCTCGGTATCTTCGGTGATGTAGTTGGTGATGCCTTTGACCAGCGCGTGTTCAAGGCGCTTCTCTACTGGCCACTCGCGCCAGGCCAGGTCCTCTTCCTGGGTCTTGCCGCCTTTGCCCTTGAACTTCTCGGCCGCTTCCAGCAGCTGATCGGTGGCGTCGTCCCGGCGGTTGAGTACTACGTCCTCCACCAGTTCCTTCAGATCCGGCTCGATCTCATCATAGATCACCAGTTGCCCGGGATTGACGATGCCCATGTTCATCCCGGCCTTGATGGCGTGGTAGAGGAACACGGAATGGATGGCTTCGCGCACGGCATCGTTGCCCCGGAACGAGAACGACACGTTGCTCACACCGCCGGAAATGGAGGCGTGGGGCAGGTTTTCCTTGATCCAGCGGGTGGCGTTGATGAAGTCGACCGCGTAGTTGTTGTGTTCCTCGATGCCGGTGGCAATGGCAAAGATGTTCGGGTCGAAGATGATGTCGGCCGGATTGAACCCGATATCGGTCAGCACATCGTAGGAGCGTTTGCAGATCTGGGTTTTGCGCTCGTAGGTATCGGCCTGGCCGTCTTCGTCAAAGGCCATGACCACCACAGCGGCGCCGTAGCGCATGCAGTCTTTCGCCCGCTTGATGAATTCCTCTTCGCCTTCCTTCAGGCTGATGGAGTTCACCACCGCCTTGCCCTGGACACAGCGCAGGCCGGCCTCGATCACCTCCCACTTGGAGGAGTCAATCATGATGGGTACGCGGGAAATGTCCGGCTCGGAGGCCACCAGTTTCAGGAAGGTGACCATGACGTCCTTCGAATCCAGCATGCCCTCATCCATGTTGATGTCGATGATCTGGGCGCCGTTCTCCACCTGGTCCCGGGCCACACTGAGGGCTTCCTCGTACTGCTCTTCTTTGATCAGGCGCAGGAACCGCTTGGAACCGGTGACGTTGGTGCGCTCACCGACGTTGATGAACAGGGTGTTCTCATCGCCGGTGAACGGCTCGAGGCCGGACAGGCGCAGGGCCTTGGGGCGCTCGGGAATCTGCCGGGGCGGGTACTTGGCGACGGCTTTGGCAATGGCCTCGATATGATCCGGGCGGGAACCGCAGCAACCACCAATGATGTTCAGGAAGCCGTCTTTGGCGAAGCCTTCGATGATCTCCGCCATTTCCTCCGGGGTCTGGTCGTACTCACCGAATTCGTTGGGCAGGCCCGCGTTGGGGTGGGCGGACACATAGGTTAAGGCTTTGGTGGACAACTCCTCGACATAGGGACGCAGCGCATCCGCGCCCAGGGCGCAGTTCAGCCCCACGGAAATGGGCCTGGCATGGGCAATGGAATTGTAGAAGGCCTCGGTGGTCTGGCCGGACAGGGTGCGCCCGGAGGCATCGGTGATGGTACCGGAAATCATGATCGGCAATTCGATACCGGTGTCCTCGAATACCTGCTGGGTAGCGTAGATGGCCGCCTTGGCATTCAGGGTGTCGAAGATGGTTTCGATCAGGATCAGATCGGCACCGCCCTCCATCAGGCCTGAAACCGCCTCGTAATAGTTATCCACCAGAGTCTGGAAGTCGACGTTGCGATAGCCGGGATTGTTCACATCCGGAGAGATCGACGCAGTTCGCGAGGTGGGGCCGACCGCGCCGGCGACGAAGCGAGGCTTGCCCGGATCCCTGGCAGTAAACTCGTCAGCGATCTCCCGCGCCAGCTTTGCCGAGGCCACGTTCAGCTCCCGCGCCAGCTCTTCCATGCCGTAGTCGGCCTGGGACAGGCGGGTGGAGTTGAAGGTGTTGGTCTCGATGATATCAGCGCCGGCGTCCAGGTAGTCCGCATGGATGTTGCGGAGCAGGGCAGGCTGCGTCAGGTTGAGCAGGTCGTTGTTGCCCTGCACCTCCCGTTCGAAGTCCTTGAACCGTTCGCCCCGGAACGCGGCTTCATCCAGTTTCTGGTTCTGGATCATGGTGCCCATGCCACCATCAAGAATCACGATGCGTTCCTTGAGGACTTTATGGAACTGTTCCAGGCGGGTAGTGCGATCGGTCATAGGGAAATCTTCCGGGTGTCGTGGCTAACGTCGTATTTCAGTCAATGGCGCGGGATCATAGCAAAAATGCCGGATTCCGTCTTAGTCCGAATGATCATTATCAAGTGCCGTGGTACTGGCGCTTGCAGCAGGCATTCATACGGGAAATTCATTACCTGATTAAATCCTGACTATTTTACTTGGTCTTTCATGTTCCCGCGAACTCTCTTAAAATAGAGATCAAACTTCCAAACGGGTAGGAAACATGGCATTGGTTACCGTGACAGATTCCGCGCGGGATTACCTCGCACAACTCATTGAAAAGCAGGATGTTGAAGGCATGGGCGTACGGATCTTCGTCACCCAGCCCGGCACCCGGAATGCCGAGACCTGCCTGGCCTACTGCCCGCCCAATGAAGTCGTCCCGACGGACGAGCAGCTGGATCTCGGCAAGTTCACCCTGTACCTGGACCATAACTCGGTCCCGTTCCTGGAAGAGGCGTACGTTGACTACTCCAAGGACCAGATGGGCGGTCAGCTGACGATCAAGGCCCCGAACGCAAAGGTGCCCAAGATCGACGATGACGCACCGCTGCCGGATCGCGTGAACTACGTGCTGGCCTCTGAGATCAACCCGAATCTCGCGGCCCACGGTGGTGACGTATCTCTGGTTGAGATCGTGGACGAGTCCGTTGCCGTGCTGCGCTTCGGCGGTGGTTGCCAAGGCTGTTCCGCCGTCAGTCTGACCCTAAAGCAGGGCGTCGAATCCACCCTGAAAGAGCGCGTGCCGGAAATTACGGCCGTTCGCGACGTAACGGATCACTCCTACACCGAAAACGCTTACTACCAGTAAATCGTCTCTGTGAACCCCGGCTGCCAGGCCGGGGATTTGCTGCCGCAATTCCCCGCACCCCATGGCTTGACGGCCAATGTTGTGACATTTCAATTACTTCATAATCGGTCACATAAGCTGACATGCCGGACCACTACACTGTTGGCTGGCACTCAAGAACCGAATTCTTATCGGCCTTTGGCCGCAATTTCAACCGGGGTAACTCTTGATCGACCTAGCACTCCTGTCTGTGCCTGTCATGGCAGCTGTCACCGGCTGGGTGACCAACTGGCTGGCAATCCAGATGTCCTTCTATCCGGTCCGGTTTGTCGGCTTCGGGGTGATTGGCTGGCAGGGTGTAATCCCCCGGAAAGCGGAGAAGATGGCCCACATCTGCATTGACCAAACCCTGCAGAAATTCGGCGACCTGAATTCCGTCTACGAAAAACTTGAACCTCATCGCATCGTGGAACAGGTGATCTCACAGGTGACCCCGAGGGTGGATGAGTACATCGATGAAATCATGTACGAGAATCACCCGGTCCTGTGGGATAACGTGCCCTTGTTCGTGCGTAACCGGATCTATAAATGGGCGAGGGAAGCGTTGCCTGAGCGGGTCGAGGAACTGGTCGAGGACTTCGGAAACGACCTGGACGAGCTGGTGGACCTCAAGGCCCTGTTAAGCCGGGAGCTCCAGCGCCATCCGGATCTGATGAACCGGATCTTCAAGGAGGCGGGGTCGGTAGAGCTGCAGTCAGTGATCAATCTCGGGGCGATCATCGGCGGACTGCTGGGTGCCATGGTCGTGCCACTCTGGATCCGGTATCCCGAGCCCTGGCTCCTTCCTCTGGGCGGATTTGCCGTCGGTTTCCTGACCAACTGGCTGGCCATCAACCTGATCTTCACGCCGGTTGAACCCCGCCGATTTCTGTTCTGGAAGATCCAGGGCCTGTTCCTGCGCCGGCAGCCAGAGATCAGCAATGTCTGGGCGCGTCTGGTGGCGGAAGAACTGGTTACTGTCGAGCGTGTTGCCGATGCAATGATCAATGGCGCCCATGGCGACCGTACCCGGGCAATCATCCAGAAGCACCTGCGGCCGCTGTTGGACAGCTCGCCGGTGATGAAGCTGACGGCACAGGTCTCGGTCGGGGTCACCGGCTATACCGAGCTGAAGAAAGCGCTTTACCAGAAAGCCGTGGTGGCCACCGGGGATGTCTTCTCGAACCCGGCGTTCAACCGGGAGCGCGCTCCGGTGGTGGCGGAAGTCCTGGCCGGCCAGATGAAATCCCTCGGGCCGAAGGAGTTCCAGGGCATCCTGCGCCCGGCATTTCACGAAGAAGAGCTGCAGCTGATGGTTGTGGGCGGTGTGTTCGGCGCCCTGGCTGGACTCGTCCAGTTCCTGAGCCTGACCTACCTGGTGTTCTGAGAACCCCTGTTAAAGGCAGTTGGTCGGACGGGGCAGTCCTGCGATCCGGCAGGCGGTCTTGGCTGGCGTGCCGGGAAACAACTGCATGAGGTAAATGCTGTTGCCCTTCTCCTCCCCAAAAGCTTCCTTCACCGCCTTGACGAAGAGCCGGTTCGAGGGTGGCGCGACCTCATGCTGTTTATAAAAATCCCGCAAAAACGCTATGATTTCCCAGTGATTTTCGGAGAGCTCGATCGCGTCCTCGGCTGCGATGACTTCTGCCACTGCCGGGGTCCAGGTCCAGGCATCCTCCAGAAAACCTTCGTTGTTCCTTTGCGGGATCTGATGCTCACTCATGATTTACCAACTGATTACCTGTTTTGCTCGGGTGGTCAGCTCGACCATGCCGTCGTAGTTGATGGTTTCCACTGTTCCGGATTGATCGCCCATTCCCCGCGCAGCCATGTCCGGCTCCAGGGCGAAAAGCTGCCCAGAAGCACTGGCGGAAGCGGTACCAAGCCCCAGGACTCCGTTGTCGATCAGCAGGATCGCATCTTCCGGGCCGGTAATGGAAAGGCAGCGGGCAAATCTCGGGTGTTCCGGGGACTTGTTCAGGATGTGCAGGGTCTGGATGTCGGTCATGGTGTTATCCAGCAAAGGCGGTGTGGTTGTAGTTTGCGAACAGTTGCGCGCCTGCCCGGACCAGGGTCACGCCGTCCAGTAACTGTGCGGCCTCAAGTCCATAGCGGTTGCAGTCGTCACGATCGGCCAGCAGGGCTTCCACACCAAAGATCGTTGCGGCGGAAAGGTTCTTTTCCACGGATTTCTGACGAATCTGTCCGGGCTCCTGTCCCTTGCGAAGCCAGTTCACCCCGGCGCCGCAGAACAGCAGTGACACCGGCTGGTCAAACGCTGCGAGAGAGAACACCATATCCAGGGCTTCCCGACCAGCCCAGCCGCCATACGGAGGCTGGTCAATCACAATCAGTGTGCGCATGGTCAGTCGCTCCCGTGAAAATAAACGGTTCGTGATGACGCCATCCGGCCCTCAACCCATTCGCCCAGGCCCGCAATGGTGAATGGCGCCAGGAGGTTGCTGGCGGGCAGCTCATACCGTTTCTGCTCGCCTTCATCCACCAGGCCGCGCCTCAGCGCCGAGGCAATGCAGGCAACGCCCGGAATTCCGTGTTCCTCAAGAAAAGTGCTCCACTCCCGGGGCCAGTGAGGTTCATCGGAAGGTGGCGAGGCGAGGGCGGAGGCCAGCTGTACGCCATCCCCGTAAAGGAACACCCGGTCAACCCGATGGCCGGCCCTGATGGCAGCCTCGGCGAAGCTCAGCGCGCTCTGGGGTGCCTGGGAGCTGTAGGGCGCTCCGGTGATAACGAGAGTGAACGAGAACGGGGTGGAATCCTGCATGGCCGGTACCGTGTTGATAGCGGTTTCAGTTTACTCAAAGTAAAAGCCCCGGCAAGG
>NZ_JAWOIS010000041.1:0-7527 GCF_046484525.1 Marinobacter sp.
CATATTTCCGGAGCGTTGGCTGCAATGTTTTCATACGGACATAATCAAATTACTGGCTAAGCTTATTTCCCTCGGCCAAAAGTAAAAAATTTATGCTGATGTAATGCCGTTATTTTCTGGACCAGGTGATTTCGGATACGCTGAAAATGTCGGCACGGCATACTGCCCGTTCATCTGGCTGTTTAAACCTACGGCCATTAAAGCAATGATTAACAGTGACTTGGTTTTCATAATATAGCGTTTTAGGGTTCCTCATCCCGATAGAGATTGTATTAAAAGTCAAATTCTTTATTAACCACAGAGGTAACGGAGTATGCGCAGAGAACACAGAGAATTGATTATCAATCACTAAACACTCTGTGTCTTCTGTGCCTTCTCTGCGATCTCTGTGGTTAAAGAACTTTTGATACAACCTCTTAATTATTTCTTTTGTCCACAAATTTAATGGATTTTCTGCCTTGTTCGGGGTTAATGACCCTTTCAATTTCTGTAACAGGTTCAAAAACAATTTGTGGGGCGACGCGCAGCTTTGCCCGGAAGTGATCTTTTATCTGCTTTTCAAAGGCATCGCCTTGTGCAAGGCTGCCGATATGGATCATGATCTCATCAGTGCCGATGGCATTGGTAAACACTTCCACATAGTAATTGTGGATATGTTCTGTATTGTCGAGAATATCGTATAAGGCGGGCGGATAAAGCGTGGTGCCTTTGTACTTGATCATCTGCTGTTTGCGTCCCAGCACCGGCCCGAGGCGCATGGTAGTCCGGCCGCAGGGGCAGGGTTCGGTGTAGTGGTAGCAGACATCGCCGGTCTTGAATCGCAGCAGCGGGCGTCGAAGCGGCCGCGCCCGCAGCCCGACCTCAACAACCTGTCCGGAAACGCTTAAGTCTGTTCGGCAAACCCAAGAAATCCGCTGCCCAGCCCCCGGCAGCCTCGTCCCGGAGCAAGCTGCCCCGCAAGCGCGTCAATTACATCAACAAGGTAAGCATGTCGGAGGAGATGGGTCCGGCGGTGATGCGTTTCGAGGAGGCCAGGGATACCGCGAAATCCCTGATGGCAGGGCTTCGCCTGGGGCGCACTCTGGATCTGAACAATGCCCGGAAAGTGGTCAACAGTTGCGTGGACAGCGTTCTGAGAAACGAGAATGCCCTGTTGCTGCTAACCAAGATCAAGAATCAGGACGAGTACACAGCCGAGCACTGCATCAACGTGTCCATCCTTTCGGCCGCGTTTGGCAAACACTTGGGATTGCTGGAAGGGGAAATCCGCAACCTGGCCCTGTGCGGACTGCTGCACGATGTCGGCAAGACCCGGATTCCGGACCAGGTTCTTAACAAGCCCGGCGCCCTGACCCCGGCCGAATTCAGCGTCATGCGGGAACATACCAATCACGGCCGCACCATTCTCATGAGCACCAGCAATGCCCTGGCGGCGGCAGTGGATGTGGCCTTCAGCCACCACGAGCGGATGGACGGTTCCGGTTACCCCCGCGGCCTGCAGAGCCACCAGATTCCGCTGTTCGCGAAAATGGTCGGTCTGGTGGACACCTACGACGCCATCACCAGTAACCGCATCTATGACAAGGGCCGGGCCTCCATGCAGGCGCTGGAGATCATCCACAACCATCGGGGCAGCCAGTTTGACGCGGAACTCGCAGAGACCTTTATCCAGATGATCGGTGTCTATCCACCCGGTTCGATAGTGGAGATGCACAATGGTGAGGTCGGCATCGTAGTGGAGACCCGTCCCGGGCAGAAACTCAAGCCTAAGGTCCTGCTAGTCCGGGAGGCGGACAAATCGATGCTCGAGCCCTATCGTCTGGTCGACCTGATGGCCTCACCCGATGACCATGCCAGCACCACCTATCGCATCAAGAAAGAAGTGCCGGATGGCAGCTTCGACATCGTGTTGCAGGACTTCGTCGACCAGGGTCTGATCACCAGCAAACCCTCGCAACCAGCCCCGTAACCCACTTATCCGGGACGCTTGGTGACCGCCATTGTCAGCCGTGAGATACAGGTGGTTTTGCCCTCTTCGTTCTCGATTCGGATTTCCCAGACCTGGGTGGCTCTGCCGATATGAAGGGCGGTGGCGGTACCATAAACCCAACCCTTGCTGACCGGACGGATGTGGTTGGCGTTGATGTCCAGACCCACGGCAACGGTGCCCGGATCCTTCAGGCAGCAGTTGGCGGCCATGCTGCCCAGGGTTTCCGCCAGCACCACCGAGGCACCGCCATGGAGGATACCGAACGGCTGGACCGTGCGTTCATCCACCGGCATCCGGCCCTTCACGTAATTATCACCGACTTCGAGGTATTCAATACCCATGTGGCCAACAGCCGTTTTTCTGCTGGCTTCCATCATTTGTTCAAGGTTCGGGGTTCTGGTCCAGATTGCCATGGTGTTGAGTGCCTCCTGAATTGGACTTGTTCGGTAAGCGTTTGTGGCCTGAGTCTATCCGGTTAGCTTGCTCAGCACCACGGCTTTTATCACGTTGCAGGACCACTCAATAAACCCGAACCAACTCCTGTTTCTGCCAGCCGAGCCGGCCAGTTTCTACGACTTGCCGGCGGATGCCCGGCACCGGCCGGATCATGAACAGGTCGCCGTCCCGCCCCACCAGGGTTCGGGGCACACCGCAGGCCCGGGCGATATCGGCGTTGGTCTCCATGTGTTCCATTTCACCATGGACCGGGATCGCCAGGTTGGGCTTCACCCAGCGGTACATGGTTTCCAGCTCTTCCTGGGCCGGATGGCCGGAGGCGTGGATAGGAACGCCGGCGTCTTCCGCCGTAATCACCCGGACGCCCAGATCCCTGAGTCGGGAGATCAGGGCTGCAATCGCCTCCTCGTTGCCCGGGATCGCCCGGGCGCTGAAGATCACGGTATCGCCGGCCTCCAGCTCGAAGTCCGGATGGCTGCCCATCGCCAGCCGCCGCAGCGCGGTCCTGGGTTCACCCTGGCTGCCGGTCGCGACCGCCAGAACCTCTTCCCGGGGCAGATAACCTAGATGAGAGGGGTTAATCAATTCATCGGCCCGGTCCCAGATTCCCGCCGCCTTGGCCGCGCCACTCATGTTGATCAGGGAGCGCCCCAGCAGCCCCATGTAACGGCCGGTCTCCCGGGCGATGCCCGCCAGGGTATGCAGCCGGGCAATGTTGCTGCCAAAACAGGTCACGACCACGCGACCTTCGGCACTGCGTACCGCGTCCAGAAGCCCCCTGTGCAGGGCCGCCTCGGACAGGGAGTGCCCCTTCACCGTGGCGTTGGTGGAATCGCAGACCATGGCATCCACGCCCTCCTCGGCCAGATCGGTAAAGGTCCTGGGCAAGTAGCCATGGCCGACCAGGGGCTGGTCGTCCAGTTTCCAGTCGCCACTGTGGAAGATGTTGCCCAGTGGCGTGCGAATCATCAGGGCATTGGGATCGGGAATGGAATGGGTCAGGGCCAGCCATTGCACCCTGAACGGACCGATCTGCTTCTCGTCACCGGTATTGACCTCGATGATAGGCACCCGGTGCAGCAGGTCGAATTCTGCCAGTTTCCGGCGCAGGATCTCGGCGGTGAACCGGTTGGTGTAGACCGGGCACTGCAGCAGTGGCCACAGGTAGGGCACCGCACCGACGTGATCCTCGTGGGCATGGGTGATGACCAGACCCGCTAGCTGCTCGCGACGGTCGGCGATAAAGGCCGGATCGGCCATCTGCACTGGCGGCTCGCCACGATGATGCACGGTGCCATCAGCGGCAATCCGGCCCGGTTTCGGGAAGGTGACACCGCAATCCACCATCAGCCACTGGCCATCGTGACCGTAGAGGTTCAGGTTCATGCCGATTTCGCCGGTACCACCAAGGGGTAAAAACCAGAGATCGTTGTGATCGGGGGTCATTGCGGGGAATTTTCCAGGTATTTCAGCACCAGGGTCTCGTGGGTTCCGTTCATTTCCATCAGTTTCAGGGCCGCGCGGATGTCATCGGCATAGGAAAGTGCCGGCGAATCCTTCGCGATGGCGATCCAGGAGCGCTCCCCCGGCACGAAGAACGGCGACACCCGGGCTGCCAGGTCCAGTTGCCGGACAGTGTACAGGCCGACCAGTTCCGGCGCGATCACCACATCGACCCGGCCCCTGGCCATCATCAGCATCAGGTTTTCATAGCGGGGAGCCGACTCTTTCATCAGGTTCTGATCGCTGTCAAAGCGACTAAAATACCGCGCGCCTTCAAGCACCCCGATGCGCTTACCGTAAAGATCCGAGTAGCGTTCGATCCGGTGAGTGTCGTTGAGATAGAAAAATAGCCGGCGTTCCGGCGGAAAGGCCGGCGCCACGAATTCAAACTGCTCGTCCCTTGCGTCGGTGCGCAGCGGGCCGAGCATGATATCCACCTCGCCCTGGCTCACCATCCGGAGGACACGGCGGAAGGGGGCTTCCCGGTAGTGCACCTGCCAACCGAGCAAGTCTGCGATTTCCCCAAAGATTTCCACGTAGAGGCCATTTTTCTCTTCGGCTTTGATAATTCGGTAGGGAGGTGCGTGGTTGACTCCCACGGTCACCGTCAAGGGCTCGACCGTTTCTGTGCCCT
Source organism: Marinobacter sp. (assembly GCF_046484525.1). Lineage (GTDB taxonomy): Bacteria > Pseudomonadota > Gammaproteobacteria > Pseudomonadales > Oleiphilaceae > Marinobacter. The sequence goes on from NZ_JAWOIS010000041.1 coordinate 4,584, forward strand.
GTTGTGCCATGGCAGGGGCTGCCAGCAGCAACAGGAAAGTAACAATACGTCCCATCAAAAAAGCGTCCTTTCCGGAATTTCTATACATTGGAACAGACGACGAGCTGTTTCCGACCACTACCGAGTATAGCCGCTCCAGATCTGCTCCCCGTGAATTTACGTATCCAGGGTTGAATCCGGACCGTTCCGATGCCAGTTAGCTTAGTACATCGGGCAAACCTGCCATTCATTCCGAAACGAGAGGTACCGACCTGTATGAAGATCCTGATGGTTCTGACATCACACGACCAAATGGGCGACACCGGCCATAAGACCGGTTTCTGGCTCGAAGAGTTCACCGCGCCCTACTACGTGTTCAAGGACGCCGGTGCCGACATCACCCTCGCCTCTCCCAAGGGTGGCCAGCCGCCGGTGGATCCCAACAGCGAAGCCGAAGGCGCACTCACCGAAACCACCGAGCGCTTCATGAAGGACGCCCACGCCAAGGAAATGCTCGCCAGCACCAAGAAACTGAGCGACGTCGACATGAACGAGTACGACGCCATTTTCTATCCTGGCGGCCACGGCCCGCTGTGGGACCTGGCCAACGACGAGAAGTCTGTGGCCCTGATCAAAACAGCCTATGAGCAGGACAAGGTGATTGGCGCAGTCTGCCATGCGCCGGCTGTATTCAAGAACGTGTTCATCAAACCGGAGCAGAACCTTGTCGGCGGCCGGAAAGTCACCGGCTTCACCAACACCGAGGAAGATGCGGTGCAGCTCACCAACATAGTACCCTTCCTGGTGGAGGACATGCTCAAGGAAAACGCCGGGGAGTACACCCGGGGTGATGATTGGGCACCACACATCGTAGTCGACGGCAAGCTGATCACCGGGCAGAACCCGGCGTCGTCCGAAGGAGCCGCCAAGGCGGTGGTTCAGGCGTTGCAGGAGAGCTGATTGCCGTGAATATGGGGTCAGAAGAAGGCGTTCTTCTGACCCCGGAGTTGGACCGGACCCTGGGGTCTGATGAAAGCCTTCATCTGACCCCGTCTTTAACCGCCGGACTCCGACCCGAACCAGGGGTCAGATGAAAGCTTTCATCTGACCCCTTTTTCATGTTCTACCTCCTCCGATACACATCCCCCAGCCTGTGCTATGTTTCTGTGAAACTTCCTGCAGACTGGCCTTCGTCATGAGCAACCCCAAGCACACTCTTTTCTGGATGACACTGTTCCTCGGCGTGGTGGTGGTCGTTGGTGTTCTGATCCACAAACCGCTGATGACCGCCTTTATGGCCAACTGGGTCTTCAACCTGCTGATCGTTGGCGTTCTGATCGTCGGCATCGCCCTGACCTACCGACAGGTTTTTGTGCTGTTCCCGGAGCTGCGCTGGATTGCCCAGTTCCGCACCGGCCACGCCGGCCTCTCGGTGGTGCAGGAACCCCGTCTGCTCAAACCGCTGGCCCGGCAACTGGGCGAAGACGCCAAACGGGACCGATTCACCCTGTCGACGCTGTCGCTGCGCACAGTGCTGGACGGCATCCACTCGCGCATGGATGAACAGCGGGAAATCACACGGTATTTCATCAGCCTGCTGGTATTCCTGGGCCTGCTGGGCACCTTCTGGGGACTGCTGGGTACCATCAATGCGGTGGGTCAGGTGATCACCGGGCTGGACATGAGCCAGGAGGATTTCGGCAAGGTGTTTGCGGAACTGCAGGACGGCCTGCTCAAGCCGCTGGAAGGGATGGGAACAGCCTTCAGCTCTTCCCTGCTGGGACTCGGTGGCTCACTGATCCTGGGCTTTCTCGACATCCAGGCCGGTCATGCCCAGAACCGTTTCTACGACGGCCTTGAGGAGTGGCTGACCGGCGTCACCAACCTGGTGGACCGGGTCGATGACGAGAAAAAGCTGTCATGATCGGATCCAAACGACGCAGTCGGAGCAGCACCAACATCTGGCCGGGCTATGTGGACGCCCTGTCCGCCCTCCTGATGCTGGTGATCTTCATGCTGCTGGTCTATGTGGTCAGTCAGCTCTATCTGTCCCAGACTCTGTCTGACCGGGATACCCAGCTCGCCCGCCTGAACGCCCAGCTGGATGAACTATCCGAGTTGCTGGGGCTGGAACGGAGCCGGACCGAGGCCCTGGAAGAGCAGATGATCACGCTGCAGGATGACTACAGCAGCAGCCTGGCCAGTAACGACGAGCTGGTAGATAGACTGGAATCCACCCGCGAACAGCTGATGCAACAAACGGCCACCGCCGAGGCCCAGGCCGAGCGCCTCGCCAGCATGGAGGAATCCATCGACGAAAAGGATGAGATGTCCGCCAGCCAGCAGGCCATGATCCTGCGCCTGTCCAACCAGATTGCATCCCTTCGGGAACAGTTGCGGAAGATAGCCTCGGCGCTGGAGCTTCAGGAACAAATGACCGCGGAAAAGGAAGAAGAACTGGCAAAAGTCAGCCAGCGCCTGAATGCCTTGCTGGCCGAACGGGTAAGCGAGCTGGAACAGTACCAGTCCGAGTTTTTTGCACGGCTCCGGGACATCCTGGCCAGCAACGAGAACATCCGGATCGTGGGCGACCGCTTCCTGCTGCCTTCGGAACTGCTGTTTGCCTCAGGGTCGGCGGAACTGGGTGAGGACGGCAAGCGGGAACTCGACAAGCTGGCGAACCTGCTGCTCGATGTTGCCAGCAAGATTCCCGAGGACGTCGACTGGATCCTCCGGATCGATGGCCACACCGATATCGTGCCCATCAACACGCCGAAATTCCCCTCCAACTGGGAGTTGTCCACCGCCCGGGCGGTGGCGGTGGTTCGCTACCTGGCCGCCCAAGGGGTACCCGAGCGGCGGATGGTGGCCGCCGGTTTCGGTGAATTCTTCCCGGTGGCGGAAGGCACCAGTCCGGAGGCGTTACAGAAGAACCGGAGGATTGAGCTGAAGCTGACGGATCGGT
>NZ_JAWOIS010000005.1:0-37383 GCF_046484525.1 Marinobacter sp.
GATCTACATCGGCGTGCGCTGCTTTTTCCAGCCCCACTTGGGCCCCCCCATTCCGGCCGAGGAGCGGGGCGACTGGCGGCGCAAGTTTCGGTCGGTCAAGGCGGTAATTTTACCCGTCGTGATCGTCATCATGGTGCTGGGCTCCATCGTCTTCGGCGTCGCCACGCCCACCGAGGCGGCCGGCGTGGGCGTGCTGGGCGCCATCATTTCCGGCCTGGTCTATCGCCAACTGAGCCGGTCCGTGATCGTTGAGGCCTGCCTGAGGACCTTCCGACTCACCGGCATGATCATGTGGATCCTCTTCGGCGCCTATTGTTTCACCGCCGCCTATCACAGCATGGGCGCCCCCCACCTGATCGAGCACCTGATGGCGTATGTGCCCGGCGGCCGCTGGGGAACGATCATCTTTATCCAGATCATCATCTTTATCCTGGCCATGGTGCTGGACCCGGCCGGCATCATGATGATCTGCATCCCCATATTCCTGCCGGTGGTGACCGCCTACGGGTTCGACCCGATATGGTTCGGAATCCTCTTTATCATCAACATGGAAATCGGCTACATGACGCCGCCCTTCGGCTTCAACCTGTTCTATCTGAAGGGCATCGTGCCACCGTCGATCACCATGAAGGATATCTACAAGTCGATCATTCCCTTCGTCATTGTGGAGATCATCGGCTTCATCCTGATCATGATCTTCCCGGAGATTGCCACCTGGCTGCCGGATCTGTTCTTCTGACCAGATCAGCCTGACAGGCAACAAAAAAAGCCCGGCGGATATCCTCCACCGGGCTTTTTTATATCCATTTCCCGGCCGGCCCGAGGGCCCGCGACCGGGAGATGGGTTCAGACCATCAGGTTGTAGATGAACACGATCACCACGGCAATCGGGGTCACGAACCGGATCAGGTTGTACCACAGGCCGAAGGCGCCACCGGTCAGCGCCAGATCGGACTTGAGTGACTCCCGGGCCACGAACCAGCCGACGAACAGGGCCGTCAGCAGGCCGGACAGCGGCAACATGATGTTGGCGGTGACGTAGTCCAGCAGGTCAAAGATGGTCTTGCCCTCAAAACGGTCGAACATGGCCAGCGGGGTAATATCGGACCACACATTCAGGGACAGGATCGAGGCAATGCCCAGTGCCCAGCACAGCACACCCACCAGAACCGCGCTGCCGGTACGGGCAAGGCTGGTCTTTTCCTCAACCCACTCGACTACCGGCTCCAGCAGGGAAATGCCCGAAGTCCAGGCTGCGAACAGCAATAGCACGAAGAACAGGGCACCAAACAGGCTGCCAAAGGGCATGTTGCCAAACGCCAGCGGCAGGGTCTGGAAGATCAGACCGGGGCCGGCACCGGCTTCCAGACCATTGGCAAACACCACCGGGAAAATGGCCAGGCCCGCCAGCAGGGCAACCCCGGTATCCATGATCGCGACGCTGATGGCGGTACGGCCGATGGACACATCCGGGCCCAGATAGGAGCCGTAGGCCATCATGATCGCCATACCCAGGCTCAGGGTGAAGAAAGCGTGGCCGAGGGCAACCAGCACACCGCTGACGGTAAGAGCGCCGAAGTTCGGACTGAACAGGAAGCTGACCGCCTCACCGAAATGACCGGTGGTGGTGGCATAGCCCACCGCAACCAGCAGCAGGATGAACAGCGCCGGCATGAGGATGGTCGCAGCGCGCTCCAGACCACCCTTCAGACCCCGGGAAACCACCAGCACCACCAGTGCCATGAACACCGTGTGCCAGATCAGCAGTTGCACCGGGCTGCCGAGCAGGCCGCCGAACAGGTCACCGATGGACTCGGCGGTACCACCGGTAAAGTCACCGGCGGCGGCGTGGCCAATGTAGGAGGCGGCCCAACCACCAATCACCGAATAGAAGGAAAGGATGATAAAGGCAGCAAGCATGCCGACAATCGCCGAGATCCGCCAGAGCGGGGAGGCCAGGTTGCGCTCCGCCACCAGACGGAAGCTGGTGATCGGGTCGTGACGGCCGTTCCGGCCGATGAATACCTCGGCCATCATGATGGGAATGCCGATGATGGCGATACACAGCAGGTACACCAGGACAAAGGCGCCACCACCGTTCTCACCGGTGACGTAGGGGAATTTCCAGACGTTGCCCAGACCAACGGCAGAACCGGTAGCCGCCAGAATGAACGCCAGTCGGGACGACCAGAGGCCACGAGCGGTGTAATCGCCGTTACCCGACACGGAGTTGGATTGAGACATGTTGGTTTCCTCTGCTTTTGGCTAAGGAATTGAAAAAAAGATCGAGCGCCCGGGGCAGGCCCGGGCTGTTGGAGCGGGATTCTGCCAGCACTGGCGTGCCGATGCCAGTGCTGGCTGGGATCAGGTGGTAGCGGCCAGACGGGCCCGGGGATGGAAGCGGGCATTCACCCACAGGGAGAGCACGATGACCGCACCACCAATGGCGAGGCGCAGCAAATCCGCATCCCGGTTCCAGATCAACAGGTTAACCAGCAGGCCGGCCGGTACCAGCGCATTGTTCATGATTGCCAGGGTGCCGGCATCCACCTTGCACGCCCCCCGATTCCACAGGAACAGCCCCAGGCCCGAGGCGGCAAATCCGAGCCACGCCAGCACACCCCACTGCAGACCGGTGGACGGCAACCGCTCCGGGTTACCGAAGATCAGGAACGAAGGCAGGGCAATGATCAGCGCGCCGAAGAAGAAATAACCGAAGGTCCGGAACGAGCCCAGATCCAGCGGATACCGCTGCATCACGTGCTTGTAGCCCACCTGGCCGGCGGCAAAGGTAAAGTTGGCCACCTGCAACAACAGGAAGCCGGTGACAAAGTCCTGGCTCAGGCCGTCATACCGGATGATCCCCGCCCCAAGGGTGGCAATGGCCGCAGCCAGCAGGGCCACCGGCGAAAAACGGCGGAACAGCGCGTCATCGATCAGGGTTACATACAGGGGCGTGAAAATGGTGAACAGCAGGACTTCCGGAACCGTCAGGTAGCTGAACGAGCGGTAAAGACACAGGTAGGTCACCCCGAACTGCAGCATACCGGTCACCAGAATACCCAGCTTGAGTCCGGACGGCACACCGCGCCAGCGGGTAAAGGGCAGAAAGATCAGTGACGCGATCAGAACCCGTGTCAGCACCGCAAAATCACTGTCTACTTGCCCGGCGAGGAATTCTCCTATCAGGCTGAAGGAGAATGCCCAGAGAACCGTAACAAAAATCAGCAAACCCATGTTGATAATCTCTCCCATTAACCGAGGCGCGTACTTTAACCGCTTTTCCGGTAGGATGCAGGCCTCTTTCATACCACGGATACCAAAGGGCCGATCGCCGCGATGGACGAAACCCACCAGCCATTACCCGAAGCCCGGCAACCGCTACTGAGCCGGGTCCTTGCCGAGTGGCGTACCCTGGCCATTCTTGGCGGACCGATCCTCATCGCGCAGGTTGCCCAGATGGCGAACGGGGTGATCGATACCGTCATGGCCGGTCATGCCAGCGCCGAGGACCTGGCCGCCGTGGGTATCGGCAGCAGCCTGTGGATGCCGCTGTTCCTGTTTTTCATGGGGGCCTTGAGCGCCCTGCAACCGATCATCTCCGGCTACAACGGCGCAGGCAGCCGCGAAAAGATCATGCCGGCCACCTGGCAGGGCCTCTACCTCGCCGCCGGCGGCTCGGTGATCATGATCCTGTTGCTGATCAATGTGAAGCCGGTACTCACACTGCTGGAACTGGACGCCAATACCACCCGCATCACCCAGGGTTACCTGGATGCCTTTGCCTGGGGCGTTCCGGCCATATTGCTGATGGCTGCCTTGAGAGGACTGACAGATGGTCTGGGGCATACCCGGGTGATCATGGCGTTCTCAGTACTCAGCACCCTGATCAACCTGCCCCTGAACTACATCTTCATTTATGGCAAGCTCGGGCTTCCGGCCATGGGTGGCATAGGGTGTGGCTGGGCCACCTCATTATCCAATGGCTTTGCTGCGATGGCGATGCTGGTCTACCTGAACCGGAGCCGGGTGTACCGGAGCTTCCACCTGGTTGCCGATTGGGCCGCCCCGAACCGGGCGGGTCTGGATTACATCCTGCGTATCGGCGTGCCGATCGGCTTCACCATTTTCGTGGAAGCCAGCATGTTCGCGGTCATTGCCCTGTTCCTGGCGCCCCTCGGTCCGGTGGTGGTCGCGGGCCACCAGATTGCCCTGAACGTGGTGTCGCTGCTGTTCATGTTGCCATTGAGTCTGGGCATGGCACTGACCCTGAGGGTGAGCTTCCTTATCGGTGCCCGGGCGCCGGACAGTGCCCGGCTCATTTCCCGCAGCTCACTGGTGTTGGCGGCAGCCATTGCCCTGGTCTTTGCCACCCTGCTTTACACCTTTTCCCCGGAAATTGCCGCGTTGTATTCGGGGGAGGCAGACGTTCGTTCGGTCACTGTCGCCCTGCTGGGCTTTGCCGCGCTGTTCCAGGTGGCCGATGTGGTACAAGTAACCTGCATCAGCGCCCTGCGGGGTTACAAGGACACCCGGATTCCCATGTTCATCATGCTGTTTTCGTTCTGGGGAATTGGCCTGCCGCTGGGTTATACCCTGACCTTCACGGACTGGATCGTGCCCGCCATGGGGGCAGCCGGCTTCTGGGTGGGTCTGACCTGTGGCCTGACCTCTGCAAGCCTGCTGCTGGCCTGGCGCCTTTTTCGCTATAGGCCGAATCAGGCCGACTGAGGCACTCCCCGAACCCCGGGCTCCGCGAACACTGCCTGGTCCCGGCCGGCCTCCTTGGCCTGGTACAGGGCATCGTCGGCCCGGGCAAGCCAGCTTTCCACGCGTTCACCCCAATCCAGCTCGGCGACTCCGAAGGACGCAGTGATTGAACCTCCCGGATGCTTCACATGGTTGCGCAGCAGCTGCTGCACGTTGCCGATCACCGTCTTGAGCCCCGACCCATCGATGGCCGGGAGCAGCAGAACGAACTCTTCACCACCATAGCGGAACAGCTGATCGGACTTCCGGGTGTTCCTTCGGAGCACATTGACCAGATTGACAAGAACCGCATCACCGACACTGTGACCATACTCGTCATTGATCTGCTTGAAATGATCGATATCCAGCAGGATCAGGGCACAGGAAATACCGGTCCGGCTGGCATGGGCCTGGGCAATGGCCAGTTCCTCGTCCATGGCCCGCCGGTTCTTCACACCGGTCAGCGGATCGATAATGGCCAGATGTTCCAGACGCCGGCGCTGATCCTCATTGCGACTGGCAAAGACAAAGGTGCAGGCACTGACCACCAGGACAGTGGAGATGAAGGAGCCCATCTGTTCAAGGCTGGAGAAATCCCCCAGGGCAACCATCAGCACCACTGCGGCGACATTGATGGCGATGGCGACCCGGGGTTGGGTCAGAAAGAAACTGGTAATCAGGCAAGGATAGAGCCAGAACAGCCCGGGGTCACCCACCAGGCCCGCCACCACAACGGCCCCGAATGAGGCCACAATGGCCATCACGAACCCGCTGCGCCGGGTATCGCCGGTCATCCACGCATAGACCACACCGCCGCAGACGCCACAAAGGATCAGGACATCAACCACGCCCGTCACCACATCGCCCTGGTGAAAGCGCAATACGGCAAAAGGCGTGATACCCAGAAAGGCGCTCAGCCCCAGCAAGGTAATGATGGAAAGGCGGAAATCCGATCTAAGGCGTTGAAACATGGGAAAAGGTTTCCGACAAGGGTCGCGTGGTGGTCTCAAGCGTAGCTGAACAGGCCCGACAGGTCGTCATGTCTGGCTATTTTTTAACAATGTTTCATGGTGCATACAGGTTAGTACGCAACATTTCACCGAACAGACCGAAACCCCACACAATTTACATGGGTTTGATAACGTAACTCCGCATTCCGGAAACCAAAATTTACCAAGCAGTAAAAAACGGGCATCTATACTGGGATCAGCTGAAAATTCACGGTTACGGTTGTCTATGTCCAACGCCCCTACTCCCCAGTCAGATCAGGAAGTGCTCAACGCCCGCCTCGAACAGGCGAACCAGCAACTGCTGCAGTCCGAAAAACTGGCTGCCATTGGCCAGCTAGCCGCCGGCGTCGCCCACGAGATCAACAACCCCGTAGGCTACGTCTATTCAAACCTGCAAACCCTGGACACCTACCTCAATGATCTTTTCCGTTTGACCGAAGCGGTGGACAGCGCCAGGTCCCTGGACGATCTCCGGCTGATCAAGCAGAACATTGACTACGATTATCTGAGGGACGATCTACGGGATCTGCTCGCGGAGTCCCGGGAGGGTATCGAGCGGGTCAAGACCATCATCGCGGCGATGAAGGACTTCTCCCACATCGAGGAGGAAGAGTTCAAGCCGGCGGATATCCATCGGGGCATCGAAACCACGCTGAACGTGGTCAACAACGAACTGAAATACAAGGCCGAGGTGGTGCGGGAGTTCGGTGAACTACCAGACGTGGAGTGCATCATTTCCCAGATCAACCAGGTGGTGATGAACCTGCTGGTCAACGCCGCCCACGCGATTGAAAGCTTTGGCCGGATCACCATTCGCACCCGCCAGGAAGATGACACTGTCGTCATCGAGGTTCAGGACACGGGCAAAGGCATCTCGCCGGAGCACCGGCACCGGATTTTCGAACCGTTCTTTACCACCAAGCCGGTCGGCAAAGGTACGGGACTGGGTCTTTCCCTGTCTTTCAACATTATCGAAAAACATCAGGGCAGCCTTGACCTGGAAAGCACGTCCGGTGAAGGCACCTGCTTCCGCCTGACTTTGCCGGTCACTCAGCCAGACACCGTTAACGAATAACCCCGGCGACACGGAGAAGAGCCATGATCAAGATCCAGCTGGTGGACGATGAACGCAACATTCTCAGCGCCTTGCGCCGGCTGCTCAAACCCGAGGGCTGGGAAGTCCACACCTACGACAATGTCGAGGAAGCGCTCGGCAGCCTTCTGGAACACGAGTACGCGGTGATTGTCTCGGATTACCGGATGCCTACCGCCGACGGCGTCACCTACCTGCAGTTTGCCAAACAGCGTCAGCCGGATGCCATCCGCCTGGTGCTCAGCGCCTACGGTGACCGGGACTCCATGATCAAGGCCATCAACCAGGCCGAGGTGCATCGGTACCTGTCCAAGCCCTGGGAAGACCATGAGGTGGTAAGCGCCATCCGCTCCGCCATCGACCTGTATCAACTGAAACAGGAAAACCAGCGCCTGCGGGAGGAAAACGAACGACAGAAAAACATGCTCCGGGCCCGTGAGGCAGAACTGTTGCGACTGGAAACAGAGAACCCGGGCATCACCAGGGTCCAGCGGGATGCCGATGGCTTGGTGCTGATTGGCGACCATGACTGAACCGGACCTACGCAATGCCTGATTTCAGCCCGGAAGATAACAAGCTCGCCCTGAAGGTGGTGTTCTACGGCCCAGCCCTGAGCGGCAAGACCACCAACCTGGTGCAGCTGCATTCCCTGCTCAATCCCGAGCGGAAAGGTGAGCTTATGGTGCTCGAGACCCGGGACGACCGTACCCTGTTTTTCGACATGCTGCCTCTCGGTCTTCGCAGTCGCTCCGGTCTGGACCTCAGGCTCAAGCTCTATACCGTGCCCGGGCAGGTCCAGCACGACAGTACCCGAAAGGCGGTATTGTCCCGGGCCGATGGCGTGATATTCGTGGCCGACTCCCAGGTCGCACAGCAGGACAACAACGCCATTGCTTTCGGCAACCTGGAGGACAACCTGGACAAAGTGGGCCTGGATATCGACACCCTGCCCATGGTGGTGCAATTCAACAAGCGGGACCTGCCCGCGGTGGTGGACGAGACCGAACTCCAGTCCCGCTGGGCCGGCACGCCCTGGGCGCCGCTGGCCATGGCCTCCGCGCTGCAGGGCAAGGGTGTTATCGAAACCTTCCGGTTCCTGCTCGATCGGCTTTATACGGGCGTCAATGCCGAGTTTGATCTTGCCGGCAGGCACGACATTGATCGGGCCAGCTTCATTAGCCGACTGAGTGCCAGTCACGGAGTGAATGATGCGTAACTTCGAGGACGATCCGACGCTGTCAGACCTGCTGACCCCGGATCAGATCCGTCGGCTGAGCGCCGGGTTGAGCGCCCTGTGCCGGGAACCGGTGACGATCAGCGAAAACCGCACCAGGGATGCCGTTCCGTTGGAATTCAACCTGGAAACCATCGGCTGGCTGAACGGTGGCGCCTCTGCCGGGGAACGTGAGGCCGCAGCCGAACTTGTGTCGTTCCTGATGTTGTTTGTGGCCAAATATCGGCTGGCCGCCAACATCCACCATGACACCACCGAAGCCAGCTATGCGGAGCTTCAACGCCAGAATGAGGCCCTCAGGGCCTCGGAGACAAAGTACCGGGAACTGTCTGACCAGTTGCAGCAGCAAGTGGAGGAGCAGGTCGCCGTGATCCGCCAGACCCAGCAGGAACTGTACGAGAGTGCCCGACTGCGTTCCGTCGGTCACCTGGCCGCCGGTGTCGCTCACGAGATCAACAATCCCGTCGGGTTTATCGGCAGCAACCTGCGGGTGGCCAGGGACTACCTGCAGAACCTGGAGCCCCTGCTGCCGGAAACCGCCGGGAACCGGGAACTGCTCGAAGATTTCAACGATCTGCTGAGCGAGTCGATCGAGGGTACCGATCGCATTGCCCACATCGTCGCCGATCTGAAGACCTTCTCCAGTATCGATCAGGCCGACAACGCCCTGTGCGACCTGAACAGCCTGCTGCAAAGTGCGATACACCTGATCCAGACCGAGTACGACCACTGCCTGAGCATCGGGGAGAACCTGGTAGAGCTTCCCAGTATCCCGGGCCATCCTTCCAGGCTGTCCCAGACCCTGTTCAATCTCCTGGACAATGCGGCCCAGGCAGTGGGTGACGATGGCCGTATCCTGGTCAGGACCCTGGCGGACAATACCGGTATCCAGGTGATCATCCAGGACAACGGCTGCGGCATACCGGAGGCGGTTCGCAGCCAGGTTTTCGATGCCTTTTTCACCACCCGGCCGGTGGGTTCCGGCACCGGCCTGGGGCTCACCGTGGCGCGGGATACCGTCCACGCCCACGGTGGCCAACTGACACTCGACAGCCAGGAGGGGGCGGGTACGCGCGTCGTCCTCACCCTGCCAGTTCAACAAGGTTCCTGAATGGCAAAACGCTACGCATCCCTGTTCTACGGAAACGACACCGACAAGCATCCGGACTCGAAGCCGGCCGAGAAGTCCGCGCCCTATCGCCTGCTGCTGGTGGACGACGAGCCCAACATCCTGGCGTCCCTGCGCCGTGTGTTCCAGCGGGAAAACTACGAACTACTGTTTGCCCGCAGTGCCGACGAGGCCCTGAAAATCCTGGAAAAGCAGCCGGTCGAGCTGATCATGACCGACTTCATGATGCCCGGCATGAATGGCAGCGAATTGCTCCGGGACGTCCGGGAGCGCTGGCCCCAGACCATTCGCATCATGCTCACGGGCCATGCCAACACCGATGCGGTGATGGGCTCGATCAAGGATGGCGCGGTCTATCGCTTCATCCTCAAACCCTGGAACGACGACGACATCCGCCTGACCATTGCCCTGGCGCTTGAGCAATACGAGCTGATGCAGCGGAACCGATCCCTGGAGCAACAGACCCAGAAACAGGGCCGGGACCTTGAGACCATCAGCAAGCTGACTGCCACTAACCGCAGCCAGCTCGCCATCCTGCTGCACAAGAAGGGCTGGCTCAATCCCCAGCAAATCCAGCAGCTGCATCGGGAAATGCAGAGCCAGAAGACACCGGTAGTGCGCCAGCTGCTCAAGCATGACTGGGTGGACTTTCAGAAGGTCTTCGAGTTGCTGCGGGACGAGATGCTGTTCGAGGAAGTGGATCTGCGTGAATTCCAGCCGGACCTCAGCCTGCTGTCCCTGATTCCGCAGAAGATCTGTACCCGCCAGCTGGTGCTGCCGCTGCGGGTCAGTGGCCAGCGGCTACGCCTGGCCATGGTGGACCCCATGGACATTAATCTGATCGACGAACTGGGGTTCATGACCGGCTACACCGTCCACCCCCTGCTGTGCGAAACCTCACAGATGCAGGCCAAGTTGGCCGAGATCTTCGGGGACACCAACGATCTGGAAGACATCACCACCAAGGTGGGCTCCGACGATCCCTATGAGGGTATCGAGATCGTCCTGGACGAAGACACCGACCAGGAGTCCCTGGAACAGTTGCTGGGCAGCTCCGAGGAACCGCCCGCAATCCGGCTGGTGAACGCCATCATCCTGGAGGCCCTGCGGCTGGGGGCAAGCGACATCCACATCCACCCCCGCACCAAGTCACTGGTGGTGCGCTACCGGATTGACGGGGTTCTGCAGGACAAGATCCACATCCCCACCAATCTGCTGATGTCGGTGGTCTCACGCATCAAGGTGATGGCCGAGCTGGACATCACCGAACGGCGGAGGCCCCAGGACGGCCGGATTACCGTCAAGACCCCGATGCGCATTGTCGACCTGCGGATCTCCACCCTGCCCACCATCAACGGCGAAAAGGTGGTCATGCGGGTACTGGAGCGCCAGTCCTCGGCGCAGTCCCTGGAAGACCTCGGCTTGTCCCAACACAACCTGGCCCGGCTCAAGCATGTGATCGCGAAGCCCCAGGGCATCATCCTGGCCACCGGCCCCACCGGCAGCGGTAAGACCACCACCCTGTATGCACTGCTGCAGCACAACGCCTCGCCGGAACGCAATTACGTCACCATCGAGGACCCGGTGGAGTTCCACGTTGACATGGCCGGCCAGGTACCGGTCAAGGACCGGATCGGACTGGATTTTGCCAGCGTGCTGAGGGCAATCCTGCGCCAGGATCCCGATGTGATCCTGCTGGGCGAGATACGGGACGAGGAAACGGCTGATGTGGCGTTCCACGCGGCGATGACCGGCCACCTGGTCTATTCCACCCTCCATACCAGTTCCGCCGCCGCCACCGTGGCGCGGCTTCTGGACCTGGGCCTGAAGCCCTTCGTGTTGGCCTCGGCGCTGGAAGCGATCATTGCCCAGCGCCTTGTACGGCGGATCTGCACCCACTGCCGGGAGGAAACCGAACGGCCCACGGAGGCTCTTGAGCAGCTGGGGCCGCAGTTCCTGAGTGAGGAGCTGCGCTTCTACCGGGGCCGGGGCTGCGAGAAATGCCACAAAGGCTACAAGGGTCGGGTCGCCATCCACGAAGTGCTGACGATGAACGAAGAGCTCCGGATTGCCATTACCGAAGGCGCCAGCGCCATGCAGATCGAGACCCTGGCTCGGGAAAAGGGCATGATGGTGCTGCTGGACGATGCCCTGGAAAAACTCCGGGACGGCCTGACCACCGCCGACGAAATCCTGCGACTGCTGGGGCCCCAGGTACTCCATGGTTAACACGCTCAAGCGACCGGCCTTCTGGTACTGCCTGACCCTGAGCCTGGCCATTTCCCTCGGCTCGGTGGGCCTCTTCATCCTGATCGATTTCGTCGTCAGCGGCCCGGAAAGCGTCGGCCGGCTGGCGCTGCGCCCCGGTGGTGGACTGGTCGCCCTGGCCCTTTGCGCCACCTTCCTGGCGCTCTTGCTACGCTATCGCTGGCTCGCGACCGGCCTGGGCCTCGGCCTCATTGCCCTTGGCTCGCTGCTGACGCTGGCACCCCGTTTACCCGAGAGCGACTGGCTGGACATCGCCGCGCTCAACCCGTTACTGCTGATGGTTATTCTGCTGATCAGCCTGAGCGGACTGGCCGCCATGCATCTCTCCCGGGGCTGGTTTGTCGGGCTGGTCTGCGGCCCGATGGTGTTCGGCCTTGGTTTGCTGTCGCTACTGTCCCACTGGTATCCGGGATTGTCCGCCCTGGGGCTGGGCAATTTCACCGAATCCACCCTGGTTCTCAGCCCGCTGGTCATGCTCGTGGGCTTGACCCTGCCGTTCCTGTATTCCATCTATCACAGCAAAGTACAGTTCTATTCCAAGGGTCTGCTCGTACTTGGCATTCTAGGCATCCTGGTCACCACCCTGAGCTGGCACGCCTTGCGCCTGCAATCCGGCGAGCGTCTGATCGAACGGGCCGAGTCACTGACGGGCCAGCTTGAGGCCTCCGGCAACTCCGAGTTCGACATGAAGCTTGCCCTCGTCCGTCGCTTGGCCGAGCGCTGGGAGCTGCTCGACGGTGTTCCATCGAAGACGTTCTGGGCGCAGGAGGTGAGCAGCTACCTCCGTGACTTCCCGGACCTTCGGCTGATCACCATCCTCAACCGGGAACACAGCCCGGTGCGCACCGAATCCCGCACCCTCGACTACCGGGGCTGGCTGGAAATCTTCCTGTCGGACGAGCGAAACCTGGATTGGCTCGATCACACCATCGAGTCCCGCAACGCGCATCTCAGTGCACCACTGGTGGACAATCAGGACCGTTATCACGCGGCCATTGCCGTTCCGATCACTCCCGGCCCGAGTTATTCGTGGTCAGTTCTTGCCGTGGTGGATCTCCAGACCGTCTACGAGAAGTTGACGGCCCACTATGATGGCAGCCTGCATATCAAGGTGTACCATCACGACCAGGCCGTCTTCGATAGCGCACCGGATATTCCCCCGACCCAGGAATCGCTGCTGGCCTCCCATCGGATCACACCCCACCACGACAGTGAACGCAGGATCGAGGTCTACACTCGCAGAGGCAGCCTTCCCCCGGGCGAACTCTACCTGCCGCCGGCGGTACTGTTCACCGGCCTGGGACTGAGCTTCCTGGTGATGCTGTCGCATTTTTTCTGGCGTCAGTCCGAACAACGAGCCCGAAGCCTGGCGGAACTGAACGAAGTGCTGAACCAGCACCTGGAAGAGGAACGGGAGCTGCGGACCACCAACGAAACCCTGTCCCGGGAACGGGACCAGTTTTTCGCACTGTCGCCGGACATGTTCTGCATCGTTAACCTGAACAGCCATTTCTTCGAGCTCAACGAAACATTTGTCCACACCCTGGGCTACACCCGGGAGCAACTGCTGGGCAGTTCCTATATGGATCTGATCCATGCCGAAGACCACGAGAAAGTCGTCCGGGCGGTGCAAGCACTGACCGAGGGCCATGAGGTCATGGACCTGCTGGTCCGGGCGCTGGACTATGAAGGCAACCCGCACTGGTTGCAGATCAATGCCATCCTCAGTGCCGACGACCTGATCTATGTGGTTGCCAGGGACACCACCGAACAGCTGGCGATTGAAGAAAAGCTGAGGGAAAACGAAGCCCTGCTCAAACTGGCCGAGCGCCTGGCGCTGCTGGGCGGCTGGGTAGTGGACCTGTCAACCGGCAAATCGGTCTGGTCTGATGCCGTCTGCGACATCCACGAAATTCCCCGGGGCCAGGCGCCGGACGTGGAGGGTGCCATCAATTTCTATGTCGACGAACACCGGGAGCAGATCCGGGCAGCGGTTGTGCTTTGCGCGGAAACCGGCATTCCGTTCGATGAGGAGCTGCAGATACGCACCGCCAAGGGCAACCTGCGCTGGGTCCGGTCCATCGGTCATGCGGTGCAGGACGATGAGGGCAAGGTGGTGAAGCTCCAGGGCGCGTTCCAGGACATCACCGCCAGCCATCAGGCGATGGAGCAGATCCGGCGCTATGCGGAACGACAGGCGAACATCTTCGAGAGTATCACCGATGCTTTCTTTACCCTCGATACCGACTGGCGCTTTACGTACGTCAACCGAAAGTCAGAGGAACTCCTCCACAAAAAGCGGGAAGATCTGATCGGACACAGTCTGTGGGAAATGTTTCCCGAGGCCATCGGGACAGAATTCGATGACCAATATCGCCATGCCATGGAAACCGGCGAATCCGTTTCTTTTGAAGCGTATTACGCGCCCCTGGATAATTGGCTCGAAGTCAGCGCCTACCCGTCCGACGAGGGCCTCGCGGTCTACTACCGCAGCATCCGGGAGCGCAAGGAAGCCCAGAAAAAACTGGAAGCGGCGATGGCCGAGCTGGAACGAAGTAACCGTGAACTCCAGGACTTCGCATTCGTGGCGTCCCACGACCTGCAGGAACCCCTGCGCAAGATCCAGGCTTTCTCCGACCGACTGATGACCAAATCCGACCAGTTCGGCCCGAGCGAACAGGACTACCTCAACCGCATGCAGTCTGCTGCCGGGCGCATGCAACAGCTGATCGAGGATCTGCTGAGTTACTCCCGGGTCACCACCCGCGCCAAGCCGATGGCGCTGTGCCACACCGATGACGTTCTCGCAGGCGTGCTGCAGGATCTGGACACCGCCATTACCCGGGAGCAGGCCCGCATCAAGGTTCAGCCGCTGCCAGACCTGGTGGGAGACGCGACACAGCTGCGCCAGGTGTTCCAGAATCTGCTCAGCAACGCTGTCAAATTCCACGCCCCCGGCACACCACCTGAAATTTCCGTCTATGCTGAGGATGTCAGTGACTCGGGCTGGACGCTGGTGGTGCAGGATCGGGGGATCGGATTCGATCCACGCTACACCCAGAAACTGTTCCATCCGTTCCAGCGCCTGCATAGCCGGGAAGGGTATGTGGGTACCGGGATTGGCATGGCTATCGTGAAAAAAATCCTGGATCGCCACGGTGCGGAGATCACCGTGGTTAGTGCACCCGGCGAAGGAACCACGTTCCGGATCCGGTTCACAAGTAGTCCTGCACAGGAGCAGAGCAAGGATGGATAGACCTGGAAAACCCGCCCTGGTGGTGGTTGCCGATGACGACCTGGATGACTGCCTGATGATCCGGGAAGCCTTCGAGGACCAGTGTGCTGACTGCACCCTGTGTTTTGTCCACGACGGCGAAGAACTGATGGATTTGCTTCACGGCCGGCATCCGGACCGCGAGGGCCAGATCTGCCCGGTTCCGGACCTGTTGCTGCTGGACCTGAACATGCCGCTCAAGGATGGCCGCCAGTCCCTGCAGGAGATCAAGTCGAATCCCCGGCTGCAGGTACTGCCTACGGTCATCATGACCACATCCAGTGATCAGGATGACCGGGACTTCTGCCAGCAGCGGGGCGCTAACGACTATATCGTCAAGCCCAGAAAATACAGCGATCTGCTGGATGTCGTAGAGTCACTCACAAAACAGTGGATTAACAAGGCACATGACTGATCCGATGCTCAGTGTCCTGCTCATCGAGGACGACGAAGACGATTACCTGATCACGCGGGATCTCCTGCACGACGTCAGCCCCTCAGGTGTTGAACTGATCTGGCGCGACACCATGTCTGCCGGGCTCGAAATCCTGGAGCAGGAGCGGATCGATGTCACCCTGGTGGATCTCCGTCTGGGCCCGGATTCCGGCCTGGACGTCATCCGGGAAGCCCAGGACAGAGGGATTACGTCCCCCTTTATCCTGCTCACCGGCCAGGGGGACGCCGATCTGGATGCCCGGGCGGTGGAACTGGGCGCAACGGATTACCTGGTCAAAGGCCGACTGGATGGCCATACCCTGATTCGCAGCATTCGCTATGCGGCAGACCGGGCCGCCGCCAACGAGGACCTGGCCAGCAGTGAGGCCCATTACCGCCTGCTGTTCGAAAACAATCCCGCGCCCATGTACCTGGTGCAGCCGGAATCGGGGCGTATCGAATCCATGAACCGCGCCGCCATGGCACTCTATGGCTTCAGGGCCGAAGATGCCGTTGACCTGTCACTGCCGAATCTGCGGTGCAATACCAGCCCCGTTCCCCGGGAAGGCGTCATCCTGCGTGAGGGCAGCGCCCTGGAGGAACACCGGACCCGGAACGGCGATAGCCTGTATGTTGAACTCCTGACCGAGCGTATTGTTCTCGATCATCATCCCCTCGATCTGGCGATGGTCACCGACATGACCAGGCAGATCGATAACAACCGCCGGCTGCGCCTGCTGCAACAGTGCATCGAATCCAGCTCCAACGGCATTGTCATCGCCGATGCCCAGAAACCGGACATGCCGCTGGTGTATGTGAACCCCACGTTCGAGCGTATCACCGGCTTCAGCCCGGAGGAAGCGGTGGGGCGCAATTGCCGGTTCCTTCAGGGCTATAGCGACGATCCCAGCAACGAACCGGCGCTCACGGAGATACGCAAGGCCCTCGCCACCGGCGGTGAGACATCCGTGGTGCTACGCAACTTCCGCAAGGACGGCACGCCCTTCTGGAACGACCTGTACCTGTCACCGATCAGGAACGACGAGGGCGAAGTAACTCACTTTGTCGGGGTTCAGAATGATATTTCCGAGCGCAAGGATGTCGAGAACCAGCTGGCCTACAACGCCAGCCATGATGTGCTCACCCAGCTGCCCAACCGGGCACTTCTGGAGGATCGCCTGGAACAGGCCTGCCGCTTCGCACAGCGCCACGGGCGAACCCTGGCCCTGCTGTTCATCGACCTGGACGGCTTCAAACTGATCAATGACTCCCTCGGCCACCGCACCGGTGACAAACTGCTGATTGAGGTGGCCCGCCGTCTCAAGGAAGTCTGTCGGACCGGCGATACCGTGGCCAGGGTCAGTGGTGACGAGTACGTGATGTTGTTGCCAGACCTGACCCGCAACGACGATGCCCTGATGGTGGTCGAGCAGATCATGCGCGCGCTTTCTGCGCCCTATAACGTCAACGACGAAAACCTGCACCTGACTGCCAGCATCGGCATCGCCACCACCGACGGCAATATCAGCCAGCCCACAGAACTGATCCAGCAGGCCGACCTGGCCATGTACCGGGCCAAACAGATGGGACGGAACACCTATCAATGGTTTTCCGAGCAGCTCAATACCGAGGCCAGCTACCGGGTCAAGCTGCGCAACGAGCTACAGGATGCCATCGACAATGATCGACTCACCCTCTTTTACCAGCCACTGATCGATTCCCGAACCGGCAAGGCCCGGGCGGTGGAAGCCCTGGTGCGCTGGGATCATCCGGAGCGGGGTCTGGTGTCACCCGGGGATTTCCTGCCCCTGGCGGAAGAGACCGGTCAGATCATTACTCTGGGCCAGTGGGTCTTGGAGCAGGCCTGCCGAGACATGCTCCGACTTCATAAGGCCGGGTTCAAGGACTGCACAGTAGCCGTTAACGTGTCACCCATGCAGGTACGCAAAGCCGGGTTTATTAACGCCGTAAGCGATACTCTGGAAGCCTCCGGCCTGCCGCCGGAAGCCCTGGAACTGGAAATTGTCGAGTCGGCGGTGCTCTACGACGCCGACCAGGTGATCAAGACCCTGCATGATCTGAGAGATCTCGGAGTAGGCATTGCCATCGACGATTTCGGCACCGGTTTTTCCAGTCTCAGCTACATCAAGCTATTGCCGGCCGGCAAGATCAAGATCGACCGATCTTTCATCCGGGATGTCATCCAGGACCGCAGCGACGCCGCCATCACCCAGGGGGTGATTTCCATGGCACATCACCTGTCCCTGGAGGTGGTGGCGGAAGGGGTGGAAACCGACGCCCAGGCCGCATTCCTGCGCCGGAACCAGTGCGATCTGCTCCAGGGGTTCCTGTTCGCCCGACCAATGCCCCTCAACCTGCTGGAAGAATACATGCACACCCGGGGCGGCTACGCCAACACGACTGCCGATGATCAGGACAGCCTGGAAAAAACCCTATTGTTGCTGGACGATGAAACGAACATTCTGCGGGCACTGACCCGGGTGCTTCGCGGGGATGGCTACCGGATCCTGACCACCACCAGCGTGCATGAAGCCTTCAGCCTGCTGGCGGAGAACGATGTCCAGGTCATCATCTCGGATCAAAGAATGCCGGAAATGTCGGGCACGGAGTTCCTCAGCCGGGTGAAGGCGATACACCCGGAAACTGTCCGCATCGTGCTATCCGGTTACACCGATCTGAAATCGGTGACGGATGCCATTAACGAGGGCTCGATCTACAAGTTCCTGACCAAGCCCTGGGATGACAAGCAGATTCGGGAGCACGTACAGAAGGCCTTCCAGTATCACCGGGCCCTTCAGGGCTGATCAGATCAGCCCCAGGGCCTTGGCATGGTGGTTCAGGTGATCGTCGATGAACGAGGCGATGAAGAAATAACTGTGGTCATAGCCCCGGTGCATACGCAGGTTGATGTGGTGATGAAACTTTTCACAGATATCCGCCAGCACCTCCGGGTTGAGCTGGGTCTCGAGAAACTCGTCGGCGGTACCCTGGTCCACCAGCAGCGGCAGCCGCTCCCGGGCCGTGGGAATCAGCAGGGTGGCATCCCACTGCTCCCAGCTTGATCGGTCCTCACCCAGGAACCCGCTGAACGCCTTCTGACCCCACGGGCATTCTATGGGGTTGGCAATCGGCGCAAAAGCAGAAACCGACTGGTATCGCCCCGGATTCTTCAGGGCACAGATCAGGGCCCCGTGCCCACCCATGGAGTGACCACTGACTGACCGCTGATCCGTCACCGGAAACTCATTCTCCACCAGTTGCGGCAGTTCCTTCACCACGTAATCGTACATTCGGTAATGGGGTGCCCAGGGTTGCTGGGTGGCATTGATATAGAATCCGGCGCCGGTGCCAAAGTCGTAGCTGTCATCCTCTCCCGGCAGATTGAGTCCCCGGGGACTGGTGTCCGGGCAGACGATGGCCAGACCCAGCCGGGCCGCCAGCTTCTGAGCACCGGCCTTCTGCATGAAGTTCTGGTCGGTGCAGGTCAGCCCCGACAGCCAGTAGAGTACCGGTGCCGGTTTAGGCGAGCTGCCCACGGCAGAAGGGGGTAGAAACACCGCGAATTCCATATCGCATTCGAGGCTCGCGGAGGTGTGGCGGTAACGGCGATGCTCGCCATCGAAGCAAACGTTGCAAGATAGCAGTTCCATAAAGGATCCCGGTCTGAAAAGGTGAACTCAGTCCTCGTCCGCACTGGCGTATTTCGGTAACTCAAGACCACACCCGGTTCGGGCCAGCTCGGACAGGATAGCAGAACGTGTGACAATGCCGATCAGTTTGCCATGGTCGACCACCGGATACACTTTCGGCTTGCCGGCACCCAGGTTCTGGGCGAGATCCACCACCGCCATCTCCGGTGAGATGGTCAGGGGCTGACGGAACATGACATCATCCACGATGGGGTCGCCTTCACAGTGATAGCTGCTCACCAGCAGGGAGTGAATGCAATCCTGCTCGGAGACAAACCCCAGCACACGCCGCTGGTCATCCACCACCGGCAATCCGGTGACATGGTTGGTCAGCAGGGTCTTGACCACCTTCGTCAGGGGTGTGCCGCAGCGAACCGGCTCAATGTGGTTCCACATCACATCGGATACTTTCAGTGACCGCATGGGCAAATCCCTCCACTTCCGTTTTCATCGCAGGCCAAACCAGACCGTCTATCCCTAAACATAGGCAATCACGGTGCAAAAGGAAAACCAATTCGGTGAAAACGGTTTACAGGTGAAAATAACCGACTAAACTCAATCAGTTATACCCGGCATAGGGTAAATCAACTTTTCCAACCCACGGCAAACGCAGGGAGATCCCCATGTCAGCCATTGAAAACTTTGTCGGTCAGATCAACGGTCTGGTGTGGGGCCCTCCCATGCTGATCATGATTCTCGGGGTCGGGCTGTTCCTCAGCATAGGCCTCAAACTGATGCCGGTGCTGAAACTGGGAGCCGGCTTCCGCCTCATGTGGCAGGGGCGCAAGGCAACCGGAGCTGAAACCGAGGGTGAAATCCCGCCGTTTCAGGCACTGATGACCGCTCTCTCGGCAACCGTCGGAACCGGCAACATCGCCGGCGTCGCCACCGCGGTGTTCCTGGGTGGACCGGGCGCCCTGTTCTGGATGTGGCTGACCGCCCTGGTGGGGATGGCCACGAAGTATTCCGAGGCGGTACTGGCGGTTCGTTTCCGCGAAGTGGATGAGCGCGGCAATCACGTGGGCGGCCCCATGTACTACATCCGCAACGGCCTGGGCAGCAAATGGTCCTGGCTGGGCGTCCTGTTTGCCATTTTCGCCGCCATCGCCGGCTTTGGCATCGGTAACACGGTGCAGGCCAACTCGGTGGCAGATGTGATGGAGGCCAACTTCGGCCTGCCCCACTGGGCCACCGGCGTCATCCTCATGGTGCTGGTGGGCATGGTGCTGATTGGCGGTATCCGTCGGATCGGCCACGTCGCCAGTGCCCTGGTTCCGCTGATGGCCATCTCCTACCTGCTGGCCGGCATCGTGGTACTCGCGATCAACGCCGCGGACATTCCCGCCGCCATCGCACTGGTGTTCAAGCATGCCTTCAGCCCGATTGCCGCCGAAGGCGGTTTTGCCGGCGCCGCAGTCTGGGCTGCGATCCGATTCGGTGTCGCCCGGGGCATTTTCTCCAACGAGGCAGGCCTCGGCTCCGCACCAATTGCCCATGCCGCCGCCCAGACCCGTGACCCGATCAACCAGGGCATGGTAGCGATGCTGGGCACATTCATCGACACCATCATCATCTGCACCATTACCGGCCTGGTGATCATCACCTCTGGCGCCTGGACCAGCGGCGTTTCCGGGGCGGAACTCACCTCCCTGGCGTTTGCCGATGCACTTCCGGGTGTGGGCAACTATATTGTTGCTATTGCCCTGGCGGTGTTCGCCTTTACCACCATCCTGGGCTGGTCGTTCTACGGCGAGCGCAGCATCGAGTTCCTGTTCGGCGTGAAGGCGATTGTGCCTTACCGGGTTGCCTGGATCATTGCTATCCCCGTAGGCGCCACCCTGAACCTGGGATTTGTCTGGCTGGTGGCCGATACGCTGAACGCCATGATGGCACTGCCCAACCTGGTGGCCCTGTTACTGCTCAGCCCGGTGGTGTTCAAGCTGACACGGGAGCACTTTGCCCGGGAAAAAGCGCTGGGCATTGATTGAAGCTCAGGGCCTTAAGTTACTGTTATATCGGTGTGAAAAAGTGTTCGGATGAGATGGATCATTGACCCCTTGCATTCACCTCATCCGGTACCAGAATAGTTGTATACACTCAAGAAACCGGAACGATCATCAGAGGAGAGAATCTATGAGCTTGCGTCTTGGAGACACCGCACCGGATTTCGAACAGGATTCAACGGAAGGCAAGATCCGTTTCTACGACTGGCTTGGCGACAGCTGGGGGGTTCTTTTCTCCCATCCGGCCGACTTTACCCCGGTGTGCACCACCGAGCTCGGCCTGACCGCCAAGCTGAAGGACCAGTTCGCCAAGCGTAACGTCAAAGCCATCGCCCTGAGTGTCGACCCGGTCGACTCCCACAAGGAATGGGTGAAGGACATCGAGGAAACCCAGGGCTGCTCGGTCAACTTCCCGATCATCGCCGACGAGGACCGCAAGGTTTCCGAGCTGTACGACATGATCCACCCCAAAGCCGACAGCAGCCTGACCGTGCGCTCCCTGTTCGTGATCGACCCGAACAAGAAGGTACGCCTGATCATCACCTATCCGGCGTCCACCGGCCGTAACTTCAACGAGGTGCTGCGGGTCATCGACTCCCTGCAGCTGACCGACGAGCACAAGGTCGCAACCCCGGGTAACTGGGAGCGTGGCGGTGACGTGGTGATCGTACCGTCCCTGCAGGACGAGGAAGAAATCAAGGAACGGTTCCCGCAAGGCTACAAGGCGGTGAAGTCCTACCTGCGCATGACGCCGGATCCCAAGACCAACTGGGGCGGTGACTGAGGAATGAAGAAGGGGTCTGAAGAACGCTTTCTTCTGACCCCTTTTTTACATCTCTATCAGAATGCCGGAACCACGGCACCCTCATACTTCTCCATGATGAATTCCTTCACGGCCTCGGACTTCAGCGCTGCTGCCAGCTTCTGCATGGCTTCGCTGTCCTTGTTGTCCGGGCGGGCAACCAGGATGTTCACGTAGGGAGACTCGGAACCTTCGATCGCCAGCGCGTCTTCAGACGGGTTCAGGCCCGCTTCCAGCGCGTAGTTGGTGTTGATCAGGGCGAGGTCCACCTGATTCAGGATGCGCGGCAGGGTGGCTGCTTCCAGTTCCTTGAAGTCCAGATCCTTCGGGTTTTCGGCAATGTCACGCGGGGTCGCGGTGATCTTGCTCGCGTCCTTCAGCTTGATCAGACCGGCCTTCTGCAGCAGAAGCAGGGCACGGCCACCGTTGGTCGGGTCATTCGGAATCGCTACCACGGCACCGTCTTCCAGTGCATCCAGGGAATCAATCTTGCTGGAGTAGGCACCGAACGGCTCAACGTGAACGCCGGTCACAGTCACCAGGTTGGTACCGCGGCCTTCGTTGAACTCGTCCAGGTACGGCTGGTGCTGGAAGAAGTTGGCGTCCATCCGCTTCTGGTCCACCTGGATGTTGGGCTGGATGTAGTCGGTGAACACTTTCACGTCCAGCTCTACGCCCTGCTCAGCGAGGGTCGGCTTCACAAATTCCAGGATTTCCGCATGGGGAACCGGAGTCGCTGCCACGGACAGCTCCTCGGCGGAAGCGGCAACGGAAAAGGTGGCGGCTGCGGCAAACGCCGCCAGGGTTTTCTTGAAATTCATATCTGATCTCCTAAAACACAGCATGAAAAATCGGTCCAGTCCGGGAATACGGCCCGCGGATGGAGCCCCTTGCCGAAAAACGCCCGTAAATACGTCCCTGTAGGGCTCGGTCGCGCCATCCCTGGCGCTCCACGTTTTCGGCAAGGGGCTCCATCCGCGGCCCTATCCAGAACGGAGTTTATTTGCGGCTGTAATACAATACGAGACGGTCACCGACCATCTGCAACACCTGAACAAAAATCACCAGCAAAGCAACGGTAATAACCATCACATCGGTCTGGAATCGCTGATAACCGAAGCGGATGGCCAGGTCACCCAGACCACCACCACCGATGACGCCGGACATGGCGGCATAGGACACCAGGGTAATGGCAGTAACGGTAATGCCGGCGATGATGCCCGGCAGGGCCTCCGGCAGTAAAGCCCCGAAGATGATCTGGCGCACGTTGGCACCCATGGCCTGGGTGGCCTCGATAATGCCCCGGTCCACTTCCCGCAGGGAGGTTTCCACCAGCCGGGCGAAGAAGGGCGCGCCCCCAGCCACCAGGGGCGGGATGGCACCGGCCACACCGAGCGAGGTGCCAATCAGCATTACGGTGAACGGGATCATTACGATCAACAGGATGATGAACGGCACCGATCGCAGCACGTTCACGACAAATGACAGCACGGCGTAAGCCACCGGCTGTTCCAGCAACTGGCGCTTGCCGGTCAGGAACAGCAGCACCCCGATGGGCAGGCCAATCAGCACGCTGAACAGCAGGGACATACCCACCATCACCAGGGTGTCCCAGCTCGCCCAGCCGATCTCACTCCAGTCGACGTTACTCAGTAAGGCTTCCATCAGCGCAGCACCTCCACGTGGACATCGGCGGCTTCGAATTCCTGCATGGCCACATCCAGGTCACCACCGACCAGGGACAGGGTCAGCTGACCGTAGGGAGTGTCCTTGATGTGGTCGATGCGGCCGGACAGGATGCTGAAGTCCACGCCGGACTTGCGGGCCACGCTGCCCAGCAGAGGCTGGTAGGTGGACTCGCCCTTGAAGGTCAGGCGCAGGATGCGGCCGTTGGCTTTCTGCAGGTCTTCCTGCAGTTCCTCATGGTCGATGCTCTCGCTCTCGAACACGAAATCCCGGGTGGTGGGATGCTGCGGATGCAGAAACACCTCGCTGACCGGACCCATTTCCACCACACGGCCGGCATCCATCACCGCCACCCGGTCGCAGACCCGGCGCACCACGTCCATCTCGTGGGTGATCAGCACGATGGTCAGACCCAGCTCGCGGTTGATGTCTGCCAGCAGTTTCAGGACCGATTGGGTGGTCTGCGGGTCCAGGGCGCTGGTGGCTTCGTCGCACAGCAGGATGGTCGGGCGGCAGGCCAGGGCCCGGGCAATGCCCACCCGCTGCTTCTGGCCACCGGAGAGCTGGGAGGGGTACTTGTTGGCATGATCGGTCAGGCTGACCCGGGCCAGCAGTTCCTCGACCCGTTCCCGGATTTCGGTCTTCGAGTAGACGCCTGCCAGCTTCATCGGGAAGGCTATGTTGTCTGCCACGGTCTTGGAGGACAGCAGGTTGAAGTGCTGGAAGATCATGCTCACCTTGCGGCGGAAGGCCCGAAGCTCGGACGGGTTATAGCCGGTGATGTCCTCGCCGTCGATCAGGATGCGGCCACCGGTGGGCGGCTCCAGCAGATTGATCAGACGCACCAGCGTGGATTTGCCCGCCCCGGAGTGACCGACAATGCCGAACACCTCGCCGGTTTCAATGGTCATATCGGTGGGGTGCAGCGCGGGGATCGCCCGGCCGCCCACCTGATACGACTTCTGTACCTGGTCAAATACAATCACAGTAAGCGCCTTGTGGGTGCAGCGTTAAAAGCCGCCGATTATAGCGCAATCCGTGACCAAACCCGAATGGGAATGAATTACAGACTGTGGCGAGGGCATGGGTAAATGCCCTTACAACCACGGTCCGAAGGGATCGATCTCAACCTACAGCGAGTACAGCTTGGTCACGTGCAGGATCGGTCCTGTCGGCGCACCCGTCGGTGAGCCACCCCTCAGCTCCAGACTGATGGCCAGAGTACGGCTTTGCGAAAGCGCCTTTCGGGCCTCGTCGTTCAGACGAACCTGATGCACCCCGCCGGCGGGAATGACCCCGAGGGAGAGTGGCTCGCCGTTTTCAGGCACCACCCACAGTTCGTAGTCCTTGCCAGGCTCCGCCTCACTGGCAGCGATCGAACGCAGCTTCAGCAGATTCTCGGCCCCGGATTCACTGACCAGCCAGAGCGGGTCTTCCAAGTCCGCCTGTATGATGGCGCCGGAGAGCTGATCGCCGGTCGGTCGGGGCTGCTGAACGAACAACACAGCCAGGACCAGCACCCCCGCCGTGGCCAGAACACTCCAACTGGGCCAGAACCAGCGGCCAATACCACGAGGCTCACGTTGCCCGGCCCGCTCTTCAGCACCCCAGAGCCTGCGCTCGATGTTTCTCCAGACAGAAGCAGGAGGCTGATTCTCGGGTACATCCTCAGCCAGCCCACCGAGTTTTTCTTCCCAGAACCAGACTTCCCGGCGCACCCAGGCCGATTCCATCATCCACTCTTCAAACCGGCGACGCGCGGCGCCCCTGAGGGAGCCGAGGACGTATTCTGCCGCCAGTGCTTCAATGCGTTCCGGTGTCTTCTTCATTGTTCAAGGCACCTTTTCAATGCCATCAGCCCGCGCCGGATCCAGCTCTTTACGGTACCGATGGAGGAGCTCAGGGCCTGTGCCAGCTCTTCATGGGTAAAGCCACGGTAATAGGACAACAGGATGCTGTCACGCTGAACATCGGACAGCTCGTCGAGGCAGCCGGTCAACTTTTCAACACCGGACTCACGCAGTGAAAACTCCAGCGGTCCTTCACGACCATCGTCCAGCTCATTCAGGTCCTCGTCGTTGGTGGTTTGGCGCGCCTTGCGCGCACGGATGAGGTCCAGGGTGCGGTACCTGGCAATGGTCATCATCCAGCTCAGGGGCGCTCCCCGGTCACTGTGGTACTCACCGGCACGGTGCCAGATCTGGATAAAAGCGTCCTGAAGCGCCTCCTCCGCCAACTCCCGCTGTCCCCCGAGCCGGAGACAAAGCCCGAACATACGCGCCGCAATGTGTTCATACAGCTCCTGGAACGCCCGTCGATCCTGCTGGGCAATCTTCATCAGCAGCCGCATGAGCTGATCCTGATCGGCATCGGTCTGTGCCATGGCTACCCCTTATTGTCCTCGTTATCTCTGGGTAATACGCAGTTCCTCGCCCGAGGGATGCACCTCAAGGGTATTGCGGAAATTTTTTGTTATGTGGTGCATCTGTATCCAAACCCACCCCGTTTCTCCAGTGCAACACCACAAAAATCCTTACCTGAGGAGAACGGAATAAATAACGTACTCACACGGTCCGGCCTCACCATTGCCATCGCCAGCGCTGTGCTGTCGGCCGGCCTGAGCCACGCCTCAAGCCATCGCGAGGCGCCCTTCATTACAGAAGTGCCCAAAGTCGATGGTACCGACTTTTACATGTTTCGCAGCTACGAATCCGGTCGCGAAGGATTTGTGACCTTTATTGCCAATTATCTGCCCCTGCAGGATGCCTACGGCGGCCCGAATTACTTTGACCTGGACGACGATGCCATTTATGAGGTCCATGTGGATAACGATGGTGACGCAGTAGAGGATCTGACGTTCCGATTCGAACTCCAGGATGTGCTGAACGACATTCAGCTGCCCGTCGGCGCCAACGGCAACACCGAAATGGTGTCAGTCCCGCTGAAAAACATTGGCGATGCCACCGATAACGCCAACGTTCAGCTTCGCCAGGAATACAGTGTGAAGGTTGTTACCGGGGATCGGAACACGGGCCCCGTGCAGACCGCCACCAACGTCAGCACCGGTACTGATACCTTCGCCAAGCCTTTGGACAACATCGGTGCGAAGTCCTTCGCCGATTATGCGGCCTACGCGAACCAGCATGTTTTCGGCATTGATATCCCCGGCTGCAACACCAACGGCCGGGTCTTCGTCGGTCAGCGCAAAGAGGCGTTTGCCGTTAATCTGGGCGAAATTTTTGACCTTGTGAATACCAACCCGCTCGGGGCACGCAACGGCGAGGGTCCTGGCGATCTGGCAGACAAGAACGTCACTTCTTTCGCCCTGGAAGTCCCGACTGACTGTCTGACCGGTTCTGCCGTGAACTCCAACGGTCAGCCGGTGATTGGTACCTGAACCACCGCCAGCGTCCGTCAGGCCCGCGTGCTCAATCCTGCGCCTTCGGCGAACGGCAAAGAAGCAACCGTTGAGGGCGGAGCTTACTCCCAGGTTTCCCGACTGGGCATGCCACTGGTGAACGAGGTGGTGATCGGTCTTAAAGACAAGGATCGGTTCAATGCCAGCGAGCCCAAGGACGACGCTCAGTTCCTGACCTATGTGACCCATCCGACCTTGCCGACAGGGTTCAGAACCTGATTGGCAAGGCCCGCAGCACCGGCGACCCGCGTTACCTCGGTTATGCGGAGCGGCTGTTCCAGCGGTGGCCGGAATCGCCGCTCAATGAGCGGCTGCTGGTACTCCGGGCCACGCTCTCCCAGAGCCTGCACAGATTCGAGCAAGCCCGGGAGGACCTCACCGTGGTGCTGGAGCGAAGCCGGAACCGCCAACACCGGATCCAGGCCCGTCTGACGCTGGCCAACCTGGAGACGGTCCGGGGGCGCTACCCCGAGGCGCAACAGCAGTGCCGCCGGCTGGCACAGGAATACCCGGGGCTTATCGCCGAGAGCTGCTCCGCCCAGGTTGCCGCCAGAACCGGGGACCCCGAGACCGCGTACAGGGCACTCGAAACAGTCCTGGCGAATGCCGACACAGAGCGCCCGACCGCGCGACTCTGGGCCGAGGGAACCCTGGGAGACATCGCAGCACAACTGGGCCGGGACGTAGCAGAGAACCACTGGCGCCATGTGCTGTCTGCCTCTCCCTCCGATCTCTACACCCGGGCCCAGCTCGCGGACTGGCACCTTCAGAAGAGACATTATCAGGAGGTACTGGCGCTCACTGAGGGCCATGAGCAAGTGGACTCACTGGCCGTCATTCGCGCCATCGCGATGCTCCGCAGCAATCACCCGGAACAGGATGTCCTTACCCGGCAACTTCGGGAGCGTTTCAACGAGGCCCGTTGGCGCGGGGCATTGCTGCATCAGCGCGATTACGCCCGATTTCTTCTGGACGTGGAATCCCGTCCCGGACAGGCTCTGGAACACGCCTGGGACAACTGGCAATCCCAACGGGAACCCCTGGATACCCGGTTGCTGCTGCGCGCGGCGCAGGCCGCCAGAAACAGGGATACGCTCGCGTTGCTCCGCCAGTGGCTGGAGCAGCACGGGCAAACCGATACCCGCTATCCGGAGGCAGCTTCATGATTGCGCTCAGACTCTGGACACCGTGGCTGCTGCTTCTGACATTCCTCACCCAGAGCAGTCCTGCAGTGGCCCATAAGGCCAGTGACAGTTTTATCTATCTGAATTCGAATGTCGGGGAGCTGCGGATCGACGTCGCCCTGCGTGACCTTGCTCTACTGGTGCCGCTGGATCAAAACCAGGACCGGCAAATTACTGGCCGCGAGGTGCGCAGCCAGCGCCCGGTCATCACCCGAACGGTGGAAAACGGGCTTGAGCTATCGGCAGAGTCCGGTGTTTGCCGCCTTCAGGGCCTTGATTGGGGACTGAGCCGGCACAGTGACGGCCGCTATGCGGCAGCGCGTTACCGGATTGCCTGCCCGGATGGCGATGATCCCGAGCAACTGCAGTATTCGCTACTATTTGACCGGGACAGCCTTCATCGGGGGCTGGTCGAGATCACCTCGGATGCCGGATCATCCCGCCCGCTGGAGACTTTCGCAGTATTTCTCGTGGAAGGGGTGGTCCATCTGTTGGTTGGCCTCGATCACATCCTGTTCCTGCTGGTTCTCGTTCTGCCGGTAAGCCTCATGGCCCAGGGGACAGGGAACCGCACCCTCAAATCCCGCATCGTCCGACTGGCCGGGATCGTCACCGCCTTTACCATCGCTCATTCCATCACGCTGGCACTGGCGGCCCTAAACGTGATGACCCTGCCCATCGTCTGGGTCGAGACGGTCATCGCGCTGTCCATTGCCATCGCGGCGGTGAACGTGGTCTGCCCCGTGCTCGGCCGGAAAACCTGGAAGCTGGCGTTCGCCTTCGGCCTGATACACGGTTTCGGCTTCGCGAGTGTATTGGGTGATTTGACAAGTGGTGTGTCGGATTTGGCACTGGCGCTGGCGGGATTCAACCTGGGGGTCGAGCTGGGACAGCTGGGGCTGGCTGGTGCTGGGCTTTCCGATTTTATACCTGCTCTCGCAGTGGCGGCTCTACCAGCGGGCGATCGTGCCGTTCATGCTGTTGGCAGTGGTGGGCACAAGCCTGGTATGGGCGGCTGAGCGGGCCGCCTCTATCTGAAATGGCTTGCGGTAGCCGTCACCGGCTACCGCAAGGTTGGCTTTCAATGCAGGGCGCGCATCTGGCGCGGGTATAGTGCAGCGCTCACTTCCGGTTCCTCGAGGAGGTCCGCCAGCTCGCGATCCACTTCCGTTTCCTCACCCTCGGCCGGCAATGGCTCAAAGAGTGTATTCAGCCAGGCAGTGACCGACGGCGCCTCGTCCCGCCGGTAATCGGTGGACAGCGCCTTGATCCGGCGGAAGCCGATGATGCGCTGGTGGCGTGGATCCCGGATCTGTTCAAAGCCCCGCCAGTAGACATGATCCCGGGTGTGGAGCTGAACAAACAGGGTGTCGATGGGGCCGCCGGAATCATCGTCCGAGGCGGCATCGGTTGATTCGTTTGCTTCGCCTTCTTCGGTTTTCTTCTGGCGAATGGTGGTCCAGGCCGGGTAAAGCACCGCCACGGCGTCCGCTTCCACGTGCTCCCGTGCAGCACGGAGAATCAGTCCCCAACGGGCCTTGTCGGCATCGCTTTCAAGGGAGTTAATGGGCAAGTCGTAGCTTTGCTCACTGGACAGGACGATTGCCATCATCGGGGCGTCAAGCTCCCCCATGGCCTCGGCCTGTGCTACAGATACCAGTTCGTCGATTGCCATCGGTTGGTTCATAAGACGCTCGCCTCCTCGATGCCATCTGGTGGGTCAGGAAGAAAATGCCTTCCTGACTCACAGCATAGCCTGTTCCACACACAAAGATAAACGTGGAGTTTCGGGAGTCGGATCACAACCCCTCAGAATGCGTCTTCCAGGCGTTCATAGTGACTGAACCAGGGTGAGGCTTCCTCGAGCGCTGCCGCCAGCTGGAACAGCACGTCCTCACCACCGTGAGCCGCCCCGAACTGGACACCGACCGGCAGCCCGGACAACGTCCAGTGCAGTGGCACCGACATGGCCGGCGTACCGGTCAGGTTGGCCAGCTGAGTGAACGGGGTGCGCGCCAGGCTCTCCAGGACCATCTGGTCTACCTGCCCGCTGCGGTGCACCAGCCGGCCCGCCTTCAGCGCCAACATCAGCTTCGCCGCAAATTTCAGGTGGGACGGAGTCTCAAGTTCGCCGATGCGAGCCGGCAACTGGCCCGTGGTCGGGCACAGATAGAGGTCATAACTCTCGAAGAAGGTCCCCAGCGCCCTGGCGAAATCGTTCCACTGCTGGCGACGCTGGACATAATCCGGTAATGGCATGGTCCGGCCGAGCATGGCAATCAGCCGGGTATCCAGCTCGAAATCACGGTCGGTGGCACCAAACTGCTCCCGTGCCCGTGCCATCAGCACCGAAACCTCGCCAAAATACAGCCCGAGATAACAGCGAGCCAGGGCCATGCCATCGAATTCCGGCTCGGCGTACTCGACAATGTGTCCCATCCTCTCCAGGGTCCGGGCCGTCTCCTCCACCGCCGCAACGCATTCAGGTGCAACTTCGGTATCATAGGGGGAGCTGGTGAATACACCGATCCGCAAACGGCCCGGTGCCTTCTGCATCAGCTCCGCGTAGGGTGCCGCCGGAGGCGCAATGACAAAGGGATCCCCCTGGGCAGGTCCGGCCAGTACATCCAGCATCGCGGCACTGTCGCGCACGGTCCGGCTCACCACATGGTCGATGGAGGCGCCGGTCCAGGTTTCACCCAGAAAGGGCCCGCTGGAAACCCGCCCCCGGGACGGTTTGAGCCCGAACAGTCCATTGTAAGCTGCCGGAATGCGAATGGAGCCTCCACCGTCGTTGGCGCCGGCCATCGGGACCACACCGGCGGCCACCGCGGCACCGGAGCCACCGCTGGAACCGCCTGGGGTAAGATCAACATTCCAGGGGTTGCGGCTTGCGCCCCAGAGCTCCGATTCGGTCACTCCCTTCAGGCCGAATTCCGGAGTGGTGGTTCGCCCGAGGAAAACCAGTCCGCCCTGGGCCGCGCGCCGGGTAAACTCGGAATCGACCGGCGCGATATTGTTTTTCAGCCCACGACTACCGTAGCTGCATGGATGATCGGCCTGTTCCTGAGCCAGGTCCTTGAGCAGAAAGGGGACGCCACTGAACGGGGCAGATTCGGTAAACTTCTGCTCTAGGGCTTCGGAGAACTGGGGATGGCAAATGGCATTGAGGGTTCCATTGACGCGGGTCGCCCGCTCAATGGCGGCTTCGCAGACATCCCGGGGATGGATCTCGCCTCGCCCGATCAGATCGGCAAGGGCTGTGGCATCAAGTTTCAGATACTCGGATTGCTTCATGATTACGTCCGTTTGTTATTGTGTTATCTGAATGGTGATGGGTATTACAGATATGAACCTGAAAATCGGAAGCTTACGCCAGCCTGTTCTGTTTTTCATCCTGGCCCTTCAGGCCTTTTCAGCAACCGGATCTACGTCACAGGAAGCGCCCGGGAACGAGGGCTGGACCAGTGTTATCCGCAACTCACCATACTGGGTCAGCCAGGGGGTCTATCAGAACATTCAGACCATCCGCAGCTGGGTGCTTGCCGAGAACGCCTATTGCTCCGAGGCCGAGCGCCACATCCTGTTTGACATGCGCGGCCGGTTCCTGGGCTGGATTGTCAATGGTCCCGACATTGCCAGTACCCAGCAGAAGCTGAACAGCACCCGCCAGTCCCTCCATGAGCGGGGCGAGGTGGACAGCTGGCTGGCGGGCAGCGACGGGCAGACCGGTTACCCCTTTGCCCTCGCCTGTGACCAGCCACACGTCAATTTGCCCGAAGCCCTCGCCCGTTACCTGGGCACCCTTCCAGCAGACCGTCTCTGGGGCCGCTGGGACGACCTGAGCTTTGCCAGTAATGAACAGCCCGGCACTCTCCACGACGCTCTGCTCTATGTTTACAGCACCCGTCAGCAACAGGGTCGGCTGGGGTTGCCAGCCGCCATGCCCCGGTACCTTGCCGGCCAGCTGCTGATCGAGAGCGGCGGCCAGGCCCGGGCGCACTCGGCGGCGAATGCCCGGGGGATACTGCAACTTTCCCAAAGCGCGCTGTCCGATTGCGGCCTCAAGCCCGAAAACTACTGGCACCGCCTGGCACAGATCGACTGCGCCCTGCGCCTGACCAACCAGAATGCCCGGAATTTGCGCCCCGCCTTCGACGCAAGATTCGGACATCTGCCAGGGGAGAAACAGGACCGTCTGTTCACCCTGCTGCTGATCCAGGCCTACCATGGTGGTGCGGCCCGGGTGCAGGCACTGCTTGAAGACGAAACCCTGGCACGACCTGCAGCCTATTTCGCCGAGCACCAGGAGCGCTTCACCGCAGGCGACATTGCCTTCGGAATGGTTTTCCACAACCTTGGCCGGGACCGGCTCGGTCTGGCGTCACTGTATTATGTGGCCGATGTGCAGCTTGCCACCGAGGCCCTGTGCCGCAGTGCTCGACTCAAGACAACGGACTTCTGTCAATGGAACTGACCCTGATCCCGGAAGTCCTGTCGCCGGGACTTGCCCTGTTCCTGCTGGCCTGCTCGACGCTGACCTCGATGATAACCGCCAGTCTGGGCGCCGGTGGCGGCCTGCTGTTGTTGGTCCTGATGGCGAGCTGGCTACCACCGACCGCCATCATCCCGGTTCACGGCATGATTCAGATGGGCTCCAATGCCGGGCGCATGGTGCTGACCTGGAAGCACATCGACTGGAAAGTCATCACCGCCTTCGTCCCCGGGGTTGTGGTGGGGGCCGGCACCGGGGCCTGGTTGTTGGTCAATCTTCCTGAGCACCTGTGGCAACTGACCATTGCCCTGTTCGTGCTTTATTTGTGTTGGGGCCCGCCACTGCCCAGAGTAGCGTTCGGTCGGCCCGGAGTCTTCCTCGCCTCGGTCCTGACCAGTTTCATCAGCCTGTTCGTCGGTGCCACCGGCCCCCTGGTGGCCGCGTTCATCAAGCAGATCCACCGGGACCGGTTTGCCACTGTTGCCACCTTCGCCACGGCCATGACGCTGCAACATCTGCCCAAGGCTCTGGTGTTTGGATTCGCCGGTTTTGTCTTTGCTGACTGGCTGGTGTTCATCCTGGCCATGGTGGCTTTCGGCTTTGCCGGCACCTGGCTCGGGCTGCATGTGCTCAGGTCCATGGATAACCGCTGGTTCACCCGGGTATTCAATATCATGCTCACCGCCCTGGCCCTACGCCTGCTCTGGCAGGCGGGTATCACCGCCGGCTGGTGGTCAGCCCCCTTCTAATCACCGGAATCCGGCGGCACGGGTACCATCACAACGGTATTGCGACCCCGGGATTTAGCCACATAACAGCCCTCATCCGCCCGGGCCATCACCTCACGGGGGCCACTGTCACGGGTCGTAAGTTCGGTCAGGCCTATCGATGCCGTCACCCCGAAACTGCGACCATCGTGCTCGATGCGCAGCGCCTCGACGCCAGCCCGGATCTTTTCCGCCAGGAGTTCAGCCGGACCAAGTCCGCAGGAAGACAGGATCACGCCAAACTCATCGCCACCCAGCCGGGCGACCGTATCGGAATGGCGCACGGCGTCCCTGAACAGATCCGCCAACCGGCGGAGCAGATCGTCACCCAACAGGTGGCCGCCTTGATCGTTGACCGGCTTGAAGTGATCCAGATCGATCAGCATCAGCACGGACGGTACATCGTGCTTGGAGGCTTCGCCCAACAATTTGACCAGGGTTGCGGTGAAAGCACGGCGATTCAGTAACTGGGTCAGGCTATCGTGGGTTGCCTCCCAAGACAGCCGCTGTTCCTCCCGGCGGCGCTCGGTGTCGTCCCTCAGCACAAATACCAGCTGCTCGTTGTGCAGGCCCTGACGGATATGGAGCAGGGTGAGGTCGATATCAAACTCGACTTCCCGGCGATTGCGCAAGATGACATACAGACTGTCGATGTCCTCACCCTGGAGAAAATCGGTGCGATGCCAGGGTTTGCCGTCTGTCTCGATGGTCACCATGTCGAAAAAATTCCGGCCCAGACAATCGTCGTCGGTCCCGACAAACCGGCAGGCCGCCCCGTTGGCAAAGCGGATCGAACCGTCTGCATCGAGCATCAGGACGCCCTCCTGAAGGACTCCCAGGATGCTTTCTGCCCGCTTCTGCTCCTGATGCAGCGTTTCTGTCATGGTATTGAAGATCTCGGCGGCCTTGCGAATCTCCCGTCCACCGACCACATCAACCGGCGTAGTACGGGTGCCCCGGTAGCGCTCCTGGATCTGGATGCCCAGGGTCTGAAGGGGAGCCATCAGACGCCGGAACCGCCACAAAGCCAGAGGCACGACAAGCAAAATAACCGCAAACAGGATCCAGACGAAGCTATCGCTCGCCCGAGTGATCGGTGCATAGGCTTCCCGCGTTGGCCAGACAGCAACCATGAACCAAGGCACCTGGGCCATTTGCTGAACTGACATGATACTGTCCTGACCAGCACTGTTCCGAGTCTGTACCGTCCCCTCGAAACCCGCCAGAGCCCTGGTCATCACCGGATTCTCCTGACCCACCGGCACCATCACTTCACCGGTCGCTCCGTGGGTGATAATCGTGCCACGACGGCTGACCAGCTTGAGGTAACCGCTTTCTCCAATCGTGAGGCCGGCGAATTCCTCCATGAAGTTATCGCCTTCAAGGAGTATCGCGCCACCCAGCGCTCCGATAAACCGGCCTTGGTGATTGAACACGGGGGCAGCAATCATCACCGCCGGGTGGTTCAGGTAGTTGGACACGTAAGGCTCGCTGATTATCGGGGTCAGCTGGCTGGCAACCCGCGTGAAATACTCCCGATGACTGACGTTCAGGCCGGCCTGCTCGTAAGCCTCCGGATATTCCGCCAGCACCTGACCCTCGGTGTCGATCAGGTAAAGGCCGTCAAACTCATGCTGCAATGCCACCTGTTGCTGCACGATGACCCGGGCACGCCCATGCAGTGCCGTTTCACTCATCGTCAGGCTGACGGCCACCTCGCTCAGTATCTCCAGTCGGCGCCGGAGCTTATCGTCCAGCTCCAGCGCTACCAGTTCGGCGATGGTGGCCACCTGATTGCGGGCCTGCTGCTCCAGCTCGGTCCGGCTGAGCAACGAACCTGCGCCGGTCACGATCAGCGCGGTCACCAGAACAACCATTGTCACCAGCGCCACTGCCCGGTTTACGAGGCTTCCGAACCACCGTTGAATCAGCACGTCAGGCCAACTCCATAGACGAGAATCACGAGTTCGATCGGCTCCCCTCCCGCTGAACAAAATTCATACGTCCAGTTTAGCGAGCGGACAAATCTTCGCAAAAGCCCAATACAGGCCAGTCCACAAGATTTAACATGTTTGAAATTTTACTGATAATCGTTATGAATTAGATCCACCTTTGAAACCGAGGGGATTCCGATGTCCGATCCTGCCAATATAGCCAGCCTTCCCTTCCTGCAGGGTCCGATTGCACAACTGATTGATATGGGTGGTCCGGTCATGATGGTGTTGCTCGCCCTCGCGGTGCTGGGTGTGGTGACGTTTTTCTACCTGATTCTGTCAGGCACACTCTACGCACCAAGACTGAACCGGCACCTGAAACAGACGCTTCACCGTTGGCAGGACAACCCGGGCGCGGTTGACCCGGAGCACCTTCGCAGCCAGGCCCGACTCCGGGAGCGGATGAACCCTTTGCTCCACCTGGTCGCCGACACGATCGAAGCCTGCAAGAAGCGTGTCGACGGCCAGCGGATCCGGGAAACCGCTGCGCGAGACGCACAGCATGCCCTGGAGCCCTTTGAAGCCCCCCTGAAAATCATCGAAGTGATTGCCGCACTGGCGCCTCTGCTGGGACTGCTGGGTACGGTGATGGGGATGATGGAGGCGTTCAGCGCCATGGCCGCCACCGAAGGCCGGGCGAATGCCGCACAACTCAGTGGCGGCATCTACGAGGCACTTACCACGACCGCCGCGGGCCTGGTCGTGGCCATTCCCTTTGCGGCGCTGGCGGCCTGGATCGAATTCCGCCTGCGCCGTATTCACAAGACCATCAACAGCACGCTGGTCAGCATACTCAACGTAGCGGACAACCCTTGGAGCAACGAAGACGAACTTTCGCCGGCCGGGGAGGCCGGAGCCGGTTGGCCAAGGGAACAAGCTGAGAACCACGGATTCACCGGCAGGCAGCGGTTTGCCCATGCAGCTGGTTGATCCCCGGCCCAGTCGACCCATTCCGATCCGCATCACGCCGTTGATCGACGTGGTGTTCATCCTGCTGGTGTTCTTCATGCTCACCAGCCGGTTGTTACCGGTGGGGGCGCTGGAGCTGGCCAACGACACCCGTCAACGCAACAGCGTTCGCGGTGAGCCTGTGCCGACACTGACGATCGTCAGTGTCGGCAATGTGCGCTGGGAAAATCAGGCTTTCAGTACGGATGAGCTGGCAGCAGCGCTGGAGCGGCGCGGCATCACCGAAGTCAACCTGACCACGGAAGGGCAAACAGCGCTTTCCAGCTTCACCCGGACCCTCAGCCTGCTCGACGGGCAGGGCATTTACACCCACTGGCTACGAACAGAACCGAAACAACCATGACCAACCTGGTTCCGCCTCCGGCCACCTCCGGCAAATCCCTGCTGGAACGGGTAGAGGACGCCCTGTTACCTCTTATCAATCTGGTCTTTCTGCTGCTGATGTTTTTCATCGTGGCGGGTCAGCTTGCCAATGAGCCCTTGCCCGACTTGCCGGGCGCTGCCGCCAACGGGCAGGAACAGACGCCGGACGCCGACCTGAAAGTCACGGAAGGCGGCCGCTGGCTGGTGGGCTCCACCACCGTCGATGAACAGAACCTGCTTTCAAGTCTGCCGGAACCGGGAGCCGGGCACCCCCTGCGAGTGGCCGCAGCCGAATCCGTGACCATGGCCGCACTGGAGCGCCTGTTCCGGACCCTCGAGCGTGGTGGTTACAACGACATCCTGCTGTTGACGGAGTCCGGCTCGTGAGCCCATCCCGCCCCCTGCAGAAAACCGGGCTGGTGATCCTTGCCATACTGCTGACGGCGGCATTCCTGGTATGGTCTGCTCCGCAACAACCACTCAATCTTGAATCCCTGGGCGAGGCGGCGATTGACCCGGCGCCCGCCATTCGCATCAGCCTCGCGGGCCAGCCACCGGAGCCGAGGAAGCCCGACTCCCCGCAGGAACCGACTCCGGAACCTGAGCCGCAGGCCGAATCTGAGGCCGCCCCCAAGCCTGAGCCCAAGCCTGAGCCCAAGCCTGAGCCCAAGCCTGAGCCTGAGCCTGAGCCTGAGCCTGAGCCTGAGCCTGAGCCTGAGCCTGAGCCTGAGCCTGAGCCTGAGCCTGAGCCTGAGCCTGAGCCTGAGCCTGAGCCTGAGCCTGAGCCTGAGCCTGAAACG
>NZ_JAWOIS010000069.1:0-37806 GCF_046484525.1 Marinobacter sp.
GCCGATAACGCCATGCTCGTCGAGTTCGGCAATCAGGGCCCCGTACAGGGTGACCAGGTCCCGGCTGCGTTCCTCGCTGTCGTTGAGTGCCTGCCGCAGGATGTTTTTTTCCACCTGCAGGTTGTTCATCTGCTGATCGGCTCCCTGTTCCCTCCGTTCCAGTTCCAGGATCCGACGTTGCTGGCCATGCAGGCGCCGGCACAACAGTAGTGTCATCCCGGCCGCGACCAGGGTCAGTGCCAGGCCGACCATCCAGGCGCTGGTTCGGGCCTGGCTCGCCGCCCTCCCCAACAGCGCCGACGTCGGCACCGTGGTCAGCATCCAGTGATGATTGCCGGGCTGGATCTCGGTGCGCAGGGCAAGTGTGGGATCCAGGTGGCCTTCGGCCTGCAGCTGCAGGATGGGAATTTTGCTGTGCCGTTGCAGGGTGTCGATGCGCAGCCCCAGCTCGTCCGGCAAGGTATCGCCTAGAATGACGGGCAGCCAGCTTGCGGGCGGGGTGTCGCTGTCCAGGTAGGTCGGCGCATTGGCCAGCAACTGATTGACGATGGCCTGGTGCTGGGCACGGTAGCGCGCGTCAGCCAGCTCCCGGGCCTGGTCCGCTTTCAGATTAGCGGTCAGGGCGGTAGTGATCAGCCCGGTGACCAGGATAACGAGGGGAATCCAGAGCGCGGGCCAGAACAATGGCCCGGCGCCAGGGGCAGAACGGCTCTCCATGCGTCAGTCTCCCCGGGAGCAGCCGGTGGCTCCCGATCCAAAGCGGCGTCGATGGTTACACCATAGACCAGCCCGAGGGGCATGGGAAGAATCAGGTGGCGGTTCTGGCCGTAGTGCTATAGGTCACCAGGAAGGTCAGAAAAGCGGTCACCACCACCGAAGGACCGGCCGGCGTGTCCAGATGCCAGGACAGCGCCAGGCCTCCACTGACGGCGACAAAGCCAAAGACCATGGCCAGCCCTACCATGTGCTCTGGTGTGCGGGCCAGCCGCCGTGCCGAGGCGGCCGGGATGATCAGCAAAGCGGTAATCAGCAGGACGCCGACGATTTTCATGGCCACTGCGATAACCAGGGAAAACATCAGCATCAGGACCAGTCGCAGTCGTTCGACGGGAAAGCCTTCGACCCGGGCCAGCTCCTCGTGAATGGTGCTCATCAGCAGCCCTTGCCACAGGGTAACCAGCAGCACGAGTATGGCGACGGCACCGCCATAGATCCACAATAGATCATCCCGACTCATGGCCAGCAGGTCGCCGAACAGCAACCCTGTCAGATCAACGCGCACATCCGGCATGAAGCTCAGGGTGACCAGACCGATGGCCAGGGCACTGTGGGCGAGGATCCCCAGCAGCGTATCTGTGGCCAGGGCACGGGTTCTTGTGAAGGCCACCAGAACCAGTGCGAGGACCCCGCAGGTGATGATTACACCGACATTCAGCGGCACGCTGATCAGGAAACTCAGGGCAATGCCCAGCAGCGCGGAGTGGGCCAGGGTGTCGCCGAAATAGGCCATGCGCCGCCACACCACGAAGCAGCCGAGGGGGCCTGCGATCACGGCGACGCCCAGACCTCCGATCAGGGCGCGCCAGAAGAAGTCGTTGAGGAGACTGTCAATGATGGGCATGGTCGCAGCTGTCTCCGGGACTATCGGCTGAGAATGAATGACCGAGGACGACGTCTCCGTGCAGGTTGTGGTGGTGGTTGTGGTGGTGATGGTACACCGCCACCGATTCGGCCACCGATCGGCCGAAGGTTTCGATGAAAGCCGGGTCGTGGGAAATATCGGCAGGAAAGCCGCTGCAGCAGACATGCTGGTTCAGGCAGATGACCTTGTCGGTGGCTGCCATAACCAGATGCAGGTCATGGGAAATCATGATGACGCCGCACCTGAGTTCTTCGCGGAGCTCCCGGATCAGTTCATAGAGCGCGGCCTGGCCGTTGATGTCCACACCTTGGGCCGGCTCGTCCAGTACCAGCAGGTCCGGTTTCCGGGCCAGCGCCCTGGCCAGCAGCAGTCGTTGTTTCTCACCGCCGGACAGGTGATGAACCGAGGCGTTGATCAGATGCTCGATACCGGTCCGCGCCAGGGCTTTCCGGCATTCGGTGCGATTGCGGCCACTCAGAGCCATGAAGCGCTTGACCCTCAGGGGCAGGGTGGCTTCCATCTGCAGGTTCTGGGGCACATAGCCGATCACCAGATTCGGTGCCCGCTGCACCTTGCCCTCGGTGATCGGTTGCAGGCCCAGCAGGGCCTTGATCAGGGTGGTCTTGCCCGCGCCGTTGGGGCCGATGATGGTGATGATGTCGCCGCGATGGACGCTAAGGTTGACCCGATCCACGGCGGTACGGTCATCGAACCGGACTGTGAGGTTGTCCAGGGTCACGAGGGGATCAGTCATGAGGGACCTCCGACTGGCATCTCGGGCACTGGCCGGCGATCTCCAGGGTCACATCCTCGGCCTTGAAGTTCTCGGCTCTGGCTGCGCCCTCGATTGCCACGGAAACGCTGGGGGCGGTGAGTTCCAGGACATTGCCGCAGCTGCGGCAGATCAGGAACATGCCGGTGTGCGTTTCGCCGGCATGGGCGCAGCCGATAAAGGCATTGAGTGAGGCAATCCGGTGTACCAGGCCGTGTTGCTGGAGAAAATCCAAGGCCCGGTACACTGTCGGTGGTGCCGCATTTTGACCCTCGGCGGTCAGCTCAGCCAGGACGTCATAAGCACCCAGGGGCTTGTGGGATTGCCAGATCAGCTCCAGGACCCGCTCCCGGGTGGGCGTCAGGCGCGCATCCCGGGCCCGGCAAATGGCCCGGGCATCAGCCAGTGCCTGGCTGACACAGGCCTGATGGTTATGGGGGCGATAGGGAAGTGCTTGGCTGGCCATGACAGGAATCCTGGAAATTTTGATATATTATAACATTTCCGGGTTTTCCTGCCATGGCCCGGCAGGAGCAAGCGCTAGCGACGGGCAGAGTGTGCCAGGGATTCCAGGTATTCCAGGTTGGGAATCCAGGCCTCCTCGCTTTCCACTTCGACCTTCATCAGATCTGCCGGGCCCGTCTCGGCCTCAAGCTGGTGCACTTCCGCTTCGGTCAGTCGTGCCTGGCTCGGAATTCCCTGGGTGATCAGCGCCATGAACGGTACTTCATTGTGATGCTCGCCAATGGTGTTCAGCACCACAATCCGGCCTCGGTTGTCGCCCGGTACCATCAGGCTGCCGCCGTTGGCGGCATCATAGGAAATCACCGGCAACTCCAGGCCTCGCCAGTCGAGGTAACCGACCAGCCAGTCCGGGGTGTTGGAGCCGGCTTTTTCACTGGCATAGT
The DNA here is from genome assembly GCF_046484525.1 of Marinobacter sp. Lineage (GTDB taxonomy): Bacteria > Pseudomonadota > Gammaproteobacteria > Pseudomonadales > Oleiphilaceae > Marinobacter. The sequence continues at coordinate 3,323 of NZ_JAWOIS010000069.1, forward strand.
CCACAACCTCGGCAATGGAAACGTTGGGCAGTAACAATTGCCGACGGGTCATCGGGATCATGACGCAGGGGAGGGTTTGACGGTTTTCGGGCATCGCTTTTGTCCTCAGGCGGAATTGCGTTTCTGCCGGCCTCTGAGCAGGCAAGATTTTTCAATGGTTTTGATCAGTTCCTGGGCCAGTTGCTCGGGAGTGCCGGAAAAGCTGGCGCAGCCAGTGGCCGCCACGGAATCCGGCATGGAACTGTTTCCGCAACTGCTGCTTTCCTGGACCCAGATCCGGCTTCCGAAGGCTTTTAGGATGGGCGCGGCCAGGGCGCCATCGTTTCCCATGCCGGAAAAGAGGATAGCATGGCAGCGGGCCCGGTAATGGTCAGCCACGTTAAGCAGCACCTGGTCGATGGACGGGCCGTAAGGCCCGGGCCAGGGCTTGTCCACTTCCGTCAGCGCGCCGGTACTGTCCAGCCGCCACTCGTGTTTGACCGGCATCAGCACCACATCTCCGTTGCGGACCCGCCAGCCTTCCTGTGCTGGTTTGAGTCGATAGTGGGCATCACGGCCCAGGACCCGGGTCAACACCTCAGTGAAATTGTCGCCAATGTGTTGGGCATAGATAAACCCCACGGGCAGTCCTTGAGGCAGGTGATCGAGGAAGGTTTTTACCGCCGCCGGTCCGCCCAGGGAAGCGCCCAGAATCCAGACCTCTTCGGCAATGGAATCGGGTGCTGCAGGCTTGATCCAGTGGGGCAGTTCGGGCTTGCTCTGTGGTGCTGTTGCCTGGTCCTCGAGCTTTTCAAGTGTGGTCTCGGAGTCCAGCTCCTCCAGATGGCCGAGTTGCTTTTCCAGTTTCCCCAGCAGCCGGCGCTCCCAGCGGAAGTAGTCGGTGCTGCCGGACTTGGGGGCCTGATCAAGTCCAAACAGGACCGGAGCCTCGGTATTGTCCAGCAACAGATCAAACAGCGCAGGGTGGTCGGCCTCGTCTTCCAGGGTAATCAACCACAGATCAGCCTCGGGAAACCGCGGCTGGTATTCCAGTCGCCGGGGATCGCCACAGAAGGAGACTTCGAGTCCAAACCTGGCCGTTGCAGCCTGCAGCCGGTGTCGCTGCAGGACCACATCGGACACGATTCCGACCCGGGGCCGACCTCCCTGGCCGGCCATTACTCGGTTCCGGTCAGCCGCTTGATGGTCTCAAGCAGCTCGGTTTCCTGGAACGGTTTGCCGAGGTACTCGTTGACGCCGATTGCCAAGGCGCGCTCGCGGTGTTTCTCCCCCGTCCGGGAAGTGATCATACAGATTGGCGTTTCCCGCAGGTTGTCGTCGTGGCGAATGAAGCTGGCCACTTCGAAGCCGTCCATTCTCGGCATCTCGATATCGAGCAGGATGATGTCCGGTTTGTGATCCTGCAGCTGGGCAACCGCATCCAGGCCGTCTTTGGCGGTCAGTACTTCCATGCCGTTGCGCTCCAGCAGGCGGGAGGTAACCTTCCGTACAGTAACCGAGTCGTCCACCACCATGACGGTGGTGATCTGTTCTTCGTAGCGGGCGGCTTCCCGTGCTTTCTCGAGGTTTGCCAGACGTTGACGATCGGACAGGATATCCGAACGCAGCATGGCCGGGAGATCCAGGATCACCACCACGTTACCGTCACCCAGGATAGTGGCACCGGAGACTCCGCGCACCGAACTGAACTGGGGGCCGAGGGATTTGACCACGATTTCCCGGCTGCCCATCAGGCTGTCCACCTGCAGGGCCATGGGCTGTTCGGAGCCCCGCACCAGGATCACCGGCAGTGGCAGTGCCTGGCCCTGGAGTTTGGGCTGGTGGTCACTGTTGAGCAGGGTGCCCAAGTACTGCAGCCGGTACTGCTGGCCGGCATACTCGTACATCGGCGCATCCGGCTTGTAGTATTCCTCAAGCTCATAGGTACTGACCCGCACGATACCCTCGATGGTGTTCAGCGGGATGGCGTAGAAGTCCTCGCCGGTGGTAACCATCAGGGCGCGGTTCACCGATACCGTGAACGGCAGGCGCACGGTGAAGGTGGTGCCCCGGCCGACAGTGGAATCGATATCCAGGCTGCCGCCAAGTTGTTTGATCTCGCTGGCCACCACATCCATCCCTACGCCGCGCCCGGAAATCTGGGTGACCTGCTCAGCGGTGGAGAAGCCCGGCTGCAAGATGAATTGCAGGACTTCCCGCTCTGACAGGTCTTCATCGGCCCGCAGCAAGCCCTGCCGGATGGCCTTGTCGCGGATGATATGGGAGGGAATGCCCTTGCCGTCGTCCATCATCCGCAGCACCACGTCGCCCCCTTCCCGGGTCAGGGACAGGGTCACTTCACCGATTTCGGGTTTGCCGGCGTTTTTGCGGTCTTCCGGGGCTTCGATGCCGTGGTCCAGGGCGTTGCGCAGCATGTGTTCGAGAGGCGCGACCATGCGCTCCAGGATGTTGCGGTCCATCTCCCCTTCCGCGTTACGGACATCGAAATCCACCTTTTTGCTCAGTTCGCCACTGATCTGGCGGACGATCCGGCGCAAGCGGGGCACCATCGAGGCAAACGGAATCATCCGGGTCTTCATCAGACCTTCCTGGAGTTCCGTATTGATCCGGGACTGTTGGACCAGCAGGGTTTCGGTATCTCTGACCCGATCCGCCATGGTTTCCCGGAGGTCTGCCAGGTCCGAGGAGGATTCGGTCAGGGCCCGTGACAGCTGCTGGATGGCGGAATAGCGGTCCATCTCCAGAGGATCGAAGTCCTCACCATAGTCCGGGCCGTGCTCCTGTTCGGCACGGAACAGGATCTGGGCTTCGGTCTCGATCTCCATCCGGCGTAGCTGTTCCCGCAGACGCTCGATGGTCGCAGCCATTTCATCCAGAGTGTGGCCGAAGTCACTGGTCTGCTGCTCCAGTCGGCCACGGGTGATACTCGTCTCACCGGCCAGGTTGACCAGCTCGTCCAGCAGCGGTGCCGAAACGCGGATGGTTTCCTGGACCCGCTGTACTTCCGGGGCCTTTTTCCGCGGTTGAGGCGGTGCTTTCGCCGGCGATTTTTCCGGTTTCGGTGCCGGAGCTGTCTCAGCCTTGGGCTCAGGTCCGGCGGCCGGGGTTTCCTCGGCCTGGGCAGGACCGGTTTCGGGCGCGGAAGGTGCCTCCGATTCAGCCACACCACCTTCGAAGCGACGGCGAATCTCGCCGACCAGGGCAATGATAGCGTCGTGTTCGGCAGTGATGGCCTGCCACTGGGCGTCGTCCGGAGCGTTGCCACCCAGGTCGATCAACCGGGTCTCGAAGGCATGGGCCTTGTCGCCAAGTTCGGTCAGCTGGGCCAGACGTGCACCGCCCTTGAGCGTATGCAGCGCCCGCTGGGCTTCCTGATTGAAATCGTGATTGCCGGGTTCTTTTCGCCAGTTCTCGAGCACCTGTTCGAGCTGGTCCATGATCTCGCCGGCTTCTTCCAGGAAGATCTCCAGCACTTCCGGATCCACGGAGTCAGCGGTGGCCGTTGCGGATGCCTCAGCGCCGGACGTCTCGGCTGCCCCTTCAATTCCTGCGGACCGGAAAGCCTGGACCAGATCATGCCGGGTTTCGGGTTTATTGCCTTCTTCCAGGGCGGCCAGCATGGTTTGCAGGCTGGTATTGGCCTGTTCACTCAACGCCAGCAGGGCATGCTGGTTGTTGGCACCGCCAATCAGGGGGTCCAGCGCCTCGGCCCAGGCTTCGGCCAGCTCGGCAATGGGATCGACATCTGACAGTCGGGCACCGCCCTTGAGGGTATGGAGCTCCTGCTGGAGCTGGGTCACCCCGGACAGTTCCTCTGGTTCATCCTTCCACTGGGCCAGGCATTCAACGATGGCCGTGTGAATTTCCAGACCCTCGTCGAGGAAGATGCCAATCAGGTCGTTGTCGGAAACCGGCTCCAGGTGGTTCTTCAAACCGGATTCGGTATCAGGGCCGGACTGCTCCCCGGAGATTTCCGGCGTCGGGGCGGTCGGGGTTTCACCGCGGATGACCGATTCCACCTGGGCTACCAGATCGGTGGCTGGCGGGCAGGGCTTCTGGGTCGCGACCTGCTCAACCATCTGGGCCAGACGGTCATGGCAGGCAAACAGCAGGTCTGTCATTTGCTCGGACGCAGCCAACTGGCCTTCGGCAACTTTCTCGAACAGGTCCTCAAGCACATGAGTGAGGTCGCCGATGGCGTTGACGCCGGCCATGCGGGCTCCCCCTTTCAGGGTATGTACATCGCGCTGCAGTTCGGCGGCCACTGAGGTGTCGGACGGGTTCTCGCTCCAGGTGTGCAGGGCACTGCCGGTGGAGTTGATCAGGTCATAGGCTTCTTCGAGGAAGATGCCCACCAGTTCCGGATCCAGATGGGAAAGGTCTGTCGGAGCCTGTTCCGCCGTTTCACGGATGGTTTCTTCAGCGGCATCGTGCATGGGTGCCGTGGTTTGCTCGGGTTCTTGCCCCGTTTCAGGCGCGGCAACATCGGTAACCGGTCTTGAACCGGTGGCGCTGCCCATATAAGCCTGGATCTCGGCAACCAGATCGGGGGCTGGCCTTGGTGTCTCACGGTTCTCCAGGGCTTCAACCATGCCGGCGAGGCGATCATGACTGCGGAACAGCAGGTCGGACAGCTGGTCATTAACGGACAGCCGCTGCTCGGTCAGGCCCTCGAATAGAGTTTCCAGTTCATGGGACAGGTCACCTACCGCAGGGATATCGCCCAGGCGGGCGCCGCCCTTGAGGGTGTGCAGATCCCGCTGTAGTAACCTGAGGATGTCCAGGTTGCCGGTATTTTCACTCCAGTTCTGCAGCGCCTCGGCGGTGCTGTCGATCAGATCGCGGGCCTCTTCCAGGAAGATCTCGGCCAACTCCTGATCGAGCCCGTCATCCGATTCATCGGTCTCCGGAAGCGGTGGCTGATCGGTTTCGGAGTACTCCTCGGGAGCTGCCTCGGATTGGTCCAGACCATCGGTGTCGAAGCTCAGGTCAATCTCTTCAAGCTCGTCGCTGAACTGTTGCTCAAAGGCGTCCGGTGTAACGGATGCATCGGTGCCGGCTGTATCGGACGGCTTGCTCCCGCCTTCGGCCAACGTCTCGATACGGGCCAACAGTTCGGGATCGGAGCCGGTGGCAAGGCCGGCAGCGACCTGATCCATCATGTTGATCAGTTGCTCATGACCGGCACGGACGGTGACGAAGAAGTGCTCATCCGGCGCCTGATGGTTGTCGGCGACTGCCTCGTAGGCGTTTTTCAGGGCGCCGGCAAGTGCTGAGACATCGGTGAGACCGGCGTCAGCCGCACCCTCGGTCAGCTGTTCCAGTTCGTTCCGGAGTTGGGCCAGCGTGCCGGTTTCCGTCGGATCGGCTGCCCACTGATCAAGGATCTGTTCGGCGTCGAGGACAATGTCCAGGCCCTCATTCAGGAACAGGCGCACGAGTTGTGATTCGGCCTGTTGGGTCGGCTCCCTGGTGTCGTCTTCGGCAGTGGCTCGGAGGGTGGCTCGGCTGATGCTCTCGAGTGTTCCGAGGAATTCGTCGGTGCCCGCCAGTGGCGCTTGCGGGTTCCGCCGAATCTGGGCCAGACCCCGGGTCAGGAAATCGCAGGCTTGCTTAATCAGGGCGATCACTTCCCGATCAGCCCGCTTGTTCTGGGCACGGGCTTCTTTTACAAAGCGCTCGAGGGGGGTGATGACCTCGGCAATGGGCGTGATACCGGCGGTATGGGCGCTGCCCTTCAAGGTATGCAGGGCCCGGGACAGGTCGTCGGTATAGGCAACGGTGGTCTTGTCGCCGGCCGCAGTAAGGTAGTCCTTGAGGGTTTGCAGGTGGGTCTCGGTTTCGCTTTCGAAAATGTCGAGCAGGACCGGGTCCACACCGCTGTCGTCGGCTTCATCGCTGTCGTCGGCGGTTGCATGTGCCGTTTCGGCTGCCTCTGTGCCGGCCGGCATGGCGCCGGTATCCGGGATCTCGCCGTTGGCCAGGGTATTGGCCCGGGATTCCAGGGCCGAAGTGTCCGTCGAGGGCGCACGGCGTTTTTCGAAGTCTTCCACCAGAGGCGGCAGTGCCTCGGTGACGTCCTGCAGCAGGGCGGCAATGTCGTTGTTCATCAGGATCGAGCCGTCAATGGCGCGATTGAGCATGGTTTCCACGGACCAGGCCAGCTCACCCACCACATTGGCGCCAACCATCCGGCCGCTGCCCTTGAGGGTGTGGAAGGCGCGACGGACTTCCGTGAGCGCGCTACGGTCATCGTGCTGTCTCAGCAGCATCGGCAGGTACTCACGGATGGTATCCAGGACCTCACCGGCCTCTTCGACGAAGATCTCGAGGATTTCATCATCGATCAGGTCGTCATCGTCGGCACTCGCGGGCACTTCGGGTGCAGTGGCGGTTTCCGGTTGTGCCAGTGTCGCGTTGGTGACCGAGACCTCCGAGTGCTCGGGCGCTTCGGCCTCCGCTGGCCGTTCGGCGTCCGTGCGCCGGGTATCCGCCATGGCCTCGGCGCGCTGGATCAGGGTATCGACCTGGCCGTCCGCCTGTCCTTCCCGGAATTCCTGGATCAGCATCGGAATCCGGGCGTTGACCTCATCCACCAGGGTGAACAGATCGTCGGTCAGTTTGATGGTCTGATCGATGACCCGGTTGAGTAGATTCTCCACCGACCAGGCCAGTTCGCCGATGCTGGTGGCGCCCACCATGCGGCCACTGCCCTTGAGGGTGTGGAATGCCCGACGAACTTCGGTCAGGGCTTCACGGTCGTCGTGGTTCTGGCGCAGGCGCGGATAGAAATCGTGGATGGTCCCCAGGACCTCCTCGGCTTCCTCAACGAAGATCTCCAGGATTTCGTCGTCCAGCAGGTCATCATCGGATTCCTTGGTTTCCCCGGGTGCGGCGGCAGATTCCTCGGTAGGACTGTCCACCTCTGCAGGCACTTCCGGCTCTGTTGCCGGGGCGCTCCAGGTGGGTTCTGCACCCACCGGAAAACCGAGGGAAGCCAGGCTGTCTTCGGCGACCTTCAGCACGGCGTCATTTTCACTGATACCCTCGGCCAGCCGTTCCAGGTAGTACTCGATACTGGTGACGACGTCGGCCAGGGTGTCCAGCTGTTTCCAGTCCGGCACCTGTTTGCCACCGAGCAGGACATCGGTGATGTAATGCTCGGCGGATTCAAGCATGTCCGCCACGCGATCGAGGGGAATCAGCGCCAGACCGCCGCGAATGCTGTGCAGCAATTCCGGGACATGTTCGATCTCGCGGGTATCCCACTGGGAGGCGATAAAGTTCACGATGGCGGATTTGACCTGCTCAAGGGTGTTACGCGACTCGCGCAGCAGGGCAGAGCTGGCCTCGCCCAGTTCCCGGGAGCCCAGGTTGATCGCGCCGCCGGGACGCGCCTGATCCTGGGCCTCGATCTGACGGTCGGTGTCGAGGCCGGCCAGGCTGGCTTCGACGTACAGCAGGGCGCCGGCTATATCCATCAGGGTGCCGTCGTCGACCAGTTCCATCTGGTCGCTGAGCTTTTCCACCAGTTCGATCTGTTCGGTCACTACCTTGCGGGGAATCCCCAGGCCGAGCACGGCGAGGGTGTTGGCCACCTGGCGCAGTCCGGGCAACAGATCATCCAGTTCGCTGTTTTGGCGCAGCTCGGAGCGCACGAACAGATCGAGCTGGTCTTTGAGCTTGGCCAACTCTTCGTTCAGTGCGCTGACCACTGAGTGGATCGCTTCGCGGCCTGGCCCTGATACCCGGGTACGGGCGGCATCGACGTCATCGTCCGATGGCAATGCCAGGTTGAGCTTGTAGTCATGACGCAGGGCCTGGACCTGCGGGGTGTCCAGCCCCCGGGCACGGGCCACGTAGTAGAGCAGGTGCTTGAACAGAGCTTCCGGGGCCGGTTGCCGCAGGACATTACCCTGGTCGTCGCTGAGCAGACGGATTTCGGCATCCAGCTCCCGCAACAGGGATTTGACGGCTGCGTTGACAGGGTTTGCATGGGCCTGGAGGGTTTCCACAAAAGCGCTGGCCGCTTTCCACAGTTCACCGCGCGGTGTGTTCTGGCAGAGGCGGGCGAGCCGTTGGATGACCTTTTGCAGGTAACGGAACTGGGCATCCAGATCTTCCTCACGGACCACGCCGGCCAGGGCGAACTGATACATCTGCCGGAGCTTGCGGATATGGCCGAGAACTTTCGGATCCTGCAGGCGCCGGGATGCGGCACTGCTGACACTCATCTGCGCCCGGCTGAGATCCGGCTTGAACAGCGAGGTGTCGGAGAGCAGGGCTTCGCCCCGGGCTGCCCGAAGATCGTTCAGTATCGGCAGCAGCACCATCGGGAAATCATCTTCGCTGCTGGTCAGGTGCTCCAGATACTGGGGTAACTGAAGGATGGCCTGCATCAGGATATCAACGGCCTCGTCTACATTGCTGACGGACTCGTTGAGAATTGCCTGGGTGAGTTTTTCCATTTCTTCGGTGAGCAATGCTGCACCGTAGAGTTCCACCATCTGCAGGGTGCCATGCACCTGATGGAGATAATTCAGGCAGAAGCGCAGGCGCGCGGTGTCGTCACGGTTCTCGACATACGCTTCCAGTGCATGCTGGCCTTGGGTCAGCGTGTCCTGTATTTCTCCCCGAACCCAGTCGAGGGCGATGCTGTCATGGTGATTGCCCATAACCACTCCGGTTATTCTTCGTCGGCCTGGCGTTTGATCCACGCCAGAACATGTTCCGAGGGTACCCGCTGCAGGCCGGGTGGTTGCCAGTCGGTCAACTCACCCTGGCCGAGCACCAGTAATCCCCCCGGTGCCAGTCTCTCTGCTAATCGCTTCACGATCTCCCGCCGGCGCCAGCGGCGGAAATAGATCAGCAGATTCTGGCAGAAGATGATGTTCATTCCGTGCATGGGTGCGGTGTCCAGATCCAGGACATTGAGCCTGGTAAAACACACCCGATCGCGGATGCTCTTTACAATTTCAACAGTATTTCGCTCGGCGGGGCGGAAATACCGGTCCTTCAGCCCTTCGTCGATACCCAACAGTTTCCGGGCGCTGAACTGCCCCTTGCCGGCCTTGTCGATGGCGGGCTTGCTGATGTCGGATCCGGTAACCCCGAACAACGGCTGCATTGCCAGCTGGTTCATGCACTCGTTGAGCACCATCGCCAGCGTGTAGGGCTCTTCGCCGGTGGAGCAGCCGACGCTCCAGGCTTCCAGCGCACGTTTCCTCAGCTGCTCACGCGGCCTCGTCAGGACATAGTCGGACACCAGTCGGAAGGCGTCGGGATCCCGGAAGAACCGGGTCTCCTGAACGGTCAGCCGGTCCACCAGGGTTGCCCACTCCACCACAGCGTCCGGGCCGGATACGATTTTCTCGTAATAGGCCTGGTAGCTGCCGCAGCCGATTTCCCGCATCCGGATCCCGATATTGGTTTCCAGGAACGAGCGTCTATCGGACGACAGGGTTATCCCGGTGCGATGCTCCAGCAGGGTCTGCCACTGGTGGAACTGCGCAGCATCCATATCCGGAAGGCTGCGCATGGACCAGATACCTTCGGCGGGTGACAGGTTGTCATGCGTATGCGCCATAAACTGTCAGTTGCCCCGCGCCGTTCTTCAGCCCACCACCGGAACGTCGGCGTCTTCCTCTTGTTCTTCGTCGGCCACGTCCTCTTCCGGCAGGGTGAAGCCGGCAACAGAGGACCGCAGTTCGGATGCCATTTCGGCCAGGTTCCCGATAGACTTCGCGGTCGCGTTGGTACCGGACGAGGTCTGGGAGGTGATTTCCTGGATAACGTTCATCGTGTTGGAAATGTGGGCCGCAGAGGACGACTGCTGGCGTGCGGCGTTGGAGATGTTCTGGATCAACTCCGCCAGAGACATGGATACGTTCTCGATTTCCTCGAGTGCAATACCCGCGTCCTGGGCCAGACGGGCACCACGGACTACCTCGGCCGTGGTGTGTTCCATGGAGATAACCGCCTCGTTGGTATCGGACTGGATCGTCTTGACCAGGGCTTCAATCTGCTTGGTTGCCGCAGAGGAACGTTCCGCGAGGCGCTGAACCTCGTCCGCCACCACCGCGAAGCCCCGGCCCGCGTCACCGGCCATGGAGGCCTGGATCGCGGCGTTCAGGGACAGGATATTGGTCTGGTCGGCGATGTCGTTGATCAGGGATACGATGTCACCGATTTCCTGGGAGGATTCACCGAGACGCTTGATCCGCTTGGAGGTTTCCTGGATCTGCTCTCGGATGTTGTCCATGCCGCGGATGGTGTTCTGTACCACTTCCGCGCCTTTCTTCGCGATCGCAACCGACCGCTCCGCAACCGCGGAGGATTCGGCGGCGTTCGAGGATACCTGGTCGATGGATACGGCCATCTCGTTGACCGCGGCGGAAGCCCCCGCAATTTCCTGGGCCTGGTGCTCGGAAGCGTCGGCCAGGTGCATCGCGGTGGACTGGGTTTCCTGGGCGGCGCCCGCTACCCGTACCGCGGTACCGCGAATTGCCTGTACCAGTCCGCGCATCTGGTCGATCGCATAGTTGATGGAGTCGGCGATGGCACCGGTGAAGTCCTCGGTTACCGTAGCCTCGGTGGTCAGGTCACCATCCGCCAGGTCGGCGAGTTCGTCCAGCAGTCGCAGGATCGCGTTCTGGTTCTGTTCGTTCTGCTCCTGGGTCGCAGCCAGGCGGGCCTGGGCGTCGCGGTAAAGGGCAAGACCGATGAAGACAACAATGGCAACCATCGCGGCCAGGATGATAAAGGCCAGGGTCGGGCTGACCAGGCGTGCGCCTGGCTGGTTGCGGAAGTTTTCGGCAAGAACCGACAGTCCGGAGAGCAGGATCTCGGAGTTCTGGAAGATGTCGCTGGCAGCGTTGCGTACCTTGAAGAGGTCGGGAGAGGCTTCAAGGATGGCGTCTACGTTCTGGGAAACGAATTCGAACAGTTCGGCAACTGCTTCCAGGCCATAGATGGCGTCTTCATCCGTGACCCGGGAGATACCCATGGCTTCGTTGCCGTTGAGCTGGCCGTCGAGAACCCGGCCGAACAGGCTGGCGTCGCGGCCAAAACGGTCGGCGGCGATAACCGCATCTTCGTCACCGGACAGTACGTTGTTAACAGAACGCACGATACGTTCCGCCAGCAGGGACTGGCGCTGTGCCAGGGCGATTTGTTCGGCCGGAGCGCCCTTGTCCAGCAGGATCTGTACGATGTCATCGTACTCCACCTGCAGCTGCGGGATGGTTTCGTTCAGAGTCCGGGCAACCTCGTGCAGGCCCAGAACCGCGTCCTGGGTGGAGAGGATGTTATCGGCATTTTCCCGGACGATGTTCCAGTTCTGTTGAACCCCGCTTTGCTGTGCCAACTCGCTGGGTGGCAGGCCGGTTTCCGGGTTGCCTTCGGTGACGTTGGTCCAGAGCTGCTGGAACTCATCGCGGGACTGGCGCAACTGGTTGAACGCCTCGGCGGTACCTCCGGCGGCCTCGGTCGCGTTCTTCGCAATGGCCTGCGAGAGTACCCGCAGTTCCGCAGTGTGGGCGATGTATCGCTGATCGTTCTGGCTGTCACGGTTGATGATGAACAGCACGGCAACGAGCAGGACGGTAAGTGCGATCAGTGCTGCGATCAGGCCGGCAACAAGCTTGTTGCCTCCCTGTCCCATACCCAATCTTCCGGCTCTGTTTTTCATGTTCTGGCTCCCGGCCTCTTCAAATATGTTGGCAAGTCTGTTTTAGCGGATTTCAGGCGGTCAGGGTGATGTTCCTGCCAGTGTCACCACCCTTACCACTGCGCGACGTCCAGGAAGCGTTCGTCTGCCACCAGGTCGGCGGCGGAGAACACTCTCCAGACTTCCTCGTTACGTTCGTAGCCGCCTGTAACAAACGGACGAACGATTTTGGGGACCCCTTGCGGCGCCTCCCGGAAACTGTCGGTTGCGAAATATTGCATCCCCAGAACGCTGTCTACGACCAACCCGCTGAACACATCGCCCTGCTCGACGACCAGAACCCGCCGGTCACGCTGACTGCGCGAGGAGCGGGGAATGTCGAAGAAGCTGGCGAGATCGACCAGGGGGAGCAGGCGGCCGCGCACGTTGGCGGCCCCCAACAGGAATGGCCGAACACCCGGAATATGGGTAAAACGGGGAACGTGGAGAATTTCTGTCACTTCACCCATGGGGGCCACATAGTGCTCACCCGATAACACGAAGCCGATGCCGTTCCACAGCTCAACGGCTTCCTGTTGCTCCGGTAGGCCGGCGGCCATGGATCGGCTGCGCTGGGCGATATCCGTCAGAACGGCAAAAGGGGCGGCCTGGGCGGACATGCGTACTCCAAGGTTGTGAGGGTCAGGCGATCAAGCTGTTGATGGCCTTGATCAGGTCGTCTTCGTTCACCGGCTTTACCAGGTAACCCTTGGCGCCCTGGCGGGTGCCCCATACGCGGTCGGTTTCCTGGTCCTTGGTGGTGACGATGACAACCGGGATGGATGCAGTCTCCGGTGCACGGGTCAGCTGGCGGGTCGCCTGAAAGCCGTTCAGGCCGGGCATGACTACGTCCATCAGTACCAGGTCCGGCGTTTCGGCGCGGGCCTTGGCAACACCATCCGCGCCGTTATCGGCGGTCAGGACTTCGTGCTTGTGCTTTTCCAGGATAGTGGAAATCTTCTTCACTTCGGTGGGGGAGTCATCAACAATCAGAATGCGGGCCATGGTTTCCTCGATGGTTCTTGGTTTCAGCAGGTTTACTGTTCCGCCTGTGGTACGTACTGGCGGATGGTGTTGAGCAGCTCGTCCTTGCTGAACGGTTTGGTCAGATACTGGTCAGAGCCTACAATGCGACCTTTCGCTTTATCGAACAGTCCGTCCTTGCTGGAGAGCATGATGACCGGCGTCTTTTTGAAAGAGGAATTGTTCTTGATCAATGCGCAGGTCTGGTAGCCATCCAGGCGCGGCATCATGATGTCTACGAAAATGATGTCCGGCTGGGAATCGGCAATCTTGGCCAGAGCGTCAAAGCCGTCAGTCGCGGTGATGACCTCACAGCCGACCTTTTTGAGGAGGGTTTCTGCGGTGCGACGAATCGTCTTGCTGTCGTCGATCACCATAATTTTCAGATTCTCGAAGTTGTCATCCATTGTCCAACTGCCTTGCGCTCAGCGACTATCTTTATTTTGAAACGGGGGTTTTAACACAAACCTCAAGGTTCTTCTATAAACCCCGCTCATTTATAGAATATTGATGGCCATATAAAAAGTATTAGTTTGTGACTAAATGTACTTCTGCCCGCACAGTCACGTATCCCTGAGGATATCTCCGGATGCATTCGTGGCTGGGGTACAATACCATCGACGTCTCAGCATAGCATTTAACGTCCGGTCCGCTCTGCTGACCGGTTCGTGTTTTTACTTCCCAGGAGCTCAAGAGACACAATGACAGTCCGACTCGGGATCGTGATGGATCCCATTGAAAACATCACGTTCAAGAAAGACAGTTCGCTCGCCATGTTGCTGGCCGCGCAGAACCGGGGCTGGGAAATCGAATACATGGAGTTGCCGGACATGTACCTCGACGGTGGCCGGGCGATGGCCCACACCCGGGATCTGACTGTGCACATGGACCCGGAGAACTGGTTCAGCTTCGGCGGCAGCCACGACCGGGCCCTGGGCGATCTGGATGTGATCCTGATGCGCAAGGATCCGCCGGTGGACCGGGAGTTCCTGATGGCCACCTACATCCTGGAGGCGGCGGAACTGCAGGGAGCGCTGGTGGTGAACCCCGCCGCCACGCTGCGGGACTGTAACGAGAAGCTGTTCGCCACCCAGTTCGAGGACCTGACTCCGCCGTTGCTGGTGAGCCGTTCGGCGCACCGGTTCCGCGAGTTCTATGCCGAACACGGTGATATCATCATGAAGCCGGTTGACGGCATGGGTGGTCACTCGATCTTCCGGGTGCGGGAGAACGATTTCAACCTGGGCGTCATCATCGAGACCCTGACCAACTATGGCACCCATCAGGCCATGGCCCAGAAATACATTCCCGAGATTGTCGATGGTGACAAGCGGATCCTGCTGATCGAGGGCGAACCGGTACCCTATGCTCTTGCGCGGATTCCGTCCCAGGGCGAGAATCGCGGCAACCTCGCGGCCGGTGGCCGGGGCGAGGGCCGGGAGTTGACCGACCGTGACCGGGAAATCTGTGCCCGCGTCGCTCCTGCGATCAAGGAGAAGGGCCTGATGTTTGTCGGCCTCGACGTGATCGGCGACTATCTGACTGAAATCAATGTAACCAGCCCCACCTGCATCCGGGAACTGGATGCAGCCTATGGGATCGATATTGGCGGCATGCTGATGGATGCCATTGAAAAGCGCCTGAAACAGGCGTAACCGACAGAACGGGGCTAGCAGTGCAGGACCAACGACAGGATCAGGAACAGGAATGGCAGTTCAGGTAAGCGATTTTGACCGGTTTTCCTTCACCCTGTTCATGGCATTGGCCGTGCATGCGATTGTCGTGCTGGGTATTACCTTCGCGCCGGAGCCTCCGCGCTCGTCGGCGCAGACCATGGAAATTACCCTGTCGCAATTCGATGACGAGAAGGCGCCAGAGAAGGCCGATTTCCTGGCCCAGACCAGTCAGCAGGGCAGTGGTACCGAAGATGAGCCCCGGGAAATGACCACACCCCGGCCGGCTGAGATCAGCCAGCCAGAACCGGCACAGGTGCAGCTTGAGCCGCCGTCCCGGCCGGAACCGGTCCGTCAGCAGGAGCAGGCGGTGGTGCAGACCACCGCACCCTCCAGCCAGAAGGTGGCCGAACCGGAAGAGGTTGCGGAGCCTGAACCACAGCCGGTGAAGGAAAAGAAAAGCCTCATGGAGCGCAGTCTGGAAATCGCCAGCCTGGAGGCACGGTTTGATGCCCAGCAGCAGGCCTATGCCCGCAAACCCCGCGTCGTGAGGGTCACCTCTGCCTCGACCCTGAAATCCACCAACGCCTGGTATGTCCAGAACTGGATCAGCAAGGTCACCCGTGTCGGTAATATCAATTACCCGACCGAAGCCCGCAGCGCGGGCATCTACGGCACGCTCCGGATGCTGGTATCGCTCAAGAAAGATGGCACAATCAAGGAAGTGGCTATCCTGCAATCCTCGGGCAGCCGGGTCCTGGACGACGCCGCCATCCGCATCGTACGCATGGCATCCCCGTTCGCCCCGTTCCCGGAAGACATGCGAGAGGAAGTGGATGAGCTGGAAATCATACGAACCTGGTCTTTCCAACGGCGGGGGCTGACATCCGGATGACCGCAACCAGGAAATCTCCCAACAGTCTGCAGCACCACTTTCTCGTGGCTTCGCCCTGGCTGGCCGACCCCCGTTTCCACGGTGGTGTGATCTACATCTGCGAACATTCCGACGACGGTGCCCTCGGGCTGATGATCAATCACCCCCTGGACATCCACCTCGGTGAGATCCTGGAACAGCTGGACATGCATGGCTCCGAGCTGGACCTCCCGGTGTACAGTGGCGGCCCGGTCCAGCCCGAGCGTGGCTTCGTCCTGCACGGTCCCGGTACCACCTGGCAGAATACCGCCCAGGTGGCCGAGGACGTCCTGCTGACCACCTCCCGCGACATCCTGGCCGGCATTGGCCGTGGCGATGGCCCGGAAGAGTTCCTGGTGGCGCTGGGCTACTCCGGCTGGGGCGAGGGTCAACTGGAGGAGGAACTGGGCAGTAACTCCTGGCTGACCTGTCCGGCCACTACCGATATCCTGTTCCGGACCCCGGTCCATGACCGTTACCAGGCGGTTCTCAAGCTGATCGGCATTGATCTGAACCAGCTGACCGAGTTCGGTGGCCATGCCTGACGCGGGTAACCGCCGGGTGATGGCGTTCGATTTCGGCACTCGCCGGATAGGCGTGGCTGCGGGGCAGGAGTTGCTGGGGACCGGTGAACCGTTGGCGATGATTCCTGCCCGCGATGGCATCCCGGACTGGTCGGTGGTGGAGAAACTGCTTGAAGAGTGGCGACCGGATCTGGTGCTGGTTGGTCTGCCCCTGAACATGGACGATACCGAGAACGAGATGTGCGCCCGGGCCCGCAAGTTCGGCAACCGTATCCACGGCCGTTTCCATTACCCGGTGGAAATGGTGGACGAACGTCTCACCAGTTTCGAAGCCAAGGGTGACGTCATGGCCCGCGGTGGCAGCCGGGATTTTGGCCGCCATGGTGTCGATGATCGCGCCGCGGTACTGATTCTGGAAACCTGGTTCCGGGAACAGGATAATAGCGCCGGATGACATTTTCGGCTGACCTGAAACACAGTGAGGACCTGATGACCGCACAGCTTGACATCAACCAGCTGCTGAACGAGCTGGAAACAGGATTGCGCCGGATCCTGGAGGAGCGCAATGTCACAGAGCCGGCGGTGATCGGTATACGCACCGGTGGCGTCTGGCTGGCGGACGTACTCAGCAAGCGCCTGGGTATTGATCAGGCCTTTGGGGAGCTGGATATTTCCTTTTACCGGGATGACTTCAGTCGCATCGGTCTGAATCCGAAGGTAAAGCCGTCCAGCCTGCCGTTTGACACTGAGGACCGGGACATCATCCTCATCGACGACGTCATCATGAGCGGCCGGACCATCCGTGCCGCCATGAACGAAATTTTCGACTACGGTCGTCCAGCCAGTATCATACTGGCCACCCTGATTGATCTCGGCGCCCGGGAACTGCCGATCCAGCCGGATGTAGCCGGTCGGGTGCTGTCCCTGGATGCCCACCAACGGGTCAAGCTCCGGGGCCCCGATCCCCTGCGCATCGAACTACAGGAAACCGGGCAGTAACCAGCGATTCCATACGGCAACACAGCAAACAGGCGACCCATGACCGCACACGACCCTTCCCCGCACCACTTGCAGCTGACCCGGGATGGTCAGTTGCGGCATTTCCTGACCCTCGACGGTCTCGACCGTGATTTGCTCACCGATATCCTGGACACCGCCGACTCCTTTATCGAAGTAGGGGAGCGGACCATCAAGAAAGTGCCGCTGTTGCGGGGGCGTACGGTGGTCAACCTGTTCTTCGAGTCCAGTACCCGAACCCGCAGCACCTTCGAGCTTGCCGCCAAGCGCCTGTCTGCGGACGTGCTGAACCTTGATATCAGCACCTCGGCGACCTCCAAGGGCGAATCCCTGTCGGACACGCTGCTCAATCTCGAAGCCATGGCCAGCGACATGTTTGTGGTACGCCACTCCCAGAGCGGGGCGCCGCATTTCATCGCCGAGAGCGTGACGCCCGGGGTCGCCATCATCAATGCCGGCGACGGGCGCCATGCCCACCCCACCCAGGCGATGCTCGACATGCTCACCATTCGCCAGCACAAACAACGGTTTGACGGCCTGAAAGTCGCCATTGTCGGTGACGTCCTGCACTCCCGTGTCGCCCGCTCCCAGATCCGGGCGCTGAATGTGCTCGGGGCGGCAGAGGTCCGGGTGATCGCCCCGGGAACCCTGCTGCCCAAGGATGTGGAGAGCCTGGGCTGCAAGGTGGAATACGACATGGAGAAAGGCATGAAAGACCTGGATGTGGTGATCATGCTGCGGCTCCAGAAGGAGCGCATGGAAGGGGCCCTGTTGCCCAGTGAGCGGGAGTTCTACCGGTTGTATGGTCTCAATCGTGAAAAGCTGGCCCTGGCCCATCCGGAATGCATCGTGATGCATCCGGGGCCGATCAACCGGGGGGTGGAGATCGAATCGGCGGTGGCAGACGGGCCCCAGTCGGTCATTCTCAACCAGGTCACCAACGGCATCGCCATCCGGATGGCGGTGATGTCCATGGCCATGGGTGGCCAGGTGGCAGAACGCCAGCAGAAGGCAGAGAGGGCAAAGGCATGAGTCATACCAGCAACCAATCCTCGCCGCTGCTGATTACCGGTGGCCGTCTGATCGATGGCCAGGGCCGGGAGACCGACAACGACGCCCTGCTGATCCGCGATGGCCGGATTGCCGCCACCGGCAGCCAGGCGCGCAGTGCCGATGTGGACGATACGATCAACGCCGACGGCTGGGTGATTGCCCCGGGCTTTGTCGATCTGTGCTGCAACCTGCGCGAACCGGGCAATGGCCAGAAGGGCAATATTGCGTCGGAAACGCGGGCCGCGGCCCACGGTGGCTTCACCACGGTTTGCGCCTCGCCGGAAACCTCGCCGGTCAATGATTCCGGCGCGGTCACGCACCTGATCCGGGATGTGGCTGCCAGTCGTTCTCCGATCCGGGTGTTGCCCATTGGCGCCATTACCCGCGGGCTGGAGGGCGACTTGCTCAGCGATATGGCGGGCCTCAGGAATGCCGGCTGTGTCGCCGTGGGTAACGGCTCCCGGGGCGTGCGCAATGCCCGTATCCTGCGCCGCTGTATGGCCTACGCCCAGACCTTTGGCCTGACCGTGATGTTCAGCCCGGAAAACCAGGCCCTGGCGGCAGACGGCTATGCTCATGACGGCCTGGTGACGTCCCGCCTGGGGCTTCTGGGGATTCCCGAGGTGGCGGAGACCGCCGCGGTCATGGAGATGCTGTTACTGGCGGAGGAGACCGGTGTGCGTCTGCATCTGAACCAGCTCTCCTGTGCCCGCAGTGTCGAAATGCTGGCGGACGCGCAGCAGCGGGGAATCAAGGTCACGGCCGACGTCGCTATGCACCAGCTGGTGTTTACCGAGGATGCCCTCGCCGGCTTTGATAGTCGCTTCCATGTCCGTCCTCCACTGCGCTCGGAAGCCGACCGGAAAGCCCTGGTGGCCGGCGTGAGGGAGGGCATCATTGCTGCCATTGTCAGCCAGCACCAGCCCCACGATTCAGCCGCCAAGCAGGCGCCGCTGGCCGCCACCGAACCGGGTCTGTCCACCATCGAAAGTGTGTTGTCCATGGGTCTGGAGCTGGTTAACCGGGATGAGCTAGCGTTGACCGACCTGGTGCGGGCACTGACCACCGGGCCGGCTTCGGTCATCGGCCGGAGCGCCGGACTGGCCGAAGGTGATATGGCCGACCTTTGCCTGTTTGATCCGGAGGCGATCTGGACCGCTGACGACAGCTCCCTGGTTTCAGTTGGACGCCATGCACCGGTCATCGGCCGAGAGCTGCCGGGGGTAGTCCGGATGACCCTGGTCGAGGGCCGCAAGGCTTGGGATGTGTTGCAGGCCTGAACCCGGAAATGCGGCAGGGGTCCGGTGACCTCTGTCGACGCCATCACAGAATCCCCCCTCTTGCTGAAAAGACCTTGATGGCAGGCACCTGTGCCAACGTATTCTTGTACCGGTCGACCTAAGGTCGCTCAAGGACAACGTGGCAACGCCGGCACCTGGACGTTCCGGCGCCCGACAATAATAAATCAGGAGTTATCCCGTGAAATCAGCAAACTTCCCGCATCGGGTGGCTGTGGCCGCTACCCTGTGCGCCTCCCTGTTGTTTCCTTCCCTTGGCCAGGCTCAGGAACAGGCGCCCAAGGAAATCCTCGAGCGCAGTTTTTGCGTCTTTGATCCGGTGGGGGCCAATGGCCCTCTGTTCGCCATCACCAAAACCTTCCAGCCCGTGGCCCTGAAGCGGGGCATCAAGCTGGATCTGCGGGCCTACACCGATGAAAAGGTGGCAGCCGAGGACTTCAAGGCCGGCCAGTGTGATGCTGTCCTGCTGACCGGCACCCGGGCCCGCGAGTTCAATAAGTTTACTGGCAGTCTCGAGGCCATGGGTGCCGTGCCGGGCGAGGAGGAGATGCGCCTGCTGTACAACACCCTGAGCCAACCCAAGGCCCGGCCGTTCCTGGTGAACGGCCCCTATGAGGTGGCTGGCGTGTTCCCGGCCGGCGCGATCTACCTTCACACCCGGGATCGCAGCATCGACGCTGTTGAAAAACTGCAGGGCAAGCGGATTGCGACCCTGGATTATGACGAGGCGTCAGTGCGGATGGTGCGGCACGTCGGAGCCTCGGTTGTAGGTTCAAACTCTGCCAATTTCGCTGGCAAGTTCAACAACGGCAGCGTCGATCTCGCCTATGCTCCAGCGGTGGCGTACCAGCCCCTGGAACTGTACAAGGGCGTGAATCCGGACGGTGCTGTGGTTCGCTACGCGATTGCCTACATGAACTTCCAGGTGATCATGTACCGGGACCGCTTCCCGGATGATGCCGGCCAGATGGTTCGTGATCAGGCCATCCAGCGTCTGGACGAGGCCTACGGAATCATTGCCGAGGCTGAAGCCGGCATTCCCGAAGATGTCTGGATGAGCCTTCCGCAGGAAGATACCGCCGAGTACGACAAGATGCTGAGAAAGGTGCGCCTGTCCCTGCTGGAGGACGGTGTTTACGACGAGCGTGCCATCAAGCTGATGAAGGCAATCCGGTGCCGTGTGGATGGTGCCCGTGCGGAGTGCGCCTCCTGAGAATCAGGGCCCGCCGTGCGGGCCCGGTGGTCCTTACTGAACCGCACCCTTGAGGGCCTTGCCCGCCTTGAACCCGACGGTCCTGCTGGCGGGAATCTGGATGGAAGCCCCGGTCTGGGGATTGCGGCCGCTGCGGGCCTCACGGCTGCGGATGTTGAAAGTCCCGAAGCCAATCAGGCTGACATCTTCGCCCCGGGCGGCAGCGGCGGATACCTGGTCGGTGAAAGCGGCAATGACTTCGCCGGCTTTTTCCCGGGTCATTCCGGTGCGGTCCGCGATGGCGGCAGCGAGTTCAGGTTTACGCATGGGAGAGTCCTCTTATTGTCGTTGTCGACAGAAATCTATAGTGGCTCGGCGCTGATTGTGCAAACCAGGCTGTTACAAAAGCACCGGCCGGAGGCGTCATTTGCGGCCCCTGTCTCATAAAAACCGGCCCTGACAGGCCATAATGCCCGCCGGTTACAGTTTGTAACATTTGCGCCGGCTGCCGGTGTCGAGTCCGCGTGATCAGAACAAGAATGTAGAAAGGTACAGAAGTCATGACCGACCTCCGCAATTCCCCCCGATCTCCGAGCACCTTCCGGGTCCGCTTACGTGGCCTGCTCGCCACGTTTGCCGTCACGACCCTGGTCACCGGCTGCGGTGTGATTGACCGCATGATGTACAAGACCACAGGTGACGTCATGCAGGGTTTTTCCCGCAATCACACGGTGCCTTACCTGATGCAGTCACAGGATCTGGCCATGGGTTGTGCCATGAGCGAGGCCACTGCGCCCCTGTTGATGTCTTTCGGCCGGGTCACTGACGAGCCGGACCAGCTGGCGGTCATGCTGTACCTATCCTCCGGTGGCTGCGCCGAGGAGCAGGCCCGGGAGCACGAGCTGGATGCCCTGGCGGCCCTGAACGGAATGGAGGCCGAGGAAGCGGAGGATGCCATGATCCGCCAGAAACGGGCCTACGCTCTGGCCTCCCGGCGCTACTTCCGGGCCTGGCAGCATCACCATGCCCATTACGGCGAGGTCGGGACCGGTGAGTGCCCGGAATTCGAGGATGACATGGACGAGTTCATCTACCTCGCCGGCCTGCTCTCTGGCTTGCAGGCACTGAATGCCCAGATCCAGTCCACCTCGTCGATCGGAGTGCCGGCCAATATCGGTTCTGTCGTGGCCCGGGGGAGCGGTTGCCTGGCCAACGACAAGTGGTGGGGCGCGCCCATGGCGTTGCGTGCCACCATCTGGGCCATGATTCCCGGGGCCCAACCCGAGGGCGAGGATGCCTTTGAGCGGCTGGAGATTGCTGATGATCAGGGCGAGGCCGCAGGTGTCCGCCTGCCGCATGTGTTCCATGCCATCGCCGCCCTGAACAAAGGTGATGAGTCACGGCTTCGGGAAGTCATCCGGGAGCATGCCGAATCCCTGGAGCAGGATCCGGCCAACAAGGACTGGCGTTTCGTGGATGCCATGGCCACCAACATGATCGTGGCCATTTCCGACCGGATGTGGGTCGAGAATACCGGGCACCGCACGCCGCTTGGTCAGCTCGGCACCTTCTGGGACGACCGGCAAGAATCGGTTGAAACCATGGATCTGGACGATTTGCTGTAAACCATCGGTTCCCGGGGATAGGTAGTTATGACCAAGGCTGGTTTTCGTCGTACCGGACTGGAGTGGTTTTCGTCGCTGCCGGCCTGCTTGCTGCTGCTGGCGGTGGTGTTGTTCTCCACCAGTAGCGACATCCACAATCAGATGTTGCAGACCGGTGAGCAGCTGTGGAGTGGTTATTACAAGCTGAGGATGGACCCGGTGGCACCGGAGTGCGATCCGGACCGGGATATCGAGGCTGCCGTTGCGGCCGAGATGGCCCAGGAGCTGGACAGCGACGACCCGATGGCTGCGTTGCTCGGTGCGGAAGAGAAAGATCCGGACGAGGTACGCCTGTCGATCCAACGGTCGGTCGCGGATTGCAGGGCCGCCCACCAGAATTATCAGAACCTGAAGGATAATCTGACACCGGGGGTCAAGGTGTATCGGGCGGTGGAGCTGTTTGTGGCCGATGTCATCGCCATCGGACTGGAATCGCAGCGTTACATCCTGGTGATTCTGGTCATGCTGTGCGCGGTGACCGCTACCCTGACCCGCCATCACATTGCTATGCGGGCCATGGAGACCCGTCTGGACTACACCGTTTCCCACACCCTGCAAACTGTTGCCAATGCCATGTTGCTGGGTTCCAGCGTGATCTTCCGCCAGTCCAGCCTTGGCTCGGAGACTTCGGTTTCCGGTGAGGAACTGTTGCTACACAACCTGTGGATTGCCGGCTTTGCCTGCCTGACCCTGACCAGTCTCTACCGCCTGTTCCGGATGCCGGCCGATCTCCAGGATGGCGGCAGCCTGAGAAAGGCGTTCCTGGCGGTGCCGCTCTACACCGTGATGTGCCTGATCTCCGGTACCTATTTCGCCCTGATCGGCCACTCCTCCGGGATTGGCATCTACCTGGGGAAAATGATGGAGCTGGCGGACATGTTCCTGAATGTCGGGCTGTATGTCTGGGTGGGCATGATGCTCAAACAGACCCGCCTGGCTACCCTGGTCTTCAACGTGTTCCGGCCCTGGCGTATGCCGCCGGAAATGCTGGCGGTGGTGGCTGTCCTGGTGGCGGCTGTGCCAACCGCCTATACCGGTGCCTCGGGGATCTTTGTGATCGCCGCCGGCGCGGTGATCTACAGCGAACTTCGTGCCGCCGGCGCCCGGCGGCAACTGGCCCTGGCCGCGACCGCCATGTCCGGCTCCCTCGGGGTGGTGCTGAGGCCGTGTCTGCTGGTCGTGGTAATCGCCTATTTGAACCGGGAAGTCACCACCGATGAGCTGTTCGGCTGGGGTATCTGGGTGTTCGTGCTCACCGCTGCGATGTTCACGCTGGTGGCGCTGTCGGTCAACCGCCAGAACCGGTTTGATCTCGCGCCCTCGTCAGTGGCGTTCCCGGCCATGATCCAGGCACTGAAGCCACTGATTCCCTATGTTCTGGTGATTGCGGTGGTGGTTCTGTTCTACCGATTTGCTTTGGATGTGACCATGGACGAGTTCTCGGCACCCCGGCTGTTGCCGGTGATCATGCTTGCCATCCTGCTGTATGAGCATGTCAGTCTCAAAAACTGGAAGGGCAGGGCATCCGGAGAGATTAACCACCAGGGCCTGGAGTGCAGTGTCCGGGGCGCCACCAACGACACCACGGCAGAAATTGGCGCGCTGCTTTTGTTGCTGGGGCTCTCGGTCAGCATCGGCGGTGTGATCGAGCGCTCCCATATCATGCAGAGCTTCCCCCAGGCCTTCGACAGCGCCTGGTCTGCGATGCTGCTGATGGTGGTGATACTGGTCATCCTGGGAATGATCATGGATGCCTTCGGGGCCGTCATTCTCGTGACCGCCACCGCAGCCAGTATTGCCTATGCCAGCGGTATTCATCCTGTCCATTTCTGGATGGTGACCCTGGTAGCCTTCGAACTCGGCTACCTGAGTCCGCCGGTCGCCCTCAACCATTTGCTGACCCGGCAGGTGGTGGGCGAGGCGGAAGTCACGGCAGCCCAGCAGGAAACCGGTACCTTCTACCAGCGCCACGAGCGGATCATCCTGCCGCTGATTGCCATGGGCATATCCCTGCTGCTGGTATCGTTCGTGCCCCTGTTGTTTTACGCCTGATCCGGCAACAAGAAAAGCGCCGTGCATCTGCAGGGCGCTTTTCTTGGGCGGAAGACCGGGGTCAGATGAAGGCTTTCATCTGACCCCATTTTCACCATGAAACTCAGTTCACCTTCGGGCCGGCTTCCATAATGGATTCGGCCACGTCGAATTTCTTGAAGTTCTCCACGAACTGCGAAATCAGTTCCTGGGCCTTGCCATCATAGTAGTCCGGGCTGACCCAAGTCTGGCGCGGATTCAGCAGTTCCGTGTCGACCCCAGGAACGTGCTTGGGAATGTCCAGGTTCAGGGCATCCAGGTGCTCGGTTTCCACGTCGTCCAGGTCGCCGTTCTGGATTGCGGCGATGATGGCGCGGGTGGTCGGGATGCTGAAACGGCTGCCTTCGCCGTAGGGACCGCCGGTCCAACCGGTGTTGACCAGGAACACCTTGCTGCCGAACTCGTCCATCCGCTTCATCAGCAGCTCGGCGTAGATCCCGGCCGGGCGCGGGAAGAACGGTGCGCCAAAGCAGGTGGAGAAGGTGGACTTGAGTTTGGAAGAGGAGCCCATCTCGGTGGAGCCCACCAAGGCGGTGTAGCCGCTCAGGAAGTGGTAGGCCGCCGCTTCACGGTTCAGGATGGACACGGGCGGCAGTACGCCGGTCATGTCGCAGGTCAGGAACACGATGTGGGACGGCTCGCCGGCACGGTTCTCGATCACGCGCTTCTCGACGTGCTCCAGCGGGTAGGCGCAACGGGAGTTTTCGGTGAGGGAAACGTCGGTGTAATCCGGTACGCGGGTGTCCTCGTCGATCACCACGTTTTCAACGATGGCCCCGAAACGGATGGCATCCCAGATGATTGGCTCGTTCTTCTGGCTCAGGTCGATGCACTTGGCGTAGCAACCGCCCTCAATATTGAACACGGTACCCGTTCCCCAGCCATGCTCGTCGTCGCCGATCAGGTAACGGTGCGGATCGGCGGACAGGGTGGTTTTGCCGGTGCCGGACAGACCGAAGAACAGGCAGGTCTCGCCGGTTTCGCTGACGTTGGCGGAGCAATGCATCGGCAGGACGTCCTTCTCCGGCAGCAGGAAGTTCTGCACAGAGAACATCGCTTTCTTCATTTCGCCGGCATAGTGCATGCCAGCCAGAAGCACTTTGCGCTTGGCAAAGTTGATGATCACACAGCCATTGGAGTTGGTGCCGTCGCGCTCGGGCACACATTCGAAGTTGGCGGCGTTGAGGATCTGCCATTCCTGCTTGTCGGTCTGGTTGTAGCTGTCCGGGCGGATAAACAGGTTTTGGCCGAACAGGTTCTGCCAGGCACTTTCGGTGACCATCTTCACGGGCAGGTAATGCTCGGGGTCGGAGCCGACGTGCACGTGGGCAACGAACTGGTCCTTTTCTGCGATGTAGGCTTCAACGCGATCCCACAGGGCATCGAATTTGTCAGCGTCGAACGGACGGTTGATCGGTCCCCACTGGATATCGTCAGCGGTGCTGGGCTCCTCGACGATGTAGCGGTCCATAGGAGACCGGCCCGTACGATCACCGGTTTTGACCACCAGTGAACCGTTACAAGCCAGCTGGCCTTCGTTACGTGCCAATGCCAGCTCGACCAGTCGTGCTGTACTCAGATCAGTATAAGTGTTGCTCACTTCGACCTCGCCCTCGGAATGTCTTCGTGATTGCCCAGGCCGCCCCCCCAAAATTGACGGAAATCTGAGCAATCGGGTCAATTCAGGCGCGCTATTATGCCAGAGGCGCCGGTAAAAAACGACTGCCCTGGAAGCCGCGCCAGCTGGGGCTTCCGGGCAGGTATAAGTTTTTGTTTAGTGTAACGTATGACCGGTAAAAAGGTGATCAATGTCATTTCTATCGAAACGATAGTGAGAATGACAAAACTGGCAATCCATCTCGATGGAGCCCTGCTCATCCAGGATGCTGTAACACTCTTCCTTGCCAATCGCCTCGAGGGCATCAAGGGTCCGCTCCCGCGAGCAGCTGCAGCGGAACGCGACCGGCTCAGCGTCAAACAGGCGCACCGTCTCCTCGTGGAACAGACGGTGCAGCAGGGTTTCGCTGTCCAGCTCGAGAAGCTCGTCGGCCTCGACGGTGCGGGCCAGATGATTAACCCGCTCCCAGAGCTGGTCGTCCGCCTCGGTGTGGCCGGGCAGGCGCTGAAGCATCAGGCCGGCGGCGCCATTCTCGTCGGCAAACAGGAACAGGCTGGTGGCAAGTTGCTCGGACCGCTCGAAGTACTCTTCCAGGCACCCGGAAAGGCTGTTTTCTTCCCGGGGCACAACGCCCTGGTAGCGCTGGCCCGTTGCCGGGGTGATGGTGATGGCCATGCGTCCCTTGCCCAGCAGCGCCTCGAAATCCATTTCACGGATGGAGTGCTCGTCAAATCGGGCCAGACCACGGATATAGCGGTCGTGACTGCACTCGGCCATGAGGGTGCTGATCGGGCCGTCGCCCTGGGCCTGCAGTGACAGGGTGCCCTCGAATTTCAGGGAAGAGCTCATCAGTACGCTGGCAACGAGCGATTCCCCGAGTAGCTCTCGCACGGAATCCGGATAGGGCGCCTGGCTGCCAATTTCTCGAAAGCTCTCACCCAGCTGGGCCCAGGCACCCCGGACCTGGCTGTGCTCGAAGATAAAGCGTTGGAATTGGTCACGGGATGCCATGGTCTGTCTCCTGGAGATTGAATACTGGAATCGGGGTATAGGGTTGGTGGGTCCCGCCGGAGCGGGACTCAGATACCGTGCTGTTCGCGGAAGCGCCGGATATCCCGACGGTCCTTCTTGTTGGGCCGGCGCGCGGGAGGTAGCTGGGCCGTCTGCATGGTTTTCCGCTGCCAGGCGAGTTCCTCGCGCCGTTTCACGCTGTCTTCGGTTTCGTGATAGAGCTTCTGGGCCTCGGGCGCGCCCCGGCGGCGGTCACTGATGTCATCAATGATCACTACCTTTTCCTGCCAACCCAGGCGCAGGGTCACCTTGGCGCCGGCTTCCACGATCTTGCCGGGCTTGCTGCGTTGGCTGTTGTAGTGAACCTTGCCGCCCTCGATGGCTTCCTTGGCCAGGGAGCGCGTCTTGTAGAATCGGGCAGCCCAGAGCCATTTGTCGAGTCGTACCTTCAGATCGTCAGCGTTGGTCGCCGTCATGTCTCCTCACCTGATGAGCATATGGTCGAATTATAACCGGCTCACCGGTCGGATGGCAGGGGTTGGCGTTGCCGAAGTGCCGGCAGGATTTCATCGAAATGGTGGATGCTAGGAATTACCGGATGCCGATCCCGCGCCGGTTGGCGGCTGTCGGGGGCCAGGATGGCCAGACATTGGCCGATGCCGGCGGTCCGGGCGCTTTCGAGTACCGGGAAGCTATCGTCCACCATCAGGGTGTTTGGAGCGGTGTAAGAAGTCACTGACTTCAGATCCTGCCAGAACCGGGGGTCCTCCTTGGGTTTTCCCAGGTCGTGGCTGGAGACAATGCTGTCTACGTGGCGATCAAGCCCGGTGCGCTCCAGCTTCAGAGCCAGCGGATCGGGGTGGCAGTTGGTCACGATCACCGAATGCAGCCCGGCAGATTTGATGGCTTCGAGAAATTCCGTGACGTGTGGACGGTAACCGATACGGTCACCCACTTCCGCCTTGAGTCCGGTAATATCAACGGACAGTTTCTTGCTCCAGTAATCGGTGCAGTACCAGTTCAGGGAGCCCCGCTCGGCCATGATCATTGGAATCAGGGTGTCCTTGGCCTGCTGCGGGTGCAGATCGAACTGCTCGGCATAGCGCCGGGGCAGGTGCTCAAGCCAGAAGTGATTGTCGAAGTGCAGGTCGAGCAGGGTTCCGTCCATATCGAGGAACACTGTCTCAACGCGAGACCAATCCACCATAAACAAAACAGCCTGAAGAGATTTTCTTCAGGCTGCCGGAGAACACCGGCCGTGACAAGCCGGAAAAGTACGGATTTGTGTGAATCAGTTGCCTGTCTGTTCCACCGTTTCCGGTTTCTTGCTGGTGCGGGTGCAGCCCAGACAGCGTACGAAGGTGGCCTTGGCAGGGCCAACCACCAGGACTTCACCGGCCTCTCCAGCGTTTCCACCGAGGGCGGAGAATGGCAGGGACACCAGGTAAACCGCGCTGCCGATGATGGTAGTGGCCAGCAGGGCAGGGCGAACAAAGAGCGCGTCTCCGGTCATGGCCAGGGCAGACGGTGTCTCATCGACGGCCTGGGCATGGCCAACGGATGAGAAAGCCATCAGGCAGGCTGCCAGGGTGGCCATGAGTGTGCGGGAAATCTTGCGGGTCATTGTACTGTCTCCTGAACTTTGTCGGCCCTGTTGATGCTCGGTTTTGGCAATATCGGCACGAGTGTCGGACATCTAAAGGACGACCCTATTGTAGACCGTGAGCATTAATCCTCTGTTAACTATGAATCATATTTGCGCATTTTCAAACGATTTTTCGTTGTAAAATGTGCGCTTTGAGACACTAGTGTCCCGTCTGGTTAATTCGCTGACCTACTGCGTGGCGCTGGGGCCCCTGGCCAAGGCGCCAGTGCGCAGGTGTGGTGGTTCCACATCAAGTGCTGGCAACACCGGTCAGGGGCCCCAGCGCCGCGCCCTTCGGGAGCCACTGAGAGCCTTGATAGCTGCGTTGCTCTGACTCGATTTGGAACCACCACACCTTCGCCATCGCGCCTTGCTCTCAAGGCTCTCAGTGGCTCAGTAGGTCAGCGAATTAACCAGACGGGACACTAGCGCTGGCATTTCGGGCAATAGACGGTGGAGCGGTTGTTCATCCGGATCTCCTTGAGGGTGGCGGCGCATTCCTTGCACGCCTCGCCACCGCGACCGTAAACCAGCAGGGACTGGGCGAAATAGCCTGGTTTTCCGTCACTGTTCACAAAGTCCCGCAGGGTCGTGCCACCCATCAGGATGGCGGCACTGAGGGTTTCCCGGATGGCTTCGGCGAGCCGGTGGTAGCGGTCCAGGCTGATGCGGCCGGCTTTGCGTTTCGGGTGGATGCCGGCCTTGAACAGGGCCTCATTGGCGTAGATGTTGCCCACACCCACCACCACGTGGTTGTCCATGATGAAGGACTTCACCGGCGTCTGCCTGCCCCGGGACAGCCGGAACAGCAGCGGGCCGTTGAATTCCGGCGACAGCGGCTCCGGGCCCAGATTCGCGATCAAAGGATGGCTGGAAGCGGTTTCGGTCCAGAGCCAACAGCCGAAGCGTCGGGGATCGTTGAAACGCAGGATCGCACCGGAGGCCAGGGCCAGATCAATATGATCATGGCTTTGGGGCGGGGCGTTGTCGGTGATGACCCGTAGGCTGCCGGACATACCCAGATGCACAATCACCGTGCCGCCATCGAGGTTGATAAAGAGGTACTTGGCGCGTCGGTCCACGCTGCGGATTACCTGGCCGGTCAGGCGCTCGGCCAGGTCCTCGGGAACCGGCCAGCGCAGCCTGCCATTGCGAACGGTGACGCCGATGATGGTCTGGCCTTCGCAATGCGGCGCAATGCCCTGGCGGGTGGTTTCAACTTCGGGTAATTCGGGCACGCAGGGCGATCTCCGATGGTCTGCAACGGACATGGTTTCCAACCAGGGCAGACCAGTGTAATCAGTAACAAATTTTCGGCCAAATTCGGTTGTTGCAGCGAACAGCTGTACGCTAAAGTTGTGGTGTTGGTTTGTTTCCCCTTCGAGTGTTTGCGAAATACCCTGATGTATCGCCCGCCGAACGGCTGCAAGCCGCGGATCTGATTTTGAGGAAATACTATGTGGTTCAACGGTCTTTTTGACCTCTCGGTGCCGCAACTGATCCTGGTTGCCCTGGCCCTGACGCACGTCACCATCGTGAGTGTGACGCTTTATCTACACCGCCATTCCGCCCATAACTCGCTGGACCTGCATCCGGCACTGGCGCACTTTTTCCGGTTCTGGCTGTGGCTGACCACCGCCCAGAATACCAAGGAGTGGACGGCGATCCATCGCAAGCATCACGCCAAGTGTGAAACCGAGGAAGACCCCCACAGCCCGGTGGTCCTGGGCATCCGGAAAGTACTCCTTGAGGGCGCAGAGCTCTACGCCGAGGCGGCAACCCCGGAGACCCTGCAACGCTATGGCCAGCGTACGCCGGAAGACTGGGTCGAACGCAAGCTCTATACCCCGCATAAGCATTGGGGCATCATCCTCATGGCCGCGCTCAACCTGATGCTTTTCGGAGTGCACGGCATCTGGATCTGGGCGTTACAGATGCTCTGGATCCCGGTCTGGGCGGCTGGCGTCGTCAATGGCATTGGCCACTACCTGGGCTATCGCAACTTCGAGTGCGCCGATAATGCCCGTAACATCTCGCCGATCGGCATCCTGATCGGCGGCGAGGAATTGCACAACAATCACCACACTTACCCGAACTCATCCAAACTGTCCCGGCGCTGGTACGAGGTGGATATTGGCTGGGGGTACATTCGCCTTTTCCAGCTGTTCGGCCTGGCCAGGCCCAAGGGTTACCGTCCTATTGCCCATTACGTACCGGGCAAGCAGGACGTGGATGTGGAGACCGTGCAGGCCATTGCCAACAACCGGTTCGACATCATGCGCCAGTACCGCAAG
Organism: Marinobacter sp.; assembly: GCF_046484525.1. Lineage (GTDB taxonomy): Bacteria > Pseudomonadota > Gammaproteobacteria > Pseudomonadales > Oleiphilaceae > Marinobacter. Next base: position 34,046 of record NZ_JAWOIS010000069.1, read on the forward strand.
CGGGTGATGGAGCCGGTCCTGCGCCAGCAGAAGGCGCTGATGGATGACGAAATCCGCCCGCGCTACCGTAAGGTCAAGCGCCTGCTTTCGCGGGAAGCCATGCTGATCCAGCCCCGGGAGAAAGAGCACCTGGAAACGGTGCTGGAGCGGCACGAGATCCTCAGGCAGATTTACGAGAAGAGCCACGAACTCCAGGCTCTTTGGCGCCAGCGCGGGCTCAAGCCCCAGGAAAAACTGCAGGCGCTCATGGACTGGTGCAAGGAGGCGGAAGCCAGTGGCATCCGCTACCTGGAAGATTTTGCCGCCCACCTGCGGGCTTACTCACTGCGGCCTGCCAGCTGAGCACAGAGTTGAACATGGGGGTCAGATGAAAGCGTTCATCTGACCCCATTTTCACTCCCCGTCCCCTGGCACTCGAAACAGGCAATAGGTCACCTGCCCCGCTGTCTTCTGCCGATGCAGATGCCAACCTCCCGGCACTGACGGCGTTGCCCGCTCACTCTCGTACTCAACATACACCCATCCTCCGGGTTTCACCCACTGCTGTGACGCCAGCAGAGGAAACAGCCGTTCCAGCCAGCCCTGCCGGAAGGGGGGGTCCATGAACACAATGTCGAAGGGGGGGCGCTGACGGTGTGCCAGGTAGGTTTCCACGTCCTGGCAGATGACTTCGCCCTTATCCGATTTCAGCAAACGCAGGTTATCCCGCAGGGCCCGGGCGAGTGCCGGGGTGTGATCCACCAGGGTCGTGGCACCCGCTCCCCGTGAGAGGGCTTCAAGGCCGAGAGCGCCGGAACCGGCGAAGAGATCCAGGCAGTCCGCGCCCGCAAGGTGATAGTTCAGCCAGTTGAACAGGGTTTCCCGGGTGCGGGTCGGTGTGGGCCGCACGCCGCCGGCATCGGGGAAGCGGAGTTTCCTGCTGCGCCAGTCACCGCCGATGATGCGTAGCTCGCCACTACTGCTTTGAGCGTCGGGTTTTCGGGGTTGTGGGCCGGGTTTGCGACGGGCTGTTCTGCGCTGGGCCATGGGGTGCTCCGGGGGCTGGGCAAGGTGTATCGGTGCGCCGTAATGGTACCGGAAAGCCGCTCCCCTGTGGATAAGCCGGCGGCCCCTCACTTAAACCAAGCAGTCTGCTAGAATGTTGGCTTTGTTTTCGCCCGCCCATTTCCAGACAGATGGTAGAACTATGACGGCAGAGTGGATTTCAATCGGCCTTTTGGCCCTCCTGGTGCTCTTCTTTGTGGTGGACATCGCCGGTAACCGCAAACGGGTACCCCGGCCGAAGCCTGTTCCCCAGCGCAAGCCGGAGGTAGCCAGGGGGCCGGCCCCGGCCGAAGAGCCCGAGGCGAAGGAAGCCGCTGCCGAGGCACCTGCGGAAGAGAAACCGATGGAAGCGCCCGCTCCGGAGGCGGCGCCCGAGCCGGAACCGGAGCCCCAGGTCAGCGTGTTTGAGCGGGTCAGGCAGGGCCTGGGTAAGACCCGCGCCAGCCTGACCGGTGGCCTTGCTGACCTGTTCTCGGTCGGCAAGAAGATTGACGAGGATCTTCTCGAGGAAATCGAGACTACGCTGCTGATGGCTGACGTCGGTGTGACCGCCACCTCCGAAATCATCGATTCGCTGACCGACAAACTCGAGCGCAACCAGCTCAAAGACGGTGAGGCGCTGCGCAAGGCATTGCGGGATGAGTTGCATGGCCTGCTGAAGGATGTCACCAAGCCCTTGGAGATCGATGCGGGCAAGAAGCCCTATGTGATTCTCATGGTCGGTGTGAATGGCGTGGGCAAAACCACCACCATCGGCAAGCTCACCAAGAAATTCCAGGCCGATGGCAAGTCGGTCATGCTGGCGGCGGGCGATACCTTCCGGGCGGCGGCTGTCGAGCAGCTGCAGGTCTGGGGCGAGCGCAATAACGTGCCGGTTGTGGCCCAGGAAACAGGCTCCGACAGCGCCTCGGTGATCTTCGATGCGATCCAGTCCGCCCAGTCCCGCGGCACGGAGGTGGTTATTGCCGATACCGCCGGTCGTCTCCAGAACAAAGAAAACCTGATGAACGAACTGGCCAAGGTCGTTCGGGTCATGAAGAAGCTGGACGAATCCGCGCCCCACGAAGTGATGCTGGTGCTGGATGCCGGCACCGGTCAGAATGCCCTCAGCCAGGCCCAGGTGTTCCAGCAGGCGGTGGGTGTGTCCGGCATTACCCTGACGAAACTGGACGGCACCGCAAAAGGCGGTATCGTATTCGCCATTGCCCGTCAGCTGCAGCTGCCGATCCGTTTTATCGGTGTGGGCGAGCAGGCCGAAGACCTGCGCAGTTTCGATGCCGAGACCTTTGTCGACGCGCTGTTTGACTAAGGCCGCGTCCCAGCCGGAGCAGTAGTCACCGATGATCGAGTTTCGCCAGGTCACCAAACGCTATGACAGCGACCACACGGCGCTGGCGCATGTCAATTTCAGCCTGAACCGGGGCGAGCTGGCGTTCCTGACCGGCCACTCCGGGGCTGGCAAAAGCACCCTGCTCAAGCTGATCATGGTGATGGAGCGGCCCACTGCCGGTGAGGTGGTGGTTGGTGGTCAGCTCCTCAACCGCCTGCCCCGCCGGCAGATTCCCTACATCCGCCGCCATATCGGCGTGGTGTTCCAGAACCACCAGTTGTTGTTCGATCGTACCGTCTTCGACAATGTGGCCATGCCTCTTGAGGTGATGGGCGCGTCCCCCCGGGATATCGGCCGCCGCGTGCGGGCGGCGCTGGACAAGGTCGGCCTGCTCAACAAGGAAAAGATGAATCCGATGCAGCTGTCCGGCGGTGAACAGCAACGGGTCGGCATTGCCCGGGCGGTGGTGAACAAACCTCCGGTGCTGCTGGCGGATGAGCCCACCGGTAACCTGGATCCGGAGCTTTCCGCCGATATCATGAATCTGTTTACCCGGTTCAGCCAGGTGGGCGTGACCGTGCTGATCGCGACCCACGACATCGGCCTGGTGAATGAAATGGACCGCCGGACCCTCACGCTTGACCACGGCCGCCTGATTGCCGGCGGCAGCTCGCCCCTGCAGGGGGCTGCGGGAGGTGTCAGTGGCCACTGACCCGCGCCGGAAAGCAGATCCAGCCCGTGGGGCCAACACGGGGCGTTCCCCCTGGAAGGAGCAGGCCCGGAGTTACTTCGATCACCACCGGAAGGTGGCCAGGGCCAGTGCGCGCCGGTTGTGGAAGACGCCGGTGGGGACCGGGATGACGTGGACGGTCATGGGGGTCGCCCTGGCGCTGCCGGTAGCACTGTTGCTGTTACTGACCAGTCTGCAGGGCGTGAGTGCCGGCTGGGAGAGCAGCGCCCGGGTAACCGCGTATCTCCAGCTGGACGTGCCGCTCGAGGACGCCCGGGCCCTGGTGGATGAGATCCGCACCGACAGCCGCATTTCAGGCATTGAACTGGTGGACCGGGAGCAGGCGCTGGCGGAATTCCGCGCCAATTCTGGCCTGGAAGATGCACTGGATTACCTTGAAGAAAACCCCCTTCCGCACACCCTGCTGATCACTCCGGAGGAGCGCAGCCGCTCGGCCACCGGAGTGGAGGTGCTGGTTACTTATGTCCGGGGCCTGGAGGGGGTTGAGCGCGTCCAGGTTGACCTGGGCTGGTTGCAACGGCTCAATGCCATGACGGACCTGCTCGCCCGGGCGGTCTGGGCGTTGGCGATCCTGCTGGCAGCGGCAGTCATCCTGGTCATCGGTAATACGGTGAGGCTGGCGATCGAGAGCCGCCG
>NZ_JAWOIS010000090.1:0-58929 GCF_046484525.1 Marinobacter sp.
TCGTGCCCATCGGGCCGAGCACGGGCATCTTGAGGCTCCGGTTCACCTGCCAGGGCGCCGGAGGCACAGTCGAAGGCGTCGTGCCCATACTGACGGGCGTCACGTCGTCGGAGCAGGTCCAGCCATTCTCGATAGAGGTCGGGCAGGAGCGTTTGATCGAAGTCTTCAATATCGGAATGACCATTCTTAAAGGACGGAAGACCGTTATAAACATGGTTCTGATCACCGGTCTGGTCGGGCTGGCGGTTTTCTACCTGTTCTCGTTTTACAACCCGGCCAACCTGACACTGGACAAATATTTCTGGTGGTTTGTCGTACACCTTTGGGTTGAAGGTGTGTGGGAGCTGATTCTCGGTGCGATTCTGGCCTTTGTTCTGATCAAGGTCACCGGCGTCGATCGTGAATACATTGAAAAATGGCTGTACCTGATTATCGCAATGGCTTTGATCTCCGGATTGATCGGAATGGGCCATCACTATTTCTGGATTGGTGCGCCCGAATACTGGCTCTGGCTGGGTTCGGTATTCTCTGCGCTGGAGCCGGTGCCTTTCTTCATGATGGTGCTGTTTGCGTTCAAGGTGGTCAAGGAGCGTCGCCGCACGCACCACAATCAGGTCGCTGTGACCTGGGCCCTCGGTTGCTCGGTGATGGCCTTCCTTGGCGCCGGTGTCTGGGGCTTTCTTCATACCCTGGCTCCGGTTAATTACTACACCCACGGCTCGCAGATAACTGCTGCCCATGGCCACCTGTCCTTCTTCGGTGCCTATGCGATGATCGTGATGTGTATTATTTCCTATGCCATGCCGATCCTCCGGGGCCGCCCTCAGGGGAACCCGCTGGCCGCCCAGAAAGTGGAAAAGTTCGGTTTCTGGGCCATGTGCATCAGCATGGTTGGCATTACCCTGGCGCTGACGGTCGCCGGTGCCTGGCAGGTTGCGCTGCAGCGGGTGCCAGAATCAGGCGAGGCGCTCAGCTTTATGGCCACGCAAGGCGAATTGGTGGGCGTATATTGGGCTCGACTTGGCTTCGGTGTCGTGTTCGCTCTCGGGTTGGTTGCCTATTTCGCCAGCTTCTTCGTTGGCCGGGAGACTGCTCGCGCTGAGGACGGCGCAGCCCTGCCGCAAACTTCATAGTGACGTAATCAGGTAAACGGCTGGCTGCCCCTGCCTGCGACCCGGTTGTTTGGGCGGGTTCGGGTGAGGGGCGCCAACATACCTCGGGGAGCAACTATGGAAGAATTTATCGGCAAGATCTGGGACCGCTGGCTTACCCGGCAGGTGACCTCTGATTTTACCAGCGCATCGGTCAATCTCACGGATCTACAGGCGGAGCTTACGCTCTATTATCGGGCGCTGGGCGGCGCGCCGGGCAAAACCCTGGAGCCTGCCGATGCCCGAAAGGTCCGGCTCAGGCGAACGGGTATGCAGCGTGTCGCCGGCAGCCATCAGCGTTTTGCCCTGCCATGGCAGGACGACCGCAGCGTGCGTCTGCCAGCTTCACTGGCGGTATTCTCGTCCCCCCGGCTCAATACATCGCTCTATTACTGGCTGGTGGCGATGGCCGCCCGCCTGCCACAGGTCAGTAACTGGTTTCGGGACAATCAGCAGGCCGCCCTGGCATTGACATCGTCTTATCCCGGCCTCAACAGGCAGTATAAGGAGCTTGTGGCCGAACTGATGGCTATGAGGCCGTCAACGGAGGATCTTCCCGAAGATCTCCGGCGCCAGGAACTCGCGGTTGTCCAGGCATTACGAAATCCGGGACTGCTGGCTGATCTGCCATCATCGGAATTTGACTGCTTTCCAGTCTGGCTATGGTTGTACCCCACACCGCCGAACCTGTTCAGCGTGCCCGTCAGCACAGCCAGATCCGGGCCGGACTCTGAAGCGGAAGAACGCTCGTCCGAACAACAAACCCTGCAGCAACGCAAACAGGCGCAGCGAATCGATGATGAGCATGAAACGGATGGCTTGCTGGTGTTCCTGCCCGACAGTCTCATGAGCTGGACCGAACAGATCAATCTTGATCGCTGTCAGGATGAGGACAGCGATGATAATTTTGAGCAGATCGCCAATGACATCGACCTGATTACGGTTTCACGTCAGCGCAAAGCTACCGCGGCGAAAGTGAAGTTTGATCTGGACCTGCCGGCTGCAGAAAACGATGAACTCTGCCTTGGGCCGGGCATCCGCCTGCCCGAATGGCACTACAGACAAAGTCGGTTGCGTCCTGATATCTGTCTGTTACAGCCCCTTCTGGCCGACGATCCTGAGCCAGTCACTTTACCGTCACAACTCAGGCAAACCAGTGAGGAAGTCAAGCGGCAGTTCTCTTTGCTGGGGCTCGAGCGCTCCGTGCTCCGAGCCCAGCCCGAAGGCCAGGACCTTGATCTTGATGCCTGGCTTGATGACTACAGCAGACCGTTCAGGGATGCCTCCAGACAGAATTTCTTTCTGGATCGACGGCAGACCCATCGTGATTTCTGCTGCCTGATCCTGGCCGACTTATCCTTGTCGACCGAGGGCTACGTGAATGACGACTGCCAGGTGATTGATGTAATCCGCGACAGTCTGATGGTATTGGCGGAGGGTCTGAATCAGACACAGGATGAGTTTGCCATCTATGGCTTCTCCTCCGTGCGCAACAACCATGTTCGCTACCAGTTAATGAAAAACTTTGGTGAACCATACAGCGACCTGGTACGTGGCCGAATTGCCCGAATCAAGCCTGGTTTCTATACCCGTATGGGGGCGGCAATCCGGCAGTCCACTCGGATCCTGGAGATGCAGCCCCAGGCTCACCGCGTGTTGTTGCTGATCAGTGACGGCAAGCCCAACGACCTGGATCAATATGAAGGGCGCTACGGGATTGAAGACACCCGGCAGGCGATTATCGAAGCCCAGCAGCTGGGAATAACACCTTACTGTGTCACGGTGGATGAACGCGGCCATGATTACCTGCCCTACCTGTTTGGCCGCGATGGTTTTGCCGTAGTCAATGATCCCACCCAGCTCCCGAAAGTACTGCCACGGATATACCTGAACGTATCAACTCACTGATTTTGAGGTGGTCATGAATAGCCATAATTATTACCAGATCCAGAATGATGAATGTGAAATATTTCAATATGCGGTTCAGCACCGTTTGCCAGTGCTGATCAAAGGCCCGACAGGCTGTGGCAAGACACGCTTTGTTGAGCATATGGCAGAAAAACTGGGGCGACCTCTCTATACCGTCTCCTGTCACGATGATTTAACCGCTGCGGATCTCTTGGGACGACACCTCATCGGCCCCGAGGGGACCTACTGGCAGGATGGCCCGCTAACCCGGGCTGCCCGTGAAGGGGGGATCTGCTACCTCGACGAAATCATTGAAGCCCGCAAGGACACGACTGTTGCTTTACATTCGCTGTCGGATCACCGGCGAACCGTTCATCTGGAGCGAACCGGCGAAACACTGACCGCTCATGAGGATTTTATGTTGGTGGTCTCCTATAACCCCTCGTACCAGAATATGGTCAAGGGGCTGAAACCCAGCACCCGACAACGGTTCGTTGCCATGAGTTTTGATTACCCGGAGCCCTCGGTAGAGGCAGCGATCGTTGCACATGAAACAGGCATTGATGAGGCCACCGCTGGGCAACTCGTCAAACTGGCGACGGATATTCGCCGGCTGACTGATATCGACCTTACGGCAGCTGTCTCGACCCGGCTACTGATCTACGCCGGGAAGATGCTCAAAAGTGGCTGTCCCGCCCGAACAGCCTGCTTGTATTGCGTGATCGAACCACTGACAGATGAACCGACAACTCGGCATCCGCTGCTGAGGTTGGTCGACGCGCACTTCTGAGGAGCGGCTGAATGACGACGCTTGAGCTTTTCAGCGGACCTGACGTTCCCCGGACAAAGAGCCACACGCCGGGCAGTACCGCTGTATGGATTTTCATTTATGCGGAACTGACGGAATTCGCTTTCTTCTTTCTCGCATTTCTGGTTGCCAAACTCTACTTTCCGGAGGAATTCCGTGAAGGCCCCTTACAACTGAACACCCTGGCTGGCTTTCTCAATACCCTTGTGTTGCTCACGAGCAGTTTCTTTGTAGCCCGGGCAGTCCAGGCAATCAAACGGGGAGCGCAGCGTCGCACTGTAATCTGGTTACTGTGCACGGTCGGTGCCGGCGTGACCTATTGTCTGGTCAAGGCTTGGGAATACCAGTGGAATGAAGCAAGAGGCATCACAGCCCGTACCAACTATTTTTTCGCCACTTATTACTATCTGATGTTCAATCACTTCCTTCATGTTGTCATCGGTAGCTTTACCATCCTCGGCACCGCTGTATTGGCCGCCCTGGGTCATTACACTGTCGACTCTCACGACGGCCTGGAAGGGGCCGCCAGCTACTGGCACATGATTGATCTGGTCTGGGTTCTCATTTTTCCCTTAATCTACGTCTTGAGATAACTCCATGCAGCAAACAACACAGAGCTTTGACGCAGGAAAGAAGAAATCGGAAAGGACAAATCTGGTATGGCTGGGACTGGTCGGACTTACGCTACTTAGTGTTGTGGTTGGCGAGTCCGGCCCCCCTTCTGTCATGGCAACCTTTTTCATCTGTCTGGTTGTTCTTCTTAAGGGACGTTGGATCATACGGGACTTTATGGGCCTACGGCATGCTGCGCCGATCACTCGCTGGATTGTAACGGGCTATTTCTTTGCCATGACATCACTGGTTGGAATTTTCGTGGGCTACCTGCAATTCACAGCCACACAATAACTGCACCGACGATTGCGGGAACCACTATGACATAGCTGAGCAGGAGCCGGCGCCAGACAACGGGTGCGGTATTCAGACCCATAAAAATGTCGACAATACTTCGACCCTTGATGATCAAGGCCAAGACGACGAACAGGATCATCAGGGCCGGGTTCTTTATCCATTCGGAGGCGGCCAGCGATAGCAGTGTCAGGGACATGAGGATCAGCCAGGAATTGGTTGCCTTGATAGTCAGTGTACTCATTCAGCCACTCCCATGAATTCAGTTCTAGTGGATTACGTAAATGGTGGGGAAAAGTATGATCCAGACCAGGTCAACCATGTGCCAATATGAGCCGCCGGATTCGAAACCTGAATGTTCCCCTGTTGCATAAGCGCCCTGAAGGGTGCGGTGGAGCATGTAACCCAGAATCACCATACCCAGGACAACGTGCATCAAGTGGAAAAACGTTATAAAAAAATAGAGTGTGTAGAACGTATTGGTCGACAGATCGTATCCGGCCTGGATCAGTTGCGAGTATTCCCAGAATTTTGTGATCAGATAGACCGTTGCTGCCATTAGCGCTGCCGCCAGAAACAGGCTACAGCGAGATTTATTTCCCTGCTGCAACCGGATTCCCGCCAGAGCCACAAAATAGCTGCTGGTAATCAGTGCCAGTGTACATATCAGGCCCGCCACTGGGTGGAGCGAAGATTTCCCAGTCCCGAATATGACCGGGTAAAGACTCTGCATGGTTGCGAAACTGATAAAGAATATGGCAAATACGGTTAATTCCATAAGGATAAATAACCACATTGCAAAGTCACCTGGCAGATCTTCACGACCTGATTCTCGGATGTTATCCGTTATTGAATGCTCAGTTATCATTACAACAATCCTGTTGAGACTCCAGGCCGGGATCTTTCCGTTAAGGGACATGAAGTTTCCTGATGTCAGACCGGGATTCCGGTTACAGTATGAGTTAAACTGTCAATATCCGTCAGCTTGACTTCTCTTCCTCGTGTTTCTATCCAGCTATTCTTTTTGAATATAGCAAGGCAGCGACTGATAGTTTCGGGCGTTAATCCAAGGAAATTACCGATTGCAACTCTTGTCATTGGCATGCTGAAGTTAGACTCCGCTCTTATTGGGTCTATTCTTGTCCATAAGTTCAATAAGAAATAGGCAAGTCGGACTTCTGCAGTGTAATGGCCATTGATTACAGACATTCTCCTGGCTTCGAACATTTCATGGCTGATCACTTCCAGAATGTATTTCTGAAAATCGGTACTTTTATTGAGTGTGTGAAAAATTTCACTGTACGGTACCCGGAATAAATGGCCCGTCGACAACATCTGGTGGGCAGTTGACTGGTTCTTGCGGTTGAATCCCTCCAGCCCGAAGATCTCACCAGGAAGATAAAATGCAGTGATACACTCATTGCCGCTGACGTCATAATAAAAGCTTTTCACCGCTCCGCTGCCCACCACATAAAGTGCCTTAGGGCTCTCGTTAAGTCGTGTAATCAGCTCCCCAGCTCGAAAGAATGTTGATAAATCCGAAAGAGAAATCAGGTCCCAGATGCTCCAGGGTGACCCCGTCGTATGTGATCTCAGATCGGTATCTTCCAAATTTGCCGGTCCATCGGCCTGGATGTCGTCGGGGGTAAGGGAATCGAGTGAATCTGTTATGTCCAGCATGACCTGAGTACCTCGTACACTTTGGTTTTATAAGCCATAGGAGCCTCGCATGACTAATTAAGCAGTTTTTATGCCAAGACTGACCGGCTGTTAATTCAGGAAAATAATCCAAATAACTGATTTTGCGCCAGCGATGTTGTTCTTTTGACACGGCGCTTCTTGAGCAGCTGTTGTCATCATGACAGTCTTAGTCTTGAAAGGAGGGGCATGCCGGCTTTCAAATCCTGGGTCCAAATGTCTGAGTATTTATATTTGAGCGGTTTTTGGGATGTGGCTTGATTCTTGCCTTTTTGTCTTATGACCGAATATATCTGGTGAAATAAACCTATAATTCCGGTGAGGACATAATCATGGTTTGCAAAAAGCCTGAACGTATTAAAGATGAGATCTGGCGTCAGCACCTGAGGTGGCTGGATCTTGTCAGTAATGAGTGCAAAACTAACCAGCTAAAGAGGCAACAGGAGAAACTCAGAGCAGAAGAGGGAGTGACTCGTGGACATCAACGCTGAAGTGACACCTGAGGCCCGAGACTATCTGATGTCCTTGCTGGCAAAGCAGAAAGTTTCCGGGATGGCAGCACGTGTATACGTGGATAAGGGGGGGACTCAGCATGCCGAGACATGCCTTGCCTTTTGCCCGCCGGGTGAGGAGTCGGCCGGGGATGTCCGGAAAGAGTTTGATAAACTGGTATTGTATTTCGATGAGTCAAGTTTACCCTATCTTCGGGACATGGAGATTGGTGTTCAGGGGCAGGGCAAGCTCCAGTGCCTGACGATCAAGGCACCGAACTCGAAAAAACCGGCAAAACCACCCAAGACTTTCGCTCTGTCTCAGGAGTGTGAAGCCTTGCAGGTGCCACACGGAAATCCGACCACCCTTCCAGAGGGAGCGACTGTTTCCATAACCCAGGCGCTAGGTGGCAGTTTCACCGTTAATTACAAGGGCAATCTGTACCGTCTTTCTCCGGAGGTTACACGACAGCTTGGCTTTCAGTCAGATGCCATCCTGTTCGAGCCACCAGAAGACGGGCAGATCAGTGACCAGCAATGTTGGGATGCGCTGCGACTGGTTTATGACCCGGAAATCCCCGTGAATGTCGTCGGCCTTGGACTCATCTATGAACTGGACATTGACCAGGACAAGCATCTTGTCCGTGTTGAAATGACCCTGACGTCACCAGGCTGCGGCATGGGCGACATTATCGCTGGTGACGTGAAAGACAAGTTGCTGCAAGTTCCCTACGTCGAAGGCGCAAAAGTGGACATCGTGTTTGATCCTCCGTGGAGCTATGACAGCCTTGATGAGGAAGCACGCCTTGAGCTGGGGCTGATCTGAGCCGGCCAGTTGCCTTTGCGGTCATACCCCGGGCGGCGGGAAACTCGAGCTGGAGGGTCCTGACTTTGGGCAATTCCCGATGAACCTTTATGCATTATTCTGAACAGTGATCATGTACTGGACGAGCTGCTTTCATAAGCAGCTTACCATTTCAAGCATGAGGAAAAGATTTGGAAGGAAGCGCTTGGCGAATCGGGCATGGCCAGAAACCATCATGATGCCCATCAGATGTTTTTTGCCAAGATTCAGACGCTTAAGCAGCGTCATGGCTCGAAAGAGGAAAGGCTCTCACAACTCTTCGACTATCTGACTCGGTGGCTGGCATTTCACATTCTGGAATCGGATCGGCGTATGGCACCTACTGTCAAGGCGGTGAGGGGTGGGCTGTCTCTCGAAGAGGCCCGGGAGCAGGTTCAGGCGCCCGGCAACAGGATGCTCCGAAGGCTGACATTCCACTCCAGGCCATCCAGCAGGTTCTTCAGCGCAAGCCCCAGCTCGGTGTCCCCCTCAATGACCAGGCGCCGCTGGAAGAAGAGCTGATCCGGGTCCTGACGCCGCTCGGCCAGGGTTCGGAAGGCCGATAGGGAGCCACGGATGGTGGCTTCCCCTGGCCCTTCGACCACTCTTAGCCTGCCTGACCAGAAACCCAGGGTTATGCCCGGGTGCCCCCCGTTGAGTTCGAGGCGGATCCGGCGGCCTTCGAAATCATCGAACTCGCCATCGACCATGGCTTCGGTGAATAGTCGATTCAGTGGGGCTTCGGCTGCCAGTTGTTTGACCGGCATGGGAATGCTCTGGTCGATGGCACCCAGCACCGGGGCGGGGGAGGGCAGGTATTCCCGGAGTACCGCCAAGGACTGGCTCAGCAACGGGTGGTGTACGGGGAGCGGTGGCAGTTTGGGTAACGAGAGGTGCATGGTCGGCTCCGTTATCTTGGACGGGAGCAGGGTAGAGGAAAACTGGTTGGGGGGCTTTGATATAACTCAGGGTGGCGGGGGTAAAATGAAAGAGGGGTCAGAAGAAGGCTTTCTTCCGACCCCCGGGGTGCATCAGCGGTGCAAGCCCTCTTCCACGGCCCAGACGGCCACTTCCACCCGTGAGCGCAGATTGAGCTTCTTGAGCAGGTGCTTGACGTGCACCTTGACGGTGCCGTCGCTGATGTCGAGTTTACGGCCGATCATCTTGTTGGACAGGCCTTCGGCAATCAGGCGCAGGATGTCCTTTTCTCGGGGCGTCAGGCTGTCGAAGTCCGGTCTCGCTGCCTGCTGGGGCTTGTTGGATCGCAGAGCCTGGGCCAGGAGGGTCGTCAGGCGGTCGCTGATGACCATTTTGCCAACCGCAGCGTGATGGAGTTGGGCGATCATTTCCTCGGGTTCCATGTCCTTGAGCAGGTAGCCATCGGCGCCCGCGCGCAGGGCGGCCACCACGTCATCTTCCTGATCGGAGACTGTGAACATCACGATGCGGGAGCTCACGTTCTGTTCCCGCAGCTTCTTCAGGGCCTCGATGCCATCCATCTCTGGCATGTTGAGATCCATGAGGATCAGGTCCGGCTCCAGTTCAGTGGCCATGCGGACGCCATCGGCGGCATTGCTTGCCTCCCCGATCACTTCCATGTCGTCTTCCATGTCCACCAGCTGCTTGATGCCCTGGCGCAGCAGTGGGTGATCGTCGATCAGCAAAATACTTGCGGGTGATTCAGGCATTGTCTCTCTCTTTTATTCAGGCACTGGAAACTTCAGTTGGAATCAGGTTCCTGCTCTTGGGAACGAATGTTAGCGTGACTTCCACACCGCCTTCATCCCGATTTTGCACATTTACCTGTCCGCCCAGGGTTCGGGCACGATCCTGCATGATGATCAGGCCGTAGTGATTCACTGGCTGGTGGCCGCCGGGCAGGCCCTTTCCGTTGTCCCGGATCCGGGCCTTGACCTGTGGCGATTCGAACATCACATCCACGGAGATCTCCGTGGCGTCCGCATGCTTGACCGCATTGGCCAGTCCTTCCCGGACGATCTGAAGGGTATGGATCTCTTCATTTGGCGACAGGGTCTGGGGCGGCAGGTTGTAGCGGAGTTCCACCGGTTTGCCCAGCCGCTCACTGAATTCGTCAATGGTTTTTCTCAGGGCGGTCGCCAGGTCCGGGGTGTCCAGTTTCAGACGGAACGTGGCCAGCAGTTCCCGCAATTGCCGGTAGGCGCTGTTCAGACCGGTACTGAGCTCATCCAGGATTGCGTCGTGCGCTTTCTTCTGGGGGCCCTCGATGTTGAGTCGCCGCAGGCGGGCTACCTGCATCTTCAGGTAGGAGAGGGACTGGGCCAGGGAATCATGCAGTTCCCGGGCGATCACGGTGCGTTCTTCTGCCAGGGTCAGTTGCTGCTCCTCGGTGATCTGGCGCTCCAGGTAGATGGCCGTGGCCAGTTGGTCGCCCAGGGTTTCAAGCAGCCTGCGGGCGGTTTCGGACAGCCCTTTCTCACTCGGATACCAGACTTCCAGAGTTCCCAACAACATGCCCGGTGTCCGGATCGGCAACAGCAGGCGCCGGCCATCGTTGTTCTCCAATGGCAGGTCATCATAGACCTCCGGCGTTACCAGGCAGGCGTTGCAATGGTGATCACGGCAATAGAACGGCCGCTCCTTGGTGGCCGTGGTTACGGCTCTCACCGGTCCCGCGGACTCCCGGTCATGAAGGTACAGGTGAATCGGACCAATGCCGAGTAACTGCTCGAGATCCTGCAACATGGGGACAGCCCCGCTACACAGATCGTGGTTGGAAAACAGGTTGCGACTGGCGGAATGCAGCAGCTGGAGCGCGGAATGGCTCTTCTCCAGCTCCTCGGTCTTGGACCGGACCCGCTCTTCCAGTTCGTAGTAAGTGAGGGCGAGTTCGCTGGTCATCTGGTCAAAGGCCTGTCCCAGCTGGGCCAGTTCATCCGAGCCTTTCAGCTTCGCCTTGTGGGAGAAGTCCTGCTCGCCCACCGCCGTGGCAATGCCCACCAGCTTGCGCAGTGGCCGCAGCACCCGGTTCTTGAGGTCCAGAAACAGAGCGATCACGATCAGGATGGAGAACACCAGGCTGATGATCTGGATCAAGTGGAGCAGGTCGATCCGTGCTTCCGTTCGCTGCTCGAGCATACTCACCATGGTATCGACATCTGCCACATAGTTTTCTGCGGTGTCGAGCATGGCTGGCGTGATTGGTGCACCGGCCGGGTGATTTTCCAGGGCTGGCCGCAGTGCGTTCCGCCAGGTGTCAAGAATGCTCTGGTACTGCGCACTCAAAGGATGATCGACGGCCTGGGGCAGGGCTCGGAGGATGGTGGCATCAGAGAGTTTTTCGCCGTACTCGTCCATCATGCCGGCCAGACCTTGCTCATTGTACATATGGGGGCCGGTTGCCGCCGCATGAGACAGCAGGTTGAACGCTCCCATGCGGAGGGCCCCGGCCAGGTTTATGGCAGTAGCGTTGCCCTCGATACTCTTGGATACCGCAAGTGTGGTCGCCATGCTGACAACTGCTGTCAGCACGATGGTGCCAACGATGATGGCGATGCGGTTAACTAGGGGGCTTCTGGATTTCATGCTGTCAGTTGCACGACGCCTTGTCGAAAGTTTGCCGGAGGGGCCCTCAATTATGAACTCTCTTCACCGTCTGCGATACCTCCTTGAGGATAGTCAATTACCCCGATGGTTGGTAACCCATCATAGTCTTTGACCCCTTGTGGATCAAAAGATGAGACTAAAAGTCAGGTTATCAAAGGTTAAGGCTATGACCGTATACATGGATCCGGATGACGATACGCTGGCGTCGCTGTGGGTAGTGTTGCCCCTGGCGTTGTTCGGCTTTGTCGTTGCTGCCGGGTGCTGGACGCTGTTTGCAGTGGCCGGGGTGCATTTGCGGGCGGAACTGGAACTGTCCAGCCTCCAGTTCGGTATTCTGCTGGCAGTGCCCATGGCAGTCAGCGCATTGTTGGCGGTACCTGCTGGCCTGGCTGCCCGCAAGTTCGGGGCCAGGAATGTCATGTTGTTCTGCCTGGCCGGCCTGGCCCTGTGCATGGTTTTCATGCTCACTGCTGATACCTATACCGGTTATCTGGTTGTCGCCAGTGGCCTAGGCCTGGCGGGAGGGTTCTACAGCGCCGGACTGCAATTCGTGACTGGCCATTGCGAACCCCGAAGGCTGGGGCTGGTGCTGGGTATCTTTGGTGCCGGCGTGACCGGGGCGGGCTTCAATTATTACCTGGTCCCGTTAGTCCATGAGGCATTTTCCTGGCATGGCGTACCGGTCGCCTACCTGATTGTTTTGCTCCTGGTCCTGGCGTTATTGATGCTGCTGACATCCCCCGAGGATTCCCGGGCCGAGCCAGGCAGTGAAACCTCGGTACGGATATTGTTGCGCCAGCTCAGGCATCATCGAACCTGGCACCTGGGTGCCTATTTCGGTGTGGTGGCCGGCAGTTTTTTCGCGTTGGCGCTGTGGTTACCGGACTACCTGGCCTCCCAGTTCAACCTGCCCGTGCAGACCGGCGCCAGTCTGGCTCAATGGTTCGTCATACCCGGTGCCCTGGCGCAGGTTGTCGGGGGCGGGTTGTCCGACCGTTTCGGCAGTGGGCGGGTGATCAGTCGTTCACTCCTGCTTTGCCTGGTCTCGCTTTTTGTCCTGTCATACCCGCCCATGACGCTCTTCATTCGGGGGGTGGATGAGACCATTCAACTGGAGTTTGCCCTGCCATTGATGATGGAAGGCGCGTTTGTTGTGGTGCTGGGCGTGGCTCTTGGTTGCGCCATGGGCAGCCTGCAGCGTCTGGTGATCCTCGGTAACCGGTCAGTCGCGGCGTTTGTGGCGGGCCTGTTGCTGGTTGCGGCCAGTCTGGTTGCCTTTGTCCTGCCGGTCGTTTTCGGCGCGGTGAACCACTGGCTGGGGATCCGCAGCGCCGTGTTCATGATCCTCTTCCTCCTTCTGTGCAGCTGTCTGTTCCTGTTCTCCCGGGACAGCCGCGAGCACGAGCGTATGAGCCTTCTCCACCCGGGGATATAGATCACCTACCACCACGGTGGTAGAACCGGGTTATGTAGTAGTAACCACGCAGATTTCAGGGTTTCTCTATTCCACAATGGTTCCACATCGGAAACCGATCCGGAGAGAGACCATGAGTCATTTGATCGATAAACTGAACTACTTCAGGAAGAAGCGCGAGCCGTTCGCCAACGGCCACGGCGAAACCCATGACGTCAACCGTGACTGGGAAAACGCCTACCGCCAGCGCTGGCAGCACGACAAGATTGTGCGTTCCACTCACGGCGTAAACTGCACCGGCTCCTGCAGTTGGAAGATCTACGTCAAGAACGGTCTGGTGACCTGGGAAACCCAGCAGACCGACTACCCGCGCACCCGCCCGGATCTGCCCAACCACGAGCCCCGCGGCTGTCCCCGCGGTGCAAGCTATTCCTGGTACATGTACAGCGCCAATCGGCTGAAGTACCCGCTGATGCGGAAGCACCTGATGAAGCTCTGGCGTGCCGCCAAGGCCCAGCATAGCGATCCGGTGGAGGCCTGGGCCTCCATCGTCGAGGACCCGAAGAAAACCGCCGAGTACAAGCCCCGCCGGGGCATGGGTGGCTTTGTCCGTTCCAGTTGGGACGAGGTCAACGAGCTTATCGGTTCCGCCAACGTCTACACCGCGAAGAAGGCGGGCCCAGACCGCATCATCGGTTTCTCTCCGATTCCCGCCATGTCCATGGTGTCCTACGCTGCCGGCGCACGTTACCTGTCACTGATTGGAGGCGCCTGCCTGAGCTTCTACGACTGGTACTGCGATTTGCCTCCGTCCTCGCCGCAGACCTGGGGTGAGCAGACTGACGTTCCGGAATCCGCGGACTGGTACAACTCCGGCTACATTATCGCCTGGGGCTCCAACGTACCCCAGACCCGGACCCCGGATGCCCACTTCTTCACTGAAGTCCGCTACAAGGGCACCAAGACTGTTGCTATCACTCCGGACTACGCGGAAGTGTCCAAGCTGTCCGACGAGTGGCTGAACCCGAAGCAGGGCACCGACGCGGCACTGGGCATGGCCATGGGGCATGTGATCCTCAAGGAATTCCACGTTGACCAGCCCAGTGAGTACTTCACCGATTACGTTCGCCGCTACACCGACATGCCGTACCTGGTCATGCTGGAAGAAAAAGACGACGGCAGCTACGTGCCGGGCCGCTTCCTGCGCGCCAGTGATCTGGTTGATGGTCTCGGTGAAGAAAATAACGCGGAATGGAAAACCATCGCCATTGACGAAAGCACAGGCGAACTGACTGCCCCGAACGGCTCCATTGGCTATCGATGGGGCGAGAAAGGCAAGTGGAACCTGAAGCAGACTGCCAAGAACAAAGAAGTCAGCCTGCAGCTGTCCATGGTCGAGAAGAACGACGAAGTCGTCGATGTCGCATTCCCGTACTTTGGCGGTATCGAGCACGACCATTTCCAGCACGTCGAGATCAAGGACATCCTCAAGCACAAGCTGGGTACCCGCAAGATCAAGCTGGCGGATGGTTCCGAGGGGCGTGTGGTTACCGTCTATGACCTGATGGTTGCCAACTACGGCATCAGCCGCGGCCTGGGTGACGACGACGGCGCAACTTCCTTCGACGAAGTGAAGCCCTACACCCCGGCATGGCAGGAAAAAATCACCGGCGTACCGGCCGAGAAAGTGATCCGCATTGCCCGTGAATTCGCCGACAACGCCAACAAGACCAAGGGTCGCTCCATGGTCATCGTCGGTGCCGGTATGAACCACTGGTACCACATGGACATGAACTACCGCAGTCTGATCAACATGCTGATCATGTGTGGCTGTGTGGGCCAGAGCGGTGGTGGCTGGAGCCACTACGTTGGCCAGGAAAAACTGCGTCCGCAGACAGGCTGGCAGCCGCTGGCCTTCGGTCTGGACTGGCAACGTCCGCCTCGCCATATGAACGGCACCTCCTTCTACTACGCACACTCCGGCCAGTGGCGTTATGAGAAGCTGGGCGTGGACGAGATCCTGTCGCCGCTGGCGGACAAGTCCAAATTCGGTGGCAGCCTGATCGACTTCAACGTGCGTGCCGAGCGCATGGGTTGGCTGCCTTCCGCTCCGCAGCTGAACCGCAACCCGCTGACCATCGCCGCCGAAGCCGAGAAGGCCGGGCTGGAAGTGGCGGAGTACGTGACCCAGTCCCTGAAGGACGGCTCCCTGGCGTTCGCCTGTGAAGATCCGGACGCCAGGGAAAACCACCCTCGCAACATGTTCATCTGGCGCTCCAACCTGCTGGGTTCCTCCGGCAAGGGCCACGAGTACATGCTCAAGTACCTGCTGGGCACCAAGAGCGGCCTGCAGGGCAAGGACCTGGGTGTGGAAGGCGGTGCCAAGCCGCAGGAGGTCAAGTGGCATGACGAGGCGCCTGAAGGCAAGCTCGACCTGCTGGTAACCCTGGACTTCCGTATGTCCACCACTTGTCTGTATTCCGACATCGTTCTGCCAACCGCGACCTGGTACGAGAAGAACGACCTGAATACCTCCGACATGCACCCGTTCATCCACCCGCTGACCGCTGCCACCGATCCGGCATGGGAAGCGCGCAGTGACTGGGAGATCTACAAGGGCATCGCCAAGTCCTTCTCCAAGGCGGCCGAGGGCCACCTGGGTGTCGAGAAAGACGTGGTCACCCTGCCGTTACTGCACGACGCGCCGGCCGAGCTGGGCCAGCCGTTCGAGGTGAAGGACTGGAAAAAGGGCGAATGCGACCTGATTCCGGGCAAGACGGCGCCCAGCTTCATCAGCGTTGAGCGGGACTACCCGAATACCTACGCCCGCTTCACCTCCCTCGGTCCGCTGATGGACAAGCTGGGTAATGGCGGCAAGGGCATCAACTGGAACACCGAGAAGGAAGTCAACTTCCTGAAGGACCTCAACTACACCCACCTTGAGGGTGCCAACGCGGGTCGTCCGAAGATTGAAAGCGCCATTGATGCGGCAGAAGTGATTCTGACCCTGGCGCCGGAAACCAACGGCCAGGTGGCCGTAAAAGCCTGGCAGGCGTTGTCCGATATCACCGGGCTGGATCACGCCCACCTGGCCACCAACAAGGAAGAGGAGAAAATCCGCTTCCGGGACATCGTGGCGCAGCCGCGCAAGATCATCTCCAGCCCGACCTGGTCTGGTCTGGAAGACGAACACGTGTCTTACAACGCCGGTTACACCAACGTCCATGAGCTGATCCCCTGGCGAACCCTGACCGGCCGCCAGCAGTTCTACCAGGACCACGAGTGGATGCGGGCCTTCGGTGAGAGCCTGTTGGTGTACCGGCCACCGATCAACACCAAGGCGGCGGCGCCGATGATTGGCAAGAAAGCCAACGGCAACCCCGAGAAGGCGCTGAACTGGATTACCCCGCACCAGAAATGGGGTATCCACAGTACCTACAGTGAAAACCTGCTGATGCAGACCCTGTCCCGCGGTGGCCCGATCGTGTGGCTGAGTGAGGACGATGCCAAAGAAATTGGTGTGGAAGACAACGACTGGATCGAACTCTTCAACGTCAACGGTGCCATTGCGGCCCGGGCAGTCGTGAGCCAGCGGGTCATGCCCGGCATGGTGATGATGTACCACGCCCAGGAGCGCCTGGTGAACATCCCGGGTTCCGAGATTACCGGCACCCGTGGAGGTATCCATAACTCGGTCACTAGGGTGTGTCCGAAACCGACCCACATGATCGGCGGCTATGCCCAGTACTCCTATGGGTTCAACTACTACGGCACCGTAGGTTCCAACCGGGACGAGTTTGTGGTGGTCCGCAAGATGAAGAACGTGGACTGGCTCGACGGTGAAGGAAATGACTATGCTCAGGAGGCTGTAAAATGAAAATCCGTTCCCAAGTCGGCATGGTGCTGAACCTGGACAAGTGCATTGGTTGCCACACCTGTTCCGTCACCTGCAAAAACGTATGGACAAGCCGCGAAGGCATGGAATACGCATGGTTCAATAACGTCGAGACCAAGCCCGGTATTGGCTACCCGAAAGAGTGGGAGAACCAGGACAAGTGGAAGGGCGGCTGGATGCGCACCCGCTCTGGCAAGATCCAGCCTCGAATCGGCGGCCGCTTCCGGGTACTGGCGAACATCTTCGCCAACCCGGACCTGCCGGAAATCGACGACTACTACGAGCCGTTTGACTTCGACTACCAGCACCTGCACACCGCCAGTGACAGCAAGGATCAGCCGATCGCCCGTCCACGTTCGCTGATCTCCGGCGAGCGCATGAAGAAGATCGAGTGGGGCCCGAACTGGGAAGAAATCCTGGGTACCGAGTTCGCCAAGCGCCGCAAGGACAAGAACTTTGATCAAATCCAGGCGGACATCTACGGCCAGTTCGAAAACACCTTCATGATGTACCTGCCGCGTCTGTGCGAGCACTGCCTTAACCCGGCCTGTGTTGCCAGTTGCCCGAGCGGTGCCATCTACAAGCGTGAGGAAGACGGCATCGTCCTGATCGATCAGGACAAGTGCCGCGGCTGGCGGATGTGTGTCTCCGGCTGCCCGTACAAGAAGATCTACTTCAACTGGAAAACCGGTAAATCCGAGAAGTGCATCTTCTGCTACCCACGGATTGAAGCCGGTATGCCGACCGTGTGCTCCGAGACCTGTGTAGGCCGTATCCGCTACCTGGGCGTGCTGCTGTACGATGCAGACCGCATCGAGGAAGTGGCCAGCGCCCCGGGCGAGCACGAACTGTACGAGAAGCAGCTCGAAATCTTCCTGGACCCGTTCGACCCGAAAGTGATCGAGCAGGCAAAGAAAGACGGCATTCCGATGAACGTGATTGAAGCCGCCCAGCAGAGCCCGGTGTACAAGATGGCGGTGGACTGGAAACTGGCCCTGCCGCTGCACCCGGAATACCGCACCCTGCCGATGGTCTGGTACGTGCCGCCGCTTAGCCCGATCCAATCTGCCGCTGAAGCTGGCAAGGTCGAGTTTGACGGCGTACTGCCGAAGATCGAAAGCCTGCGGATCCCGGTCAAGTATCTGGCAAACCTGCTGACTGCCGGTGATGAGAAGCCCATCGTTCTGGCGCTCAAGCGGATCATGGCTATGCGTCTGTACAAGCGAGCCGAGACCGTGGACGGCAAGGAAGACCTGCGGGCTCTGGAAGAGGCAGGTCTGACCAAGAAACAGGCCGACGAAATGTACCGCTACCTGGCGATCGCCAATTACGAGGACCGTTTCGTGATCCCGACCAGCCACCGCGAGCTGGCCAAGGAAGCCTTCCCGGACGCGACTGCCTATGCCGAGCGAGGTGGCTGCGGGTTCAGCTTTGGTGACGGCTGCAGCGGTGGCGACAGCGACTTCAGCCTGTTCGGTGGCAAGAAGCAGACCACCAGCATGGTGAGCAAGCTGGCTACCGTGAAGCAGGTTGACCCGAAACAGCTGCAGGAATAAGGAGGCCAAGATGCAACTTCTCAAAGTATTGGCACGGGTACTGGAATACCCGACAGAAGAACTTCAGGCCTCCAAGGACGCACTGGTAGCCGCTGTCCTCGAGGACAGCCGGCTGCCCCGGCAGAATAAGGATCAACTGCTCACCTGCCTCGAACGGCTGTGTGACGGCGACCTGATGGACCTGCAGGAAGACTACGTGGGTATCTTCGATAAGGGCCGGGCGACCTCCCTGCTGCTGTTCGAACACGTCCACGGCGAATCCCGGGACCGCGGCCAGGCCATGGTGGATTTGATGGAAGAGTACCGTCGCAACGGGCTGGAGATCGATGCCCGGGAACTGCCGGACTACCTGCCGTTGTTCCTGGAGTACCTCTCCACCCGCCCGTGGGAGGAAATCCAGAACTGGCTTGAGGACATCCACCACATCCTGGGCCTGCTGGGCGAGCGTCTGTTCCAGCGCCAAAGCTTCTATCACGTGGCCATGGATTCCCTGCTGGTTCTGTCCGGTCGCAAGACCGACCGTCAGGAACTGGCAAAGATTGTGGCCTCGGAAGAGCGTGACGACACCCCAGAAGCCCTGGACAAGGTCTGGGAAGAGGAAATGGTGAAATTCGTGGATGACCAGGGCAGTTCCTGCAGCACCGGCAGCGTGGTTGGACAGCGCCGCCGGGAACTGGAACAGACCCAGACCATTCACCTGAGTGATCAGCTGATGACGGACGCTACACCCCGTCCGGCAGGGCGCGCCTGAGGCGCAGGAGGAAAAGACAATGTCCTATATCAATACACTCTTGTTCGGGGTCTACCCCTACATCGCCCTGGTCGTACTGTTTGTCGGTACCTGGGCGCGCTATGACCATGGCCAGTTCACCTGGAAGGCTCATTCCAGCCAGATGCTGCGCAAGAAAAACATGGTAATGGCCTCCGTGCTGTTCCACGTAGGCGTACTGGTGATCTTTTTTGGCCACCTGGTGGGTCTGCTCACCCCACACTGGGCCTATGAGTGGATCATCACTCCGGGCCAGAAGCAGGTCATGGCCATCGTGGTCGGCGGCATCGCCGGCATCATGGCGATCATTGGCGGCGGAATGCTCGCCTGGCGCCGCATGACCGACCCGCGAGTCCAGGCCAGCAGCACCTTCGCCGACAACATGATCATCATCATCCTGGTGGTCCAGCTCATCCTTGGCATGCTCACCATCCTGCCCACCATGGGCCACCTGGACGGCAGCACCATGCTCAAGTTCTCCGCTTGGGCGCAGGGGATTTTCACCCTGCAGGGCTCTGGTGTAGCGGACTACATTGCGGACGTGAACTGGATCTACAAGACCCACATCTTCCTGGGCCTGACAATCTTCGTACTGTTCCCGTTCACCCGCCTGGTGCACATGCTCAGCGTGCCGGTGGAGTATTTCGGACGGAAGTACCAGGTGGTGCGCAAGCGGGCCTGATGGGAGTGGGGTGACGGTGAAAGTGGGGTCAGATGAAAGCCTTCATCTGACCCCGAGTTCCGGGCCACCCCCTGGGATTGTTTGTGAAGAAGGGATCAGATGAAGGCTTTCATCTGATCCCAGGTTCAGGTTCACCAACGAGGTTAGCTCCATGCAACTGATTCCTACCGGCGAAGCCGACAAGCCCAGAAACCAGTTCCCGCCGGTCTATGTGGGCGAAACGCGGATTCCGGAAGACGACATCGCCCGGGAAATGCAGCACCACCCGGCGGAAGAAGTCGCCGAGGCCTGGCACGAAGCCGCCAGAAGCCTCGTCATCCGCGAATTGCTCCTGCAGCAGGCCGCGCTCCTGAAGCTGGACGACATTCCCGAGGAGGAAGACCGCATAGCCCGCGTCCTGGAACTGGAACTCAACGTCCCGGACCCCACCGAGGAAGACTGCGAACGCTTCTACGCCGCCAACCCGGTCCGCTTCCGCAGCCCGACACTGATGGCCGTCAGCCACATCCTCCTCGCCGCCGCTCCGGACGACGTCCAGGAACGCATCCGCCAGGAAGAGGCCGGTCGCCAACTGCTCTCAGCCCTCCTGGACGGGCGCTCACAGTTCGCCGAACTGGCCAAACAGTACTCCGCCTGCGAATCCCGATATCAGGGCGGCAGCCTCGGCCAGATCAGCAAAGGCCAGACCGTGGAAGAATTCGAACGCCCGGTCCTCAGCCTCCAGGAAGGCCTGAACCCGGAACTGATCGAGACCCGCTACGGCTGGCACATCGTCCGCGTCGATCAGCGCATCGACGGTGAGCAACTGCCTTATGAGCACGTAAAGCCCCAGATCCGCCAGTACCTGAGCGAAAGCGTGACGAGAAGGGCGTTCCGGCAGTATCTGCAAGTGCTGGCTGCTGAAACCGGTGTTGAAGGTGTAGATCTGGAACTGCCAGATTCTCCGCTGATGCAGTAGAGACCACTTCCGCTCAAGCTTTGGAGACTGGCGGAGACCCGCTGTCCAAAACTGTGCGGAGCCATGGATGGCGGAGCCCAAGCGTCACATGGGTGAGGCCGAGCGCTTATGAAGCGCAGCTTCATGCGACAGCCGAACGACTGCAATCTGTGATTGCAGGCTGGACCCCGTAGGGGTGCCGAAGGAGCGTGTTTTGGACAGCGGGTCTCCGCCAGGCTGTGCTCCGCAGCCAAAGTGTCTTCGAGTTGCAGTCAGGTGATTATTTGGGGAAGAAATTTCCGTCCAGACATTGCCCCGATTTCACTTAAGTAGATAGCAAAACTAATCTTTGAGTTAAGTCAATTGCTCAGGAATAACCGCCCGAATACCCCCATCGGGGGAGCGATTTTCAACCAGTTTGCATCTATTATTTAAAATAAGATTTTTAATGCATGTATATGCAGGGGGAAACACACATGGCACTGATGCAATCAGCCGACACCCGCTACCGCAAACCCGTACTTGTGGCCGTCAACAAACCCTTTGACGACGACGGTCTGGAGGCCCTGCGCAGCCACCCGCTGTTCCGCAACCTGCGGCCCCGGGACCTCGAAAGCCTCATTCATCAGTCCCGGCGCCTCCGTCTTGGCCACCACCAGCTGTTGTACCGCCAGGACATGCCCGCACATCACTTCTTCTTCGTGATCTCCGGCCGCCTGCGCCTGTACCGCCTGGACTCATCCGGCATTGATCGCACCCTCGATAGCATCGCCCCGGGTGACTGCTTCGCCGAAGTCATGATCTACGCCGATCCGCCCCGGTATGCCTGCTACGCCGAAGCCCTGAAATCCAGCGAAGTGCTGATGATACCGGTCAAGGCCTACCGTGAACTTCTGGACCAGCATCCCGAGTACGCCCAGGCTGCCTTGAGCCACTACGCCAAGCGCGCCGTCACCCGCTTCCACGACCTGGAAATCATGACCGTCCAGAACGCCCGGGACCGCCTGATCCGCTACCTGATCGACCTGCTGCCCAATGGCCCCGAGCAGGGTGGTGAAGTGGAATTGCCACTACCCAAATGCCTGGTGGCATCGCGCCTGGCCATGCAACCGGAGACTTTCTCACGGATCCTCGCCGACCTGAAATCCAATGGACTTGTGCGGGTAAACCGGAGCAAACTGTTTATCTCTGATCCCCGGCGACTCATTGAAATCAGCCAGTAATTTGCTGCCCTGAAGCCTCCAGGCTCTTCCAGAGGAGGATGTGTGAAACCGAGAAAGCAACGTCCGCTGATCTATTCCTGCTCCGGCTGCTCCGACGTGGCGCAGCTGGCCAACAACGCGGCCGTCCGTCTGGACCACGAAGGCAGCTTCGAGATGTCTTGCATCTCCGGGGTGGGCGGCAAAGTGCCTGCGCTGGTGAAAACCGCCCGGTCCGGCCGCCCGATTACTGTGATTGACGGCTGCCCCCTGCATTGCGCTCGCGCCTGTCTGGAAAACATCGGTGTGGAACCGGAGGAGCACGTTCGTTTATACGAATTCGGTTTCAAGAAACACTACGGCCAGAGCTACGGTGACGAGGCAGTCGAGGAAGTCTGCGACGAAGTTCGCAGCGTCTCGCTCGGCGAACGCCTTATTGCCCGCCAGGCGTGAGGCCCGGCAGGTCCCCTCTTTTTCAAGGAAAATCCATGATCAGCAACTACCAGGATCTTATTCAGGTCACCCGTGAACAGGCCGAGCCCCAGCGCCTGTTGTTTGTCTTCTGCCGCGCCGAGCTGCCGGATGACGCTTCGGCGGACGAAAAAGCCGCGTTCGAGCGCGGTGAAGGCGGGGCGCTGACCCCGGTTATCTGCGTCGACAAAACCCCGGATGAAGCCCCCGCCTTCAGCGCCTTGGCGCAGGAATCACAGGCCACCGGCCAGCCCTGGGATATGGTCTTCGTAGCTGCCATGTCCGGTCGCGGAGGCGTCGCCCCCTCCAGTGATGAGGCTCAGCAGCCCCTGACCATGATGGTAGAGGGCATCCGCATGGGTTACATTGGAAACTACCTCCCTCTGAACGGTCAGGGCGAAGCGATCAACCTGGCCTGACCCGAGCCCCGGTGGGCTTGGTTCCAGGGTGTATGCAATCAGAGGTATTTGCTTTCCGTCAATAATCTACCAAGCTTTTGATATACCGATGTATAGGGGGCTCTCTCTCGTGGGCTTAGCAGTTCGAAGCTTTGCAGTATTTCTTCTTACCCTTGTCAGTACTGCCGTTCTGGCCATACCAGTGGGCCAGTACGAGCCCGTATCAGGCCGGCAGGTTATCGAGAAGGCGTTGCCGTCGGTGACTGAAATAGTGCCGAGAGAGGGCAATCGCGCCATTCAGGAACTTTATGCCGGAGACGAACTGAAGGGCTACGCCTACCAGTCCCTGGATTTCGTACAGACCCCTGCATACTCCGGTAAGCCGGTCAACGCTATGGTGGTGCTCGATACCGAGGGCACTATCCTGGCCGCCAAGGTCATCCACCATGACGAGCCCATCCTCCTGGTGGGCATTCCCGAGAGCAAACTGCACGTTTTCACCGACCAGTACACGGGGCTCAAGGCTGACCAGCGGGTCACCGTGGGCGGCACCTCCAACGAGCGCAAGGTTGCCGTCGATGGCCTGTCCGGCGCAACCGTCACGGTCATGGTCGTCAACGAAGTGATCATGCGTACCGCCCACCGTGTCGGCGTCGAGCTGGGCATGGTCGAAGGCGGCGAAAAAGCGCGTCCGCCGATGGCCACCGTCGACAAACAGGCCTTTGAGCAGAAAAGCTGGACCGAGCTGACCGGAGATGGTTCCATCCGCCGGCTGCTGCTGACCAGAGGGCAGGTGGACGATTCCTTCAAGGGCACGCCGGCCGAAGGGGTCAATGCGGCTCGCAAGGGGCAACGGGACAGGCCTTTGATCGACCTGTACACCGCCTACCTGGATGCGCCCACCATAGGCCGTAATCTGCTGGGCGAAAGCCAGTACCAGTGGCTGACGTCCGAGCTGAAGCCGGGCGAGCACGCCATTGCCGTGATGGCCAATGGTAAATACTCCTTCAAGGGCTCTGGCTACGTGCGCGGCGGCATCTTCGACCGTATCCAGATTCGCCAGTTCGGTGACACCTTCAATTTCCGTGATCTGGATTTCTATCGGCTCAGCGATGTCTATGCCGAGGATATCCCCGAGTTCTCCGAAATGGCGATCTTTATCATTCGCCAGCAATACAACTTCGATCCGGGCACGCCCTGGACACTGGAACTGACGGTCAAACGTCAGACCGGCCCGCTGGACAGCGAATTCCAGGTATTCCCCCTCGAATACCAGCTGCCGGACCAGTACTACACCCGTCCGGAACCGGTGGTTACCGAGGAAGAATGGCTGGAGTCCCAGCCCATGTGGGTGCAGGTTTGGTACCAGAAAGAGTTCCAGATCATTGTGCTGGGGCTGGGCATCGGTGTGCTGCTGTTTATCCTGTTCTTCCAGGACTGGCTGGTGCAGAAGCCGAAGATGATGCGCTGGATCCGCCATGCCTTCCTGACCTACACGCTGTTCTTTATTGGCTGGTATGCCCTCGGGCAGCTGTCCATTGTCAACGTGCTGACGTTCGTTAACAGCCTGATCAGCGGGTTCAATTGGGAAACCTTTCTGATCGATCCGGTCATTTTCATCCTCTGGGCCGTGGTGGCCGGCATCATCCTGCTGTGGGGGCGGGCGGTCTACTGCGGCTGGCTGTGTCCTTTTGGTGCCTTGCAGGAGCTGCTGAACGAGATCGCCCGCAAGCTCAAGGTACCCCAGTACACCGTGCCATTCGTCGTGCACGAGCGGATGTGGGCCATCAAGTACATCATTCTGCTGGTGCTGTTCGGGGTGTCGCTGGACTCCATGGCAACCGCCGAGCGCCTTGCCGAGGTAGAGCCGTTCAAAACCGCAATCACGCTGAAGTTTGACCGCAGCTGGCCTTTTGTCACCTACGCCGCTGTATTGTTGGTGGTGAACCTGTTCACCCGAAAGGTGTTCTGCCGGTACATGTGCCCGCTGGGCGCAGCGCTGGCGTTGCCGAGCAAACTGCGGGTGTTTGACTGGCTCAAGCGCCGGAAGGAATGCGGCAATCCCTGCCGGCTCTGCGACCACGAGTGTGAGGTTCAGGCCATCCATCCGGACGGGCACATCAACTACATGGAATGCCATTATTGCCTGGATTGCCAGATGACCTATTTTGATGACCACAAGTGCCCACCGCTGATCGTCAAGCGTCGCGGTAAGCGCCGTGGTCACAATGCACCGGGCCACCCGGAGGAAATCCCCGTGGTTCAGGTGTCCTGAGCCGTTCCAAAAAAAGAAAGCATGAGAAGCAAAAACCGCCATAACCAATAACGGAGTTGGATGCTATGAAGAAAAGAGATGATCTGTCCCAAGGTGCTCCCGAAGTTCCCGAGGGTGGTCTCAGTCGCCGCCGGTTCATGGGTGCTGCCGCCTTGGCCGGTGTTGCCGGTGCCACCGGTCTGGGTACCGCGGTGATGAGCCGTGAAGCATTTGCTGCTGCCGCCAAGGAGGCCCGCAACAAGGCTGTGATCCATCCGGGTGAGCTGGATGAGTACTATGGCTTCTGGAGTGGTGGTCATCAGGGTGAGGTGCGCGTACTTGGCGTTCCTTCCATGCGTGAACTGATGCGGATTCCGGTCTTCAATGTGGACTCGGCCACGGGCTGGGGTATCACCAACGAGAGTAAGGAAATCCTCGGTGGCGACCAGCAGTTCCTGAACGGTGACTGTCACCACCCGCATATCTCCATGACCGACGGTCGTTATGACGGCAAGTACTTGTTCATCAACGACAAGGCCAATACTCGGGTAGCGCGGATTCGTCTGGATATCATGAAGACGGACAAGATCACCCACATCCCGAATGTGCAGGCGATCCACGGTCTGCGTCTGCAGAAAGTGCCCCGTACAAAGTATGTTTTCTGTAACGCCGAGTTCGTTATTCCTCAGCCGAACGACGGCAGTGAGTTCAGCCTGGAAAACAGCTACACCATGTTCAATGCCGTAGATGCGGATACCATGGAAGTGGCCTGGCAGGTAATCGTGGACGGCAACCTGGATAACACCGATGCCGACTACACCGGCAAGTACGCCGCCTCCACCTGCTACAACTCCGAGAAGGCTGTAGATCTGGCCGGCACCATGCGCAACGACCGCGACTGGGTTGTCGTGTTCAATGTTGAGCGCATCGAAGCGGCGGTGAAAGCGGGTAACTTCAAGACCATCGGCGACTCCAAGGTGCCGGTGGTGGACGGTCGCGGCGATTCCGAGCTGACCCGCTACATTCCGGTTCCGAAGAACCCGCACGGTCTGAACACCTCTCCGGATGGCAAGTACTTCATCGCCAACGGTAAGCTGTCTCCGACCTGCTCCGTCATTGCCATCGACAAGCTGGATGACCTGTTCGACAACAAGATCGAGCTGCGTGACGCCATCGTTGCCGAGCCTGAGCTGGGCCTTGGACCGCTGCATACCACCTATGATGGTCGTGGTAATGCCTACACCACGCTGTTCATCGACAGCCAGGTGTGCAAGTGGAACGTTGCCGATGCCATCAGGCACTATAATGGCGAGGATGTGAACTACATCCGCCAGAAGCTGGATGTTCACTATCAGCCGGGCCACAACCACGCCTCCCTGACCGAGTCCCGGGATGCCGATGGCAAGTGGCTGGTGGTGTTGTCGAAGTTCTCGAAAGACCGCTTCCTGCCGTGCGGCCCGTTGCACCCGGAAAACGACCAGTTGATCGACATTTCCGGAGAGGAGATGAAGCTGGTTCACGATGGCCCGACTTACGCCGAGCCGCACGACTGTATTCTGGTGCGTCGTGATCAGATCAAGACCAAGAAGATTTACGACCGTGACGATCCTTACTTTGCCTCTGCGGTTGAGCAGGCGAAGAAGGACGGAGTGACTCTGGAAGCCGATAACAAGGTGATCCGTGACGGCAACAAGGTGCGTGTTTACATGACCTCTGTTGCGCCGCAGTACGGGATGACTGAGTTCAAGGTCAAGGAGGGCGATGAGGTCACGGTTTATGTTTCTAACCAGGACACCATCGAGGATGTGACTCATGGTTTCTGTATGGTGAACCATGGTGTGAGCATGGAAATCAGTCCGCAGCAGACGTCTTCTGTGACCTTTAAGGCTGGGAAGCCCGGGGTGTACTGGTACTACTGCAACTGGTTCTGTCATGCGCTGCATATGGAGATGGGTGGTCGCATGATTGTTGAGAAGGCCTGATCTTCTCTTCGCCGGGACTCATTCGTGGAGTCCCGGCTTTTCCCCTGAGACCGGGAGGAGCAGTCTCCTCTCGGATTGCCGGACCTTGGGTCTGGGACCCGCTAATTTTTATCTCTCAGAGAAATATTGATGTATTCACTTTTGCGTTATGGGGTGGCCCTGTCAGTCGCTCTCTTATCGCTGACCGCGAACGCGGACCTGCAAGAAGAGCTTGATGCCCTGAAACCGGGCGCGTCCTTTGAGCTTCCTTCCGAGCAAATTTCGCCTCTGGCTATCCGGGTGCCTGGCGTGACCGTGTCGTGTCATCCCGATACCGTGATTGACGGGGGCGGGCAGGGGAATGCCGTGGATATTGAGGCCGAGGAGGTGACGTTTTCCGGTTGTACGGTGCGCAACTGGGGTAGCGATCTGAACGAGCTGGACGCGGGGATTTTTGTGGCCCGGGAGGCGCGGGGCACGGTTATCGAGAACAATCGGTTGCAGGGGCCGGCGTTCGGGGTCTGGCTGGATGCGACGCCGGATGTGACGGTCCGCGAGAATACCATTCGCGGCGATGCCAGTATGCGTCCGAATGACCGGGGTAATGGAATTCATCTGTTCAATACCACCGGGGCGCTGATTGAAGGGAATGACATCCGTCAGACCCGGGATGCGATTTATATCGAGACGGCCAATAACAACACGATCCGGGGTAATGAGATGGCGGATCTGCGTTATGGCATTCATTACATGTACTCGATGAATAATCTGCTTGAGGACAATGTCACCCAGGGTACGCGGACCGGGTATGCGCTGATGCAGAGCAAGCGGCTGAAGGTGTTCAACAACCGGTCGGTGGATGATGAAAACTACGGGATTCTGATGAATTTCATTACCCAGTCGGAGCTTCGGGGTAATGTGGTGACCGGGGTTTCCCAGGGGCAGACCGGGGGTGTGGCCATTTCCGGGGCCGAGGGGAAGGCGGTGTTTATCTATAACTCGCTGTATAACACCTTCGAGGGTAATTATTTCGCGGACAGTAACATCGGGATTCATCTCACGGCCGGTTCGGAGGATAACCAGGTGTTCAGCAATGCCTTTGTGAACAACCAGCGCCAGGTGAAGTATGTGGCCACCCGGACCCAGGAATGGTCAAAGGAGGGTGAGGGAAATTTCTGGAGTGATTACCTGGGCTGGGACCGGAACCAGGATGGGATCGGGGATGTGCCCTATGAGCCCAACGACAATGTGGACCGGCTGCTGTGGAAGTATCCGGAGGCGAAGATTCTGATGTTCAGCCCGGCGGTGGACACACTGCGCTGGGTGCAGGATGCCTTCCCGGTGGTCAAGGCTGCCGGGGTTGCCGATTCCCATCCACTGATGCGAATTCCCGCTGATCTTCAACCGGAGAGCCAATGAGCTGTTTTCGTCTTGAGAATGTGAGTTACCGGTACGACAAGAGCCTGGTACTGCATGGTATTGACCTGCGCCTTGAGCCGGGCGAGATCCTGGGGCTGTTCGGTCATAACGGGGCGGGCAAGACTACCTCGATCAAGCTGATTCTGGGGCTGATGCAACCGACCCAGGGCACGGTGTCGGTACTCGGCGGCCAGGCCGGTGATCCGCAGGTGACCCAGTACATCGGTTACCTACCGGAGAATGTGATGTTTTACCCGCAACTGACCGGCCGGGAGATTCTGAATCATTTTGCGCGGCTCAAGGGTGCCTCCTTGCGCCAGGTGCCGAAGCTGTTGGAACAGGTGGGGCTGGGCGATGCCATGGACGCCCGCACCAAGACCTATTCCAAGGGCATGCGCCAACGTCTGGGTCTCGCCCAGGCGCTGCTCGGCAAACCAAAACTGCTGATGCTGGATGAACCGACCGTGGGCCTGGATCCGGTGGCCACGGCGGATCTGTACCGGCTGCTGAGAGATCTGCGGGACGAGGGCACGGGCATTGTGCTGTGCTCCCATGTTCTGCCCGGGGTCGAGCCTTACATCGATCGCGCGGCCATTATCACCGACGGCTCCTTGAAGGCAGCCGGAGATCTGACGGCATTGAGGAGGCAGGCGAATATGCCGGTGACCCTGTCGCTGGACCCCGCCCACAGTATCTCGGCGCTGGAAAAGGTGATCGACAGCGCCGGAACCAGCAGTGGCCTGATGATCAAGACCGATAACGGGCGGTTGCGTGTGGATGTGCAACCGAGGGAGAAAATGGCCTTGCTGCAAACGGTAATGGCATCGGGCGAGGTGGCGGATGTCAGCATTCACCAGCCTAGTCTGGAGGATATCTATGTGCACTTCATCGGCTCGGGTGGCTTGGCTCATCGGGGAGGCAGCCAATGAACAGTATCTGGACCATTGCCCGCAAGGAACTGAGTGACAGCCTGCGCAACCGCTGGCTGATGGCCATTTCTCTGGTGTTCGCTACCCTGGCACTCGGTATCGCCTGGTTCGGCGCTGCCGCTTCCGGCCAGGTTGGTTACGCGTCCACGCCGGCCACCATCGCCAGCCTGGCCAGCCTGGGGATCTTCCTGATTCCCCTAATCGCACTGCTGCTGGCGTATGACGCCATCGTCGGGGAAGATGAGGGCGGTACGCTGTTGTTGCTGATGACCTACCCGCTCAGCCGCAGTCAGTTGCTGCTCGGCAAGTTCCTCGGTCACGGCCTGACCCTGGCCCTGGCTACCCTGATTGGCTTCGGTGTGGCTGGAATAGCCATTGCGCTGTTGGTGGAGGATGTCGCTATCACCAGCCTGGCCATCGCCATGTTTCGCTTTATTGCCTCCACCGTGTTGCTGGGTTGGGGCTTTATCGCGCTGGCCTATGTGGTCAGTGTCCGCGTCAGCGAGAAACCCATTGCCGCCGGCCTGGCCCTGGCGATCTGGTTCTTCTTTGTGCTGATCTTCGACCTGATGCTGTTGGGTACTCTCGTGGCCAGTGAGGGCAAGTTCAACGCCGAGCTGTTGCCCTGGCTGCTCATGTTGAACCCGACCGACATCTACCGTCTGCTCAACATCGTTGCCTTCGGCGACACTGCGCAGCTCAGCGGCGTCCTCAGTCTCGGCGCTGATCTGCCCATCAGCGCCGCCGGCCTCTGGTTTGGCCTGGTGCTGTGGTTTGCCATCCCGCTGGCGGCCGCCCTGTTACTTTTCCGAAATCGTCGTATCTGAAAGGAGTTATCATTAATGAACCGAACCAAACTGAACTGGCTCCTCGCCGCCCTCGCAGTCATGACCCTCACCGCCTGTTCGGGTAACGAGGAGCAGACCACTGCCAAGCCCGCCCCGGTGCACTTCGAAAGCGGCGATGAATGCCACGTCTGCGGCATGGTGATCACCAACTTCCCCGGCCCCAAGGGTGAAGCCATCACCGAGAAGGATCAGCACGTCC
The DNA here is from genome assembly GCF_046484525.1 of Marinobacter sp. GTDB lineage: Bacteria > Pseudomonadota > Gammaproteobacteria > Pseudomonadales > Oleiphilaceae > Marinobacter. The sequence goes on from NZ_JAWOIS010000090.1 coordinate 30,323, forward strand.
GGAAGTTCTGCTCTACCAAGGACATGTTCGCCTGGATGCTCCAGCCGGAGAACGTTAACCGCGATCACACGCTCTACGTCCACGATATGGCCCAGACCGACTGGGAACACCCGGACGACACTGCCCTGATCGACGCCAGGGAAGCCTTCTTCGTGGTTGGCTCTGACCGCGCCGGCGCCATGGGGCCCACCCTGGCATCATTCGCTAGCGAGGATGCCGCCCACGAATTCATGATGGAGCATGCTGGAGAGGTTCTGAGATACAGCGAGATCACTATGGACCACCTGAATACAGGCATGCCGATGGGGAAGATGGACAGTTCAACTGCGGAGCATGCAATGGAACACTGAGGCGTGAACATTGGGTCAGATGAAGGTTTTCATCTGACCCCTTCTCCGGTGGCCGGTGAGAATGGTAAGCCTGCCTTGACTGGCGTCAGTCGTCGCAAATGGCGTCAGTGTTCACTGTGGGCACCGGCAACGATATTATGAATCTCCTCGATTGAGTGGACGTAACGGACGTAGTTGTCGACGAATTCACGGCCATCCGCCACCGACTCGGCGTTGGCGTCTCGCTCAGTTTTCTGGAATTGTTCTACGACATAACTGGTAACTTTCTCCCCCAGTTTCTTTGCCAGAGCATCCACGTTGCCTTCCGCCAACGCCTTGTCGGCGGCTTTCGCGGCGGCCGAAGCACTGCCAGCCGGTTTCAGTCCGGTAAAGGGTGCCCCTTCGGTGGCTCGGTGCAGGCGCACCAGGGTCTCGAAGAAATACTTGTCAGCCAGCTCCCGGGCCTTGGGATCCAGGCTTCGAACCTCGAGAGTACTGTTGAAGGCCATTGTCAGGTTTTTCTCGTCGTCCGGTCCGATCCATTTAAGAACCGGTGTCAGCGATTTTTTGTTCAATGCGGTTCTGGCATCTTCGATGACAGGGCCGTCCAGAGAATCACAGTGGGCGAAGCTGGCTGAACTCCACAGCAGTGCTCCGCTGAGTAGGGTGAGCGTGACGATTCGTTTGGTCTTGATAGAAGTTTTCATGAGGAACCTCTTGGTCTCGTAAGGCATTGATCGGCGATTTGACAACAGTGTGGAGATCGCCGGTTGCAAGCCCACTCTGGCTGAAAGTCGAGGCGTTTGCGTTCGGGTGCAGGAATCCGAACGTTCGGATAGTTAAACCGAACGGGAATCAGCCATTGTTTCGAAAGGAGCGACGATACTGGGACGGCGTTTTGCCAGTGGTTTCGCGGAAGAGGGTATTGAAGACCGACTTAGAGTTGAATCCGGACTCATACATGATATCCGTGATGGTTGCTTTCTCTGTCAGGTCGGCCAGACGCTGCCGCGCATGCTCTATCCTGTAGCCGTTCACGAACTCGTAAAAATTTCTGCCCATTTGTTGATTCAGAAATTGCGACAAGTCCCGGGGCGAAAGCCCTGCCAGGCGCGCCAATCGGTCCACAGTGAGATTTGAGTGCAAGTACGGTCGCTGTTCCTCCATCAACTGCCGGATTTGCTCTGTCGGCGGTTCTGGAGGTTGGCCTGCGGTACTGATTCTAGGGGCAGCGTCTTTACTCGCCGACGCCGGTCGAATACCGGCGAAGAGCGCAGGTTGCTGGAATGCCAGCACTGACATCGGAAGCAGGATTGCAATGCTCACCCCCGTTGTTGCGATGGTCAGCCACTCATGACTGCCCGTTACCCGCAGGATATGAGCGAGGAGGCAGTAAACGAGGCTGAGTGCCCAGGCTGTGGTGTAGGCAAGCAGCAAATTACGAAGCCAACCCAGTTCCTTGTTGTCCAGATCCGAGAAGATCTGCCGTAGTTCGACACCAAAACGGGATATTTTCTTCAGGGTCGCCGCCAGATACGCCAGCATGATGGTGTGAAGGGCAATTGCGAGAACTACAGAGTTCATGACCCCGGGGTAGCGGCTGTCGGACAGGACGCTCACCTGCTCTTCCGTGGACAGCCGGTAGTAACCGACAACGAACACCGCAGCGGCCCCGAGTACCGGTAGAAGATGGGCGAAGTGGCGCAGCCGCAGACGGAAGTCACGGTACATCACCGATTGGGCGTACAGGAATATCGCTCCGGGCTGCAACATTCCGAGGATGGTGCCCGTGAAGGCAGTTTCCGGATACCGCAATACGAAACCGGTCGTATGCAGGAAAACCTCGAGTAGGGTACCGGTCATGCCGGTGAGCATTACGGCCAGAAGCAGTCGGGGCAGGGGCCGCCTGCCCTTGAGTACAACACAAAGCAGTATCAGAAACAGGAACTGCGCAATGATGCCGTACAGTACGAGTTGGGGCAGTGTCAGAAACACAGGGGCTTCATGCTGTGGAATGCATCAACCCCCGGTCATGTTCATGAACCGCAGAATCTGCACATCCCCATTACTCGAGAAATGGTGGCGCTCCGGCTTCAGGTCCATGGCATTGATAATGGTCTCCCGCAGCTTGTCATCGGTCACCGGATTGCCCCGCAGAACCCTGCGCAGATCGACCGAGTGCTCGTTACCCAGGCACAGCAGCAGCCGACCTTCGACGGTCACCCGCACCCGATTGCAGGTAGAACAGAAGTTGTGGGAATGCGGTGAAATGAATCCGACCTTGATGGGGCTGCCCGGCATCCGGTAGTAACGGGCCGGGCCGCCGGAATCCTCGGTGGCAGGGACCAGTTCGTGACTCTTCCGGATAATGTCCCGGACTTCTTCGCTGGTGCACAGAGCCAGACCCCGGTCGTGCTCGGAAATTTCGCCCAGGGGCATTTCCTCGATGAAGCTGATATCCACCTGCTTCTTACGGGCGAATTCGATCAGTTCCGGGATTTCCTCGTCATTGCGGCCTTTCATCACCACGGTATTGAGCTTGATGCCCCGGAAACCGGCTTCGCGCGCGGCATCAATGCCGTCCAGCACCTGTGACAGTTTGCCGGTGCGGGTGATGTTGCGGAATTTGTCGGCGTCCAGGGAATCCAGGCTGATGTTCAGGCGATGCATGCCCGCCTTGCGCAGGGGCTCGGCCATGGTAGTCAGCTGGCTGCCATTGGTGGTCATGGCGAAGTCCCGCAGCCCGTAGGTGCCGATTTCCTTCACCAGTTCCAATATATCCTTGCGCACCATGGGTTCGCCCCCGGTGAGGCGAATTTTTTCAGTCCCCAGCGAAACGAAGTTACGTGCAACGCGGGCGATTTCTTCCAGGGTCAATACCTGTTGGCGGGGCAGGAAAGTCATGTCCTCGGCCATGCAGTACACGCAGCGGAAATCACACCGGTCGGTGACGGACAGGCGCACGTAGTTGACGGTGCGGCCAAAACGGTCTGTCAGTTTGCTCTGGGGCATCGGGTTGATCCTGTTGCCGCTTGTTTTTGATCTGAGTATAGACCAAGTATTGCAGATTGGATCAACTAATCCGATACCCCTCGGGAGGTAAGACTATGTATTCAGGCCATCGATGCGGCTAAACAGTACGTTGTTTTCCGTGTCGATGTGGTCCTTCAGATCTTGCCGGAACTGCCCGATTCCTTCATAGAGCCTGCGCCAGGTATTGCAGGCACCCTCTGGCAGTTGCAGTTGATTGGTCAGTTCGTCCAGGCGGGCGAGATCGGCGGTATGCTCGTCGTGCTCGGAGCGCATGATCGAGATCGGCCCCCTCGCCATGCCCGAGATGCCGCGCACGATCATCGGGAAGAGGATCTGCTCTTCCTTGGCCATGTGGTTTTCCAGTTCGGCCTGAATGGTTTCCAGGTGGGCACTCAGCCCGGTCGGGCAATCGGGGTGCCCGCTGTGAACCCGCTCTACCCTCTGGGCCAGGCGGATAATCTCCGGTAACTGGTCCCTGTGAGTGTCGTGGTAGCGGTTCAGAATGTGCTCGATCAACTGCTCTTCGGTGGCTTCCTCGAGCCAGGTCCGGGGTGTCATGGCATTTCTCCTTATACATTTAAATAAAGTGAATCTTTTTTGGGGGTAATCAGGAACTTCGGTCTGTGCCTGGGCTCTGTTCGGGATCACCATTGAGAGCAAGGGTTGAAAACTCTGAAAAGAAGTCTATAGAATACATATTAAGGATGTATTCGGGAGGTTTCAAATGGAAAAGCTGCTTTTCAGGGCGAACAGTGCGATGGTCTGGTCATTGCTGGGGCTCCTGCTCACGGTTCTGGTGGCTTACCCGCTGGCCCACTACTTTCCCATGGCGATCCAGATTCTGGCTCACGTTGGCACTCTGCTGTTCGCGGTGGGTATCAAGGTGGCCTATGTGACGCGGCTGGTTTTCCTGAGCCGTTTGGGGAGACCCGTCCATTGAAAGCAGGTAGAATAGATGCAGTGATGAATCATAGCGGGGACCCCGTCATGGGCGAGTCTTCCGGGAAAACCGGATTTCGGATTCTGGCGTATATCTCTGCAGGCCTGGCGGCTGTGGGCGTGGTTCTGCCGCTCCTGCCGACTACCCCTTTTATCCTGTTGGCTGCATTTTTCGCCAGTAAGGGGTCACCTGCCTTTGCCCAGTGGCTGGACGCTCATCCCCGGTTCGGACCGGCGATTGATAACTGGCGTCGCCGTCGGGTGGTGCCGGTCAGTGCCAAGGTTCTGGCCTGCAGCATGATGGCACTGAGCTGGGGCATGTTATTCCTGATGGGAGCTTCTCTGATGGTATTGGGTATTGTGGGCGCCTGTTTGGCTGCGACAGCCTGCTACCTGCTGACGCAACCGTCCTATTGAACGAATTATTGAAAACTGGAGTACTGAATGCACATCACCCGTTATACGGATTATTCACTCCGCGTGCTGATCTACCTGTCGGCGCAGGGTGATCGCCTGGCAACCATCCAGGAAATTGCCGACAGCTATGATATTTCCAAGAACCACCTGATGAAGGTGGTGCACCAGCTCAACAAGAAGGGCTACATCGAGACCATTCGAGGCAAGAAAGGTGGCATGCGGCTGCACATGGCGCCCGAGGACATCAATATCGGCATTCTGGTCCGTGAGACCGAGCAGGATCTGAGCATTGTCGAGTGTTTCTCATCGAAGAATACCTGCAAGATCACGCCGGTGTGTGGTCTCAAGTCCATGTTCAACGAAGCGCTTAAGGCATTCCTCGAGGTTCTGGACCAGTACACGCTGGCCGATGTGATTCAGGATCAGCACCGGCCACAGTTGCTGCGCCTTCTTCAGATTGCCTGAGGCGCGCGACCGCCCTCAAGCCAGGTGCGAACCCGATCCGGCAGGGAGTAACGGAAGATCCGGTTGAGCACGGTACCATACTGTTTGCCGAAGCTTCCGGTGTTGTATGGAATGTCGTGTTTGCGACAGACCGCCTGCACTTTCTCGGAGATCTCCGGGTAACGGTGGGCGGGCAGGTCCGGGAATACGTGGTGTTCGATCTGGTAGCTCAGGTGCCCGCTCAGGATATGTATCCAGCGCCCACCGGTGAAGTTCGATGAACCAGTAAGCTGGCGCAGGTACCAATGTCCCTTGCTTTCTCCTTCGCATTCCTCTTCGCTGAACGTTTCCGCATCCTGGGTGAAGTGGCCGCAGAAAATCACGGTGGATGACCACAGATTACGGATCAGGTTAGCGCAGATGTTGCCGGCCAGCACAATGGGTGCAACCGGCAAAGTCAGCAGCGGAAAGAACACGTAATCCTTGAACGCCTGCCGGCCTCCCTTGCGGGCAAAATCTTTGAGGAACGGGAGTTTGTCCCGCCAGCGAATTTCCCGACGGTGCAATTTTTCGGTCTCCAGTTCGTGCAGGCCAACCCCCCACTGAAACAACACGCTCAGCAGGATGTAGTTGACGAACTGAAGGGCATGGCGGGGCTTCCATTTCTCCTCGTCGCTCAGGCGCAGCACCGCATAGCCGTAATCCCGGTCCTTGCCAATGACATTGGTATAAGTGTGATGTTCATAATTGTGGGTGCGGCGCCAGGAATCGCCGGTACAGACCGTGTCCCACTCGTAGGTCCGGGAGTGCAGGTCCGGGTCATTCATCCAGTCATACTGACCGTGCATGATGTTATGGCCAATCTCCATGTTCTCCAGGATCTTGGCAACGCCCAGGGACACGCTGGCCGCGACAAAAACCGGCGGAATAAATCCGAACGGCATCAGCACCCGACTGCCGATTTCCAGAGTCCGGTGCAGGCGGATGATACGGCGGATGTATTGCGCGTCGCGCTCGCCCAGATCTGACAGCACTTCCTCGCGGATTGCATTGAGATCCTGCTCCAGTTCCTTCAACTGGATTTCGTTCATTTTCTTCATGGCAAACTCCTTGCAGCAGGTCATGGAAAGTACAGGCTGCGTTGTTTTGGTTAAGAGAGATTAGACGTCGAGGGTCACCGGTCCCTGGGGCACGGAGATGCAAAGCTGGACGCTTTCCTCCCCGGGCCCGGAAACCTGGCCGGTCAAACGGTTGATGACAGTGCCTCTTGTTTTGCGACAGCTGCACTGATGGCAGATGCCCATGCGGCAACCGTATTGCGGGCTCAAGCCGGCCGCTTCGGCAATCTCCAGCAGGTTGGTGTCGCCTTCGGGGCCGACCTGTACATCACTTTTTGCAAACGTCACCTGGCCGCCAGGCTCGGTAATTTCCAGTCGCGTCGGGGCCGGCGGGGCAAAGAAGGTGCTGTGGATCCGGTCATCGGTGACCCCGCGCTGATGCAGCAGGTCACGGGCCAGGTCCATCAAACCCTTGGGGCCGCACAGGTATGCCTCCCGGTTCTTCAGGTCGGGTATCTCATCGAGATCCTCGCCGTTAAGAAAGCGGGGCTCTTCGCTTTCATTGGTGGCGATGACCCGCACCGTCAGTACCGGGTGACGGTACGCCAGCGCCCGGAGTTTCTCCCCCGCGATCACATCCCGATGGGTCCGCACGAAATACAACAGCGTGACCGGCGCCGGGTAATCCTGCGTGACCATGGTTTCCAGATGGCTGAGCACCGGGGTGATACCGCTGCCACCGGCAATGAACAGCACTGGTTGAGCGGGTTCCGGGATCAGGAACTCACCGAAGGCCTCACCCAGGCCTATGACCTGGCCGGGCTCGAGCTGGTCATGAAGCCAGTTGGTGACCAGTCCGCCGGGCAGACGCTTGATGGTCAGGCTGACCAGGCCCTGAGCCTCCCAGAGCCGGGGAGAGCTGGACAGGCTGAAGGTTCGCTTACGTCGAACGCCGTCGATCTCGATACAGATGTTCACATGCTGTCCCGCCCGGAAGCCGGTCCAGCGCCGTGCCGGTCGGAGTACGAAGGTGCGGGTGTCGTCTGTATCCTGGATTGCCTGCTCGACTCGTGCCGGTGTGTACGCCTGTACCCACATGGGGTTGATGCGGGCCATTAACGGGTCCAGCCAGGAGGCCGGATTGTCCTGATTCGATAGCTGGCGGCCCAGCCAATGGATGGTCCTGCTCTGTGTCACTCTCGCTAACATGGTGGTGCTCTCCATGGAAACCTCGGTGCCTATCCGTCTTGATGTGTACACTTGTTCACTAATGTGTACGACTGTACACACAGATGTTTGCGGAGACAATCCGGGTTGGTGAGTTGGCGCAGAATGACAAGTGTGGGCGACTTTCTTCGGGTCAAATGTGTACACTCGTGAACACGACGATCAGATGACGCGGCAGGACATGGCAGAACGACAACGACGAAAGCCCGGTGAAACCCGGGAAAAGCTAATGGGCGCGGCGCTGGCCCTGGTGGGTAAGGGCCGGCACTTTGCCAGTCTTGGAATCCGGGAAGTGACGCGGCAGGCGGGTGTGGTGCCAACCTCGTTTTACCGGCATTTCCGGAATATGGACGACCTGGGGCTGCAGCTGGTGGATGAGTTGGGGCTGGTGTTGCGGCGCATGATGCGCGAGGCCCGAGCCAATGTGCTTCAGTCGGACAAGCTGATTGAGGAATCGGTGGGTATCTTCGTGGCCCATGCCCAGACCAACCGGAACTTTTTCATGTTCATGGCCCAGGGACTGGCGGGAGAGAGCAAGGCAGTGCAGGAAGGCATCCGAAGTGAAATGCGTTTCTTTGCCAATGAGCTGGCCAACGACCTGCGTCGGCTACGGTTGATGGATCATCTGAGCGATGCGGATCTGGACCTGACCTGCAATCTGGTGGTGCGTACCGTCGCCTTCAGCCTGACCGACCTGCTTAGCGTCTCTCCGGACGACGACTACCAGATCGGTCAGATCCGGAAGCGGACGACCCGCTTCCTGCAGATGATTTTTGTCGGCGCGGGCCACTGGCAAAGTGACGGTGCCTGATCTTCTCACGCCTTATTTGCTGGCGGTCGCTGCTTTCTTCCGCCTGCCGGTAGTTTTCGGTTTCGGCGGTAGGACCAGATCCTCGATCTCCTCCAGCGCCTGACCGGTATACACCGCCAGTTTCTGCATGCTGGGCAGAGTGTCCCGGCAGCCGGTGTAGCCGAAGTTCAGTGAGCCAGCATAGCTCAGGCAGGTAATGTTCAGCGCGCCGCCATGGGCGATCAGTGACACCGGGTACATGGCCTCGAGTCTTGCGCCCTCATAATAGAGGGTCTTCTCCGGTCCCGGCACATTGGATATGGTGACATTGAACACCGGCCGCATTCGCCCACCAAGCCCGGACATCAACTGCAGAATGTAGGGCGACATCAGCATCATCGTGTACTGGGTCAGGGCACTGCGGGGCAGTTTCTGTAGATGTTCCTTGGCCCGTCGGGTGGAGGTCTTGATGTTCTGCAGTCGGGTCAGTGGGTCGGGTTCGTCGGTTGCCAGGGAGGCAATCATGAAGCTGATCTGGGTGCCGGTGCCCTCGTCATCCGACGGTCGGATGTTCACCGGGATGCCCGCGGTGAGCGGTATGTCCGGCAGCTGGTTCTGCTCGACCAGGAACCGGCGCAGTGCCGTTCCGCACAGGTACAGAACGATGTCGTTCAGGGAGCCGCCGGATGCGTGGGCCAGGGCCTTGAGCCGGTCGAGCTGATAATGCTGGGTGGCGAAGCGGCGCTGTGGCGTCACCCGGTGATTGAGGATCGAAACCGGGCCGGTAAAGGGCGCCGTCAGACCATCCTGGGGATGGCGTACCGAGTACACCAGCCGGTTGCCGGCCTGCCAGAGTCTCGGTGCCATGTCGGCCTGAAGTTTCAGCGCATCCATGGCCTGGGAGACGGCGGCGGGAATGGTGGCTTCCTTGTCGGTCTTGCTGCCCCGGCGGCGCTGTGGTTTGACTGACCAGGGCGGAAGCATCTCGCGGCGGTCCGGATCGGTGGTCAGCACCCGCTGCATCAGGCGCACACCGCTGATGCCGTCGATCATTGAATGGTGCATCTTGGTGTACAAGGCAAACCGGTTGTTTTCCAGGCCCTCAATCACGTGGCATTCCCAGAGCGGCCGGGCAAAATCCAGCGGGTTGGAGTGCAGGCGCGATACCAGGATGCCCAGTTCCCGCTCGCCTCCGGGCCGCGGCAGCGCCGAGTGCCGAACGTGGTAATCCAGGTCGATCTTCTTGTCTTCCACCCAGTAGGGGGCAACCAGCCGGCCGAGAAAGCCGGACCAGGCAAGCTTGTAACCCCAGGGCGAGGCGATGTCGCCGGCTTCTTTCATGCGGGTGACCATATCCCGCAGAAAGGTTTCGGGAGCGCCCTCCGGCAGTGAGAAGATCTGCAGGGTACCCACGTGCATCGGGGTGTCCTCAGATTCCACGGCCAGCCATGAGGCATCCAGTGTTCCCAGACGTTTCATTCCTTGTCGTACTCCACCAAAGTAAGGGATTTTTAATTATTGGTAGAAAGTATACTGATAATGGACCGTGTTCACGATTCAGGGTGCTATAAAGTTCCCTGATTTGCGGAATTATTTCACGTTGCTCGGGGAGAGTTTCATGCAGTTTCTCAATGGCATAACCCTGCTGCTGGTGTACCAACTGGTCGGAGAGGTCACCGTGCGATTACTGGGGGTGCCCATTCCCGGGCCGGTGCTGGGCATGGTGATGCTGTTCATCACCCTGTGGATTCGCGGTAGCGCGCCGGAGTCGGTAGAAATGGCCTCCACCGCGTTGCTCAGCCACCTGTCCCTGCTGTTTGTCCCGGCGGGCGTGGGCATGATGGCGCACTTCAGCCGCATTGCCGATGAGTGGCTGCCTATTACCCTGGCGCTACTGATCAGCACGGTCATTACCATGGTGGCCACGGCGCTGGTGATGCAGTTGACCACCCGATGGCTGGTGGGGCCGGCCGCAAAACAGGAGGATAACCATGAATGATCCCGGGCTGAAAAATATCTGGGTCTACCTTTCTGCTTCGCCACTGCTGGGACTGACCATCACCCTGGTGGCCTATGGCCTGGCCTACCGGCTGTATCTGCGCACCAATTCCAATCCGCTGGCCAACCCGGTGGTGACGTCCGTCGCCATGCTCATCGGCCTGCTGTTGTTGACCGGCACCTCCTACAACGATTATTTCGAGGGTGGTCAGTTCGTGCACTTCCTGCTCGGTCCGGCCACGGTGGCGCTGGCGGTGCCGCTGTACCAGCAGTTCTCCCGGCTGCGCCAACTGTGGATGCCGGTTACCATCTCGCTCTTGTGTGGTGTGGTGATCGCGGCGGGCAGCTCGATCTGGCTGGCGCGGATCTTTGGCGGCTCCTTCGAGATTCAGATGTCCCTGGCACCGAAATCCGCCACGGCGCCGGTGGCCATGGGCATCTCGGAGAAAATCGGCGGCCTGCCGTCACTGACCGCCGTGCTGGTGGTGATCACCGGGATCACCGGGGCGGTACTGGGCACCAAGCTGTTCGAATGGATCCGCGTGAAGGATGACACCGCCAAGGGCATCGCCATGGGCGTGGCCGCGCATGGAATCGGGACTGCCCGGGCGTTCCAGGTCAGTAACCAGATGGGCGCCTTCTCGGGACTGGCCATGGCGCTGTCCGCATTTGCCACCGCCGTACTGGTCCCCTGGCTGGTAGACTGGATGCAAGCGCTTATTTAAGGCAAATTCCACAGTTCAGAATAACAAACGGTCCGACATTCGACGACACGCGACAACAAGCTGAGGTTCTATCGCACATGCAAACCAAGTTTCTTCTCGACGAAAACCGGATGCCGAAGTACTGGTATAACCTGCAGGCGGATTTTCCCGAGCCGCTGCCGGCGGTACTGCACCCGGCCACCAAGCAGCCGGTGGGTCCGGCGGACCTGGAACCCCTGTTCCCCATGGAGCTGATCCAGCAGGAAGTGTCCACCGAGCGGGAAATCGAGATTCCCGAGCCGGTTCGTGACGTCTACCGGCTCTGGCGCCCGGCGCCGCTGTACCGGGCACATCGTCTGGAGAAGGCCCTGGGAACCCCGGCCAAGATCTTCTACAAGTATGAGGGCGTAAGCCCGGCGGGCAGTCACAAGCCCAATACCGCCATCCCCCAGGCGTTCTACAACCAGCAGGCAGGCATCCGGACCCTGACCACCGAGACTGGGGCGGGGCAGTGGGGCACCTCGCTTTCCTTCGCCGGCTCCCTGTTCGACATCGACGTTACCGTGTTCCAGGTCCGGGTCTCCTATAACCAGAAGCCCTACCGCCGCGCGGTGATGGAAACCTACGGCGCGAAGTGCGTCCCGTCACCCTCTGAACTCACCGAGTTCGGTCGCAAGGTGCTGGCCGAGAAACCCGACCACACCGGCAGCCTGGGTATCGCCATTTCCGAGGCGGTGGAGCTGGCGTTTCAGGACCCGAACACCAAGTACGCCCTGGGCTCGGTGCTGAATCACGTTCTGCTGCACCAGAGCGTGATTGGTCTGGAAGCGATGCAGCAGATGGAAATGGCCGATTGCTGGCCGGACGTGATTGTGGGTTGCACTGGCGGCGGCTCCAACTTTGCCGGCATTGCCTTCCCTTTCATGGGCCATGCCCTGCGCGGTGGCGAGAAATCACGGATTGTCGCCGTTGAGCCTTCGGCCTGTCCGACTCTGACCCGGGGCAAGTACGCCTATGATTACGGCGATACCGCTCACATGACGCCACTGACCAAGATGCACACCCTGGGCTCCGACTTCACGCCGCCGGGTTTCCACGCCGGTGGCCTGCGCTATCATGGCATGGCGCCGATGGTGTCGCACGCCAAGGAGCTGGGCCTGTTTGATGCGGTGTCCTATACCCAGCGTGAATGCTTCGAGGCCGGCGTACTGTTCGCCCGCAACGAGGGCATTGTGCCGGCACCGGAGGCCAATCACGCGGTCAAGGGTGCTATTGAGGAAGCCCTGCGTTGCAAGCGGGAAGGCAAGGACGAGGTCATCCTGTTCAACCTCTGTGGCCACGGCCATTTCGACATGGCGGCCTACACTGCCTACTTCGAGGGCCAGCTTGAGGACTACGAATACGACGAGCAGGAGCTGGCCATGGCCCTGTCCGGTCTGCCTTCCGTCTCGGGCTGATCATTCCTCCCGGCCACGGTGAAACACCGTCCCTCCGCCCTCGGCATTGAGTTGCCGGATGGCGGAGGGCGCGCCCTCCTCATCCAGCCGGACATCACCGATGCCGGCATGATTCCATAGCCGCTCCCCGGCATCCCGTCCTTCCGGCAGCCTCGGACGAATCCGCATGCGCCGGCGCTTGGTGAACCAGTTCAGGGGCGACCAGGGCGCGAACAGCCAGCGGTTCAGCCGGTCCAGCCATTCCAGCAGCCGGTGGGGAAACTCGCTCTTGATGCCACTACTGGTGATCTGCCAGACCTCCGGGCTGTTGCGTTTGTGTTTCAGCCGGATGTCGTAGGCGAAGGAATAGTGCACATCCCCGGACAGGATCACGAAATGCTTCGGGGTTCGCGGATGGCCGAAAATATTCAGCATCACGTTCGCGGCGCCCCGGTGCGCCATCCAGTTCTCCGCATCCACCAGCAGTGGTTTGCCGAACCAGGTGAACACCCTCTGGATCATCTCGATCAGCTTGACGCCAAACATGGGTGCCGGTGAGACCACGATCACTGCGTCCTCATCCATTACCTCCTGCTGGAAGTCGGTCAGGGACTCCCAATCCATCAGACCGGATGGACGACTGCGCCGAATTTCGCTGCGCCAGCGGTGGGTGCGGGTGTCCAGCACCACCAGTTTGGGGCTGGTGGCCAGGCTGTAATGCCACTGATGGAAATGGAACAGCTGGTCAATCAGTTCATCCTGGATATCCTTGTCCAGTTCGTGGTGATCTTTCATTGGTTCCAACAGCCCCTGACACTGCTCCAACAGGTCCTTGAAGGTGTCGGGTTGGTTGCCCCAGCCCTGGCACAACAGATAGCCAAGCAGGGCATTACCGATGATCCGGCGGGAGAAGGGATGTTCGTAGGCTGTGGTTTCCCAGAGCGCCGAGAGGTTCCAGTCATCGGTTACGTCGTGGTCATCAAAGATCATGTAAACCGGCACGTTGGCCAGGGCCCGGGCAGCCCTGGGCAGGTCCGCCCGGAACCGGTCAATCGCCTCCTGTTCCCGGCGATAGCGAGCCAGCTCCTCCTGGTCACTGACGGGTTCGGCGGGTGTCACCATGGCCCAGGGCTCGGGTGACCAGACCAGCAGGTACATGGCCATCACTTCGGCAAAGGAGATCAGGTGGTTGCCGGCGTTGGCGGTTGTAAATACCGGCTTGCGCACGCCCCCGAAGAAGCGTTCGGTCAGGTCCTCGTTGAATTCCGATTCCGGCAGCAGCTTGTCCCGGTGATAGTAGCCCTTCTCCAGAGAGGTCAGCTCCCGGCTGTGGCTCAGGGAGGCGCCTTCCAGAACCTCCTGGTAGAGCCCGAGCTGGTGAATCAGGCACTGGATGGCATGGAGCATGGGGCCGGCGACATCGTCGGCGTAGATCTGGTCACCAGTCATCAGCAGCAGTGCCGGGATATCCTCCAGGTGGTGGGCCTTGTGCAGTTCCTCATCCACCCGCACCAGGCCATCGGCCGACGTCTGGTGGGGCCGACGGCAGGAGCCGTGCAGGATGCGATCAAGACGTGACTTCAGGACAAAGCCGGGCCGCTCCCGGCTCTCCGGGCACAGGTGCGGCGCCCAGTCACGGATCCAGCGAGTGCCATCCGTGGCTGTGATGCCAAGGTCGTATTCCAGCCGGGTATTCCGGGGCAGGGGATCATCAAGCCGGAGGTCAACCAGATGCAGCCAGGCGTGGGTGCCAATCCGGAGCCGGAACAGCTCGGCGTCACGAATTTCCCGTTCAAGGAATACCCGTGTGGGGCGATCCCGCTCGGACAAGCGGATGCGGAGGTCGAGTGTTTCCCTGGAGGCCAGCCAGAGGACCAGCTGATCCGGACTGGCATGGCGCAACAAGGGCCCGGCCAGCACCGGAGAATAGTGGTTGGTCGGGCCGTTGTCTTGATTGTCGGGGGCCGGGGTAGGTTTGTCTGCTGCCTGCACGGTTACTCGTCATCGAGATGGGGTGGAGGACAATGATATTCCTCCACAACCAAACCGTCATCCACGCTTTCCAGGTGCACCTCAAAGCCCCACAGCCGATGGACATGGCGCACCACTTCCTCGGTGTCCTCGCCCAACGGCACCCTGTCGACCGGGATATGCCGGAGCGTCAGGGAACGATCGCCCCGCACATCCACGTTCCAGACCTGGATATCCGGTTCCCGGTAGCTCAGGTTGTACTGGCGGGCCAGTTTCTCCCGAAGTGGGCGATATCCGGGGTCATCGTGGATGGCGGTGACCATGTAATGGTCTTCCTGATCGTCATTCTCGATGGCGAAGAGCTTCAGATCGCGCATCACCTTGGGCGACAGGAACTGCTGGATAAAGCTCTCGTCCTTGAAGTTGCGCATGGCGAAGTGCAGCGTCTCCAGCCAGTCCGATCCGGCAATGTCCGGGAACCATTCACGGTCCTCATCGGTGGGGTTCTCGCAGATCCGCCTGAGGTCGGTGAACATGGAGAAACCGAGGGTGTACGGGTTGATGCCGGAATACCACGGGCTGTTGAACGGCGGCTGGTAAACCACCGCCGAGTGGTTCTGGAGGAATTCGAGCATGAAGCCGTCGTTCACCAGACCCTTGTCATACATACGATGCAGCAGGGTATAGTGCCAGAAGGTGGCCCACCCCTCGTTCATCACCTGGGTCTGGCGCTGCGGGTAGAAGTACTGCCCGAGTTTGCGCACGATCCGGATGATCTCCCGTTGCCAGGTCTCCAGCAGGGGGGCGTTCTTCTCGATAAAGTACAGCAGGTTTTCCTGGGGCTCCTCCGGGAAGCGGCGCTGGCGTTTCACCGGGTCATCGTCGTCATCGGGCCTCGGGATGGTTCTCCAGAGGTCATTGATCCGGCGCTGCTGGTACTCTTCCCGTTCCTTCTGACGGCGGGCTTCTTCTGCGGCCGAAATGGGCGGCGGACGCTTGTAACGGTCCACGCCATAGTTCATCAGGGCGTGGCAGGAATCCAGAATCTCCTCCACCGCATCCACTCCATGGCGTTCCTCGCACTCGGCCACGTAATTGCGGGCGAAGACCAGGTAATCGATGATCGCGCTGGCGTCGGTCCACGTGCGGAACAGGTAGTTGCCCTTGAAGAAGGAGTTGTGGCCATAACAGGCGTGGGCAACAACCAATGCCTGCATGGGCAGTGTGTTCTCCTCCATCAGGTACGCGATGCAGGGGTTGGAGTTGATCACAATCTCGTAGGCCAGCCCCATCTGTCCGCGCTGATAGCCCTTGGCGGTATTCAGGAACTGCTTGCCGAAGGACCAGTGATGGTAGCCCACGGGCATCCCTACGGAGCTGTAGGCATCCATCATTTGCTCGGCACTGATTACCTCGATCTGGTTCGGATAGGTATCCAGACCGAATTCCTTGGCGCACTTGGCGATTTCGTCGTCGTATTCCTGGATCAGGTCAAAGGTCCACTCCGACCCGGTGGAAATTGGCTTCCTGGCTCCGGGCTGGTCGCTTTCCGGTACATTCGGACGGTCGACGATGCTACTCATGCGGCTTTCCTCTCGAACAACTGGCGGAACACCGGGTAGATCTCACTCGGGTCGGCAATCTGCTGCATGGCAAAACTCTGGGGGAACCGTTCCATGATCTTCTCATACTCGTACCAGAGCATCTGGTGGTCCTGGGGTGTGATCTCCACATAGGCGTAATACTGCACCAGCGGCAGGATGCTGTCGGCGAGCAGTTTGCCGCACACCGGGGAGTCGTCGTTCCAGTTGTCACCATCCGATGCCTGTGCGGCGTAGATGTTCCATTCTGACGGGGAGTAGCGGGACCCAATGATCTTGTGCATCAGCTTGATCGCACTGGAGACAATGGTGCCGCCGGTCTCCCGGCTGTAGAAGAACTCCTCTTCGTCCACTTCCTTGGCGCTGGTATGGTGGCGAATGAAAACTACGTCGATCTTCTTGTAGTTCTTTTTCAGGAACAGATACAGCAGGATGAAAAAGCGCTTGGCGATGTCCTTGTGCATCTGGGTCATGGAGCCCGACACATCCATCAGGCAGAACATCACCGCGCTGGTGGCCGGTTTCGGTTGCTTCACGTGCTGCCGGTAGCGCAGGTCAATCTCGTCAATGAACGGGATCCGGCGCACGTTGGCCTTGAGGCGGGCGATCTCGTCCTCCAGCACCTTGATCTGGTCTTCGTGGCTGAAGGCTGGGTCCAGATCCTCCGGCGCCAATTTAAGGGCTTCCAGCTGTGTCTCCAGATCCTTGATCTTCTTCTTGCGGGCACCGCCAAGGCCGAGGCGCCGGGCGTGGGCGCCCCGCAAGGATCGCACCACATCCAGCTTGGCCGGAATGCCCTGATTGGTGAAACCGGCCCTTACATATTTGAAGGCCTCGGTATCCTTGAGTTTCTTGCGGGCGAGGTTGGGCAGTTCCAGATCATCGAACAGGAAGTCCAGGAATTCCTCCTGGGTGATCTGGAAGGCAAACTCGTCCATGCCCTCGCCATCGGGACTGGCCTGACCCTGGCCGGCGCCCTGGCCACCGCCGCCCTGAGGCTTGGGAATCATATCCCCGGCCACAAACTCCTGGTTGCCGGGATGCACCATCTCCCGTCGGCCGCCCTGGCCGTGGTGGAAGATGGGCTCGTCGATATCCCGGGTCGGGATACTGACTTTCTCTCCCCGTTCAACATCCGTGATCGAGCGTTTGTGCACCGCATCAGCCACCGCTTTCTTGATGTGGTGGCGGTAGCGGCGCAGGAACCGTTCCCGGTTCACCGCGCTCTTGTTCTTGCCGTTCAACCGCCGGTCGACGATGTGGGTCATACCCATAGTGCTACTCCCATCAGTGACTGGTCACTGATTTCAGTGAGACTTGCGAACCCGCAGGTACCATTCGGCCAACAGCCGTACCTGCTTCTCGGTGTAGCCTCGTTCGACCATACGTTCGACGAACTGCTTGTGCTTCTTCTGGTCTTCCTGACTGGCTTTCGGGTTGAAGGAGATGACCGGCAGAAGGTCCTCGGTGTTGGAGAACATCTTCTTCTCGATCACGCTGCGCAGCTTCTCGTAACTGAGCCAGGACGGGTTGCGCCCCTGATTGTTGGCCCGGGCGCGCAGCACGAAGTTGACCACCTCGTTGCGGAAGTCCTTCGGATTGCTGATGCCCGCGGGCTTCTCGATCTTCTCCAGCTCGTCGTTAATGGACCCGCGGTCGAGAATCTCGCCAGTCTCCGGATCCCGGTATTCCTGATCCTGGATCCAGAAGTCGGCATAGGTCACGTAACGGTCGAACAGGTTCTGACCGTATTCGCTGTAGCTTTCCAGGTAGGCGGTCTGGATTTCCTTGCCGATGAACTGGACATAGTGCGGCGCCAGGTACTCCTTGATGAAACGCAGGTACTTTTCCTGGATCTCCGACTGGAACTGCTCCTGCTCGATCTGCTTCTCCAGCACGTACAGCAGGTGCACCGGGTTGGCCGCCACCTCGGTGGTGTCAAAGTTGAAGACCTTGGACAGGATCTTGAAGGCGAAACGGGTGGACAGGCCATCCATACCCTCCATCACCCCGGCCGCATCCCGGTACTCCTGGATCGACTTGGCCTTCGGATCGGTGTCCTTGATGTTCTGGCCGTCGTACACCTTCATCTTCGAGAAGATGCTGGAATTCTCAGGCTCCTTGATCCGGGACAGCACCGAGAACTGCGCCAGCATGTCCAGGGTATCCGGTGCGCAGGGGGCGCCATACAGGGAGCTGTTGGTCAGCAGCTTCTTGTAAATCTCGATTTCCTCGGTCACCCGCAGGCAGTAGGGCACCTTGACGATGTAGACCCGGTCCAGGAACGCCTCGTTGTGCTTGTTGTTCCGGAAGGTCTGCCATTCGGATTCGTTGGAGTGGGCCAGGATCACACCATCAAACGGCACCGAACCCATGCCCTCGGTGGTGTTGTAATTGCCCTCTTGGGTGGCGGTCAGCAACGGATGCAGCACCTTGATGGGCGCCTTGAACATCTCAACGAACTCCAGTAAACCCTGGTTGGCCTTGCACAGCCCTCCGCTGAAGCTATAGGCATCCGGGTCGTCCTGGGAGAAGTCCTCCAGCATGCGGATATTGACCTTGCCCACCAGGGCGGAAATATCCTGGTTGTTGTCGTCGCCCGGCTCGGTCTTGGCGACGCCAATCTGATCAAGTACCGACGGGTATTTCTTCACCACCCGGAACTGGCTGATATCACCACCGAACTCGTGCAGGCGCTTCACCGCCCAGGGTGACATGATGGAATTCAGGTAGCGACGGGGAATACCGTATTCCTCTTCGAGGATCTCGGCGTCCTCGGCGGGATCGAACAAACCCAGGGGGGATTCGTTCATCGGTGAGCCCTTGATGGCGTAGAAAGGCACCTTCTGCATCAGGGCCTTGAGTTTCTCGGCCAGGGAGGACTTGCCGCCGCCCACCGGGCCCAGCAGGTACAGGATCTGTTTCTTCTCTTCCAGGCCCTGGGCGGCGTGGCGGAAGAAAGAAACGATGTTCTCCACGGCGTCTTCCATACCGTAGAACTCGGAAAATTCCGGGTAGCGTTTGATCACCTTGTTGGAAAAGATGCGCGACAGTCTTGGGTCGCGAGAGGTATCTACCAATTCCGGCTCGCCGATTGCAATTAACATTCTCTCAGCGGCCGTGGCATAGGCCGTTGGGTCCTTTTTGCAGATCTCCAGGTATTCCTCAAGAGAGTATTCTTCCTCTTGGGTAGCTTCATACCGGTCTTTGAAATGCTGCAGTATGCTCATAGATGGCCCCTCGCTCGCTGTTATTCAGCTTTTCAGTTCACGCAATTTCCCCGTTGGTGTTGGCGCCGCCTGTCCCGGCGGTGTTTATCTGGTTATGGGTAAAAGGAATGGATACTTACAAGCCGCGCTGCAACTTCTCTTCGCGGCTTGCTTAATCTGAGCTTAGTTCAGGTTCGCGAGGTTGGACAGTGGGCGAGTGGTTAAGGTTCATTAAATTGTGTTAGCTGGGTGTGGCGTTTTTGTAGCTTTCCGGGATTGGGGACTGGAGCGCACCGGGGTCTTTTTTCTGGCGAATTGGCAACTCGCTTCGCTCAGACATCAAATTCGCCAGAAAAAAGACCCCCGATACACTCCGATCAAAATCAGCAGGAATATCTTCAAAATAGCCCACGAGGATGGCAGCCGAAAGGCCTGCCGAGGCGGGAACGGGTGGGGGTGTCTTCCTGAAAATGGTCGACTGTCTGAGCGAAGCGAGTTTAATCGAGCGTTTTCAGGAAGACACCCCCACTCGTCACCCGCCAAGACTCCCAACCCAGCAGGCTGCGAGAGCCAACCTCAAAGCTTGGTCAAGCGGAAGACGCTTTCCGAGGCCCCCTCAAGCCCGCGCCGCTTGGCGAATGGATGATCTTTCGCCAGGGTGTTGGTCAGCACGTGCTCGATGTCGTAGTCCTGGCCGTAGAGTTCCCGGACTTCGTCGTTGGAGACGTTAAACGGGGGACCCTTGATTTCGGTGTCGTAGTCCAGGGTGATCAGAAGGATTCGTGCGCTGTCGGGGATGATGGCCGTCAGGTGTTCGACATACTGGCGGCGCATGGAGGGGGGGAGGGCGATCAGGGCAGCGCGGTCGTAGACCAGGCGGATGTGCTTGAGATCGTCCGGGACCAGTTGGTAGAAGTCGCCGCACCAAAGTTCCAGGTCATCGTGCTTGAAGGTGGTGAAGGGCTCTCCGGGGTGCACCTGGGCTTTCTCGCCGGCTTCCTCGAAGAAATCCTTGCAGGCGATCTCGCTCAGTTCCACGCCGAGGACCGGGTGGCCGCGGTCGTGCAGCCACCACATGTCGTGGGCCTTGCCGCACAGGGGGACGAATACTGCGTCGGTATTCTCCCCGGCCAGTTCGGGCCAGTGATCGTGCAGGTACTGGTTAACGGTGCCCTCGTGGAAGCCGATTTCCTTTTTTGCCCAGCGTTCGTGCCAGAATTCGTGTTCCATGGTTCTTTCCCTTCACCGGTATTTGGACGTTTTCTCCAGTCTACCTTAATCTGTGGCGATCTTGAGATGGGAGAAAAGCATGAAAACCGTATTCCTGGACGCCAATACCCTTGGAAATGATGTCGACCTGTCGCCGATCGAGAACGTCACCGGCGGTTTGGCAAAGCACGACCGTACCACGCCGGAGCAGGTGCTGGAACGGATTCGGGGCTTTGATACCGTGCTGGTGAACAAGGTAGTACTCAAGCGGGAACATTTCGAGGCCTGCCCGGAGCTGAAGACGATTGCCGTGGTCGCTACCGGCCTGAACAACATTGACCAGGTTGCCGCGCGGGAGCATGGCATCAAGGTGATGAATGTAACCAACTATGGCCGTTCCACGGTGGCCCAGCACACCCTGGCCCTGATGCTGGCTCTGGCCACCCGGCTGCTGGACTACGACCGGGATGTAAGGGCCGGGCGCTGGGGCCAGAGCGACACGTTTTGCCTGATGGACCATCCGATCCTGGAACTGGAGGGGCGTACGCTGGGTGTGGTCGGCTACGGTGACCTGGGGCAGGGTGTGGTCGAACGTGCCAAAGCCTTTGGTATGAAAATCCTGCTGGGTGCAAGGCCGGGGCAGGAGTCGGGTGAGGTGGACGGGTATCCGCGGATTCCGCTGGATGAACTGCTACCGAAGGTGGATGTTCTCTCACTGCACTGCCTGCTGACGGAGGAAACCCGTAACCTGATCGGGAAGCGGGAGTTGGAGATGATGAAAAACGATGCATTGCTAATCAACACCAGCCGCGGTGGTCTGGTGGATGAGCAGGCGCTGGCGGATGCCTTGCGCGCTGGAGTGATTGGTGGTGCGGGCTTTGATGTGCTGACCGAGGAACCGCCCCGCAATGGCAACCCCCTGCTGGCGGATGACATTCCCAACCTGATTGTCACGCCACACTCGGCCTGGGCCAGCCGGGAAGCGAGGCAGCGGATTGTGAATATTACCGCTAAAAACCTCGCATCCGTTGAATGAGGCGTTGGACCGGGTCCGGTTTCAGTACCGCCAGCCGATGCTGGCCGATACACCGACCTGGTACATGCTCAGCTCGATGGTCTGCTGCGGGCTGAGCGGGTTGTCGCCCTTCACGCTATTACGCGGTGAGTAGAAAGCCGATCCTGAGAGTTCGAGGGAATCGCTGAACTGGCGGGTGAAACCGCCGGTGAAGTGCCATTCCTGGACGCCGGGGGCCAGGATGTTGAGCAGCACTTCCTCTTCCTGCACCGGCTGCTCACCGTAGCTGACGCCGGCACGCCAGGTTTGCTGGTCAGTCTGCTGCCACTGCCAGCCGAGTTTGACGATGGTCATATCGTCCCAGCCAAAGCCGGCGCCATCATCATCACCCAATTGTGTGGTCGTCAGGTTGGGCAGCATCGGGTTGCCCACGCTGTTAATGTCACTGTAGCGGATGTGCTGAATGTCGAGCAGGATCCAATGCCGGTCGATGCCGGACCAGGCAATGCCTGCGTTGAGCATTTGCGGGATATCGAAGTCGCCCTGTTCGGCGAACAGGCCTTGGTATTCGTCGAATTCTTCCATTTCCAGAATGGTTCGGAAGCTCAGGCCGCCGCGAAGCGTGTCAGTAATTTCGCCCTGCCAGCCGATCTGGATGCCGTAGCCCCAGGCATCATCGGTGCCATTGTTGGTCAGCGCTGAAGGATCGGATGAGAAATCTGAAAAGGCGCCCAGGCCTTTTGCTTCGAAACGCTGGTAGGCGATCATTGGAGAAATGCCGATGGCCTGGTTGTCGGCGAATTTCCAGGACCAGGTGGGCGCAATATAGAGTTGCTCCAGATTGACGCCGGTCCGGCCGCCATAGAAGGGACCACCATTATCGCCAGGGTAACTGGTATTCATGCCACCGTTAGCAAAGACCGAAACGCCAAGGGCGTGGCGATCGTTGATGCGATGATTGGCACCGAAGTGGGGGATCGCGAAGGCATCGCGGCTGCTCTGATAACTGCCCGGCTGCAGGGAGAAGGCGGGCGGCGGTGACATCGGTCCTTCCACTTCATACTTTCGCCGTGGCGAAAACAGCTCCAGGCCGCCATCTACGCGATTACCCACAAAAGCCAGTCCGGCAGGGTTGGTGGCAGCGGCGATGCTGTCCTGCGCCAGCGCAGCACCGGCGCCCGCCATGCCGGAACTGATGGTGCCATAACCGTGGCTGAAGTAACCATTGGTGGCAGATGCAACCGAGGGCAGGAATGCGGAGGCGGCTGCAATGCCCAGAGCAGTCTTGAGGTGCATAATGAAAACCCGTTCATTGACAGATATCGAATATGGCGCCCGTTTATACAGAAGGTTTGTTATAAGATGAAGGATTAAAAGATAATATGGTTATATTGTCCGGTTGGGCCTCGCAAACCACCGGTTATCGGCCATACTTTGGGGCACCGGCTTATATCCCTGATAAACTGGCTAAAATTTCGTGTAACAGGACGTCACGTGGCTTCATTCCTACTCAAAGAACGGCTGCAGGCAGCAGAAGACTGGATTCTTGCAAACCCCAACCCGCCTCAGCAGTGGCCCTGGACCTGGCTCTACAAGGTTGGTCGTTCGGTCTACGCCCTGGTGCGGGACGTGCTCAGCGGGCAGCTTACCCTCCATGCCATGAGTCTGGTCTACACCACGCTGCTCAGTATTGTGCCGCTGCTTGCCCTGAGCTTTTCGGTGCTCAAGGCCTTGGGTGTGCATGAGCGGATGGAGCCTTTCCTGTTCCATCTTTTTGAGCCTATGGGGCCGCAGGGCATTGAGTTAGCCAATGAAATCCTTGGTTTTGTGGACAACATGAAAGTGGGTGTTCTCGGTTCGGTGGGGCTGGCATTGCTGGTGTACACGGTGATCTCGCTGGTACAGAAAATCGAGCGCTCCTTCAACATGATCTGGCGGGTGCCGGATATGCGCTCTTTGGCTCAGCGTTTCAGTAATTACCTCAGTGTAATCATGGTGGGGCCGCTGTTGATGGTGTCGGCGATCGGGGTGAGTGCCACTATTTTCTCGTCGGATATTGTCCAGACCCTGGTGGAGATCGAGCCCTTCGGGTCGCTGGTCCTCGTCGTCAGTCGTTTCACCCCGTTCTTCCTAGTGGTAGCCGCCTTTACCTTTTTCTACATCTTCATCCCCAACACCCGGGTCAAGCTGCGTTATGCTTTTATTTCCGGCTTGGTGGCCGGGGTTTCCTGGCAGGCCGGCGGCATACTGTTTGCCTCTTTTGTGGCCGGTTCGGCGAAGTACGCGGCTATCTATTCCAGCTTCGCCATCGGCATCATCCTGCTGATCTGGATTTACCTGAACTGGATGATTCTGTTGCTCGGAGCGAGTCTGGCTTTTTATCTACAGAACCCGGGATCGGTTGCCAAGCACAGCCATGTTCAGATGGCGCCCGAGCTTCAGGAAAGGGTGGCCCTGGCGGTCATGTGGATGGTTTCCAGGCCATTCAGTGAAGGTAAAGCGGCGCCGCAACAGGAAGCTCTTGAACACCAGCTCCGGGTGCCCGGTGAGGTGACCCGGAAAGTCAGTGACAAACTGATCCGTGCCGGGCTGCTAACGCTGGCTGGCCCGCAAGGCGACCAATTGGTGCCCGGGCGGGCCCTTGATCTCATTACCGTCAGGAATATTCTGGATGTTGCGCGTCGTGATGAGGACCGGGTTGTGGACCGGCTGCCTCCGGTTCTGCCTCCGGAACTAATTGATGGGGCGCGGGATCAGGAGCCTGAAACCCTGGCTTCGTTGCTGCATCAGCCGAAGGCCTGAGAGGACTCGCAGGCCCGGCCGTCGGTGGCCTCCTTCATCAGAGCAGGGTTTCTCCAAACACGAAGACCAGCTGGCAGACACCGGCGGCAAAACCCAGGAAGGCGCCGACCAGGATCAGCTTGATCTCGTCTTCCTGGAAACAGGGCCGTAGGAGGTCCTGGAACTCTTCCGATGACAAGGCGATCATCCGCTCCACCATGATGGACTCCACCGCCTGGGCTCTGTCCTTCTCGAACACCGGATTGTTGAAGGAGGTCTGACTGATATCGATGGCCTTCTCGCCGACCTGATTTTTGAGGGTGGCAAAGCCGGTGGGGCCGAAGGCCATTTGGGTGAGCGCCTTGCCCAGGCCGGCGGTCTCATCCACCAACGGTTTGATGTGCTTTTTCACCATGTTGCGGGCCCGGTCTCCCTTCGGTCCTTCCAGGATCGCGCGGATGATGTTGCCAACGGTGAGGATTTCGTGGGTCACAATGTGGCAGAAGGATTCCGCCACTTCCGGCTGGCGCTTCAGGAACAGGCCCTGGATCCGGAGCGGCCCGACTTTTTTCTCGAGTAGTGGTCGGAAGATGACGTTCAGGGCGATCCAGTTGGTGGCCCAGCCGACCAGGAGGCCGAAGAAGGGCAGCACCCACCAGGCAGGGTAAACATACCAGACAGCCATCTGGATCAGACCGAACAGGAAGCCGAAGTAGAGGCCTGAGTTGATGATGAAGCGGAACTCCACTTCCCCGCACTCGAGGAAGATGCGGTTCAGCAGTTGTTTGTCTTTGGCCAGCCGCTCGATAACCATGCCTTTGATGTCCAGCAGGTCTTCGATATTGTCGGAGATGTCCTCGACCAGGTTGTCCACCAGTTGCGGGGTGGATTTGCGCACCCGGTCGTAGACCATCTTGCGGGCCGAGGCAGGCAGGTTTTCCCAGAAGGTGGGGTATTCCCGGAGCATCATTTCGTCGACGTACTCCTCGATACGGGGGTCGACGGAGTGGACGATGTGGGCGGCGAGTACCTTGGGGTCGATCTGCTGGAAGATTTCCTGGACGGTGCCGATCTTGGAGATGGTGGCATCGACGCTGATGGCGGCCATTTTGCGGGCCTTGGAGGGGATGATGCCTTGCCAGCCGAGCAGGGGTGGTTTGCCGATGAATTCCAGGGGGTAGAAGGTCATCTTGATGGCAAGCCAGTTGGTGGTCCAGCCGATCAGGGCTGCGATCACTGGGATGCTCAGGTATTGCCAGAATTCTTGGGTCGTCAGCAGGCTTGTCATCCGGTACTCGCACTCGTTCTTTGTTTTTTAACTGGGAGCATGCGTTCATTCGGGGAGGGCTGTCCAAAACACGCTCCTTGCGGCACCCGCAAGCGGGTCCGGCCAGCAATCACAGATTGCTGTCGCTCGGCTTTCGCATGAAGCTTCGCTTCATAAGCGCTCGGCCGAGCCCCTGTGACGCTTGGGCTACGCCATCCATGGCTCCGCACAGTTTTGGACAGCCCTCCCCGAATGAACGCCCCGAACAGTGGCGGGGCTCCAAACAGCACTTTTGTCAGACAGGAATCATGTTGGCCGGTCCGGTTACTGTCAATGACTCAGAAGCCGGAACGGGACGGCGGCACGGTCTAGTGTCCCGTCTGGTTAATTCGCAGTAGGTCAGCGAATTAACCATACGGGACACTAGGGCTCAGGTGCCGATGTCGCCCCAGAGCCACTGGCACAGGGCCATGGCGGCTACCGGGGCGGTTTCGGTGCGGAGAACGCGGGGGCCGAGTGCCACCGGGAGGAATCCGGATTGTTCGGCCGCCGCGATTTCTTCGGGGCTCAGGCCACCTTCCGGGCCGATCATGAGGGCGACCGAGCCGGGTGTCGCCAGGGATTTCAGGCTTTGTTCAGTGCGGTGGTGCAGAACCAGGCGCAGGTCGCAGGTCTGGCTGTGTTCGAACCACTGGTTCAGGTTCATGACCGGGAGGATTTCCGGGACGCGGGCCCGGCCGCATTGTTCGGCGGCGCTGATGGCGACCTGTTGCCAGTGGCGCAGGCGTTTGTCTTCCCGGTCGCCCTTGAGTTTGACGTCGCAGCGTTCGGTGGTCAGGGGCACGATCTGGCTAACGCCCATTTCCACGGCTTTCTGGACGGCGTAGTCCATGCGGTCGCCCTTGGACAGGGTCTGGCCAAGGACGATTCCCAGTGGGGACTCGGTGGTGGTGGCCGTTGCCCCGGCGATTTCCACCTGGACGTGTTTTTTGCTCGAATCCTGGATGGTGGCGTCGTAGTCCTGGCCGTCGCCGTTGAACAGGATCAGCTGCTGTCCTGGCTGCATCCTCAGAACCCGGCCTACGTGCTGGGCGGCGTTGTCGTCCAGTTCGCAGCTGCTGCCAACGGTCAGTTCCGAGGCTGTGTAGAATCTGGGGATGCGCATTCGGGTCAGTCCTTTACGGCAATTTCGATGCCTTCGGTCGCGACCTGGGCGAGGTGGCGGATCTGCTCCTCGGTGATCACGTAAGGCGGCATGAAATATACCACGTTACCCAGGGGGCGTAGCAGTGATTGCCGGGTCAGGGCGTGCTGGTAGACGCGGATGCCCCGGCGTTCCTGCCAGGGGAACGGGGTCTTGCTGGCCTTGTCTTTCACCATTTCCACAGCCAGGGTCATGCCGTGCTGGCGGATGTCGCCAACGTTCGGATGGTCTTCCAGGTGAGCAACGGCTTCGCCCATACAGCGGGACAGGTGGCGGTTGTTTTCGATGACGTTGTCGTCCCGGAAGATGTCGAGGGTGGCCAGGGCCACGGCGCAGCCGATGGGGTTGCCGGTGTAGCTGTGGCTGTGGAGGAACGCCCGGAGCGTTTCGTAGTCGTCGTAGAATGCGTTGTAGACGTCATCGGTGGTCAGTACCACGGACAGGGGCAGGTAGCCGGCGGTCAAGCCTTTCGAGAGGCACATGAAATCCGGGGTGATGCCGGATTGTTCGCAGGCAAACAGGGTGCCGGTGCGGCCGAAGCCAACGGCAATCTCGTCGGCAATCAGGTGCACATTGTATCGGTCACAGGCCTCACGCAGTTTGGTGTGGTAAATCGGGTGGTGCATGCGCATGCCGCCGGCGCACTGGATCAGCGGTTCCACCACCACCGCGCAAATCTCCTCGTGTTTCTCCGCCAGGAGCTTTTCCATGGCCTCGAACTGGCGCAGGGCGTATTCCTCGTCGGTCTCGCCGGCCTCTTTGTTGAAGGCATCCGGGGAGGGGGCTGTGAGCACTTCCATCAGCAGCGGCTGGTAGGTGTCCTTGTAGAGGGCGACGTCGCCGAGGGCCAGGGCGCCGAGAGTTTCCCCGTGATAGCTGTTGCTGAGGTTGACGAAATTCTTCTTGGCTGGCATGCCAAGGTTTTTCCAGTAGTGGTAGCTCATCTTCAGGGCGGCTTCGATGGCCGATGAGCCGTTGTCGGCGTAGAAGCACTTGTTCAGGCCTTCGGGGGTGACCTCGATCAGGCGCTCCGAGAGATTGACCACCGGTTCGTGGCTGAAACCGGCCAGGATGACGTGCTCCAGCTTGCCGATCTGTTCCTGGATGGCGGCGTTGATGCGCGGATTGGCGTGGCCGAACAGGTTGACCCACCAGGAGCTGACCGCATCGATGTAGCGGTTGCCCTCGAAGTCTTCCAGCCACACGCCTTCCCCCCGTTTTACAGGTATCAGGGGCAGGGATTCGTGATCTTTCATTTGTGTGCAGGGGTGCCACACGGATTTGAGATCGCGGGCGACGAGATCGGCGTTGCGCATGGTGAGTCTCCGGTCACGTTGTCTGGTTTCGAATGGGGTGCTGTTAACCTGTTTGGATATTACAGTTAACAGCAGGGTCTGGCTAGCGCGCCCCGGTTGGCTGACCTGCCGGCCAATGCTGGTGGTGGTCATTGTCCGCAGAATCTGGTTGACACCATACGGAGACCACCCATGCAAATTGAACTGGAACATCCCTATGAGGCGAGCCTGGAGCGGGTGCTTGGTGCCTTCTTCAGCAAGGATCATATTCTTGAGAAAAATGCCCGGCTTGGGTCACGCAACGTGTGTGTGCCCGAGTTGGTCAAGGATGAGTTATCAGCCAAGCTGGTCATTGAGCGGGAAGTCACCAGCTCACTCGAAGTGCCGGGAATTCTCGCGAGCTTCCACCGGGAATGGAACCGGGTACGTCAGGAGGAGCACTGGTTCCGTAAGAGTGACGAGGAGTGGCATTGTGAATTCAGAGTTCATATCGAATGCGTGCCGGCGAAAATCAAGGGCATGATGCGTCTTCTGGGCTCCGGGGAGGAGTGCACCAATCATGTCCTGTTGAGCGTGCGTTGCGATGTGCCGCTTCTGGGTAAAAAGGTGGCGAGATTTCTGGCGGACGATTGCCACGCCAAGATCGAGAGTGAGTATCAGGAGGCCCGCCAGTTGTTGTA